>DASREL010000024.1:0-18826 GCA_035652075.1 Vicinamibacterales bacterium
ATGTTGGTTTTTCATGAGGTGGATTCTAGCACCGTGTCGAATCCGCGTGGTCCGGTTCGACTAGGCTGTGGAGGGAGAGACGCATGCGATTCATGGTCATAGTGAAGGCAAATAAAGACAGCGAGGCGGGCGCGCTGCCGCCGCGCGAGCTCATCGAGAGGATGGGCAAATACAACGAGGAACTGGTCAAAGCGGGCGTGATGCTCGGCGCCGACGGGCTGCACCCGAGCTCGAGGGGCGCGCGCGTTCGGTTCTCCGGGAACACGAGGACAGTGATCGACGGACCGTTCGCCGAAACGAAAGAGCTGATCGCCGGCTACTGGATCTGGAAGGTGGGCTCGAAAGAAGAGGCGATCGAGTGGCTCAAGAAGGCGCCGTTCGACGGCGGCACCGAGATCGAACTGCGCGAGATCTTCGAACACGAAGACATGATGGAGCAGCTCACGAAGCGCGGGTAATCGCCCGCCGTGATTTGCGTCGATAGTGCGCGGCGTCTTCGGTGATGTGCTCGTCGCACGTCGAACAGTAATACGCCATCTCGATCGGCCGATTGCAATCGTTGTGGACGAGCACGAGCTCCGCGTCGAGATGGCGCGCGCCCCACACCGCCATCGCGCGGATGACAGGCCGTAGCTGGCGGCCACGCGGCGTCAACGTGTATTCGGCGCGCGGCGGGTGCTCCGAATACATCCGCCGTTCGACGACGCCGGCGTCCTCGAGCGTCTTCAACCGCTGCGACAGCACGCCAGGCGCGACGCCGCGGAGCGACGCGGCGAAATCCTGAAACTTCTTCGGCCCCGAGAACAGATCCCGAACGATCAGCAGCGTCCAGCGTTCGCCGAGGAACTCGAGCGACTTGGCGACCGGGCATCCCTGCCCGTATTGCTTCGGCACGACGCCCAGTATATCCGATTGACATCTAATTTAATAGTGACTACTGTTTTAGTACCTTGAACGTCTCGGCCCTGTTCGTGCGCCGGCCGGTGGCGACCAGCCTGCTGACGCTGGCGATCGTCTTCTTCGGCCTCGTCGCGTACAGCGCGCTGCCGGTCAGCGATCTGCCGAGCGTCGACTTTCCGACGCTGAACGTCGGCGGCGGTCTCCCCGGCGGCGATCCGGAGACGCTCGCCGCCACCATCGCCAGCCCGCTCGAGCGTCAGTTTTCCGCGATTGCCGGCCTCGACTCGATGACCTCGTCGAGCGCGCTTGGGACATCGAGCGTGACGCTGCAGTTCGCGCTGGATCGCAACATCGACGGCGCGGCGGTCGACGTGCAGACCGCGATCGCCGAGGCGATGCCGCTGCTGCCGCCGGGCATGCCGTCGGCGCCGACGTTTCGCAAGGTCAACCCCGCGGATCAGGCGATCTTCGTCATCGCGCTCAGTTCCGAATCGCGCCCGCTGTCCGAAGTGGACGAGTACGCGGAGACGTTGATCGCGCCGCAGGTGTCGGCGATCGACGGCGTCGCCCAGGTCAACGTCCTCGGCGGCCAGAAGTACGCCGTCCGCGTCCAGGTGGATCCGGACCGGCTGCGCGCGCAGGCGATCGGCATCAACGAGATCGATCGTCTGCTGCAGGAATGGAACGTGAACCTGCCGACCGGTCAGCTGTTCGGATCGCAGCGAACGCTGACGATTCGCGCCAACGGTCAGTTGATGAGCGCCGACGCGTTCCGTCCGGCGATCGTCGGCTTTCACGCCGGCTCGCCGGTCCGTCTCCACCAGGTCGCCACCGTCATCGACAGCGTCGAGGACACGCACAGCGCCTCGTGGCTCTTCGACCCCGACGTTGTCCATCGCAGCGTGCTGATCTCGGTGATGAAGCAGCCGGGCAGCAACACGCTCGCCGTGATCGATTCGATCAAGCGGCTGCTGCCGCGGTTCCGAAGCCAGCTGCCGCCGTCGGTGCACTTGATCGAGGGCACGGATCGCGCGGTCTCGATCCGCGCAGCGTTCCGCGACATCAAGATCACGATGGTCGTCACGCTGTTTCTCGTCGTCTTCGTGATCTATCTCTTCCTGCAGAGCGCGTCGGCGACGTTGATCCCGACGCTCGCGCTGCCGGTGTCGATCCTGGGCACCTTCGTCGTGATGCGGCTGCTGAATTTCAGCCTCAACAACCTGTCGCTGATGGCGGTGATCCTGTCGTTTGGCTTCGTCGTCGACGATGCGATCGTGATGCTGGAGAACATCGTGCGCCACGTCGAAGCGGGCGCCGATGCCATGACCGCGACGCTCGAGGGCTCGCGCGAAGTGGGCTTCACGATCCTCAGCATGACGGTCTCGCTGGCGGCCGTGTTCATTCCGGTGCTGTTCCTCGGCGGAATCCTCGGCCGTCTGTTCCGCGAATTCGCCGTAACGATCACGACCGCCGTGCTGCTGTCGGGCGTCGTCTCGATCACGCTGACGCCGATGCTGTGCAGCCGCTTGCTCCGTCATCGTCCGCAGAACGCGGCGGCGTCGACACGACGGGGATTGTTCGATGCGATCCGTGACGGGTATGCCGCCACGCTGCGCGGAGCCCTCCGTCACCGGTTTGCCGTGCTGCTGCTGTTTGTCGCCGTTCTTGCCGCGACCGTGCAGATGTTCCGCACCGTGCCGAAAGGTTTCATCCCGGAACAAGACGACGATTCGGTCAACGTGCTCCTGCGCGCGGCACAGGGCACGGCATTCGACGAGATGGCCGCGAACGTCCAGACCGTCGGCAACATCGTCCGCACGAATCCAAATCTCCAGCGGGCGGTGGCGTTTCTTGGCGCCGGTCCCGGCGGCGCCGCCGCCATGAACACGGCGCGGATTGTCTTGCGCATGAAGCCGCGCGCCGACCGTGTGAATACGGCACAGGAGATCGTCCAGCAGACGCGGCCGCTGCTCGCGAGATTTCCCGGCTTCCGCGCGTTCGTCACGCTGCCGCCGGCGTTCCAGATCGGCGGGCGGCAGGGCGACAACAGCTACAGCGTGACGCTGCAGAGCGGCGACACCGCGTCGCTCTTTGCGTGGGCCGATCGATTTCAGCAGGCGATGGCCGCGCTGCCGACGGTGCAGGACGTGTCGAGCGACCTCGAGATCAAGAGTCCGCGCGTGCGCCTCATCATCGATCGCGACAAGACCGCTGCGCTCGCGCTCGATCCGAGCCAATTGTCGAACGCGCTCTACAGCGGATTCGGCCCGCGATGGTCGTCGACGATTTACGGCGATCTCGCGCAATACCGCGTGCTGATCGAACTCGATCCGCGCTATCAGATGAACGTCGACGCCCTCAAGGCGCTCGCATTCAAGTCGCCGCGCGGCGCGATGGTGCCGCTCGAGGCGGTGATGCGGACAGCGGAAGATCTCAGCCCGCAGACGGTGAATCACTCCGGCCAACTCCCCGCGGTGGCCATTTCGTTCGGCCTGCGTCCCGGGGTGTCGCTCGGCGACGCCGTCGATCAAATCCGCGCGCAAGCGGTGTCGATGCTGCCGCCGTCGATGTCCGTGAAGTTTGAAGGGACCGCGAAAGCGTTCGAAGAGTCGGTGCGCAATCTGGGATTGCTGCTCTTCGTCGCGATCGGCGTCGTCTACATCGTGCTCGGGATGCTGTACGAAAGCTTCATCCACCCGGTGACGATCTTGTCGGGGCTGCCGTCCGCCGGCCTCGGCGCGCTCCTGACGCTCTGGCTGTTTGGCAACGAACTCAACGTCTATTCCTTTGTCGGTCTCATCATGCTGGTGGGCATCGTCAAGAAGAACGCGATCATGCAGATCGACGTCGCGCTCGACGCGCAGCGGACGCGCGGCCTGACGCCGTCTGCGGCGATCTACGAAGGGTGCGTCGTCCGGTTCCGGCCGATCATGATGACGACGATGGCGGCGCTGTTCGGGGCGATTCCGATCGCGCTCGGATGGGGTGCCGGCGGGGAAGCGCGCCGTCCGCTCGGCCTCGCCGTCGTCGGCGGACTCGTCGTCTCGCAGTTGATCACGTTGTATCTCACGCCGATCGTCTACACGTATATGGCGTCGCTCACGCCAAAGGAAGCGTCATGACCGTCATCATCGCCGCCGTCATGCTGTTCGCGAACTCTCCGCAATATCCGATGTTTCCACGCGAGCTCGAAATCGCGTTCGCGCTCAGCGCGGCGCCGGCGCACGTGCGAGACGGCGCGACCGTCCTCGCGCTCGAACGGACCGGGTATGTGATCGCCAAGCACGGAACGAACGCGTTCACGTGCCTCGTCAGCCGTCGTGGGGGCGACGTGTTTCCCGTGTGCTGGGACGCGGAAGGCACGCGCGCGCTCGTCGCGGTCGACATCGCCGACGCGCAGCTGCGGCTCGAGGGCAAGAGCAGCGCCGAGATCGACCGCATCATCTCCGACGGGTACGCGCACGGCCGATTTTTCGCGCCCGCGCGCGCCGGCATCTCGTACATGCTGTCGCCGATGCGGTACCGCATCGATGCGAACGGCGCCGTCACGCGGACGACGTCGAATCCGCATCTGATGTTCTACGGGCCGAACCTGACCGACGCGGACATCGGCGGGGTGCGCGGATCGTTTGCGTTCATCAACAAGGTCGGGCCGGACGGGATGATCATCGTGCCGGTGGGATCGAAGGAGCGCGACACGATCGTCGGCGAGACGCAACCGCTCGTGGAACAGGTGGAACGCGCGATCGGGTATCAGTCGAAGTAAGCCTGCGCTAGCGACCGACGAGTCGCCGGAACTGCGACTCGTTGAGGATCGTGATGCGGTGGCCCTTCTCGCGCAGGCGCTTGATCTCCATCAGCTTGATGCCGCCGTCGCGTCCAGCGGCCTGCAACGGATTCGGTCGGCCGCGGACGACGACGGTCGTCTTCGCTGATGGCGCACCGTGGACGATGGCGCCCGCTCTCTTCGCGGCGCGCACCGCTTCGTCGCGCTTCAGGCTGAGGATGCCGGTGAACGCGATGTGGACGCCTCGGAGCGATCGCAGCACTCCGGCCTTGAGCGCTGGCGGCGGCGTGCGCAGCGCGGCGATCATCTCGTCCGCGCTCTCATAGCGCTTTCGCCGCTCGCCAATGCAGCGGTAGACGATCTCCTTCAGGTGATCGCTGCACGACAGGCCGCGGACGTCGTGCGGCCGGATCCGCGACCGCGCATCGCCCTTGATCAACATCCCGAGCAGCTGGCCGACCTGAAACACATCGTCCCGCGCCTGCCACTTCGGCACGCTGCGCGCGAGGATGTCGCTCGGCGCCGTCAGCGCGTTCATCGTGTGCGCGGTGATGCCGCGCTCGTCGCTTTGCTGGCGCACGATCCCGAAGTCACCGAGTTTCAAACGGTAGTCATCGCACACGAACACGTTCATCGGCGTCAGGTCGCGATGCAGCGTCTGGCCGCGATGGAGTTTCGCGAGGACCTCGAGCACGCCGGCGATTTCTCGTCTCGTGACGTGTTCCGTCCATCGTTTGTCGGACCGCGCGAGAAAGGCGCTCAGGTCGCCGAAGCGCGCGTACTCGAGCGTCAGGCAATAGAGCGTCCGGCCGCCGTGGATCAGCGGAAAGCGATCGAACACACGAATCGCGCGAGGATGATCGTCGAGCACCTGGCCGAAGTAGGCCTCGCGCAGCCAGCCGTCGATTCGCGGACTGACCTTCACGCAGACGGTTGCCGGCACGACCGACGAGCGTCCGATGCGCTTCGCGAGAAACACCTGGCCGAAGCCGCCTTCGCCGAGCATCCGCTCGACGCGGTACTGGAGGCCGGTATCGGAGCTCGCGATCGTTTGGTCCGGCGCGAGCAGCGGCGTCAGCGAGCGGAAGGGGCCACCCAGCGATTTGCCGCGCGTAGGGGCGGACGTGGCGATCATCAGGTGAGGTATTTTAGCGACATGCGCATCGTCGCATTGACTGGTGCGGGGATTTCGACTGAATCGGGCATTCCCGACTTCCGTGGACCGCAAGGTGTGTGGACGAAGAACCCGAAGGCCGAGAAGCTGTCGAACATTCACCACTACATGTCGGATCCCGAGGTCCGGCGGCTCGCGTGGCAAAGCCGCATGGAACATCCGGCGTGGACCGCGCAGCCGAACGCCGGTCATCGCGCGCTCGTGGATCTCGAACGTCGCGGCGACCTGCACGCGCTCGTCACGCAGAACATCGACGGACTGCACCAGCTCGCCGGCAGTTCGCCCGACAAAGTGATCGAAGTGCACGGGACGATGCGCGAGGTGATGTGCATGTCGTGCGGTTGGCGCGGGCCGATGCAGGAGACGCTCGATCGCGTGCGCGCCGGCGAAGACGATCCGCCGTGCAGGACGTGCGGCGGGATTCTGAAGAGCGCGACGATTTCGTTCGGGCAGCCGCTGGTGCCCGACGTGATCGCACGCGCCATGCGCGCCGCGGAAGAAGCCGAGGTGCTGCTCGCGATTGGGACCAGCCTGCAGGTCTATCCGATCGCCGGCGCCGTCCCGCTCGCCAAAGCCGCCGGCGCCCGCATCATCATCATCAACGCCGAGCCGACGCCGTTCGACGACATCGCCGATGCAGTCATCCGCGATCCGATTGGAAAGATCTTGCCGAAGATATGTAGCGCAGCCTTTTAGGGCTGCCGGCAGGCCTGAAGGCCTGCGCTACATTCGCGGACCGACGCGTTCAAGAAGATGAACAAGCTCGTGATCAGCGAACTCGTTGCCGCAGCTCGGTGAGGAAAAGTTTATCGCAAGGACTCGAGAATTGCGGCTTCGTGATGGCTCGCGGCGCGCGGTTGGTCGCAGCTGTTGGCAAAGATCGCGACCGTTGTGCGGCCGATCGGCAAGTCCATGAACGTCGTGACGCTCAGGTCCCACCCAGGTCCGCCGCCGCCGTGATGGAAATTGCGTCCGTTCGTGTTGTTGCGGTCGGAGTAAAGGCCCATGCCGCCGCCGATGTCGGTCCCTGGCGGCGACGAGGCGTCGAGATCGATGAGCGTCAGCATCCGATCCAGCGAGTCAGGCGCGAGCAACCGGCCTCCGAGCAACACGTCGAAGATCAGCGTCACTTCCTCGACCGTCGATCCCACGAGCCTCGGCGCGCACCAGCCGGGATGATAGATGCCGCGGACGTCGACGACGCGATCGTCCGGCGTCACACCGCGGCCGAAGCCGGGCTCGCACGCCAGCAGATCATCGATCGTTTCGAGCGTCATCGTGCGTCGAAGGGCGAGCGGTTTGACGACGAAACGGTCGATCGCCTTCGCGAACGAGAGGCCGCTGACGCGTTCGATCGCGTCGATGAGCAGCATGTAGCCCGGGTTCGAGTACGAAAACGTTTCGCCTGGTGGAAAGTGCAGACCGGCGGGAACGACGGAATCGAGAAACTGCTGGCGCGTCCACGGCACCCCGGCATGCGCGCGCACGGCGTCGTGGTAGACCTTCAGCGGACCGTAGTCACGCAAGCCGCTCGTGTGCCGCAGGAGATGCGTCAGCGTGATGGCCTTCGGCAGATCGACGTCGGTGACATGTGCCGTAATCGGATCGTCTAGTCCGAACACGCCGTGCTCGACCAGTCTCAGGACGCAGATTGCCGTCAGGGTCTTCGTGATGCTGTAGATGGGGAAGAACGCGTCGGTCGGCAGGTCGGTCGGCACGTCCCGCAACCGGCCGTTGACGCGAACGCCTACCGAAAACAGCGGATGCCTAGACATGCTGCCTATGCATAGGTAGACTTGCTAGGTATGCGCCCATCCGCCGATCGTTCCGACCTGCTGCAAGGCACGCTCGACATGTTAATCCTGAAGACGCTCGCGGATGAGCCGTTGCACGGCTACGCGATCGCGCAGCAGATCAACAAAATGTCGCGCGCGCTCATCCAAGTCCCACAGGGATCGTTGTACCCGGCGCTGCATCGCCTCGAGAACAAGGGACTGCTGGCGGCGGAATGGGTCGAGACGGACGCGGGGCGGGATGCGAAGGTCTATCGGCTGACGAAAAAGGGACGCGCGCGGCTGGACGCGGAGATCGCCGATTGGCGCCGGCTGTCCCACGCAATCGCGCTGATTCTGCAAACGAGCACGGCATGAACTGGATGGCTCGCGTCTGGCATCGGGATCGGATGGAACGGCAACTCGACGCGGAACTGCGTTTCCACGTCGAACAGGAAACCACGCGTCTCGTCGCGGCGGGACACTCGCGCGCGGAGGCGCATCGCATGGCTATGGCGGACTTCGGCGGCATCGAACCGATCAAAGAGCAGGCGCGCGACGCGCGTGGGACGCGCTGGCTCGAGGATCTAGGCCACGATCTGCGCTACGCCGGCCGCACGATGCGGAAGCATCCGATGTTTACGATCGCGGCTGTCCTCTCGCTCGCGATCGGGATCGGCGCGAACACGGCGATCTTCGGCGTGCTCGATGCGCTGCTGCTGCGTCCGCTGTCGGTCGCGGCGCCGCGCGAGCTCACGTACGTGATGCGCACCGGCGCGTCTCAGGCCGACGCCTCGCTCAACTCGAAGACGCGCTTCTCATACCCGGCGCTGGTCCGCTATGCCGAGGCGCTGCAACCGGCGCGGACACCGGTCGCGGGAATGTCGTCGGTCACGCGCATGCAGTTGACGACAGCAGGCGGCGACGTGGGCGCCGAGCTCGTGCTCGGACAGCTCGTCACCGGCAACTGGTTTACCGTGCTGGGCGTCGCGCCGCAGGCAGGACGTCTGATGGCCGAGAGCGACGATGCGGCGGTGCCGGCGCAACCGGTCGCCGTCTTGAGCGATCGGTATTGGACGCGGCGGTACGCACGCGATCCGTCCGTCATCGGATCGGCGATCCGCATCAACGGTTATCCGCTCACGATCGTCGGCGTGGCCGCACCGCGTTTCGACGGCTTCATCGTCGGCGACCCGGTCGATGTGTGGATGCCGACCGGCCTGCAGCAGCAAGTCCGGTACGCGTCGAACGCCGACGTCACCGACGCCGACACCTCGAAGCCGTGGCGCCCGCAAGACGGCGTGGGCTGGTTGACGTTGGTTGCGCGCGTGCCGACCTCGGTGTCTCGTGGCGCCGCCGCGAGCGCGATCGAGCTTGCATTTCGCCGCGATGTGGAAGCCCGAGCCGCGACGATCAAGAATCCGCAGCAACGCGCCTTCGCGCTGCAGACGCACGCCACGTTGGCCGACGGCGCGCGCGGGATTTCGTCGCTGCGCGAGCAGTTCGGATCCGCCGTCGTCGTGCTGATGGCGACGGTTGCCCTCGTGCTGCTGATTGCGTGCGCGAACCTCGCGAACCTGTTGATGGCGCGCGGCGCGGCGCGTTCGCGCGAATTCGCCGTCCGCCTTTCCCTCGGCGCGCGGCGCAGCCGGTTGATCCGCCAGCTCATGACCGAGAGCCTCGCGCTCTCCATTCTGGGCGGGCTGGGCAGTCTGCTGTTCGCGCAAGCCGGCAGCCAGGCGCTGCTCCGGATGGCCTCCGACGGTCCGACCGATCTGCTGCTCGATGTCTCGATGAACTGGACGCTGGTGCTGTTCGCCGTCGGTGTCTCGATTGCCACCGGCCTCTTGTTTGGACTGCTGCCGGCCGTGCGCTTTTCGCGCGCCGACGTCAACGATGCGGTCAAGTCGGGCGGCCGCGTCGTCGCGACCGGTGCGAGCGCGTCGTTCGCGCGCGTCCTCGTCATCGCGCAGGTCGCGTTGTCGTTCGCGCTGCTCGTCGGCGCGCTGTTGTTCGTCCGCACGCTGCACAACCTGCTCACGATCGATCCTGGTTTCGAAGCGTCGCAGCTGGTGACCGCGCGCTTCGATCCACGCATGGCCGGCTACACGGCCCAGACGATGCCGTCGCTGCGCGAGCGGCTGCTGGCGAGCATCCGCGCCATTCCAGGTTCGCGAGCCGCCGCCGTCGCGATGTGCGGCACGATGGCCAACTGCCACGCGATCAGCGACATCACGGTGCCGGGACGGCCGCAAGGGGTTGGCGACGATTCGGACGTCCAGGAGGATTACGTCAACGCGGAATATTTCTCCGCGCTCGGCATGACGTTCGTGTCCGGACGGAATTTTGCTGACGGCGATACGCCGCAATCGCCGAAGGTCGCGATCGTCAACGAGGCGATGGCGAAGCATTTCTTCCCCGACGTCAATCCGGTCGGACGCTACTTCGTCGAAGGCGACACGATCCACATCATCGGCGTCGTCCGCGACTCGCGCATCAATGGACTGCGCGAGCAGTCGCCGCGCATGGCGTTCTATCCATACTCGCAAAACCCTGGCGTGCCAATGCGAAGCCTGTACGCGCGTCTGAGCGGAGACGCCGCGTTCGCGACGCAACAACTGCGCGCCGTCATCCGGGAAACGGATCGCAGCATCGCGGTGCGCGAGGTCGTCACGCTGGCGGAACTCGAAGAGCGTTCGGTCGCGCGCGAGCGGATGGTGTCGACGCTGACGAGCGCGTTCGGCTTCCTCGCGGTCGCCGTCGCCTGCCTCGGGCTGTACGCGATGGTGTCGTATTCCGTCGCGAGGCGGACGAACGAGATCGGGATCCGGCTCGCGCTCGGCGCGTCGCCGGCGAGCGTGCGCTGGCTCGTCATGCGCGAAACGATCGTGCTCGTCGCACTCGGCATCGGCGTCGGCATCGCGGCCGCGACGCCGACGCTGCGGTTGATCAAGACGCTGCTGTACGGGTTGTCGCCAAACGATCCGCTGACGATGACGGCGGCGATCGTCCTGCTCGGCATCGTCGCAAGTGTGGCCGGTGTCGGTCCAGCGTGGCGCGCCTCACGCGTCGATCCGTCGCTGGCGTTGAGAAACGACTAGGCGGAGGGCTTTTCGATGTGTGCGACCGTGTAGAAGGGCACCGTCGCCTGTTGTGGTTTCAGTTCGAGACCGAGCGGTCGGAGCACGGCGAAGATCGTCGGAAGGTCGTCGTAGCCCGCGAACCCGGGCGGGTTCCCTCCGGGCGGCGGAGGCGGCAGCGTCATCGGTCTCCAGCCGTCGGTCTGCACGTCGAACAGGCCGGTGAGCGCCGTGCGGTTCACGACAGGTAGATCAGACCAGTTCTCGATGTAGCGCGCGAGATCGTCCATCGTGATCGCATCGCCGTCGAGCGGGTGACCTCTGCCGATGCGGAAGCTGTGACAACCGCTCGGCGTGCCCGTATCGAACACGCAGTCTTTTTCGGCCGTCGCCGATTTCTGAAACGTGATCCCTCCAGCCGCGACGGTGAGCGCATACACCGGAACGGTCTTCTCTTCGACGCGCATGTCGAGCTTGAACCGATCCGTCAGGAGTTGGCGAATCAGTTCCTGCGCGCCAACTCGTTTGTCGCTCGCCTTCACGTCGATGTCATAGCGGGTTCGATTCTCGAGAGGCCCGGACAGACGCGGCGAGGGATTCACCGGCACGTCGTACGCGTAACCGATCAGCGCGAGCACCGAGACGCCCGTCGCGACAAAATCTCCGTCCGGCAGGACGCGCATGCGGACGGTGGTCGCGTCGTTCGAACGAGCCGGCCTGATTGTGATCGCGTCACCGGTTTGCGACATGAACATGGCCACCAGCAGCAGGGAAGCGGTGCGCATGGTCATGTTGGACACCGCAATCGGTCGGATGTTCCGTCGTAAGATGGCGCGCATGAAGACGCCTTCGCGCCGCACGTTTCTCAAGGCGGCGGCCGGTGTGGCCGCGGGCACTGTTCTGTCGCGCCCTTCGTGGGCACAGAGCGCGGCGACCGCGCACACCATCGACCCGCAATTGATGATCACGCCGAAGCAGGCGCTCGAATGGCACCTGTTCAAGGCGCAGTGCGGTCCGACGTATGCCGGCAGCGCCGGATGGAAACGATTCACCGATCTGCTGACCTCGAAGATCCCCGAGTTCGGCGGCGTCGATCTCGATTACGTCGACATCCCATACGACCACTACATCGTCGAAGACTGGCCCGATCGGCGGACGCACATGCACGATTCGCCGAACGCGGTGGAGAAATTGATCACTGACGGCGTGCCGGTGCCGGTCGTCGCGTCGTACGGCATGACGTCAGGGTCGACGCCGCGTGACGGCATCACCGCGCGAATGCTCTTTTACGATCCGGCGCACCCGCCGTCCGCGGGCGACATCGCTGGAAAGATCCTCGTCTTCGAGACCGCAAAGTATCCGCAGCCGCCGTACTCGAACTCCTTTCTGGACAACTACACGCTGACCGATTACGAATGGCGGTCGCCAGGAAAGTGGCACGAACTCTTCGTGCCGCCGCCGACGGACGTGACGACGTCGTATCACACGCGATGGGTGTGGAGCCAGCTCGGCGGGTTCGCGACGATCGCGACGAAGAACAAGGCTGCGGGAATGGTGGTCGTCTACGACCTGTCACCGGCGGCGGCGTTCGGTCTCACGCAGCGGAGCGTCTACACCGCGAACTGTCCGACGCTGACGCTCGATCGCGTGAACGGCGCAAAGGTGATCGCGGACGCGAAGGCGGGGAAGCCGGCGACGCTGACGCTGATCGCGCGCTTCCAGAAAGACGCCGGCAAAGCGATCATCGCGCATCTGCCGGGGAAGCATTACGGCACGCCCCGCGATGAGCACGTGCTGATCGCGACGCACACCGACGCGATGTCGCTCGTCGAAGAGAACGGCGGCTTCGGGCTCCTCGGCATCATGTCGTACTGGAACCAGATCCCGAGGGCGCAACGCGCGCGGACGCTGATGTTCTACTTCGATTGCCGTCACTTCATGCCCGGCGGCGAAAGTGCGTGGCCGCAGTACGACTATTACACGATCCATCCCGAGAGGCTGAAGTCGGTCGTCGCGACGATGGGCGTCGAGCACATGGGCGGACGCCAGACGATCGAAGTCGGCGACCGCTACGAGTACTCGAAGGAATCGCCGGAAGACGGCGGCGTCATCACGAGCCTGATGGACGTGTACAACAACAACATGTGGCTCGTCGAGGCCATCGCCCGGGCGGCGACCGCCAATCGGTGGCCGCGCGTCGATGTGAAAGCCGGAAACGTTGCGCCGGGCGTCAACGGCGGATTCCAGGGCAGCGTGAAGAGCCCGATGAACAAAGGCCGCGCGTACAAGATCCCTGGTCTGGGTCTCGCGGGCGACTGGCCGGGTGCGTGGACGCAAACGTTCTCGCAGGTGGACACCGAAGCGGGCGCGCACGGCCTCGACGAACAGTACTTCGTGCGGCAAGTCGCCGGACTCACGCAGCTCGCGGGCGAACTGATGCTCGTCCACCCTCGCGTGATCGATCTTGGATGGGGCACGCTGAAGTCGGCGATCGTGAAACTCGAAGCCGCGAACCGCCGGAGAACGCTGGATCAGTACGTCACCGCGTTTCGCCACGCCGAACGCGGCGACGTCGCGGCCGCGAGGACGGCACTGAAGGCGCTGCGCGCTGAAGAGCCGCTCCGACCGCTCGTCGACGGACAACTTGAAAAGATCTGACTCCATCGCGTCGCGCCGGCTGCAGAATCAGAGGCTCGTCGGATCGCGGCTGCGGTCGCCCGTCGAGGTCGTCGAATGGTTCGGCGGCGTGCAGGCGCAGGATTACACCGCCGCGAAGTGGGCGCTCGCGCTCCGTCAGGCGAAGAGCACGACGGACGAAGCCGTCGAACGCGCGATCGACGAGGGACGCATCCTGCGCACGCACGTGCTGCGCCCGACCTGGCATTTCGTCTCGGCGGCGGACGTCCACTGGATGCTCGAGCTGACGGCGCCGCGCATCCACAAGACATTGACGTGGGGACACGGGAAGTTGGGGCTCGATCTGAAGCTGCGCGCGCGAGCCGAGCGCGTGATCGAACGGGCGCTGTCCACGCACGGCTGTCTCACGCGCGCGGAGCTCGCCGAGCATCTCGCGCGGGCCGGCATGCGCGCGAAGGGCGTCAACCTCGCGCTCCTGTCGATGCATGCGGAGCTGAACGGCGTCATCTGCAGCGGACCAAGGCGAGGCAAGCAGTCGACGTATGCGCTGCTCGCACAACGCGCGCCGGCTCGCAAGCGTTTCTCCCGTGACGAGGCGCTCGGCGAATTGGCCTCGCGGTATCTGCGCAGTCATGGCCCCGCGACCGTGCGCGATTTCGTGTGGTGGTCAGGTCTTGCGACCGCCGACGCGCGGCGCGGAATCGACATCGTGCGCGCCCGAAGCGAGGTGGTCGACGGCCTGACGTATTGGTCGCTTCGCGATGCACGTCATCGCGAACTGGCGTCGCCGTTGGTGCACCTCGTGCCCGTGTACGACGAATATCTGGTCGCATATCGCGACCTCGAAGCGGTGCCGCGCGGCAAAGCGTTCTGGGGAATCCTTCCACAAGCGATCATCGTCGACGGGCATACGGCGGGAACGTGGAAGCCGATCCGCAGACGCGATCGCGTCGACGTGGAATTGAAGTTCGGGCGAAAGGTGACGCGAGCGGAGAGAGAAGCGCTCGACCAAGCCATCGAGCGCTATCGGAATTTCGCGAAACAGCTGTAGCGCAGGCCTGTAGGCCTGCCGCCACGGCAGCCCTGAAGGGCTGCGCTACTTGCCAGAGATTCGCTTCGGGTTCACGGCGTTCGCGAGCGACAACCGCTTGTCGTGCGTCACGTAGCTGATTTGCAGGTTGTAGCCGTTCGGCGTCGCGGTGTGGTAGCTCTTGAACTCGGCGGTGTGGATCTCGTCGGGGACCCAGCTGCCATCCGGTCCGCGGTGACGGCTCGACGTATCGATCTGTGCACGCAGCCCACGTTTTTCGAGCTCGTTCTTCACCCCGTCGGTGTCCCACGGTTGGATGCCGAACGAAATGTGATCGACGCCGACGCCGCGTCGCCGCGGCGCCTTGCCGAACTCCGGATCGAGCGGGTTCCCGCCGCGGACGATGATGTCGCCGACGTCGCCGATCATCAATTCGTTCTGGCTGCCTTCGTCGTAGGTCGGCGTCCAGCCGAGCAGGTTCGTGTAGAACGACGCGCTCTGCTTGTAGTTCGTCACGTTGAATGACAAGTGGTCGAGCCACACCGTCTTCCATCCAGTCGGTGCGAATGGTTGCGGCTCGGTCGATTTCGCGGTCGTCGGCGATTTGCGCGCGCTTGCGAGGCCTTTGTTGTTGCAGATCTGCACCGGCCAGCCGTCCGGATCTTTCACCCAGAAGCTTTCGAATCCGTTCGCGCCGTTGTCGGCGCGCGGCGACAGATTGCGCTTCGTCAGTTCCTGTTCAACGCGCTTCGCATTCCAGTTGTCGATCACCCACGACACCGATTCGACGCTGACCTTCGTCTGTCCGTCAGCCGGCGCCTTTTTGAAGACCGCGGATCCCCAGTCACCAATGTCGAGCGTTGCCTGATTGTCGTCGGCGCTGCGCAGCGTCCAACCCATCAACGCGATGTAGAACGCGGCTTCTTTTTGCGGGTCGACGCAGTTGAACGTGATCTTCTCGAGCGCGATTGTTTTCCAGAGTGTCGGTGCGAAGACGGCCGCGATGTCGGTCGTATTGCACGACGGCACGCCGAACGTCGTCATGCACCGCCCTTGCGCGAATGCGTTCAGCGGCGCAGCGGCCGCGGCGATACCGAGCGTCTGGAGCAGTTGACGGCGAGACAACGTCATGAAATCACCTCATGTCACGCCGGTGCCTGGCTACCTTCAGGCACCAACGTCGAGCGAAGGATACTCGACCAGCCGTTTGGCGAGAAGGCCCGTCGCGGCGGCGAGGTCGATGTCGGCGACGAGCAGTCCTTCTTTACCGTACGGCTGGTACGCGAGCAGCGTCCCGTCCGGATTGACGATCGCGGACGTGGCCGGCGCGCCGTCGAACGCGCAGTTAACGCCCGCGAAGTACACAGTATTCTCCGCGGCGCGGCAGAGCATCGCCTTCTCGTGGAACGTGTTTTTCGGATCCGCGAACATCGTCGGGCGATAGCTGCCCGGTTCTGGCCAGTGCATGAACGGATGGAACACGATCTGCGCGCCGCGGCGCGCGGCAAAGCGCGTCGCTTCGGGATAGCGCCACCCTTCGTGACAGATCGTGACGCCGAACGTCAGCGGACCGGTGGTGAAGATGCGACGCTCGCATCCTTGTCCGTACGTCGGTTCCTCCGACGGATCGATCTGCACTTTGTCCTGAAAGCCCGCGATCGATCCGTCGCGATCGATCACGAGCGCCGTCAGCAGCAGGGTGCCGCTGACGATCCGCTCTGTCCCCAGGACGACGGCGATGTCGGCGCGGCCCGCAGCCTCGGCGATCGTCTTCCACGATCGATCGAGAAACGCGGCGTCGGGCGCCGGCACGTGCCGTCCGGGCATGCGATAGCCAGGCACGTAGGCTTCCGGAAAACAGACGATGTGGGCGCGCTGCCGTGACGCGTCGTTGATGGCGTCGATGGCGAACTGGACAGACGCGTCCGGGGTTGGCGGATAGCGGATGTTCGCAAGCGCGATGCGCATGGTCGTATATCATCCCACGCATGTTGCACGCGGCGATCCTCCTGCTCGTCACCCAATTGGCATCTTCTGCGCTGCCGTCCGCGGAGCGGCCCTTCGGCACGTTGCGCGAGCAAGCGGTGCAGCAGCAGGCGTGGCTGAGGAAACGCCTCGATACGTTTCTGCCGGCGCTGATGCGCAAGCACAACGTCGACATGTGGGTCGTGCCGATGCGCGAGTACAACGAGGATCCGATCTTTTCGTCGATCGTCGCGCCGGAGACGTTTTTCGCACGCAGACGAACGATCTACGTCTTCTTCGATAAGTGCGCCGCCAGCGGCGCCCCCGTGACGACCATCTGCATCGAACGCATCGCGCTTGGCGGCACGTCGCAGGGCGGCGTCTTCGACGCGCGGACGTCGATGAAAGCCGTCACGGCTGCGGTCGGTGGACGCCAGGCAGAACTCTGGGGCGACGAGCAGTGGATGGCGTTGAAGCAGGTCGTCGAAGAGCGCAAGCCACGTGTCATCGCGATCGACCGGTCGAAGACTTTCGCGTTCGACGACGGCTTGTCGA
Source organism: Vicinamibacterales bacterium (assembly GCA_035652075.1). Classification (GTDB taxonomy): domain Bacteria; phylum Acidobacteriota; class Vicinamibacteria; order Vicinamibacterales; family CAVVIG01; genus Gp6-AA45. The sequence goes on from DASREL010000024.1 coordinate 16,901, forward strand.
GCGGCGAACTGCAGGGAATGACGGAAGCCCTCGGTCCAGCCTGGTCAGCGAAGTTCCGCGACGCCGGCGATTTGCCGCTTGATCTGATCGCATCACGACTGCCGGAAGAAGAAGCGTTCTTCGCGAAGATGACGGCGCTCGTCTGGGATATGACGCAGACGATGTTCTCCGACAAGGTGATCGTGCCGGGAAGAACGCACACGAGCGATCTGGTCTGGTGGTGGCGTCAGCGCGTCAACGACCAGGGCCTCGGCACGTGGTTTCAGCCGAGCATCGAAGTGCAGCGTCGAGGGACGACGAGCGAGAAGCTCGGCGCCGATCCGATCATCCAACCCGGTGACGTGTTGCACTGCGACGTCGGCATCACCGTCGCGCGACTCAACACCGACACGCAGCACAACGCGTACGTGTTGAAGCCGGGCGAAACGGATGCGCCGGCGGGACTCAAGAAAGCGCTGGCGAACGGAAACGCGGTGCAAGACATCGCGATGGAAGAAATCCGCCCAGGGCGCACCGGCAATGAGATCCTCGCGTCGGTCCGCCAGCGGATGAAAGCGCTCGGCATCGACGGCACGATGTACTCCCATCCGATCGGCATGAACGGTCACGGCGCGGGACCGCTGATCGGTCTGTGGGATTATCAGGACGGCGTCCCCGACCGCGGCGACGCACGCGTCATCCCATCCATGTGGTACTCGATCGAATTGCAGGCCACGACGCCGGTGCCGGAGTGGGACGGTCAAGCGGTGCGCATGGCGCAGGAAGAAGACATGATCATCGACGCGAGCGGCAAGCCACGCTGGGCGCTCAAGCGTCAGGATCGATTGTTCCTCATCGGGTCAGGCGCGGGACGTTAACCGCGCCGACCTGCTTCCAGATCCGTTTGCTGACGCGATCGGCGTCGGCGACGAGGCGGTCCTCGTCCATCGTCAGGACCTTTCGGTTCTTCATCACGAACTGACCGTCAATCATCACCGACTCGATGTCGCCGGGATGCCCGTTGTGGATCAACGCTGACAGGAAGCGTCCGCAGGGGACGAGGTGCGCGCGCTGCGTGTCGACGACCAGCAGATCCGCTTTCTTGCCAACCTCGATCGTGCCGGTGATGGTCGACATGCCGAGCGCGTGTGCGCCGCCCCGCGTAGCGTCGGCGAGCATGTCCTCCGGTTGCGGTCGCACGCCGGGAAACGCATCATCTCGACGAATGCGCTCGGTGATCAGCGCGATCCGCATCACCTCGAAGAGATCGTTCGTGTTGTTGTCCGTGCCGTTCGCAATGGGGCAGCCCGCCGCGCGCAGCTCCGGAATCGGCGGGATGACGCCGCGGTTCGCCGCCATCGCGGCCTGATGCGACACGACGGTCTTCGTCTTGCCGAGCAGCGCCGCATCGCCGGGATCCATGTAGCGACAGTGCGCGGCGAACAGCCGCGGACCGAGGAAGCCGGCCTTGTCGAGGAACGCCGGCGGCGTCAGGCCATGGTGGCGCTTCATGAAGTCCACTTCCGCGCGGCTCTGCGACAAGTGGATCGTGTAACCGAGATCGTGCTTCTCCGCGAAGTCGCGGACGGCTCGCAGCAATTCAGGCGACGAGGTTTCGGCCAAAGCGGCCGCGGGAAACACGTTGATGCGTCCGTTGTTCTTGCCATGCCACGCGCTGAACAGATCGTTGATGTGTTGCATCGCGTCTTCGCGCGCCTTTGCGGAGAAGCGCGGCGTCTCGCTGCGCGCGAGACCGTCGGGTGACATCGGACCGGCGACGTTCTCGCTGTCGCGACCCGATTCGGCGAACACCCATCGCAATCCTGTTGACGCCAACGCGCTCGCGTACCGTCCGATCCCGCCGGCGTTCTCGACGAGCGTCGTCGTCCCGGTCCTGATCGCTTCGAGCGCGCCGATGGTCACCATCAGGTCGATTTCGTCCCCGCG
>DASREL010000025.1:0-6070 GCA_035652075.1 Vicinamibacterales bacterium
TCGGCGATCTGATCGTCAACCCGATCACGTTCGCGCTCGCTTGCTACCCGAGCGAGTGGATCCGCGTCCTCGAGCGCATCGACCGACTCGACGCCAACGTGATCGTCACCGGCCACGGCGCTCCGCTGTACGACAAGGAACTGCTCCGCGCCACGCTCGACGTGTTTCGGACACTAGTGCGCGAGGGGAAGGCGGCGAAGGAACGCGGCCTCAGCGCGGATCAGGCCAAGGACGACGTCATGCCGCGCCTGCACGATCAGATGATTCGGATCACGAAGGACGATCCACGGCTGAACGCCGACTTCAAAGTGCAGATGGTTGATTGGTTCCTGCATCGGGTGTACGACGAGTTGGATGGGACGTTGAGCGACGCAATCGCCGCGATACCTAGAAGCTAGCCGCCAGCCTCCGAACTTCTACGCAGCGTGCACTTTGGTCGCCGACGCGATCGCCTCGATCAACACAGCGCGATCGACCGGCTTGGCGAGGTGCATCTGGAATCCGGCCTGACACGCTTGATCGCGATCCTCGGGTCGTGCGAATGCCGTTAGTGCGATGGCCGGGATCGCCGCAATCTCCGTGGGCAGCGATCGGACGCGGCGCATCAGCGCGTGGCCGTCCTCGCCGGGCATGCCGATGTCGGCGAGCAGGAGGTCGACGCGCTCGTATTGCAACAGCTCGAACGCCTCGGATGCCGATTCCGCCGTGACGACGCACGCGCCGTCGTCTTCGAGAAACGCTGTCACGACGTCACGGCTGGCGCGATCGTCGTCCACGACGAGCACGCGGAGTCCGTGCAGCGGCGGGATGGCGGCATCCCGCACATCGACCGGCGTCACCGGAATGACCGTCGCGGCGGGCAGCGCCGGCATGCGGACGACGAACGAAGATCCGCGCCCCTCGCCTTTGCTCTCGGCGCGTATCGTGCCGCCGTGCGCTTCGACCAGGTGCTTGACGATGGCGAGGCCGAGTCCGAGGCCGCCATGCACGCGCGTCGTCGAGGCGTCGGCCTGCCGGAAGGGTTCGAAGATGACGTGCAACAGGTGCGGTGCGATACCCGGCCCGGTGTCATCGATCGCGATCTCGAGGAACCGTCCGTCCCGGCGCGTTTCGACGTGCACGTGACCGCCCTCTGGCGTGAATTTGATCGCGTTCGCGAGCAGGTTCCAGACGATCTGCTGCAGCCGCGCTCCGTCCGCGTGAATCGCGCCGAGCGTCGGGCCGTGCGCGACCGACAGCAGGATCCACTTCGCGTCGGCGGCCGGTTGGACGACTTCGACCGCGGCACGGACGATGTCGCGGACGTCGACAGCGCCGCACGACAACTGCAGCTTGCCTGACATGATGCGCGACACATCGAGCAGGTCTTCGATCAGCACCGATTGGCGTTTCGCGCCGTCGTAAATCGCGCGGATCGCCCGCGCCTGCCGCAGCATGTCGAGACGACCGTGCTGGAGCATCTCGGCCCAACCGAGAATCGCGTTCAACGGCGTGCGCAGCTCGTGCGACACGATCGCGAGGAATTGATCCTTGACGCGATTCGCCTCGGCCAGCTCGCGCGTGTGCCGCTCCTCGTCCTCGAGGCGGCCGACGAACAACTGGTAGCTGCGGTACGTCAGATACATCGGGGCCACGAGCAGCACCGCGACCCACGGATTGCCCCGCTCGATGACGATCGCCGCCATCGCACCTGCCGCACCGGCGACCATGAAGCTCGCGCCGCTCCACTGGAATTCGTCGCGCCAGACCGCCCACGCGCCACGACCCGTCGTCAGCGCGATCGCGGCGGCGACGAGGCCGGTGTTGACGACAAAGTACGTCGCGATCGCCGCGACGACCGGTTTCGCCAGCAGCACGATGTCGAGACGCGACCCACCCGGCGCCAGCGCGACGAAGACCACACTCGTCGCCGCCATCGTGATCGCTTCGGCCGCGACGCTGAAGAGCGTCCGATAGAGCGGGTACGCCCGAACGTGTCGGATCGTGCACTGCAGCCAGACGCCGCTCACCGCGATCAGCATCGCAGCGCGCGGCCCGAGCAGCAGCAGCGACATCAGATTGGCGGCGTACGACACCGACAACGTCGATCCGCTGGTGAGCGCGATCGGCAGATTCACCTTCCACATCGACGTGATCCACGACGCGAGCAGCAGGACGGCGAAGAGCCCCGGGCGCGGATACTGAAGCGGCAGAAACGCTGCGAGGCACATCGAACCCGCCGCGATCACGATCGCGACAAACGTCCGCGCGCGCTGCGGCTGGTCGTGCCACGCGAGGCCAGCGGTCGTCGTCATGGCTGCCACACCACCGGCGCGCAGCTCGGATCGCTGCAGCTCGTCCCCCACACGACCGTGTCATCGTCGTCGCTCGTGCCCCACACGACGGTCTCGTCGTCCGACGTCGCGACGGTCGAATCGCCGCCGAGCGCGATCGTCCAGGCGAGGCCGCAGTCGGCGCCACCGCACGTCGATCCCCACACGACGTTGGGTCCGGCCGTCCAACCCGGCTCGAGCCACAGCGTCTGGCCCCAAGTGACGGCGCGTGCGAAGCCTTGCGCCGAAGCCGCGATCGTCTCGCTCGAGTAGATCCGATCGCCCCAGATAATCTGGCCGCTCCAGTCATCGGACCGCGACGCGATGCCGTCGGGTGACGCGAACGCGCGCGCCGCATCCACGGCGCCTTTCGCGTTCAGAAATCCAGCCCCTTGCGACAACCGGTCGTACGGCGCATACACCTGCGACGTGTATTCGAGGATCGCCTTCACGGCGTTCGGCGTCAGCGACGGATTCGCTTGCAGCATCAGCGCGATGGTGCCGCTGACGACAGGCGTCGCCATGCTCGTGCCGCTGAGACTGAGATACGGAAAGTACGGACGCGTGAGTGTGCCGGCGAGCAGATACGGCGACATGCTCGCGTAGAGCGTGCTCGCCGGATCGGTCAGCGATTCGATGCCGACGCCCGGTGCGACGACATCCGGCTTCGCCGCCGCGTCGATCGCCGTCGGTCCACGCGAGCTGAAGGCAGCCATCGTGTCGTCGGACCGATCCACCGTGCCCATGTGGCTGGATGCGCCGACGGTCAGCACCCACGGGGCATTTCCAGGCGCGGTGATGCTGCCGTACGCCGTGTGACCGTTGTGACCGCGGCCGGCGTTTCCCGCAGCGGCGACGACGACCACGCCGGCGTCCACGAGGCGACGAGCGGCAATCGTCAGCGGATCGATCGTATATGACTCGTACACCGGCGCGGCGACCGACAGGTTGACCACGCGCACGCGCAGCTCAGGATGGGACGCGATGTAATCGAACGCCGCGATCACGTCGCTGGTGCGTCCGTGTCCGTTCGCGTCGAGCACTTTCAACGCAACGATGTGGGCACCAGGCGCGATGCCCGATCGTTGTCCGCTCGAGTCGGCGCCGTTACCGGCGATGATGCCGGCGACGTGTGTGCCGTGACCGTAGTCGTCGTAAGGGATCGTGCGGCCGTTGATGAAATCGACAAACCAATCGACGCGCTCGGTCGCGCCGCTCGCATCCGCGAGATCGTCGTGCCACGCGGTGATGCCGGAATCGATCGTCGCGACGGTCACGCCGGACCCGTCGTACCCGTAGTCCCGCCGCACGTCGGCGGAGCCGATCGTCGCGTCGGTACGTTCGTCGGCGCCGCCAATCAGTCGATCGAGCGAGATGTGCGCCACGCCGGGCGCGGCGGCGAGCGTCTCGATCGCGAGGTTCGGGACATCGGCAGCGACCGCCGTAATCAGCCCGAGCGTTCGCACCTTCGTCCCGCCGAGAACCCTAATTAGCGAAGTCACACTCGAGAGCTCGGACAGCGACGCGGCGCGAACCAGGACTCGCGTGTGACCGGTGATGAATAAGAGCCGCGCCTGCAGAGCCGGATCGAGCGTTGATGCTAAGCCCGACTGTAGAACTTGTGCGTTCGAGAAACTGTCGAAGACGGCGACGAGGAGGATGGAGAGCAGCAGCCTGACGACGGGCGTCCTGCGCACGGTTGCGGAACAAAGCAACCGACGTGCCCCCGATTCATGCCGTCATATGCGTGATCGCATTACGATGGATCACCGATTCCGTCACGCGATCGACAAAATTGCAATTGCGATCATCCCGATGGCCGCGGTCAACGCGAGACCACCGACGGCGAAGCGCACCCACTTGTTGAACGGGACACCAGCCGCCGCGAGCAGCGCGAGCAGGGCGCCGTTGGTCGGAGACAAACATTCGCCGAGCAGCCCGCCGCCGATCGTGTACGCGAGCACCGCGACGATCCGCGGCAGATGCAGCAGATCCGCAAGCGGGACCATCACCGGCATCGTCAACACGGCGTGCCCGCTGACGCTCGGCACGAGCACGTGGATGATCGAATGAACCGGAATCATCAGATAGGCGGACGCGACGGGCGGCACGTGGCCGAGCCAGGCCGCGAAGCTGTTCAAGATCGTGTCGACGACGCGGCCGTCCTCGAGCGTCAACGAGATCGCGCGCGCGACGCCGATCAGCAACGCCGCCGGCAGCAGCGCCTGCATGCCTTCGACGAACACCGCGAGCGTCTCCATGACGCCGTAGCCGCCGATCAACCCAGCCGCGATGCCGCCGATCAGAAATGCACCCGCCAGTTCGTTGAAGCCCCAATCGAACTTCAGCGTGCCGTACACGTAGGCAGCCATCGGCAACAAAGCAACGGCAAGCACGACGTCATTGCGGATTGAGGATTGAGGATTGCGGATTGATTGAGGATTGGTTGATTGGCGATTGCGCATCGCATGCACCATCGTCCACGCGATCCACAAGCCGACGGCGACAATGAACATCGCCAACCGTAAACCGCCGGCTTCGAGCGGTGGCACCTGCGCCAGCTTGAGCGCGATTCCGGCCTGAAACGGGTTCGTCGGACCGAATGCCGATCCGATCATGGCGGCGCCGCCGCTCATCGCAATCACCGTCACCGGATCGACGCCAATCGCACGGCCCAGCACAAGCAGCGCCGGCACCAGCGGGATGATCTCCTCTTGCATGTTCTCGAGCGCGCCCATCGTCGCGAAAAAGATGGAGATGATCGGGATCGTCAGCAGACCGCGCGATCCGAGAAGCCGGAGCAGATCCGATGTGACGCCTTCGAGCGCGCCGAGTTTGTCGACGACGATCCAGGCGCCGCCGACGAACAGCACGACGGCGATGACGTCAGCCGCGGCGACGAATCCCCGCGCGACGGCGACCGCCGCACCGAACGGGCCGACCGGTGATCTGTCAACGCGGTGATACGTGCCGGCGGCGACGACGCGCCGGCCCGTCGCCGCGTCGTCTCGACGATCGAACTGTCCGGCGGGAAGAATCCACGTCAGCATCGCCGCGACGACGACGCCGCCGAGCAGCAGCAGGAGCGGCGCTGGGAGACGCATCAGTTCTAACAGCTCACCGCAGAAAGATGTGCCTCGATGTCACCTCGGTGCTGCTCTTCCCACGGCGGGAGTTTCAACCCGCGACCGAGCGACGCGACGTCTTCGTCGACCGCGAATCCTGGCTGCATGGTCGCGATCTCGAACAGCACGCCGCCCGGCTCGCGGAAATAGATCGACTTGAAGTAACAGCGATCGCGCACCTCGGTCACCTTGAATCCGTCGCCGATCAGGGCCTGACGATAGCGCAGTTGCACGTCTTCGTTCTCGACGGCCATGGCGACGTGATGAACGGTGCCAAGGCCGTTGACCGCGAGATCGGCTGACGGGTGGTGCACGATGTCGATCGTCTTGCCCGGCCCGCCCCCGCTGACGGCGACACGAACGCGTTCGTCGGTTTCGTCGACGATCGTGTAGCCCAAGTACTTCCGCATGAATTCGATCGTCGGGTTCCGCTCGCGGACCGTCATCGTGACGCTGTGCAGTCCGCGAATGGCCGACGCGGCGTCGATCGCACTCCACGGCGCGCGCGCGTCGTCTGCCGCGATCAATTCGAACGTGAGGCCGGAGCGATCGCAAAACGAGACGACCGAATCGCCGAAGCGGCTCTCGAGATCGGTGACGGCGATGCCGCGCTGCCCGAGACGCACGCGCCAG
>DASREL010000026.1:0-7396 GCA_035652075.1 Vicinamibacterales bacterium
ATGCCGGCGGCTTGGGCCTTTTCGATCGCGATGACCATCGCGGGGACCGGGGTGACGCCGGGCAGCAGATTCGCGGACAGGTCCTTCTGCAGCGCGTCCGCTTTGCCCTTCCCGCGCGCCTGCAGCTCGAGACACCAGGCGCCGAACGCGTTGTTGCAAAGCAGGAACTTCGTGCCCATCTTTTGCAGGCTCGCGATGCTCAGCGCCGGGACCATCGGGAGCAGTTCCGGAATCGCCGGCGTACCGAACGCGCCAATCAAAATGTGCGCGTCGTCGCCCGTGAACTTGTTGAACACGTTCCGCGTGTACGGCTTGCCGGACTGATCCTTCAACCCGAGATACTCGCCGAGACCGTATTTCGCCCACATCGCGTCGTTGAACGCCAGCGCGATGCTCGACTGATTGCCGATGCTGTAAAACGTGCCCACTGCGCCAACCGACCCCGGGGCAGACTTGTACGCTTCGCCGTACGTGTTCAGGTAATTCAGGACGTGCAGCAGCGGAGCGCCGTTCTTGTGCTGCGGGAAGTCGAACAGGCACCGATGCGTGCCCTTGACTTCGCTGATCCACGCGTCCGCCGGATTGCCCGCCATCTTCTTTGCCGCCGGCGCCTGCGCCGCGGCGAGACCAGGAACCGAAACCGCCGCCGCAACGCCGCCAACCAACCGCGCGAGGAACCCTCGGCGGTTTCCAGTGCTCTCAATCGTCATTCAGTCGCCTCCTTGGGGAGTGGCGCGAATGGTAGCATTTCAACGCCTTGCTCCGGACAAGATATACGGTCCGACCGGCAGTTTTGGATGATCTGCCGGCCCTGACCTCGATCTATAACCACTACGTCGTCAACACCACGATAACGTTCGACTTGCGGCCGTTTTCGCCAGACGAACGACGACCCTGGTTCGACGATCACCGCGACAGCGGACCGCACCGCCTGCTCGTCGCCGCAGCTGCGGACGGGCGCGTGGTCGGTTACGCGAGCAGCAGCCGCTGGCGGCCCAAGCCGGCCTACCTGACGACCGTCGAAGTCAGCGTCTACTGCGATCCAGGCGTCGTCGGGACCGGATGCGGCTCATCGCTCTACACGGCACTGTTCGCGGCGCTCGAGACCGAGGACATCAAGACCGCCGTCGCCGGCATCGCGCTGCCAAATCCGGCGTCGATCGCGCTCCACGAACGATTCGGATTTCGATCGGTCGGCGTGTTTCACGAAGTCGGACGCAAATTCGATCGCTACTGGGACGTCGCGTGGTACGAACGTCCGATGAGGGGCTGATGTTCAAGTTGTTCCGGTTGTTGAGGCCATATCGCGGATCGGTCGTCGTCGTGCTCGTCCTCGCGCTCGCGCAGTCGATCGGCTTTCTGCTGCTGCCGCGCCTGATGTCCGACATCGTCGACAAGGGGATCGTGCGCGGCGATCAGCGCGCGATCCTGCAGACCGGCGGGCTGATGCTGTTGATGTCGAGCATCGCGACGGTCTGCGCGATCGCGGGCAGCTACTTCTCCGCGAAGGTCGCCACCGGCTTCGGCAAGACGCTGCGCGCCACGATCTTCGCGCACGTCGAACACCTGTCGGTCCATCAGTTCGACGGCTTCGGATCCGCCTCGCTCGTCACGCGGACGACCAACGACACCACCCAGGTGCAGCAGATGCTGATCATGGTGCTGACGATGGTCATTACCGCGCCGATGATGGCGATCGGCAGCATCTCGCTCGCGCTGTCGCAGGACGTGCAGCTGGCGTGGGTTCTGATTGGCGTGATGCCGATCATGGCGGTCGTCTTCTTCGTGATCATGCGCAACGCCGTGCCGCTCTCGCAGGCGATGCAGAAGAAGATCGATCGCCTGAACCTCGTTCTCGGCGAAGGCCTGAGCGGCGTCCGCGTCATCCGCGCGTTCGACCGCGGACAGCATCAGCGCGAGCGGTTCGACGATGCGAACTCGGATCTGACGAATACGGCGATCGCCGTCAACCGGCTGATCGCGTTCTTGATGCCGTCGCTCTTCCTGATGGGGAACCTCACGAGCCTCGTCATCCTGTGGGTCGGCGCGCATCGCATCGACGCCGGCCAGATGCAGGTCGGCGCGATGATCAGCTCGCTGCAGTACGCGATGCAGATCCTGTTCTCGGTGTTCATGGTGACGGCGATGTTCGTGATGCTGCCGCGCGCCTCGGCCGCCGCGACGCGGATCAACGAAGTGCTCGATGTCGTGCCCGAGGTCGTCGACGCGACGGGCGGCGCCGCGCCGGCGCGACGCGGTCACGTCGAATTCCGCAACGTCACGTTCCAGTATCCGGGCGCCGAAGAGCCGGCGTTGACCGGCGTCTCGTTCACGGCGCGCCCCGGCGAGATGACGGCGATCATCGGCGGCACGGGCTCCGGCAAGTCGACGCTCGCCGGGCTCATCCCGCGTTTCTATGACGTCAACGAGGGACACGTGCTCGTCGACGGCGTCGACGTGCGCGAGATGACGCAGGACGAACTGCGGTCGCGCATCGGATTTGTTCCGCAGAAAGCCGTGCTCTTCACCGGGACGGTTGCGGCGAACATCCGCTACGGACGCGAGAGCGCCTCGGACGAGGAGGTCCGTCACGCGGCCGTCATCGCACAAGCGGTCGAGTTCATCGACGCGATGCCGGACACCTTCGCGTCGCCGATCTCGCAGGGCGGCATCAACCTGTCCGGCGGGCAAAAGCAGCGGCTGTCGATCGCGCGGGCGATCGTCCGCAAGCCTGACGTCTACGTGTTCGACGACAGCTTCTCGGCCCTCGACTTCGCCACCGATGCAAAGCTGCGCGCGGCGCTGAAGGACGAAACCGCCAACGCGACGGTGTTCGTCGTCGCGCAGCGCGTCAGCACCGTCCTCAACGCCGATCGCATCATCGTCCTCGACAACGGCCGCGTCGTCGGGATCGGCACGCACGCGGAGCTGATGAAGAGCAGCGCGATCTACCGCGAGATTGTGGAGTCGCAGGTATCGCTCGAGGAGGTCGCATGAGCGACAAGGCCCCGGCGCGTCCTGCAACTGCAACTGCAACTGGAACTGCACCTGCACCTGCCCACCGCGACGTCTTCGGCCGTCAAGGTTTCGGCGGCCTTGGCGTGCCGACACAGAAAGCGAAGAACTTCAAAGGCACGCTGAATCGGCTGCTTGGCTACCTGCAGCCGCATCGCGGGCGGCTCGGCGTCATCGTCCTCACCGGCGCCGTCGGCACGATGTTCGGCGTCTTCGCGCCGAAGATCCTCGGCAAGGCGACGACGAAGATCTTCGAAGGGTTCATGGCTAAGGCGGCCGGCGTGCCGGGCGCGCACGTCGACTTCGAGTACGTCGGCCAGATTCTGCTGATCCTCGCCGGACTGTACGTCGTTGCGAACAGCTTCACGTACTTGATGCAGTACCTGATGGCGGGCGTCGCGCAGAAGACGGTGTACGAGATGCGGCGTCAGGTCGAAGCGAAATTCGACCGGCTGCCGCTCAAGTTCTTCGACAGCCGCACGCGCGGCGAGGTGATGAGCCGCGCCGTCAACGATCTCGACAGCATCAGCAGCACGCTGCAGCAGAACCTCACGCAGCTCCTGACGTCGGTGCTGACGCTCATCGGCATCATCACGATGATGCTGACGATCAGCTGGATCCTGACGCTCGCCGTCGTCCTGACGCTGCCGATGAGCATCGTCATCGTCGCGCGCATCGCGAAGCGCTCGCAGAAGTTCTTCATGAAGCAGCAGATGGCGCTCGGCGCGCTGAACGGTCACGTTGCCGAGATGTACGGCGGCCACACGATCGTCACCGCGTTCAATCATGCGGACAAGTCGATCGCCACCTTCAACGCGCTGAACGGGAATTACTACGACGGCGCGTGGCGCGCGCAGTTCGTCAGCGGCATCATCATGCCGACGATGATGTTCGTCGGCAATTTTGGCTACATGCTCGTGGCCGTCATCGGCGGCGTGCTCGTCACGCGCGGGTCGCTGCCGATCGGCGACGTGCAGGCATTCATCCAGTACAGCCGTCAGTTCTCGATGCCGATCACGCAGTTGAGCGGCATTGCGAACATGATCCAGTTGACCGTCGTCGCAGCCGAGCGCGTCTTCGAACTGCTCGACGAGCCCGAAGAAGTGCCAGAGGCGGCGGACGCGAAGACGATCGGAAAGGCGCGCGGCGCGGTCCAGTTCGATCACATCAGCTTCCGCTACAAGGCCGACGTGCCGCTCATCGACGACATGTCGCTCGACATCGCGCCGGGCCGGATGGTGGCGATCGTCGGCCCCACCGGCGCCGGCAAGACGACGCTCGTCAACCTGCTGATGCGCTTTTACGACGTCGACAGCGGCGCGATCCGCGTTGACGGCGTCGACATCCGCGACATGAAGCGCGGTGCGCTGCGACGGACGTTCGGGATGGTGCTGCAGGACACGTGGCTGTTCTCGGGAACGATCCGCGAGAACATCGCGTACGGACGCGAGAACGCGAGCCAGGACGCCATCGTCGCGGCCGCGAAAGCGGCTCAGGCGGATCACTTCGTCCGCACGCTGCCCGACAATTACGACACGCCGATCAACGAAGAGGCGAGCAATCTGTCGCAAGGGCAGAAGCAGCTGCTGACGATCGCGCGCGCCTTTCTCGCGGACCCGGCGATCCTGATCCTGGACGAGGCGACGAGCAGCGTCGACACGCGCACCGAGATCCTGATCCAGCGCGCGATGGGCGAGCTGATGCGCGGACGGACGACGTTCGTCATCGCGCATCGGCTGTCGACGATTCGAAATGCTGACGTCATCCTGATGATGGAGCACGGCCGCATCGTCGAGAAGGGGACGCATCAGGAGCTGCTCGCGGCGAAGGGGCGATACGCCGACCTCTATCACAGTCAGTTCGCCGGACGCGGCAAACTCGTCGCGGCGTCGGCGTAATCGATTAGCATGACGCGGTGCGCCGCGTCGTCCTCACCGTCCTTTTCGCCAGCGTTGTCACGCTCATCCAGGCGCAGCCGCGACGGGCTGCGCCGTCGCTGCTGATCCGCAACATTTCGCTCATCGACGGCACCGGCGGTCCGCTGCGCGCGGGCGTCAACGTCTTCACGCGCGATGGCCGCATCGTGTCCGTCGGCAGCGACGCACCAGACGCGGAGCTGGCGATCGACGGTCGCGGGCTGTTTCTGCTGCCTGGCCTGATCGACGCGCACGTGCACCTGAGCGGCGATTCGTGGAACGGCCAGGTCGAGATGCTTGGGCGGATGCTGCGAGGCGGCGTGACGTCGGTGTTCGATGTCGCCGGCGACGATCGCAGCGTCAGCAACCTCGCGCGTGCGGCGATCGCGGGCGAGATCGAGTCGCCGACGATCACGTACGCGTCGCTGTTCGCCGGTCCGGAGTTCATGAGCGACCCGCGGCTCATCGCCTCGTCGGTCGGATTTCGTGCCGGCGACGCGCCATGGGCCCGTGAGATTCGTCCCGAGACGGACATGGTCCGCGCGGTCGCGGAAGCGCGCGGGGCGGGCGCGACATGGATCAAGCTGTACGCCGCGCTCGACGGCGCCACGGTCCGAAAAATCGGTGACGAGGCTCGCAAGCAGCAGGTCAGCTTGATCGCGCACGCGACCGTGTTTCCCGCCCGGCCGTCGGATCTCGTGGCGGCTGGCGTGAAGATACTCGCCCACGCGGCGTACCTCGTCTGGGAAGGGATGCCCCCGAGCGCCGAATTTCAGAAACGCGCGCGCGGCGATTTCGCGTCCGTCCCAGCCGACGGTCCTGTGATCACGCAGCTCCTGCAGTCGATGAAGGACCATGACGTTGCGCTGAACCCGACGCTCTGGATCTTCGCGGAAGGGTCGGGCAAGGATGACTTGAGCGGAGTGCGGACTCCGTGGATGAACACGGTCACGAAACGCGCGCAGGATCTGGGCGTGACGATCGCCGCCGGCGTCGACAGTCTGTTCGCGCCGCGAGATCCGCTGCCGCTGCTGCACCGCGAAATGGAAGCGATGGTCAACGGCGCGAGGTTGACGCCGCTGCAAGCGATCACCAGCGCGACTCGTGGTGCGGCGCACGCGATGGGCATCGATGGCGCGCGTGGATCGGTTGCCGCCGGCAAGGCGGCCGATCTTCTGATCGTCGAAGGCGATCCCACGGTGGACATTCGCAATACCCGGCGAATCAAGTTCGTGATCAAAGACGGGCGGATCGTGCGATGAACCGTCGCGAGGCGGTCCGCGCACTCGTTCTCGGCGCCGCGGCGCCGGCAGTCCTGCGTGGACGGTATCGACTGTTCGCGCAGTCGAATACGCAATATTCCGCGCGCGCGGTTCGGCTCGTCGAATCCACCGTCGTCGTCGATCTCCTGAACCAGTTTCAGTTTCCTGACTACGCGGTGAAGCCGCCGAAGATCGATCAGTGGCTGACGACGCCGGGAACGTTCACGTCGGAGGACGCAGCGCGGTATCGCTCTTCCGGCATCAACGTGTTCTGTCTGGGCCACGCCGCGGCGACCTACGAACAGGGGCTCGAGTTCTACGCGAAGTGGAACGGGTTCATCGCCGGCTACAGCGATTGGTTGACGCGCATCGACAAGGTGGGCGACTTCGCGCGGGCCAAGGCTCAGAACAAGACCGGCATCATGCTGACGTTCCAGGACTCGACGCATTTCCGGACGCCCAACGACGTGACGACGTTCTGGGGGCTCGGCCAGCGTGTCTCACAGCTGACGTACAACTTCAACAACCGGATCGGCAGCGGGTTTCTCGAAGAGCGCGACGGCGGCTTGTCAGTGTTCGGTTTGTCGATCATGGAACGCATGCAGCAGGTCGGCATGGCCGTCGACGTCTCGCACTGCGGCGACCAGACGACGCTCGATGCGCTGGCGGCGGCGAGGAAGCCGGTCATCTTCACGCACGCGACGGCGCGCGCGCTCGTGCCGGGCCACTTGCGCTGCAAGACCGACGAGGCGATTCAGAAGATGGCGAAGAGCGGCGGGGTGATGGGCATCGCCATGATCCGGTTCATGGTGAAGAACAGCGAGCCGGTCACGATCGAGGACGTCGTGAATCACATGGACTACGTTGCGAAGCTCGTGGGCGTCGAGCACGTCGCGATCGGCAGCGACCTCGATGTCGTGGGCAATCCGAACGCCGTGAACGGCGGCGGATTCGATCCGCGCACGCAGCCGAACTTCTCGCGCTATCAGTATCACGAGGACCGCGACGGCGCGATCAATATCCGCGGCCTCAATCACGAGAAGCGCGTCTTCGATTTGACCGACGCACTGATCCGGCGCGGCTACGGCGACGCGGACATCGCGGCGATCCTCGGCGGCAACGCGCGTCGCGTGTTCGGCACCATCTGGCCGGCATGATTGCGGCGATCCTCGCGGTGGCGCTCGTCACGATCAGCACGCGACA
>DASREL010000027.1:0-95662 GCA_035652075.1 Vicinamibacterales bacterium
GTGCGGGGGCAGCGCACGCGCACGAACGCGCGCACGCGCAAGGGCCCGCGCAAGGGCGCGATCGCAAAGAAGAAGGTTGTGTAGGTTATGGCGAAGAGCGAAGCGGCGGCGACGCCCGAGGGCGCCACACCCGAGAAGAAAGAGGGCGCCGGCAAGCGGAAGAAGACCTTCAAGAAGCGCGGCGAGAAGCGGATCGTCCACCACGGGCTGGCGCACATCCAGGCGTCGTTCAACAACACCGTGGTGACGATCACCGACACCGAGGGCAACGTCGTCGCGTGGTCGAGCGCCGGCGGCATCGGCTTCAAGGGGTCGCGCAAGGGGACGCCGTTCGCCGCGACGCAGGCCGCGCTCAACGCCGGCAACGCCGCGAAGAACGTCGGGATGCGATCGCTCGACGTGCGCGTCAAAGGACCCGGGTCCGGGCGCGAGTCGGCGATCCGCGCGCTGCAGACTGTTGGTCTGGAAGTGAAATCAATCCGCGACGTGACGCCGATTCCGCACAACGGATGCCGTCCGCCGAAGCGGAGGAGAGTGTAAATGGCACGGTATATCGGTCCGGTCTGCCGGCTTTGCCGCCGCGAGGCGATGAAGCTGTTCCTCAAAGGGGAACGCTGCTACACGGAGAAGTGCGCGATCGAGAAGCGCAACTTCCCCCCGGGACAGCACGGGAAGACGCGGAAGGCGAAGCTCGCAGGCTACGGGTTGCAGCTGCGCGAGAAGCAGAAGGTCAAGCGCATCTACGGCGTGCTCGAAGATCAGTTCCGCGGCTATTTCGAAGAAGCGGAACGCACGCGTGGGATCACGGGCGAGACGCTGCTCCAGTTGCTGGAACGCCGGTTGGACAACGTGATCTACCGGCTCGGGCTCGCGACGTCGCGGCCGCAGGCGCGGCAGCTGGTGCGTCACGGGCACTTCCAGGTGAACGGCAAGAAGGTCGACATCCCGTCGTACTCGGTCCGAGCCGGCGACGTGATCACCGTCATCAGCCGATCGCAGAAGAACCCGACGATCGAGCACGCGATGGAAGAAGTGAAAGGGCGCGGCATCCCGGAATGGTTGTCGTTCGACCAGAACGCGATCACCGGTCGCGTCAACTCGATGCCGACGCGCGAACAGATCAATCTGCCCGTTCAGGAGCAGCTGATCGTCGAGTTGTATTCGAAGTAAGCCGGGTCCGTTCGGACCCGGCGCCGTCCGTCGGCCCGCAGCCTTGCACAGACCTGTGGCGGGAGGCCGGCGGTTCACTCACAGGTCTGGAGGCCCGTCTGCGGGCCCGTTGGCGAAAGGAAGCACAGCATGTGGAAAGGTTTTCAGCGTCCGAAGCGTCTCGAAGTCGAGCGCGATACCCTCAACGATCGGTTCGGCCGGTTCTACGCGCAACCGTTCGAGCGCGGATTCGGCACGACCGTCGGCAACGCGATGCGGCGTGTGCTGCTCTCCTCGATTGAGGGCGCCGCGATTACGGCGGTCAAGATCGACGGCGTGCTGCACGAGTTCTCGCCCATCCCGGGCGTCGTCGAAGACGCGACGGACATCATCCTCAACCTGAAGCAGATTCCGCTGAAGCTGCACAGCGATGCGACGAAGACGCTGACGCTGCGCATCGACAAAGCGGGCGAAGTGCGCGCGCGCGACATCCAGGCCGACGGCGACGTCGAGATCCTCGAGCCGGATGCCCACATCGCGACCGTCGCCGAGCACGGCAAGCTGCACATGGAAATGCGGATGAAGCGCGGCCGCGGCTACGTGTCGGCGGACAAGAACTTCGACGAAGATCTCGGCATCGGCTGGATTCCGATCGACTCGGTCCACTCGCCGATCAAGAAGGTCAACTATCTCGTCGAGGCGGCGCGTCTCGGACAGACCACCGACTACGACAAGCTGACGGTCGACGTCTGGACGAACGGATCGGTCAACCCGCGCGACGCGGTGTCGCTCGCGGCCAAGCTGATCCGCGATCACCTGAACATCTTCATCAACCTCGAGGAAGGCGCTGAGCAGGCGTCGGAGGCCTCGTCGGATGCGCCGCGCACCGGCGCGACGAACGAGAATCTCGACAAGAGCGTCGAGGAACTGGAGCTCTCGGTCCGATCGTATAACTGCCTCAAGAACGCGAACATCCGCACGATTCGCGAACTGGTGCAGAAGAGCGAAGCCGAAATGCTCAAGACCAAGAATTTCGGGCGCAAGAGCCTGAACGAGATCAAGGAGATCCTGCACACCATGGGGCTGAGCCTGGGCATGCGCCTCGACCAGCCGTCCGCGGCGGCGCAGGACTAAGACCATGAGACATCGAGTCGCACATCGGAAGCTCGGTCGCGTCACGGAGCATCGCATCGCGATGCTGCGCAATCAGGCGACCGCGCTGCTCCGCTACGAGCACCTGACGACGACGGTTCCGCGCGCGAAGGAACTGCGGCCGTTCGTCGAACGGTTGATCACGATCGCCAAGCGCGGCGTCGCCGGCGGCAACGCGAACGGCCACGTGCTGAACGCGCGCCGCATGGTCATGCAGGATCTGCAGGACCGCGAGGTCGTGACGAAGCTGTTCGACACGATCGCGCCGCGCTTTGCGTCGCGGCCCGGCGGTTACACGCGCCTGCTGCGCCTCGGCTTCCGCAAGGGCGATAGCGCCGAGGTCGCGCAAGTTGAACTGATCGGCAGCGAATTCAATCCGCGCGCGAAGGCCGAAAGCGACGCGAAGAAGGAAGGCGCCGAGCCGAAGAAGAAGGGCGTCGGCGGCCGTTTGCGCGCAGCCGCGGAACGTCTGCGGGGCGGCGCGAAGGGTGAAGGCGAGACCCAGGCGGGCAAAGGCAAGGCGACGAAGCCTGCAAAGGGCACAGCTCGCCGGGCAACGACGCCGCGTAAGGCAGGGGGCAGTTAGAAAGTACGAAGTAGGAAGTAGGAAGTTAGAAGTTAGAAGCACTAAAGCCCTGGTAGTTGAACAACTGCCAGGGCTTTTTTCTTGCACGCGATTTCGAGGCATGAAGCCTCACTTCAAAAAACTCGACGAACAGGTCATCGTTATCACCGGCGCCTCGAGCGGCATCGGGCTGACGACCGCGCAAATGGCGGCGCGCAAGGGTGCGTCGGTCGTCATGGCCGCTCGCAGCGAAGCCGAACTTCGCGGTGCTGCCGCCGAGATCCGTGAAAGCGGCGGCAAAGCCACCGCGATTCCCGCCGACGTGTCGAATCCAGACGAGGTCGAGGCGATCGCGGAACATGCGATGCGCGAATTCGGCCGAATCGACACGTGGGTCAACAACGCCGGCCTTGGGATGTACGGCCGACTCGTCGACCAGTCGATCGCGGACAAACGGGCGATCTTCGAAACGAACTTCTGGAGCGTGGTGTATGGGTGCCGCGCCGCTGTCAAGCGCATGCGCGCGCAGGGTGGCGTGATTGTCAACATCGGGAGTGAAGTGTCCGACCGCGCGACACCGCTGCTCGGCATGTACAGCGCTGCGAAGCATGCAGTCCGCGCCTACAACGACGCGCTCCGGATGGAGCTCGAACACGACAAGGTTCCGATCTGGGTGTCGCTGGTGAAGCCCGGGCCGATCGACACGCCGTTTCCGCATCACGCCCGGAACACGATGGACACCGAACCGCGTCATGCGCCGCCGGTCTACCCGCCTGAAGAAGTCGCGCATGCGATCGTGACGTGCGCGCAAAAGCCGGTTCGCGAGATCACGGTCGGCGGCATCCCACGCCTGCAGCTCGCGATGGCGTCGATTGCTCCGCGCGTGACCGACCTGATCATGGAAACGCAGATGTGGTCCGAGATCGAAAAAGGCGGACCTCGCTGGTCGGGCGACAGCCTTCGCGCGCCGTCAGGCGACGACTACGGTCGGCGTCGCGGGCATCAGCCGGACAAGAAGATGAGCCTCTACACGCGTGCCGCGTTGTCGGACGTCATGCGCGCCGCGCCGCTCGTCTTCGTCGGCGCCGTCCTCGCGGCGACGGTGGCTGCGAAAAGATAACGCATCAGCTCTGGGTGATGCGGCGTGACAGCCGCGGGAGCTCGTAGTAGATCCCGCGGCGCACGACCTCCGTCGAATCCATTTTCGTCAGCGGATACAGCGTGCGGAGTCGTCCGTTGAGGCGCGTATCGACAGGCGACGCAAGCTTGTACCAGTCCGTTCCGGTCATCACAATCGCGCCGGCGCGCCATTCGGCTTTCTGGCGCGCGGCAATCACGACGACGTCGGCGGCGATGCCGAGCGCGTCGCCGGTGACGAGCACGTCCGGGACGTCGACGCCTTCCTCACGTTCCCGGGCGCGTCGTGCCCTGCGCCCGCGCGCGTTCGCCACGGTCGTCGTCAGGATCCAGTAGATGCCGGACAGGATGAAATCCCCACGCGCGTCGTCTGGGTTGATGTACGCGGCCACGCCGCGAATCGTCCCCGTCGTCATGAGGTAGGTGGCGAGCAGACCGCTCGGCGTCGCGAAGAAGTAGATGAACAACGTGAGGATCGACACGCCGTACGGCACGAGGCCGACGGCCGCATCGCCGCGTTCCGGTGGCGCCGCGAGCCGATGGAGCATCCAGTCGTTGTTGTTGCCGGCGAGTTGCTGGGCGAAGGTGAGGAAGCCGGGGATGCCGATCGCGACACCGACGCCGAATGCGAGGAGGCCGGCGGCGAACGCCGCGCGTCTGAAGGGAAATCGCGAATCGAACCGGGGCCACAGTGCGCGGGGCGCGGCGCCCAGCACGAGCGCCGCGACCCACCACAACATCGAGTTCAGACTTCCTCGACCTCCAGATCGCCACGTTCCGCTTTCGCCGCCGTGATGATCTTCGTCTGCAGGTGCGACGGCACCTCGTCGTAGTGCGAGTACTCCATGTGATACGACCCGCGGCCGCCGGTGGCGGATGTGAGGTGCTGTTCGTACGTCAGCATTTCCGCCATCGGCACCTGCGCCTTGATGATCGTCATTGCGCCGCGCGTGTCCATGCCGGCGATGCGTCCGCGACGGCCGTTGAGATCGCCCATCAGGTCGCCCGCGAAGTCCGACGGCGTGTAGACCTCGACGTTCATGATCGGTTCGAGGATCGTTGGCCGCGCACGTGTCATCGCGTCCTTGAATGCGAGGCGGCCGGCCATCTTGAACGACAACTCGTTCGAGTCGACGTCGTGGTACGAGCCGTCGAAGACGGTGACACGGAAGTCGACCATCGGATAGCCCGCGAGGTAGCCGCGGACGCGCGTTTCCTGGATCCCTTTTTCGACGGCCGGGATGAACTGACGCGGGATCGATCCGCCGAAGATGTCGTCGACGAATTCGAAATCGGTGCCGCGCGGCAACGGCTCGACCTTGATCTTGCAGTCGCCGAACTGCCCGTGCCCGCCGGTCTGCTTCTTGTGGCGGCCGTGCGCTTCGGTGGCCGCTTTGATCGTCTCGCGATACGGAATCCGCGGCGGCTTCAGGTTGACGTCGACGCCGAAGCGGCGTTTCAACTTCGCGACGGTGACCTCGATGTGCAGTTGTCCCTGCCCTGACAGCAGCAGTTCTTTCGTCTGCGGATCGCGGCTGTAGCGGATTGACGGATCTTCCTCCTCGAGTCGATGCATCGAGGTGCTGATCTTGTCTTCGTCGCCGCGGCTCTTTGGCTCGATCGCGTACGACAGCACCGGTTCCGGAAACTTGATCGGCGGGAACGTCAGCGGATCGGATTTGTCGCCGAGCGTGTCGTTGGTGAGCGTGTCCTTCAGCTTCGCGACGGCGCCGAGATCGCCGGCTTTGATCTCGGGCACGCTCGTCTGCGTCTTGCCCTGCAGCAGGAGCAGGTGACCGAAACGCTCCGCGGCATCGCGCGCCTTGTTGTGGCAGTTCGAATCGGCCTTGAAGACACCGGACACGACGCGGAACATCGTGATGCGGCCGGCGAACGGATCGGCGATCGTCTTCCACACGAACGCCGCCGCGGGCGACTTCTCGTCGGCGCTGCGCGTTGCGTCGTTGCCGTCCTTGTCGATCGCCTTGAACGGCCGCTCGGCCGGTGACGGCAGATAGCTGACGATCGCGTCGAGGAGTTGCTGCGCGCCGACGTTCACGGCGGCGGACGTGCACACGAGCGGGAAGACCTTCGCGGCCAGCGTCGCGCTGCGGAGCCCGGCGACGAGCTCCTCGTCGGTCAGCGTCCCGGCTTCGAAGAATTTCTCCATCAGCTTTTCGTCGTTCTCGGCGACCATCTCGATCAACGCTTCGCGCGCCGTGTCGACCGCGCCCGCCATCTCGCCGGGAATCGCCGCTTCGGCGAATTTGCCGCTTTCGTCGGTCTGGAATACGTAGGCTTTCTTCGTAATCAGATCGACCACGCCCTTGAAATTCTTCTCTTCGCCGATCGGCAGTTGAACCGGAATCACCGTCCGCGAGCACGACTCCTGCAGCGACTTCAGCGCGCGCTCGAGGCTTGCGCGTTCGCGGTCGAGGCGGTTCAACACCACCAGGCGCGGCAATCCGAGCTCGTCCGCCGCGGCCCACACTTTCTCGGTCTGTACCATCACGCCGGCCACGGCGTCGACGACGACGAGCGCGGCATCCGCGACCTGCAGCGCCGCGCGCGCGTCGCTCAAAAAGTTCCCGATACCGGGAGTGTCGATCAGATTGACTTTTTGCTTGTTCCACTCCACGTACGCGAGCGTCGCCGACAACGTGTGCTTGCGCGCAATCTCTTCTTCGTCGTAATCGGTGACGGTGGTGCCTTCGTCCACCTTCCCGAATCGATTGACCATGTTGGAGACGGCGAGGAGTGCCGAGGCGAGCTGCGTTTTACCGGATCCGCTGTGACCGACGAGAGCGACATTTCTGATGCTGGCAGCGTCGTAGACCTTCATATGAGGGACCCCCGATAGGCCGGATCATATTGCTCGGTCGGGGGGGCCGCAAGGTACGGCTATCGTCGAGGATGTTGGAGATCCGGCAGGTTTCCGTCCTTATCCTCGGGATCGCGTGCTTCGGCACGCTCCTCGACGATGATTTCGACGGCCTTCCGCTTGTCCTCGTTGAGGAAGTCGTACACCGTGCCGGCCGCGGCACTGCCGATGCCGCCGCGGCGACGCTGGCGACGCGTACGGCGACCCGCCAGAACGAGCAGCGCGATGGCGACGAGCCAGACGCCGGCGCCGATTAGCCGGTCATTCATAGCGCAGCGCTTCGATCGGATCGAGGCGAGACGCTTTGAACGCGGGATACATGCCGAAGAAGATGCCGACCGAGGCGGAGAAGCCGATGCCGATCGCGAACGACCACCACGGCAGCGAAATCGGGAAGCCGGAGACGAGGTGCACGACCCAGCCGATGCCGGCGCCGAGCCCGATGCCGATCAGGCCGCCGAACGACGTGAGGAATGCCGCCTCCATCAGGAACTGGAAAAGGATTTCGGCCCGCCGTGCGCCGAGCGCCTTGCGCACGCCGATCTCGC
Source organism: Vicinamibacterales bacterium (assembly GCA_035652075.1). Lineage (GTDB taxonomy): Bacteria > Acidobacteriota > Vicinamibacteria > Vicinamibacterales > CAVVIG01 > Gp6-AA45. The sequence continues at coordinate 7,433 of DASREL010000027.1, forward strand.
GCGTGCGCTCGGTCACCGAGATGGACATGATCGCCATCACGCCGATGCCGCCGACCATCAGCGCGATCGACGAAATCACGACGAGCGCGAAGAAGGTGCCCTGGCTGATCGAGTCCCACAGCTTGAGGAACGAATCCTGCGTGCTGAGATCGAAGTCGTTGGGTTGATCGAGTTTCAGTCCGTGGCGGATCCGCATCACGCGCTCGACGTCCGCCATCGCGGCGTCACGCGAGACGCCGTCGCGCGGCAGCACCGAGATCATGATGTTCGTGATCGACCCGCCCATGTTGCCGCGGCCGAACCGGCCGACTCTCAACCCGAAGACGCGCGAGTACGTCGTGTACGGCACGGCGACGAAATCATCCTGATTGACGTTGAAGCCGCCCGGCGACGGTCGTTTGTCGAAGACGCCGACTATCTCGAACCGCTCGCTGCCGACGCGCACGAACTTGCCGATCGGATCGGTGCCCGACGGCTCGAACAGCAGCTTGTACGCCGTGTTGCCGAGGACGACGACGTTCTTGCGGTATTGCACGTCGGTGCCGGTGAAGTAGTGGCCGGAGAGAAACGGGATGCGCGTCCCTTCGGCGAAGTTCTCGCCCGTGCCGAACACGAGCAGCGACTTCGTCTTGAGGTCGTGGTAGAAGATTTTGCGCTGCGTCACGGGGCCCGGGCCGGCGCCCAGCTCGATATCGACATACTGCAGCGTTGTCGTCTGCTGTTCGAGCGCCCGCGCGTCGGAGAGCGTCAGGTCCGGCCGCTTCAGCAGCTCGCGCAGATTCGATCCGAAGCTGCTGACGCCGAACCGCTGCACGTAGACGATGTCGGGCCCCGACTGCGAAATCAGGTCGCGCAGCGATTGATCGAATCCGCGGATCATCGCCGTCATGCCGACGATCGATGTGATGCCGATCACGACGCCCAGCACGGTCAACGCGGAGCGCATCTTGTTGGTGCGCACCGTGTCCGCGGCCATCGCGATCACTTCCCAGAGGAGGGCGACCCTGAACGTCATTCGCGTCTCAACGCCTCGATCGGATCCAGACGCGCGGCGCGCATCGCTGGATAGAGTCCGAAGAACAACCCGACCGCGGCGGTGATGCCGATGCCGAGCGCGACCGACCACAATTCGACGGCCGCGGGAATCGGGGTGAACGCGGCGATCACCATCGCGATCGCGGCGCCCATCAGCGTGCCGACGATGCCGCCGAACACCGACAGGACGATCGACTCGGTGAGGATCTGCGACATGATGTCGGCTCGCCGCGCGCCCAGCGCCTTGCGGAGCCCGATCTCGCGCGTGCGTTCGGTGACCACCATCAGCATGATGTTCATGATGACGATGCCGCCGACGACGAGCGACAGGCCGACGACGCCAATCAGCACGGCGAAGATGCCGCTTGTGGCGGACTGGTAGATGCCGAGAATCGTGTCCGACGTGAAAATGCCGAAGTTGTCCGGCTGCTTCGGCTTCAGGCGGCGCGACATCCGCAGCGCGAGCGTCGCCTCGTCGATGGCTTGCGAGATCTGCGACATGTCGCGCGGTTTGACCGTCATCGAGAGCGGCCGCCGCGATCCGAAGAGCATCTGGAACTGCCCGAGCGGCACGACGACGAACTCGTCCTGCGACTGCCCGAGAAACGATCCGCGTTTGGACGACACGCCGACGACGCGGAAGTGGTGTCCTTCGACCTGGATCACTTTGTCGATTGGATCGGTCGACGTGCCGAACAACGTGTCGGCGGTCTGCCAGCCAATGACGCAGACGGGCCTGGATGTGTCCACTTCGATCGCGCTCATCAATCGCCCGCGCTCGGCGTCGAAGGTGGAGAAGTTCACGTACTCACCGGTGACGCCCTGCACGCGCGTGCTGTCGATCGTCTTGTCGTGGTACACGAGGCGGCCGGCGGACGAGGAGTCGAGCATGACGGCGCTGGCGAGCGGACTGTTGCGCCGGACGGCGCGTGCGTCGATCATCGAGATGCGCGGGTTGGCGCGCACTTTCTCGAACTCTTCGTCGCTGCGTGTGATCGGAAACTGCTGGATGTTGAACGAGTCGGCGCCCGCCTGATTGAGGATCGCGGCTTTCACCGACGCATTGAGCCCCTGAATCAGCGACACCACGGCGATGATCGACGTCACCGCGACGATGTTGCCGAGCACGGTCATGAACGACCGAAGCTTGGCAGTCCAGATCGCGTCGAGCGCGATCTTCGCTGACTCGAAGATCTTGTTCACTTCTTCGCCTTGTTATCCACCTTCACCGTGTCGCCATCGGCCATGCCGCGGACGGAGTTGTACGGACCGGTGATGACCTGGTCGCCCGCCTGCAGGCCGCTCAACACCTCGAAGAATTTGTCGCCGGCAACGCCAAGCTTGATCGGCACGAACTCGGCCTTGTTGCTGCGGAGCACGAAGACGCCTTCCGTTTCCTTGCGCGTCTGTCCCGGCTTCAGCTCCTCGGCCGAGGCAACCGGTTCGACCGCCGGACGCCGGCGCTTGTCGACTTTCGGCTGACGGACGACCTGTCCGTTGGCGTCGTAGATCAGTTCGCGGACCGCGACCGCCGGAATCGGGACCGCGACGACGTTCTTGCGCGTCGCCGTGGTGATGTCGGCAGTGCAGGTGAATCCGGGCCGCACGTTCGGGATCTGTTCGTCGAGCACGACGACGACCTTGAAGTTCGTGGCCTGCGTGCCGGCGGCGACCTGCTGACCGTTCGCCGCCTGAATCGGGCTGTTGCCGATTTCGGTGACGTGTCCCTTGAACGTTTTGTCCTGAATGGCGTCGACCGTAATCTTCGCGATCTGGCCGATCTGGACGTTGGGCACGTTCGTCTCGTCGACTTCAACCTCCGCCTGGATCACGTCCATGTCGGCGAGTTCGAGCAGCACGGTCCCGGCGTTGTTCATCGTGCCGATGACCGCGGTTTCGCCCTCCTGCACGTTCCGCCGCGTGACGATGCCGTTGATCGGCGATTCCATGCGGACGCGGCTCAAGTCGTAGCGCGCGCTGTCGAGACCGGCGCGCTCCTGCGCGATGCGGCTCTCCTGCGGTTTGATCAGCTTCTCGCGTTCCTGGACGTTCGACTGCGCCGCGTTGACGTCGTTCACCGCTTTGTCGAGCGCTTCGCGCGTCGTCAACTGCTGACGCCAGAGATCCTGCTGCCGCGCGAGGTTCTGCTGCGCCTGCTGCAACTGGACTTTCGCCGTTTCGATCGACTGCCGCATCTGATCGAGCGATTGTTCCGCCGCGCGCAGTGACGCATTGCCGCTTTCGACGCGCGTCGCGAGCGACTTGGGGTCGATCTGCAAGAGGAACTGACCGACCTTGACGCGGTCGCCTTCGTTGACGGCGAGGTTGACGACACGGCCCGAGATCTCGGCGCTGATCTTCACGAGACGCTTCGGCTGGATCTTGCCGGAGGCGGAGACGACGCCTTCGAGATCGCGCGCCTTGATCGCTTCGGTCGTGACCGCGAGCCCGGTGTCCTTCTTGAAATACAGGTTGGCGCCGACGACGGCCGCCGCCACCAGGACGATGCCGAGAGTGATGAGAATGTTCTTGCGAGACATCTACGCTCCTGAGAGTGCCGTGCGAATCGCCGCGAGGATGAGCGCGATCGCGGCGTAAACGATCAGCATCGTGGTCGCGATCGGCCCGGTGCGTTTCTTGTACAGAACGCCGAGACCGATCGAGAGGCTGACGAGCCACCAGATTTGAAACAAATCAATCGTGCCGAGCAGCCGCGCGGCAAACGAGTTCTCTTCCAGAAACGGGAAAAACACCGCGAGGTTCGTGGCGCTCGACATCGTTTCTCGGGCGTAGGCGAGCGGCAGCCCGAAAATCTGCGCCAGCGAAATGACGAGGCCGGAATGACAGACGATCGCGAAGACCTGCTTGTAGGTGGCGTCGCCGCCGAGCAACGCATTGAAGACGCCGAGGAGAATGCCCGCCAGCAGTGCGCCGACGAGCGGCAGGACGATCGCCTGGCCGGCGGCCCCGGTGTACGGTGCGTACTTCACGCCGGTCTCCATGCGCGCGTAGGCGGCGTCGTCGATCTTCATGCCGAACGACTCCATCGTCCGCACCTGCTGATCGAGCATCGCCTGCTTGCCGACCTCGGTCGACATGAAGGCATAGACACCGATTGCGCCGACAAGGACGATGAACGCGAGCACGCCGAACGCGCGCGGACGATCGGCCACATCGGCGTAGGTCGCGCGCGGAGAGAAGAAAACGCCGAAAATGCGTTCGACGAGGTTCTTCGACGCAGGGGCCGGAGCGGGGGCGGTCATCGTCTCGGTCACTTCAGGCCTCCGAATAAATACGGTCCACGCTATTTTCGGTTCCTTCGCCGCTCAGACGTGGGCGGCGGCGTCGCCGGTGTAAACACTTTGCGCAGCACGCCGAGGCCCGCGTGTAAACGGCGCCGCGAGGGTGCGTCGAGCGGCGTCAGCACTTCCGCGAGATGCGTTTCGGCCGCCTTTGCCACGCGGTCGAGCGCGGCTCGTCCCGTCGCCGTGACCTCCACGACCACGACGCGCTTGTCCTCTTCCGGTGCGTTGCGGCGGACCCAGCCGCGTTCAACCATCAGGCTGATCGAGCTCGACATCGTCGGCAGACTGACGCCCTGGAGCGCCGCCAATTCCGTGAGCGTCCGCGGCCGCTGGCTGAGGATCGACAGCAGGCCAAACTGCGCCGGGGCCGGCAGTTCGCCCGCGGCTCGGAGCTCCGCAGCGACCGCCCGCATCACCAGCGGGACGATCTGCAGGATGTCGCGCGCAGCTTCGCGCGCCTGATCGCGAGTCATTTACTTAGGGGACCTAAGTATTATACGCGGCGCCGGGCGCGTTCGTTCCTTGACAGTTGGAAACGTGGTGTTTACCATGCAAGGTCCCCTGCGACAAAGGAGCTAAGAGCGTGGTCGGATTCGTTCCCAAGGAGATGTTCTTCACCAAGGGTGTTGGGAAACACCGTGAAAAGCTGACCTCGTTCGAGCTCGCCCTGCGCTCGGCCGGCATCGCCGCCTGCAATCTCGTGCGCGTCTCGAGCATCTTCCCGCCGAAGTGCCGCATCCTGTCGCGCACCGAAGGGATGAAGCGCCTCGAGCCGGGTCAGGTGACGTTCGTCGTCATGTCCGAAGCGGCCACACGGGAGCCGCATCGTCTGATCGCGGCCACCGTCGGCGTCGCCATCCCGCGGGATCGGGATACCTACGGATACCTGTCCGAGCACCACAGCTTCGGCGAGAGCGAAGACATCGCCGGTGACTACGCGGAGGAGCTCGCGGCAGAGATGCTCGCGACGACCCTCGGCCTCGAATTCGATCCCGACAAGAGCTGGGATGAGAAGAAAGAGGTCTACCGGCTGTCGAACGAGATCGTCAAGACGCAGAACGTCACGCAGACCGCTGTCGGCGACAAGAAAGGCCTCTGGACCACCGTCGTCGCCGCCGCCGTGCTCGTCGGATAACGCTCGGCTAAAGCCTTCGCGCTCCAACCGAAAAGACAGTTAAGGTAAAGGCTCGTATGAAACGAGTCCTCTTGACCTGTGCGTCCGTGGTGTCTTTCGTGTTGTGTCCCCTCGCTGCGCGCGCGCAGATGCCGGAAGCGGTCGGCGTTCGTGCGCAGGGGATGGGCGGCGCCTTCGTCGCGGTTGCCGACGATGCGACGGCGACGTGGTGGAACCCGGCGGGTCTGGCGACGGGCGCCTATTTCAACGCGCTCCTCGAATTCGATCAGCCGAACACGCCTTCGAACGCCGACGTGCGTGCCGTCGCCATCGCGTTGCCGTCCCTCGGCCTGAGCTACTACCGCTTGCCCATCAGCGACATGCGGGCGGGTGCCCCTGTTGGATCGGACCCGAACAGCCGACAAGATCAAGGTTATCTCAATCAATTCGGCATCACCGTCGGCCAGTCGATTGGGAATCATCTCGTGGTGTCGTCGACCGTGAAGTTGGTTCACGCCGGAGACACGCAGGCGGATCTCGATCTCGGCGCGATGGTGCGCGCCGGGCGACTGCGATTCGCCATCGTGATGAAAAACCTGCGCCAGCCGACGTTCGGCGAGGGCGCGGATGCGCTGTCGCTGAAGCGGCAGTCTCGAGTCGGCGCCGCGTACATCAGCGGTCCGCACGGCATGCTCGACGAGTTCGCCGTCGCGGCCGACGGCGATTTGGCGACCGTACCGACCGCGCTCGGTGACGCCAGGCACATCGCCGCGGGCGCGGAAGCGTGGATGATCCACCGCACGCTCGGGCTACGCGGCGGCGTGTCGGCGAACACGGTCACCGATCAGGGATCGGCGAGCGGCGGTGCGAGCGTGTTACTGCAGTCCGGTCGGTACCTGCGGACGTATGTTGAAGGGCAGCTGACCCGGGGTTCGGACGAGAGTCGTCGCGGCTGGTCCGCTGGCCTGCGACTGACGTTTTAGGTCACTGATTGACAAATATTGTCAATGATGAGTAACCTCTAGATTTCATGGCCGTTCGTATTGGCGAGCTCCTCCTCAAAGAGAAGCTGATCACCGCAGAGCAGCTCCAGCAGGCCTTGACGCAGCAAAAGGCCAACGGGGGCAAGCTCGGTTTCAACCTCGTCAAGATGGGGTTCGTCAAAGACGAACAGATCACCGCACTCCTCAGCAAACAGTACGGCGTCCCCTCGATCAACCTCGCGCAGTTCAAGCTCGACCCGACGATCATCAAGCTGGTCCCGAACGACACGGCGCGGAAGTACCAAATCATCCCGCTGAGCCGCTCGGGCAGCACGCTGACGATCGCGATGACGGACCCGACCAACGTCTTCGCGATGGACGACATCAAGTTCATGACCGGCTACACGGTCGAACCGGTCGTCGCGTCGGAGATCGCGATCACGGAAGCGGTCGACAAGTACTACCCGGCTGCGGGCGGCAAGGGCGGCGCGGCCGGCGCGGCGGGGGCGAAAGGCGGCAAGCCGGGCGCGGGCGGCGCCACCGCCGGCATGAGCGCGCTCGAGGCGGCCAGCAAAGGCCTCGAAGAACTGCAGGCGACCCTCGGCGGCGACGCGGACGGCGTCGAAGTCCTCGAGGAGATGCAGGAGATCAGCGCCGAGGCGCTCGCGCGCCAAGGCGAGGACGCTCCGGTCGTCCGTCTCGTCAACGTGATCCTGATGTCGTCGATCCAGAAGGGCGCGAGCGACATCCACATCGAGCCGTACGAAAAAGAACTGCGGGTCCGGTACCGCATCGACGGGATTCTCTACAACATCATGAATCCCCCGATGAAATACCGCGACGCAATCTCGTCGCGCATCAAGATCATGTCGAAGCTCGACATCGCCGAGAAGCGGCTTCCGCAGGACGGCCGCATCAAGATTCGCTACAACGAATCGGGCGAGCCGAAAGAGATCGATTTCCGTGTGTCGGTGCTGCCGACCCTCTTCGGCGAAAAGATCGTCATGCGTCTGCTCGACAAAGACAAGTTGATGCTCGACATGACGAAGCTCGGCTTCGAGCCCGAGTCGTTGAGCAAGTTCGAGTCGGCGATCGCACGGCCGTGGGGCATGGTGCTCGTGACCGGTCCCACCGGCAGCGGCAAGACCAACACGTTGTACTCGGCGATCTCGAAAATCAATACCCCCGAGACGAACATCATGACCGCCGAAGACCCGGTCGAATTCAACCTCGCCGGCGTCAATCAGGTGAACGTCAAGGAAAACATCGGCCTCAATTTCGCCGCGGCCCTGCGGTCGTTCCTGCGGCAGGACCCGAACATCATCCTCGTCGGCGAAATCCGCGACTTCGAAACCGCGGAAATCGCGGTCAAGGCCGCGCTCACCGGCCACCTCGTCCTGTCGACGCTCCACACCAACGACGCGCCCAGCACCGTCAACCGGTTGATGAACATGGGCATCGAGCCGTTCCTCGTCGCGAGCTCGGTGCATCTGATCTGCGCGCAGCGCCTCGTGCGCCGCGTCTGCTCGAACTGCAAGGAACCGAACCCGCTGCCGCCCGAAGCGCTGATCCAGGCTGGCTTCACCCCGGAAATCGCCGAAGAAGTGACGCCGATGAAAGGCGCCGGCTGCGACCGCTGCAACAACACCGGCTACAAAGGCCGCGTCGGTTTGTACGAAGTGATGGAAATCGCCGACGAGGTGCGCGAGTTGATTCTTGTCGGCGCGTCGGCGCTCGAGCTCCGTCGCAAGGCTGTCGACGAAGGCATGATCACACTGCGCGCGAGCGGCCTGCGCAAGGTGCAGGCCGGGATGACGACGCTTGATGAAGTGGTCAGGGAGACCGTGAAATAGTCATGGCTACATTAATCGAACTCTTGACGACGCTCGTGGAAGAAGGCGGATCGGATCTCCACGTCACGACCGACACGCCGCCGCAGATCCGCGTGCATGGCCACCTGCGCCGCCTCGACCTGCCCGTGCTGTCGCCGTCGGATACCAAGGCGCTCGCCTACAGCGTCCTCACCGACGACCAGAAGAAACGGTTCGAGCAGACGAAGGAGCTCGATTGCTCGTTCGGCGTCAAGCAGATTGGCGCGCGGTTCCGCTGCAACGTCTTCAATCAGCGAGGCGCCGTCGGTGCGGTGTACCGCGTCATTCCGGAAAAGATCCGCGCCTTCGGCGAGCTTGGATTGCCAGCGGTGCTGGCGACGCTCGCCGAGCGGCCGCGCGGCCTCGTCCTCGTCACCGGCCCGACCGGCAGCGGCAAATCGACGACGCTCGCGGCGATGATCGACAAGATCAACGCCGAACGGCACGACCACATCCTGACGATCGAGGATCCGATCGAGTTCGTGCACCAGCACAAGAACTGTCTCGTCAACCAGCGCGAAGTGCACGGCGACACCGACAGCTTTGCGATGGCGCTCCGCGCCGCGCTGCGCGAAGACCCGGATATCGTCCTGGTCGGCGAAATGCGCGACCTCGAGACGATCGAATCGGCGCTCCGCATCGCCGAGACGGGGCATTTGACGTTCGGCACGCTGCACACGAACTCGGCGGCGCAGACGATCAACCGCATCATCGACGTGTTTCCGGCGGGGCAGCAGGCGCAGATCCGCACGCAGCTCTCGCTCGTGCTCGAGGGCATCGTGACGCAGGCGCTGCTGCCCAGAGCCGACGGCAAGGGGCGCGTCTGCGCGCTCGAAATTCTCGTGCCGACGCCGGCGATCCGCAATCTGATTCGCGACGACAAGATCCATCAGATCTACGGCGCGATGCAGTCGGGCCAGGAAAAGTACGGCATGCAGACGATGAATCAGTCGCTCGCGAGCCTGCAGATGCGGCGGCTGATCACGGTCGAGGCGGCCATGTCTGCCTCGTCCAACCGTGACGAACTGCAGGACTTGATCAATCGCGGCGTGGGCGTTGTCGCCGGCGCCGGACTCGGACGCCCTGGCGCTCCCCCGAATCGCCCACTCGCTAGGACCTAGTTATGCCGACATTTGCCTACGCCGGACGAACGCGCACGGGACAGACGGTCAGCGGCGAACGTGTCGCCGACACGATGGATGCCGCCGTCGCCGCACTGCGTCGCGAGCAGATTCAAGTCACGCGGATCACGCCGGCGAAGGCGGCGGCCGCGGGCAAGAGCGAAACGAAACAGAAGAAAGGTGTCGTCGGCAAGAAAGTGGCCGCGAAGAACCTCGCCGTCTTCACACGGCAGTTCTCGGTCATGATCGACGCCGGCTTGCCGCTCGTGCAGTGCCTCGACATCCTCGGCAGTCAGGAAGAGGACAAGAACTTCTCGGCGGTCATCTCGCAGACGCGTCAGGACGTCGAGGCGGGTGCGTCGCTCGCCGATGCAATGCGCAAGCATCCGAAGACGTTCGACCCGCTGTTCACGAACATGATCGCGGCTGGCGAGGCGGGCGGCATTCTCGACACGATTCTCAAGCGGCTCGCGACGTACATCGAAAAGGCCGTCAAGCTGGCCGGGCAGGTCAAGTCGGCGATGATCTACCCGATCGCGGTCATCGTGATCGCGGGCATCGTCGTCGGCGTGATCTTGTGGAAGGTCATCCCGACGTTCGCCGCGTTGTTCCAGGGCCTCGGCGCAGAGCTGCCGCTGCCGACCCGCGTCGTGATTTTCGCCAGCGACAACCTCGTCAAGTACTTCCCGGTGCTCCTCGTCGTGGGCGGCGGTGCCGGTTACGGATTCCGACAGTACTACGCGACCGAGAACGGCCGCCGCGTGATCGATCGGATCGTCCTCAAGGCGCCGATTCTCGGCGACATCATGCGCAAGATCGCGGTCGCGCGGTTCTGCCGCACGCTCTCGACGCTGATCAGTTCGGGCGTGCCGATTCTCGACGGCCTCGAAATCACCGCGCGGACGTCGGGCAACGCGATCATCGAAGACGCGATCATGGTGACGCGCAAGAGCATCGAGCGCGGCGAAACGATCTCGGCGCCGCTGAAGGACACGGCGGTGTTTCCGTCGATGGTCGTGCAGATGATCGGCGTCGGCGAGGCGACGGGCGCGCTCGACACGATGCTCGGCAAGATCGCCGATTTCTACGAAGAAGAAGTCGACGCGGCGGTCGCGGGGCTGTTGACGCTGCTCGAGCCGATCATGATCGCGATCCTCGGCGGCGTGGTCGGCGGCATCGTCATTGCGATGTACATGCCGATCTTCGATCTGATCTCGAAGTTGACGTAAATGGTTCCGAACCTGCGGCGCACGGTTGCGCGGCTGATCTTCATCCGAGCCGGGGTCAGTACGATTCTGCTCGGGTCGGCGGTCTTCGCCCAGATCGCGGCGCCGGGCTCGCTGCCGGTCGATCCGTTTTTCATCCTGATCGGATCGATCTTCGCGCTGACGATCGCCTATGCGCTGACGCTGCCGTATGTCGAGCGCCATCGCTGGCTGGTGGATGTCCAGTTGGCCGGCGACGCGCTCGTTGTCTCGGCCTTCATTTACATCACCGGCGGCATCACCAGCTACTTCACGTCGCTGTACGTGCTGCCGATTGCCGCGGCGAGCGCGGTGCAGTTCCGCCGCGGCGCGCTGCTCGTGGCGACGCTCAGCACGGTCCTCTACGGCGGCATCGTGCTCACGCAATATTTCGTGGCGGCCGGGCTGATTCCCTCGTCGTTCATCTTCGAGCGCACGGTGGTGTTGCCGGCGCGTTCGTTTGCGCAGTACACCGTCGCCATCAACCTGTTCGGCTTCTTCGCGGTGGCCCTGCTCAGCGGATCGCTCGCGAACAGCTTGCGATCGGCCGGCGCGCAACTCGAACAGGCGTCGACCGAAATCGCGGATTTGCAGGCGTTGAACCAGCACGTCATCGACAGCCTGCCGAGCGGCCTCGCGACGACCGACCCCGACCACCGCGTGCTGACGTTCAACCGGGCCGCGGAATCGATCACCGGCGTCCGTTTTCACTCGGCCGTCGGCCGGCCGATCGACGACATCCTGCAGTTGCCGCCCACGGTCATGGCGTCGATCGCCGAAGACTTGATGACGAAGGGATCGCGGCGTCACGAGTTTCGCTATCACACGACCGATGGACGCGGCGATCTGGAGATTGGCTTGACGGCCACGCATCTCGAAACGCCGGGAGGCCGGGCGGGCCTGCTGTTCACGTTCCAGGACGTCACGGCGATCAAGAAGCTCGAACGCGATGCGGCGATCCAGCAGCGGCTTGCAGCGGTCGGCGAGATGGCGGCGGGGATTGCGCACGAGATCAGAAATCCGCTCGCATCGATGTCGGGTTCGATCCAAATCCTGCGTCAGGAACTGCCGCTCAGCGCCGAGCAGGAGCAACTGATGGACATCGTGCTGCGCGAATCGGAGCGGCTGAATACGACCATCCGATCCTTTCTCGCCTACGCCCGTCCGCAGCGGTTCCACATCGCGCGGTTCGACGTGCGGCGCGCGCTCAACGATACGGCGCTGCTGCTGCGCAACAGCGCCGAAGTGCGCGAGGGCCACGAGATCGTCGTCGACGTGCCGGCGAGCGCGTTGTGGTACGAGGCCGACGAGGGCCAGATCAAACAGATCGTGTGGAATCTGGCGACCAACGGGTTGCGCGCGATGCCCGACGGCGGACGGCTGCGTCTCGTGGGCGCGTTCGAAGTCTCCTCTGACGGCGTCGTCCTGACGGTCACCGACGAAGGGATCGGCATTCCGCCGGAAGAACTGGATAGTTTGTTCCAGCCCTTCCACACGACGTTCAGCAAGGGCACCGGTCTCGGCCTCGCGATCGTGCATCGCATCGTCGCTGACTACAACGGAGAGATTCAAGTCAGCTCGCAGCCGGGCAACGGCACGACCGTGTCGGTTCGCTTGCCGGCGCGGGCTGTGGTGACGACATGAGTACCGCTACGCAACCCGTGCTGCCGGACGTCGACCGCCGGCCGCCGCGCATTCTCGTCGTCGACGATGAGCGATCGATGCGGGAGTTACTGGCCATCGTTCTGCGTCGCGAGGGGTACGAAGTGCTGCTCGCCGAAAACGGCAAGTCCGCCATCGCGCTGCTCGAACGCGAGCCGGTCGATCTGTTGATTTCCGACATCAAGATGCCCGATTTGAGCGGCGTCGACGTGCTGCGCGCGGCCAAGAAGATCGATCAGGACATCCTCGGCATCATGATCACGGCGTTTGCGTCGACCGACACCGCCGTCGAGGCGATGCGTCTCGGCGCGTGCGACTACCTGAGCAAGCCGTTCGACATCGACCTGCTCAAGATGAAAGTGCGCGAGAAGATCGAGAATCGCCAGCTGCGGCAGGAGAACCTGCTGCTGAAAAAGACGCTCGGCCTCTCGCATCAGTTTTCGAACATCATCGGCCGGAGCGCCGCGATGGTCGAGGTCTTCAAGATGATCGAGACGGTCGCGCGCACGAACAGCACGATCCTGCTGACCGGCGAGTCGGGAACGGGCAAGGGGCTCGTCGCGCAGGCGATCCACTTCCACTCGCTGCGGCGCGACAAGCCGATGGTGTCGCTCAACTGCGGTGCGTTGCCGGAGAACCTGCTCGAGTCCGAGCTCTTCGGGCACATGCGCGGGTCGTTCACCGGCGCCGACTCGAACAAGAAGGGCCTCCTCGAAATCGCCGAGCGCGGAACCATCTTCCTCGACGAGATCGGCGAGATGAGCGCGGTGATGCAGGTGAAACTGCTGCGCGTGCTGCAGGAGCGTCGGTTCCGCCGCGTGGGCGGTCTCGAAGAGTTACAGGCCGACATCCGCGTGATCGCGGCGACGAACGTCGATCTGACGAAGGCGGTCGCCGAAGGCCGGTTCCGCGAGGACCTGTACTACCGGATCAACGTCATCCCGATCGCCTTGCCGCCATTACGCGAGCGGCGCGAAGACATCCCACTGCTGGCCGAACACTTTCTCGCGAAATACGCGGAGCAGATGGCGAAGGCCGTCACCGGCATCTCGCACGACGCGATGGATTTGCTCATCCGTCACGAGTGGCCGGGCAACATTCGCGAGCTCGAAAATGCGATCGAGCGCGCGGTGGCGCTGGAGATGACGCCGACGATCCTGGTCGATAGCCTGCCGACCAGTGTGCGGGGCGACGCGCCGCGCATCCCAAGCGGCGCAGCGACCCCGCCATCGGCTGACGTTCTTCCCGCCTCGGGCTTTGATCTCGAGGCGCACGTCAAGGAAATCGAGCGCGGCTATATCGCGGAAGCGCTCAAGCGGGCCGGCGGCGTGCAGGTCAAGGCGGCCGAGCTCCTGGGGATGAGCTTCAGGTCCTTTCGGTACTACGTCAAGAAGTACAATTTGCGTTGACACTATCTGTCGGTCGGCATAGACAAAAAATGTCAGATCGACAGTTTGTCGCTGCCTCCTGGCACGACGCAGTTCGACCAAGTATAGTTTTTACAACGACTTACCGATACGAGCTTCGATGGCATCACCGTTGCTGAACGGTTGAGCCATCGGCCTTCTTTGCTGAGGAGATTTGAAATGAAGATGCGAACTGCGACAGGTTTCACGTTGATCGAGCTGCTGATCGTCGTTGCGATCATCGGCATCATCGCGGCGATCGCCGTCCCCGGCCTGCTGCGCGCCCGTATGTCGGGTAACGAAGCGTCGGCGATCGGCTCGCTGCGCGCGATCAACAGCGGTGAGGCGGCGTATTCGGCGGGCTGCGGCCAGGGCGGCTACGCCCAGTCGCTCGAGGATCTCTACAAAGCGCCGGCGGCGGGCGGCACGGGCTTCATCAGCCCCGACCTCGCGACGACGGGCGTGATCAAGAGCGGCTTCAAAGTGACGCTCGCGGCCGGCACGAGCAACACCGTCGTGTTGGTGGCGGCCAGCACCTGCAACGTGTCGGCGAAGGACGCGATCGCGACGTACTTCGCGAACGCCGATCCAGTCACCTACGGCGGCACGGGCAACCGTTACTTTGGTTCCGATCAGCGCGGCACGATCTTCCAGGATACGAGCAACAACGCGTTGACGGCGGCGACCCTGACCACCGGCGGCACGATCTCGCCGGTTCAGTAACAACGGATTCGGTTCTCCACACCGGGCGGGTTGGCACACTCAAAGGCCAACCCGCCCGTTTTGTTTGTACGTGACAATTCATGTCACTACGATTGACAAACGTTTGCGTCGCAACAATCGATGTCTACATCTCTTGATTTAGTCCTCACGGATACATGTCGATTTCATTAGATTTTTCATGATCATTCGTCAAATGTTCGTGTGGGCACATCGCTTGCTCAAACAAAGCACAACCGTTCAATTCAAGAGAGGATTTTGAAATGCGTAATTCAAAAGGTTTCACGTTGATCGAGCTGCTGATCGTCGTTGCGATCATCGGCATCATCGCCGCAATTGCCGTCCCGGGCCTGCTGCGCGCCCGTATGTCGGGCAACGAAGCGTCGGCGATCGGCTCGCTGCGCGCGATCAACAGCGGTGAGGCGGCGTATTCGGCGGGCTGCGGCCAGGGCGGCTACGCCCAGTCGCTCGAGGATCTCTACAAAGCGCCGGCGGCGGGCGGGACGGGCTTCATCAGCCCGGACCTCGCGACGACGGGCGTGATCAAGAGCGGGTTCAAGGTGACGCTCGCGGCCGGCACGAGCAACACCGTCGTGTTGGTGGCGGCCAGCACCTGCAACGTGTCGGCGAAGGACGCGATTGCGACGTACTTCGGGCACGCCGATCCAGTCACCTACGGCGGCACGGGCAACCGTTTCTTCGGCACGGATCAGCGCGGCACGATCTTCCAGGACACGAGCAACAACGCGTTGACGGCGGCGACCCTGACCACCGGCGGCACGATCTCACCGGTTCAGTAACGCACGCGCAGTTCTCGAGACCGTTCTCTGCAGGCGGCGGGTTGGCGCAGACGCGCTTACCCGCCGTTTTCATGTACACTTCAATCGATCCATGAGCAAACGCGCGAGCGTGTTCGCTTTGGTCTGCGCGCTTGTCGGCTTTGGCGCCTCGGCCGCGGCCGCGTACACGCACTATCACATCCTTTTCGACCCGGCCTACCGCAGCTTCTGCGACATCAACGAGACGTGGAGCTGCACGCAGGTGTATCAAACCCGCTACAGCACGTTCCAGGGGATTCCGGTCGCGCTGTTCAGCGGGATGTGGTTTGCCGTCGCCGCGCTGCTGAGCGTGAGCGCGCTGCGCGCGCGCGATTCCATTCGAGAGAGCGTTCCCGGCTATCTGTTCGTCATGTCGACGCTGGCGCTGGCCGTCGTCATCTACATGGCCTACATCTCGTTTGCCATCATCAAGGTCAAGTGCATTCTGTGCGTGACCATTTACGCGTCCGTCGTCGGGTTGTTCCTGGTGTCGGGCGGCGCATCATCGATTCCCATGACTACACTGCCTCGTCGCGCGACGCGCGATCTTCGGGTGCTCGTTACGACGCCGCTGGCGATCGTGATTGCGATTCTCTTCTTCGTCGGCGCCGGCACGACGCTCGCGTTCTTCCCGCGTGAAAGCGTCGTCGCGGCGAGCAGCGGCGAGGCGGCTGCCGCCGCCACCGCACCGATCGATCAGGACCGCCGATCCGAATTCGAGCGGTACTTCCTCGCGCAACCGCGGGTGCCGTTGATGGTGCCGAACGAAGGCGCGAAAGTGCTGATCGTCAAGTTCAACGACTTTCAATGTCCGGCGTGCGGTCAGTCGTACCTGCAATACAAACCGATTCTGGCGAAGTTCGAGGCGGAGCATCCCGGTCAGGTGAAGATGGTCTTGAAGGATTACCCGCTGAACCCGGCGTGCAACCCGAATGTCTCGGCGATGTTGCATCCGGCGGCATGCGAAGCGGCGGTCGCCGTCCGCCTCGCCGCGCAGCACAACAAGGCGGACGCGCTCGAGGACTACCTCTACACGCACCAGCCGCAGATGACGCCGCCAATGGTTCGTCAGGCCGCGCACGACATCGGCGGCGTGAACGATTTCGACGCGAAGTACGAATCGACGCTCGCGCTCGTCAAGGGCGAAACCGGTCTCGGCAAACAACTCAACGTGTCGCAGACGCCGACCTTCTTCGTCGACGGCGTCAAGCTCGAAGGGATGATCGCGCCGCAGTACTTTCAGCAGGCGATCGAAATCGAGCTGGCGCGCGCGAAATGATGTGACGCTCGCCCTTGCCACGCGAGAACTGACCAAGGATTTCGCGATCGGCTTCTGGCGCAAGCGCCCCTATCGCGCGCTCGACCGGCTGACGCTCGATGTGCCTACGGGCCAGGTCTTCGGTTTCCTCGGACCGAACGGCGCCGGCAAGACGACCACGCTGAAGCTGCTGATGCAGCTCGTCTACCCGACCTCAGGGCGCGCCGAACTGTTCGGACGCCCGCTCGGCGATCTCGCGACCAAACGCCGGATCGGGTACCTGCCGGAAAATCCCTACTTCTACGACTACCTGACCGCTGAGGAATTGCTGCGCTATTTCGCGCGGCTGTTTGGCTATTCCGCAGCGGACGCCAACGCCCGCGCATCGCGGCTGCTCGACGAGGTCGGTATCGGCGCCGAGCGGCGGATGCAACTCCGGAAATTCTCGAAAGGGATGCTGCAGCGCGTTGGCATCGCCCAGGCGTTGATCAACGATCCCGATCTCGTAATCCTGGACGAGCCGATGTCGGGTCTCGATCCGCTCGGCCGCCGTGATGTGCGGGCGCTGATTCTGCGGCTGCGCGATCGTGGCTGCACGGTGTTCTTCAGCTCGCACGTGCTCAGTGACGCCGAGGCGCTGTGCCATCAGGTTGCGATTCTTGCGAAGGGCCGCCTCGTCGCGACGGGGCTGCTGACGGACATGCTGGCGTTTCGCGCGCGCGGTTGGGAAATGGTGATCGCCGGCGCGACCGACGCTCTTGCCGCCGCCCTCGGGCCGCGCGCCCGTCAGGTCGTGCGTATCAGCGAAGGGCGCTACGCCATCGAATTGCCGCTCGATCCCCCGCCCGAGCACCTGCTGGCGGAGGTGACCGCCGCCGGCGCGCACCTGGTGTCGCTGAATCCGATTCGCGAGACACTCGAGGATTTTTTCGTCGAGCACGTCACCGCGCCCGATGTGATGCGCGTCGATCGTTTCTCCGCATGAAATCGCTCGCCGCCATCGCCGTCAACGGCTTCCGCGAATCGGTGCGCGACAAGGTGCTCTACAACCTCGTCCTGTTCGCGATCCTGCTGATTGGGGCGTCGTATCTGATCGGTCAGCTCACGGCGGGGCAGGACATCAAGATCATCAAGGATCTCGGCCTCGCCGCGACGTCGGTCTTCGGCCTCTTCATCGCTGTGTTCATCGGCATCGGGCTGGTGGCCAAAGAGGTCGAACGGCGCAGTGTCTACAGCCTTCTCGCGAAACCGATCCACCGCTATCAGCTCGTGCTTGGGAAGTATGCCGGTCTGGTCGTGACGCTGACGGTCAACGTCGCGATCATGGCGCTGTCGCTGTATCTCGTGCTCGCGTACATGCGATGGGGCGTCGATCCGATGATCGAAGCGTCCTGGGATGCGCGGGCGCTCGACCCGGCGCTGCTGCAGGCGATCCTGCTCATCCTGCTCGAGTTGATGATCGTGACGGCGATCGCGCTGTTTTTCTCGACGTTCTCGTCGCCGATCTTGTCTGCCGCGTTCACATTCGGCATCACCGTCGCGGGGCACTACGCGACCGACCTGCGCAACTTCCAGGATGTCGTCGACGCGCCGATCGCGCAGCATGTGGCGCGGGCCGTTTACTGGATCCTGCCGAACCTCGCGCAGTTCGACATCAAGTCGCAAGTCGTTCACGGCCACGCCGTGAGCGCGCGCTACATCGGTCTCGTGTCGGCGTACGCCGTCGTGTACATCGCCATGCTGCTCGTCATCTCGACCGTCGTGTTCTCACGCAGAGACTTCAAATGAAATCGATCGCGGCAGCCGTGGTCGCAAGCCTCGTGCTGCTCGGCACGGCGGGACTGCTCCAGGCGCAACGCGAACGCGCCTTTCCACCGACCGACACTCCCGACGACGAGGTGCTGATCGCGTCGCCGACGGCGTTGCGCCGCATGACCGTCGGCTTCAACGCGCTGGCCGCCGACGTCTACTGGATCCGCGCGCTGCAGTACTACGGCGGCACGAAGCGGCGCCTTGCCGCGCGCGCGCCGGCGCCGCAACCGCCGCACGCGCTCGCCGGCACATCCGACTACGATCGCTTGTACGATCTGCTGAACCTCACGACGTCGCTCGATCCGCTGTTCGACATCGCGTACCGCTTCGGCGCCGTCTTTCTCGCCGAGCCGTATCCGCTCGGTCCCGATCGGCCCGACCTCGCCGTCAAGCTGCTCGAAAAGGGGATGCAGGCACGCCCGGAGCGATGGCAGTACCTGGAGGACATCGGGTTCGTGCACTACTGGTACGAGCGGAACTACAAGGCCGCCGCGGATGCCTTTGCGCGGGCAGGCGACATCAGCGGCGCACCCAATTGGTTGAAGCCGCTGGCGGCGACGACGCTCGCGCAGGGGGGCGATCGACGGACGTCGCGCGCGATGTGGCTCGCGATCCTGCAGTCCGCGGACGTGGATTGGCTTCGTCATCAGGCCGAGTGGCGCCTGCAACAATTCCGCGCGCTCGACGATATCGATGTGCTGCAAGCGCGCGTCGACGCCTACACGAAACGCACGGGCACCGTGCCGCGCGATTGGCAGTCGCTCGTTGCCGCCGGCGACCTCCGCCGGATTCCGACCGATCCCACGGGCGTCGCGTACGAGCTCGGCCCCGGCGGACGCGTGCGCCTCTCGTCGTCCTCGTCGCTGTTGCCGCTGCCGGTCGAACCCCAACGCCTGCCCGCGGCCACGCCATGATCGACGATTGGATGTTCGCGGCGATCGCGGCCGTGATCGGGGCGGCGGTCGGCAGCTTCTTGAATGTCTGCATCTACCGCGTTCCGCGCAAGATGTCGATCGCGTCGCCGCCGTCGGCGTGTCCCCACTGTGGCCGGCAGTTGTCGTGGTACGAAAATGTCCCGTTCGTCGCATGGCTGGTCCTGCGCGGACGCTGCCGGACATGCGGTGCGCGCCTCGGCGTCCGCTATCTCGTCATCGAAGCGTTGACGGCGGTGATGTTCGCTGCGGCGGCGTGGTACTACGGACCGACGCTGCTGCTCGCCTCACGACTGTCGCTCGGCTGCGTCCTGATCGTCCTGTTTGCGATCGACCTCGAACACCAGCTGCTGCCGCACATCATCACCTTTCCCGCGATGGCGGTCGGCTTCGCGTTGAGCGCGCTGGCGGGGCAGTGGCTCGATTCGCTGCTCGGCATCGTGGTCGGCTACGGCGTTCTCGAGGGCATCTTCTGGATCTGGTGGTGGCTCCGCCACGAGGAAGCGCTGGGCGGCGGCGACCCGCCGATGCTCGGCATGATCGGCGCCTTTCTCGGCTGGCGGATGACCGTGATGACGATGTTCTTCGGGTCGGTCGCCGGGTCGGTCTTCGGCCTCGGCCTGATCACGCTGGGTCGCGGCCACATGAAATCGCTGATTCCATTCGGCTGTTTCCTCGCGATCGGCGCGGCGGTGGCAGCAACGATCGGCCCCGCGCTGCTCGCGTGGTACTTGGGGCTGATGTGACGCCAAACGGATACGCGTTCCTCGGCATGACGGCGCTGGTCGCGGCGCTCGTGTCGGTCGTCGTGTTCGCGTTGCTGCGGTTCTCGATGGCGGCGCGCGAGGTGCGCAGGTCGGTCGGCAAAGAGAACCGATCGGAAACGGCGCTGCTGTCGGCTGCGCTGCAGGAAGCGGTGACGAAGCTGAAAGCGCAGGAGCGCGCGACGGCGGCGCGGGCGGAAGCGTCCGAGCGCCTCAGCGAAGAGATCATCCGCAGCCTGAGCGCCGGATTGCTCGTCGCCGGACTCGAAGGCGAGGTGCGGATTCTGAACCCCGCGGGACGTCGCATGCTCGGCGTGGCCGAAGACGCGTCGCTCGACGAGTGTCAGCGACAGGTGCAGCACACCTCGTTGATGCAGGTGATCGACGAGTGCGTCAAGAGCGGTGCGCCGATCCTGCGCCGCTCGCTCACGCTGCCCGAGTCGCCGCACGGTGTGTCGCACCTTGGCATCACCGTGTCGCCGTTGTTCGACGATCGCGACGCGGTCCACGGCGCGATCTGTCTCTTCACCGATCTGACCGCCGTGAAGAACCTCGAAGAACAGCTGCGGTTGAAGGAGAGTCTCGCGACGGTGGGCGAGCTGACCGCCGGCATCGCGCACGAGTTCCGCAACGGCCTGGCGACGATCCACGGTTACAGCAAGCTGTTCGACCTGAAGTCGCTGCCCGATAACTATCGCGCCTACGTCGAGGGCATTCGGCAGGAGACGGAATCCCTCAGCCAGGTCGTCACGAATTTCTTGAACTTTGCGCGACCCGCGCAGTTGACGTTATCGCGCGTACCGCTGCAAGCGATCTGCGAGCGCGCGGTCGACGAAATCGCCTCCGAGGCGCGCGCGCTTGGCGGGGCCGTCGAGCTCCGCGGCGACTTCGGCATCGTCGACGGTGACGAAGTGCTGCTGCGCCAGGCCTTCAGCAACTTGCTGCGAAACGCACTCGACGCGGCGTCCACCGCGACGACACCGCCGCACATCGTGGTGCAATCCGAAATCGACGCGGCGCAACAGGTGTCGCGCATTTCGATCAACGACAACGGCCCGGGAATTCCGCCCGACCTTCGGGAGCGCGTGTTCCGTCCGTTCGTGACCACGAAGCGCAACGGCACCGGCCTCGGGCTCGCGCTCGTCCAGAAGATCATCGTCTTCCACAACGGTCGAATCGTCGTCGGCACGTCGCCGTTCGGAGGGGCCAGCCTGCAAGTGACGTTGCCGCTCGCCACCTGACCCGCAGTTCCTGAACTGTTACCGAATGTAACAAATCGACGCACGTGCGCGTCAGAGTCCCATCGCTTCC
Source organism: Vicinamibacterales bacterium (assembly GCA_035652075.1). Lineage (GTDB taxonomy): Bacteria > Acidobacteriota > Vicinamibacteria > Vicinamibacterales > CAVVIG01 > Gp6-AA45. Next base: position 28,789 of record DASREL010000027.1, read on the forward strand.
GACATCTGTTCGATCCAATAAACATCCTATTTAGAACGAATTACGGGATAGATCTGCGGTAACGGCTGGGTCTGGCAGCCCAGTTGCTCAACAACCTCCTCGAAATGCCCAGTATGCGCGCATCACTTCGGAGCGATGCCGGTTTCTCGCTCATCGATATCGTCGCCACGGTTGCGATCACCGCCACGGTCATGGCGATCGCGACGCCGCCGCTGGTGAACATGGTCGACCAGTATCGACTGGGCAATTCGCTGCGCACCGTCGAGCGGCAGATGCAGTTCGCAAAACTCAAGGCGGTTTCGAGCCAGTCGGCGATGCGGCTTCGCTTCAATTGTCCCGTGGTCGGACAGATCCGTGTCGTGGAATTGATCGGCACGCCTGCCGTGCCCGATCCCGTGCAGGACCCGGACAGCTACACCACTCGGTGCAACGAAACGACGTATCCGTACAAACCGACGGGCAGCGATTCGAGCCGGCTGACGAAGCCGAACAACGACGGACCGGTGGCATTGCTCGATTCGAGCGTGACGGTTACGTCGTCGACGACGTTGGAATTCTGGCCTGACGGGTCGGTGCACGCTGCGAATGGCGGAGCGAATCCGTGGCCGAACATCGGGACCGCCGGTGTGACGATTACGCTGACGCGCAAAGGCGTGAGCAAAAACATTGTGGTGAACGGACTTGGCAAAATCCAGATGGACCGCTAAGCGGGCCGGCGGCGCCGACGCGCGCACGAGGGAAGGCGAGACCTGCCGCGCCGAAGCGCGAACGCGCGAAGGCGGGTTTTCGATCCTCGAAGTGCTGATCGCGTCGACGATCATGATCGCCGGGGCCGCGTCGCTCGCACAGTTGTTCTTCATGTCGACGCGTACGAACGCGATGGCGAAGAACACGTCGCTGACGGCGATCCTCGCGCAGCAGAAGATGGAACAGTTGCGCGCCCTCGAGTGGGGCTTCGACGCGCTCGGGCTGCCGAGCAACGACACGTCGACGAATACCGCAGTCGTGCCCGAAACGCAGAACGGCGGCACCGGCCTCAGCCCGTCGCCGCCCGGCACGCTCAACCAGAACACCGTCGGCTGGGTCGACTACGTCGATAAGTTCGGCAACTCGCTCGGCGGCGGAACGTCGTCGCCTCCGACCAATACCATGTACGTGCGGCGATGGTCGGTCGAACCGTTGCCGACCAATCCGAACAACACGCTCGTGCTCCAGGTCATGGTCACGCCCATGGGCAACCGCGCTGGAAACGATCTCACGACGAACGTGTCGAGAAACCCCCAGGAAGCGCGGTTGATCAGCGTGAAAACGCGGAAGGCTTCGTGATGCGACGCGACCACGGCTTCTCCGTTCTCGAAATGACGGTGGCGATGGCTGTGATGCTCGGCGTCACGGCCGGCATCTTCTCCGTCCTCAATCCCTCGCAGGGCACCTTCCAGGCGCAGACCGAAGTGTCCGACATGCAGCAGCGCATGCGCGTCGCGGCCGACACATTGTCGAAGGACCTCGTGATGGCGGGCAACGGCGCGTACCAAGGCTCGATGTCCGGCTCTCTCGTCTACGTATTCGCTCCGGTGTACCCGTATCGCAAAGGCGCCATCGGCGAGGATCTGCCGGGCACGGTGAAGACCGATACCGTCACGCTGATGTACGTCCCGCCGACGATCGCGCAAACGACGCTTGCATCCAATCCGGGCAACAGCCTGGTGAACTCGGCCGAGACCAAAGTCAACGCCGAATCGGGTTGCCCGCTGAACGATTTGTTGTGCGGCTTCCAGGTCGGCATGACGCTGTTGATCTACGACCAGTACGGCCACTCGGATACGTTCACGGTGACGCAGATTCAGGATCCCAATCAGAACAACCTGAAGCTGCAGCACAACAGCGACAAGCTTTCGTATGAGTACGCCCCAGGGACGAAAATCGTCCAGGCGAACAACTACACCTACTACCTGAACTCGCAGACCCATCAACTGATGTTCTACAACGGCGGCACCGGCGCTGACGTGCCCGTCGTCGACAACGTCGTGAGCCTGTCGTTCAAGTATTACGGCGACCCGCAGCCGCCGCAGTTGAATGGGAAGCCGCTGAGCGATCCGACCGGACCGTGGACGACGTACGGCCCGCCGCCGCCTGCGCTTGGCAGTCAGGTGCTCGACAACAACAAGAATCCGTCGGACGGGTGGCCGGCCGGTGAGAGCTGTCTCTTCCAGGTCAGCGGCGGCCAGCAGGTCCCGCGTCTTCCGGTGCTCGGCGCCGGCGGGACGACGACAACGCTGGTCGAACTCACCTCCGCCATGCTGAACGACGGCCCATGGTGCCCCGGCGCGGCGACCGACGGCCGATGGGACGCCGACTTACTGCGGATTCGAAAGGTCGCCGTCACGATGCGCGTGCAAGCCGCGCTCGCATCGCTGCGCGGACCGGCGAGCGTGCTCTTCACCAACGGCGGCACGTCGACGGGCGGCGACAAGTGGGTCCCCGATCAACAGGTCACGTTCAGCGTTTCACCGCGCAATTTGAATCTCGGCAGGTAACGATGCGCATCAGAGAAGAGAAAGGAATCGCGCTGCTCGTCGCCTTGATGGCCGTCATGCTGATGGGCGCGCTCGGCGCCGCCCTCGTCATGACGACGTCGTCGGAAACGATCATCGCCAGCAACTACTCGCGCGGCAACGAAGGCCTGTACGCCGCGGATGCCGCGTTCGAGCGCGCGATGGACGACATCCTGACGGTGCCTGACTGGAACAACCTGCTCAACGGCTCGACGCAGTCGGCGTTCATCGACGGTCCGCCGAGCGGCACGCGCACGCTTCCCGACGGCTCGACGATCGACGTCGCGCAAGCGATCAACATGGCGAACTGCGGCAAGGTGTCGACCTGTTCGGCCGCCGACCTCACTGGGAATTCAACCGGGACGCGTCCGTGGGGCGCGAACAACCCGGTGTGGCAGCCGTACGCGTACGGACCGCTGCAGAACATGCTGCCCACCGGCACGATCAACTCGTCGTTCTACGTCATCGTGATGGTGGCCGACGATCCATCGGAAACCGACAACGACCCGCTGCACGACGGTACGGCGGACACCAATCCCGGCCGCGGCGTGATCGCGATGCGCGCGGAAGCGTTTGGCCCGCGCGGTGCCCATAAGGTGATTGAAATGACGCTGGCGCGGACCGACACGACCAACCTCGAACGCGGTTACACCGGGCAACGCGGCGAAGACGAACAAAACCGACGCGCCCGCAAAGCAGCGGTGCAGACCCCCGGCAAATCGCTGACGATGCAATCGATGGCGCTGAACTCAGGAGGAATCCAGTAGTGCGCCCCCTGTTTTTGCGGACGGCAGCCGCCCTGGCGATCGGCGTTGCGTGTGCAGCGCCGGCGCACGCGCAGACCGATCCGATGGAATTCTTCAAACGCTATCAGGCGACGACCGGCAACACGAGCATCGGCCTGCCGAACATCATCGTCGCCGTCGACGTCGCAAACCGGATGCAGCGCGATGCGCCGACGGACAACAGCACGCTCGCGACGTTCAACTCGACCAGTTCGTACTACGATCCCTATTTGTACGTGCGCGGGACGAACGCCGTGGCGGAAGCGACGTTGGGTGTCACCAACGTCAACACGACAACGAACTACCGGCGGAAGTACGTCGACCTGACGCTGCAGTCGTCGGGCAATCCCGACAAGTTCAATGCCGATACGATCAGCGTCGTGACCGATCAGGCGGCTGCGTACGCGAGCTTCGAAGCGCGGACGCGCCTGGCAATTGCGAAGACCGCGATCTATCAGGCGATTGTCGAGAACAATCGCGTCGCGCGATTCGGCCTCGTGCAGATGCGCCAGAAAACGCCGACTGTGGCGACGGCGGGCAACTCCGGACCGGTGGTCGACGCGGACGCGACGCAGAACGTTGCCGGCACGACCGAAGTCGCCGGTGGCAAGTGGAACATCTCGCGTCCGACGGTCGCGGCGAACAACGGCGCCGCCACCTCCGCGAACTGTCCCACTCCGAACTCGAATTGCACCTGGGTGAAGGCCGAGTCGAACACGGCGAACACTGACGTCCTCACCGAGCTGGCGAAAAACGTGCGGACGGCCGGCGCGCTGATCCCCGCCGGCAACGACGACGCAAACACGCTCGACGCGCCCGTCAACAACCTGCTCGTCGATACGAAAGCGGAAGTCACGCGACTCCTCAGCATCAACGGCGACCCGACGTGCCGCAATACCGTCGTCGTCCTCATCGTCGGCGGCGGCGAAGGGACGACTGCGGGCGCAACCAACGCGGATCTTGCAACCACGGCGAGCGGGTTCACGAACATTGGCGGCGACCGTATTCCCGTGTATGTCATCGCGCTGGCGCCGCCCGCGACGGATCGCGATTCGCTGAAGGCGATCGCCACCACCAGCGGTGGTCAATACTTCGAGATCACGAAGGCGATGATCGACGCAGCGTTCAACCTGCAGTCGACGATGTTCCCGCCGCAGGCGGCGATGTCCGGCACGGTGATCGTCCCCGACGTCGTCGCGGCGATTCAGGCGGCGATCGCGCATGCGTATGCCACGACCTCGGACATCAACACGTTCAACACCGCGCTCTACCCGAAAGCGACCTATCCGTTCGGCAAGCTGTCGGAGTATCCGACGGTCGCGCCAATTACCGGCACCACCGATCTCACGAACGCGCGCGACATCAACAACACGGCGCTGCCGAACACGCAGGTCTACGACAAAGCGGGGAACCTGATCCCGCAGCGCAGCAACATGTTGCTGACGACCGCGGTCATCACGCCGACGCCGTACGGCCTCGGTGGCAACCTGCGCGCGTTTCGCGTCTATAAGCCGGTGGCCGACTCGACGCAGTTGTCGGGATACAAGTTCTCGTCTGACGGCACCCGCTTGTGGACGGCGTGCGTGCCCGGACCGACGGCGACAATCGATCATCCCAACGGGTGTTCGACGGTGACCGGGACGTCGGTGACGGACCCGGGTGTGCGCAACCTCTACACCGCGGATCCATCGACCGGCACCCTGATTCCGTTCACGACGAACAACGTCGCGGCACTGTCAACGTTGATGAACATCGTATCGGCGATGGACGCGCAAAGCGTGATCAGCTACGTGCGCAGCCTGCCGCTCGGTCCGATTCTCACATCGACGCCGGCGTTGATGAACCCGCCGTCACTCGATCCGCCGCCTGACGACAGCTACCCGGGATTCGCCGTCGCCAACAAGGGGCGCCGCAGCATCATCTGGGTCGGCACGAACTCGGGCATCCTCGAAGGGATCGACGCGCGGACCGGCGTCGAAGTGTGGGGCTTCATTCCGCCGAACCTGTTGCCGAAGCTGAAGACGTTGCGCGACGGTCAATCGATCGGCATGTTCGACTACTTCGTCGACAGTTCGCCGAAAGTGGCGGACGTGCGCTACGCCGACGGGACGTGGCATTCACACCTCGTCATGGGCGAGGGTGGCGGCGGGACGTTCTACCAGTCCTTCGACGTCACGATGGCCGACATGGCCAACTCCGTCTCGTCGTCGAGCGACGACATCAACGCCGTGCTGGCGTACTTCGCCGACTCGACGAAGATCAAATTGAATTGGTCGTTCCCGGCGTACAGCGACTTCGATCCCACGTTGACGATCAACGACCACTGCGACACCGTGACCGGCACCTGCGGCGTGTATCCCTGGGGCGATATCAAGGCATCGGCCCCAGCCGTGGAGAAGAGCGTCGGGCAGACGTGGTCGGATCCGGCGATCGGCGAGATCGTGAGCAACAGCGGGCCGTACTCGGTGCTGCTGGGATCGGGATTCCTGCCGTACGCGGTTCAGCAACAAGCGAATCGCAGCGGTGCCGTAGCCGGCACGACGATGTATATCATCGACGCGCAAACGGGCAGCGTGTATTCGAGCATGGACGTCGGCAGCGACGGCCTCGCCGAGACGACGAACAACTGCCGCGCGAACGCGGTTGGCTGCAAGCAGCAGAAGAACGCGCTGCAAGCGGATCCCGTGTCGACGGGACCGGCCGCGTCGCGATTCATCACGATGGCATACGCCGGCGATCTCGACGGCAACCTCTGGCGCTTCGACATCATTCTGGACGCGGCCAATCAGAACAAGCCGAAGCTGAACGCGAAGACGAAGTTGTACGCCTCGGGCTCCGATCAGCCGATCTTCAGCTCGATGGCGACGGTGAACGTCGGCGGCACGCAGCAGTACATCTTCTACGGGACGGGGAGCGATCTGCTCGGTCAGACCGACAAGAACACCGTCAACCATCTGCTCGGCGTGCTCGATAGCGGCGCCAGCGGGTCGAAGACGCTCGATCAGGTGCTGACGAAGGCGTCGCAGGGCAACAACGTCACGTCGGACGAGCGCGTGACGGCGTTTCCGGCGGTCGCCGGCGACATCGTGTTCTTTACGACGACGACGTTCACCGCATCCGATCCGTGCGCGGCGCCAATTGCCAACCTGTATGCGTTCACGTTCATCGGCGGTCCGGCGTACGACAATACGGGCGACAACACGATCACGAACAAAGACACGCCGCTGGTGAAATCGATCGCCGGTCAGCGCGCCACGGCGCCTTTCATCGTCGATCAGCACCTCGCGTTTGGCGCCGGCGCCAACCTGCAGATGTTCGGCGATCCCAATGCGTACAACAACGGTGTCGGCAATGCCGGCGTCCGCGTCCTATCCTGGCGAGAGGTTCGGTAGCCGTCGTGGAACACGAAACAGAATCGGAATTCTCGGAACGCTACGTTGTCTGTCGCGCGTGCGGCGCGCGGATCAAGGCGTCGCGCGATCGGTGCCTGCGGTGCCTGCAGCCCCTGCACGTCGACGAATCGACGCTGCCCGTCTGGAAGTCGCTCAAGACGTCCGATCGCGCCGGCATGATCGCTGGCGGCATCGCCGCGGTCGTCGTCGTCGCGTTCGCGTTCGTGCTTTACACGACGCACGAGAACGTGGACACGGTGGCGCGTCCCGCGTCAACCAACGTCGCCGCCGCCAAGCCGGGGTCGCCGACCGAGGTGCAGCCGACCGTGACGCCGCAACCCGTCGGAATCGGTGATGCGGAAGTGGCGGCGACGCGCCGCGACGCCGGCGCCGCGTTGACGAGCGGCGACGTACCGCGGTCGCGCGAGCAATTCGAGGAAGTGCTGCGCGCGAAACCTGACGATCCGGAAGCGCTGAACGGCCTTGGCCTCGCGCTCGAACGCGCCAACGATATCAACGGCGCGATCGCGCGGTTCAAGCGGGCGGCCGAACTCGTCCCCGACAAGTGGTCCTACCGGTTCAACCTGGCTCACGCGGAAGGACGGCTGAACCAGTGGGATCAGGCGATCGCCGACTATCGCGAGGCGATCAAGCTGTCGCCGGAAGACTATCCAACGCAGTACAACCTCGCGCTCGCGCTGCACAAGAAGGGCGACGAACAGGCGGCGATTGTCGAGTACCAGAAAGCGATCGCTCTCGCGCCTGGCGAGCCGTCGTTTTACCTGTCGCTCGGCGTCAGCCTGGAACGGGTCGGCCGGATGGCGGATGCCGTGAAGGCGTACCAGCAATACCTCGAGCTCGCGCCGGACGCCGACGATGCCAGCCGCGTGAAGGAGCATGTGGACGTGCTCGTGTCCGACACCCAGAAGCCCGGCCGCGTGTCGTAGCCGTTCGCTAGCGCGTCGCGCACGTCGAGTGCGGTGCCGGTGCCGGTGCCGCTGCCGATGACATGCGATACAGCGTCGTCGCTGGATAACCGGCACGCGCGTCGCCTCTCGTCAACCATTCGAGCGCAGGCAGATCGAGCGGCGGCGGTGTGTACGCGGCGACCCGCTGCAGCGTCGCGCACTGACGCAGCGCGTCCGGGATCGGCGCATCCGCGGCGTCGGGCCACAGCAGGAAGTCGCCATGCGGCTGCTTCAACGGCGGCGCCTCATATCCATCGATCGCGGGGATCCACCGCGCCCAGTCCGACGCGCTGATCTGCGACGCCGTCAGATACCGCGAGCCGCTCTCTTCCACGTTGAAGAAATAATCTTGATCGCGGCCGATGACGACGGAGCCGGCCGGCACGTGTTGCCGGACGAACGCGGTCAGCCGATCCGGATCGCGCGCCGACCAGGTCACCCCTCCACGAATCAGCTTGACCGCGCGCAGGCCGGCAAACGCGATCATGAGCGCGAGACCGACCGTCGCGACGCGCCGGCGATTAATCTCTGTCATCGGCAGCGGCACGGCAAGCACCACCGCGAGGAGCGGGAGAATCGCGTAGGTGCCGAACAGGAATGTGTACGAAAACAACGTCCACGTGACGACGAAGGTGACCCACGTCACGGCGAGCGAGAATTTCGCAGCCACCACGTGCGTCGCGTGGCCGCGCAGCCGTGGCGCCAGCAGAAACGCGCCGGCGATCGAAAACGCCGGCGTGATGAGCTGCCACGGCGAAAATATCCATTGACGCGGCGTGCCGAGCAGCGCGACGTCTGTGGTTTCGTGCGTGGCGATGAAGAACATCATCCACAGCCATTTCATCGGTCCGCCCGCCGAGAAGATCGTCCAGACGAGCCACAGCACGGTCGCCGTCCCGACGCACGCCGCCAATTGGATGGTCGTGTGCCGCTTCACGCGTTCGCGGCGGCCGAGGACGGCGACCACCGCGACGACAAATCCGAGAATGAACGGAAACGTCCTCGGCGTCGATAACGCCGCGCCGGCGAGCACGGCGCCTGACGCGATGCCGTGCAGATACGGCCGTCGCTGGTGGAGAAGGCCGTGGACGAACAGCGCCAGCGCGAACATCTCGAAACCGACCGCGAACGCATCCATGCGGCCGAACGTCGCAGCCGCACCGAGTTCCGGAGACAGCAGCAGGATCAAGAAGGACCACGCTTGTCGGTGCGCACGTCCACCGAGTGACCACGACACCGCGAGTCCGCCGAACGCCACTAACAGCGCGGACGCGAGGCAAAACAGCCGGAACGTCAGGCTGGACAAACCGACGACCGAGAACCACGCCGCGAGCGCGCTGAAGAACACCGGTCCGTAGAACCGGACGTGGTCGACACTTGTCGGGCCGGGACCGAGTACCGACGGCACACCGGCCGAGCCGGATTGCAGCGATTTTGCAATGGAGGCGTAAAAGGGACCGTCGCCGAACTGGATCGGCAGTCGGTTCAACGTGAGAGTCGCGGTGACGACGACGACTGCGGCGAACATCCACAGCGCCTGCGGCTTAATCATTCGGTATAGGTCCGCCAGAGTATAAACGGGTGTCTCGTCTAACCTGTTGACAATAAGCGTCTTCCCTTGACCACCGCCACCTCCTCACGTACGATCCGGCTGCGGCCGATAAACACATAAATTGATGATTAGAAAAGGCTTGACCGGCGTTCTTTCCGGGATCGTGCTGGCGACCACCGTTAGCGTCGCCGCCCAATCCTTGGCCGATGTGGCCAAAAAGGAAGAGGCACGCCGGAAGGAAATCAAACAGCCGTCGAAGGTCATCACGAACACCGATTTGAAGGATCCGGGTGTGGTGTCGGCACAGCCGGCCGCCGCGTCCGCGCCGACGTCAGCCAAGGACACGGCGAAGGACGACGCCAAAGACAAGGACAAAGAGCCCCCGAAGGATCAGGCTTACTGGTCGGGACGATTGAAGGCGCTTCAGCAGGCGCTCGATCGCGATCAACAGTACGCCGACGCGATGCAGACGAAGGTCAACGCGCTGAACACCGACTTCGTCAACCGCGACGATCCCGCGCAGCGCGCCGTCATCGAGCGCGACCGCCAGAAAACCGTCGCCGAAGTGAATCGGTTGAAGGATCAGATCGTCAAGGACAAGAAGGCGATCGACGACCTGCAGGAAGAAGCGCGCCGCGCCGGCGTTCCGCCCGGCTGGCTCCGGTGACCGCTCGCAACACCCGCCGCACAATCGAACTGCCGATCCTGCTCGTCGAGGACAAAGACTCGCTGCGCGCGATGCTCCGTCACGCGCTCGAAGCGCAAGGGCACACCATCGTCGAAGCGCGCGACCAGCGCGAGGCCGAGGCGGCGCTGCAAGGCGGGCGTCCGGCGCTCGTGCTGTCTGACTTGCGGCTGCCGGAAGGTGACGGGTTCGGCGTCCTGCGCGCCGCGAAAGAACTCGATCCCGAAATGCCGGTGATCGTCATGACGGCGTTCGGCAGCATTCAGGACGCCGTCGCCGCGATGAAGGAGGGCGCTCTCGACTTCCTCGCCAAGCCGGTCGATCCGGATCATCTGCTGCTGATGGTCGAGCGCGCGCTCGCGCAGCGTCGGCTTGCGACCGAGAACCTGCTGCTCAAAGAGGAGCTCGCGCAGCGCCGCGGCGCGCCGCAGATCGTCGGCGACGATCCGAAGTTGAAGCAGGTGACCGTGGCGCTGCATCGCGCGGCGGCCACCGATACGACGGTCCTCCTCGAAGGCGAGAGCGGCACCGGCAAGGAATTGTTCGCGCGCACGCTGCACGCGTTGAGCCCGCGCGCCGACGGTCCGTTCGTCGCCATCAACTGCGCGGCGATTCCGGAGACGCTGCTCGAGACCGAGCTGTTCGGTCACGAGAAAGGCGCGTTCACGGGCGCGTCCGCGCGCAAGCCCGGCAAGTTCGAGCTCGCTCATCGTGGAACGCTGTTCCTGGACGAGATCGGCGATCTGCCGTTGCTGCTGCAGGCGAAGATCCTGCGTGCGCTGGAGGAAAAACGGTTCGAGCGCGTCGGCGGGACCGTGCCGTTGCAGGTGGATGTTCGCGTCGTGGCCGCGACAAACCGCAATCTGAAAGCGGCGGTCGCGGCGCGGCAGTACCGCGAAGATCTGTATTTCCGGCTGTCGGTGTTTCCGATCACCATTCCGCCGTTGCGCGACCGGCCCGAAGACATCATCACGCTCGCGCGGTTCTTCATCGATCGGTTTTGCCGGGACTTGAACAAGCGGCCGCTGATGCTGTCGCCCGCGGCCGAGCAGGAACTCCGGGAGTACGCGTGGCCGGGCAACGTCCGCGAACTCCAGAACTGCATCGAGCGTGCGGTGATTCTGACCGAAGGCGAGACGATTCATCCGCGTCACCTGAACCTGTCGTTCCGCAGCGCGGCGCCGCAGGCGGAAGCGGAGGACGAGGGTCCGTTCGCCAAGGTGGATCTATCGGGCACGCTGGCCGACGTGACGCGTCGTGTCCTCGCCGAAGTCGAGCGCCGGAAGATCGAACAGGTGCTGAAGGACGCCGGCGGCAACCGCGGCCGGGCTGCGGAACTTCTCCAGGTCAGCTACAAGACGTTGATCACGAAGTTGAGAGATTACGGGATCTCGGAAAGCTGAGAGCTCTCAGTTCTTGAAACCGCAGGCTTTCAGCGCGGCCCGCATTTCTTTTTCCGTCACATCATCCACGATCGTCGTCGCGCCGATCGCCGTCGGCAGGACGAAGTGCAGTCGACCGGCGACCATCTTCTTGTCGTGCTTCATGGCGTCGATCATGTGCGCCGAAGACACGTCGGCGATCGGCGGCAGGGGGCCGAGGCTCGCGATCACATCGGCGAGCGCCTGACGATCGAGCTCCGCCAGCGCGCCGCGCGCCCGGCCGAGCGCCGCGGCGACCAGCATGCCGTACGCGACGGCTTCGCCGTGCCGGTATCGGCGGTACTTCGTGACCGCTTCGAGCGCGTGACCGGCAGTGTGGCCGAAATTCAGAATCCGCCGCGGTCCCGCTTCCTTCTCGTCGGCGACCACGACGTCCGCTTTGATGCGGCACGACTCGGCGATGATGGGCGTCAGCGCTTCGGGGGCGCGCGCGAAGATTTCCTTCCGCTGCTTGCCGATCCGATCGAACAGCGACGGGCTCGACGTCATGCCGTACTTGATCACCTCGTACAGCCCCGCGCGGAACTCTCGTCGCGGCAGGCTCCCTAACACGAGCGGATCCACGATCACGGCACGCGGCTGATAGAACGATCCGATCAAGTTCTTGCCGAGCGGATGGTTGACGCCGACTTTGCCGCCGATCGCCGCGTCGACCTGCGCCAGCAGCGTCGTCGGGACGTGAACGAGCGCAATGCCGCGCAGATACGTCGCGGCAGCGAAGCCGGCCATGTCCCCGATGACGCCGCCGCCGAACGTGATGAGCGTCGTCGCGCGATCCGCGTTCGCTTTGACGAGCGCGTCGTAGACACGGGACACGGTTGCGAGGTGCTTGTTCTTCTCGCCGTCCGAAATCAGGATCGGCGTCTCCGAGCTCCCGAGCGCGCGCGCGAGCTGCGGTCCGTGAAAACGCCAGACTACTGGGCTGGAGACGACGAAGCGGCGCTCGGGCGCTTTGAGGTCGTCGAGCAAATGCCGCAGGCGGTCGATCGCACCGTCGGCGATCGTGACGGCGTAGCTGTGCGACGGGATAGGAACGTCGATGCGGACCGGATCCATGAACAGGTAGAATACGTATTTTCACATGGCAAAAGCAGACACGTTCGTTACAGAGATCACGCCCCGATCCCAGGATTTCTCCCGTTGGTACCTCGACGTCGTCCGCCGCGCGGAGCTGGCTGATTACTCGCCGGTCAAGGGCTGCATGGTCATCCGGCCGTACGGCTACGCGATGTGGGAGCTGCTCCAGCAGGCCCTCGACTCGCGGATCAAGGCGACCGGCCACGTCAACGCGTACTTTCCGCTGTTCATCCCGAACAGCCTGCTGACGAAGGAAGCCGAGCACGTCGAAGGCTTCTCGCCGCAGGTCGCGTACGTGACCCACGCCGGCGGCGAAGAGCTCGAGGAAAAGCTCGTCGTCCGTCCGACGTCGGAGGCGATCATCGGGACGATGTACGCCAACTGGGTGCAGTCGTGGCGCGACCTGCCGATCCTGATCAACCAGTGGGCGAACGTGGTGCGGTGGGAGAAAAAGACCTATCCGTTCCTGCGCACCACCGAATTTCTCTGGCAGGAAGGCCACACGGCCCACGAGACCGAAGCCGAGGCCGAGGAGGAGACGCTGAAGATCCTCGATCTCTACGCCGACGTGTGTGAGAACGTGCTCGCGATGCCGGTGACGAAGGGGCGCAAGACCGACAGCGAGAAATTCGCCGGCGCGTTGCGGACGTACTCGATCGAAGCGTTGATGGGCGACGGCCGCGCGCTGCAAGCCGGCACGTCACACAACCTGGGCCAGAACTTCGCGAAGGCGTTCGACATCAAGTTCCAGGCGCGCGACAAATCCGTTCAGTACGTCTGGGGCACGTCGTGGGGCGTGACGACGCGGCTGGTCGGCGGCCTGATTATGGTGCACGGCGACGATAGCGGGCTGGTGCTGCCGCCGAAAATCGCGCCGCACCAGGTCGTCATCGTGCCGATTGGCCGCGAGAACTGGCGCGAGACGGTCCTGCCGAAAGCGAAGGAGATCGCGGATCACCTCCGGGCGGCAGGCATCCGCGTCACGATCGACGAGCGCGACGAGCGTCCAGGGTGGAAGTTCGCGGAATGGGAACTGCGCGGCGTTCCAGTCCGCGTCGAGATCGGACCGAAGGACATCGAGAAGTCCGCCGTCCTCGTGGCGCGTCGGGACACGCGCGCGAAGGAGAGCTTCGCGATGGACGGTCTCGCGCCGCGCGTCAGTCAACTGCTCGAGGAAATCCAGAAAGGGCTCTTCGAGCGCGCGCGCCAGTTCCGCGACGAGCACACGCACCGCGTCTCCACCTACGACGAATTCAAGCAGACGATGGAGGGCCGGCCCGGATTTGTGATCGCGCCGTGGTGCGGGATGGCGGAATGCGAGGCGGCGATCAAAACCGAAACGCAGGCGACGATTCGCAACATGCCGAACGATACGAATCCTGGCGGAAAGTGCATCCGCTGCGACATGGCGGCGACGGCCGAAGCCTGGTTCGCGAAGGCGTACTGACGGGCGGGTAGGGCAGGTCGGGCAGGTGGGGCGGGTGGGGCAGGTGGGGGAGAATGCAGAGCTTTTGCCTGCCCTACCCGCCTGACCTGCCCTACCCGCCCCAGATCTGTTTCATCTCCACCGCAAGTTTCTTCTCCAGCTTTTTCACCACGGCGTGGCGACGCGTGATTCGTTCGCGCTTCGCGATCGAGCGGAACGCGTCGGCCAGGGTTTTCTTCCAGACCACATCCTTCGCCTTCGAAAACGCCACCGCGATGGCTTCGAGGCAGCTGGCGTCGCCGATCTTTGTCAGAGCGGTGACGTAATCGGGCAGCAGCGGGGCCTTGGCTGTCTCGAACGTTTCGCGCAAATCGTAGAGCGCGATCGTGCTGCCGCGTTTGGCGAGCAATGCGTGCGCGGCGCCGCGGGCCGCGAGCCACTCGGCGCGTTCGTCCTTTGCCGCCGTTTGCTCGCGCTGACGGATCTCTTCGACGAACGCCAGCAACGTCGGCAACGGCGCTTTGGCGGACGCCATCAGCGTTGCCTGCATCGCCGCCGGTTCTGCGAACGTGACGGCTGGATCGTCGGCCAGCTGCGCGAGGAGCGGGTCGATCGTGGAGACGGGGAGCTGCTTCAGCGCGTCCACGGCCGCCGCGCGGACCGCGGTTGATTTCGATCGGTCGACCGCGACCGCCGTCAGCCGGTCGACGGCGTCGACGCCATGCTTCCCCTTGACGAAACCGCGCGCCACACCGATTGCCGCGAGCGCGATGTTCTGATCGGCGTCACCGACGAGTCGCAGCGCGGCCGGCAACGCGCGGCGATCGCCGATCCGCTCGAGGGCCTGCAGCGCCGCCGTTCGCGCGACCGGCGAGCCCGACGCCGCGACGTCGATCAGCCGATCGACCGCACGTGCGCCGATGACGGCCAAACGCGCGATGGCGGCTTCGCGCGTCGTGTCGCGGTCGGACGAAAGGTCGGTGATTAACGTGTCAGTGGACTTCGACATGGCACACGGCAGATGGCATATGGCAAATGGATGTTCGGGTCACACATCCATCTGCCATGTGCCATCTGCCAGCTGCCATTATCACTGCAAGCGAACGACGAGTGCAGCCCGGCGATTCAAGCGGCGCGTTTCCTCCCGAGCGTTGTCGTACTTCGGCCGCTCTTCGCCGTAGCTGATCGTGTTGAGCCGATCGCCCGTTACGCCGCGGCTCGCGAGGTAATCGCGGACGGCGGTTGCGCGACGATCGCCCAGCGCGAGGTTGTATTCCGCCGTGCCGATGCTGCAGGTGTGTCCTTCGATGGTGAGCCGCAGCGAGGGGTTCTCGCGCATCGCCGCGACCGCTTCGTCCAGCACGCGTGTGGCTTCCGGCCGCAGCGTGTAGCGGTCGAAGTCGAAGTGCACGTCCTCGAAGGTGTACTGCTTGACTGGCGGCTTCACCACGGTGATGTTGACGGTGTCGCTCGCCGTCTTGTTGTCGTTCGGACAGGTGACGGTGACCGTGACCGGCACCGATCCTTCCTGCTGTCCCGCGGTCCACAGCGTCTGGCGCTCGGCAGGCTGCGCCAATGTGCCGGACGGCGCGCTCCAGCGATACGTCACCGAGCAGCTTTGCGAATCCTGCGCCGTCGCCGACACGGTGGAGCTCTTGCCGACTTCAACCGTACACGGATCGCAGGCCGCTTTCACCGTCAGGTTGTGGACCGGCGGCGGCGGTGGTGGCGGCGGCGGTGGTGGCGGAGGCGGCGGGGGCGCGTAGGTCCGCACGCCAGGATGCCAGCCGATGCGCACCTGCCAATCGAAATAATCACCCGCTTGATCGTCGTCGGTGAAGCGCGTATCGCGCGCCTGCATCGGCACGTTCCAGCTGCCACCGACACCGGCAAAAAAGCCCTTTCGCGACTGGAACGTGACGCCGATCGTCGCGCGATGGATTTTTTCCACCGCTGACGTCGCTGGCGCGAACGACAGATCGGTGCCGCGAAGCGTCGTGCCGCTGTTGATCGTCGCGCTGTCGCCGTTCGGCACGTAGCCGTTGATCTCCGCGTTCAATCGGACGATGTTGCGCGAGGGGAAGGCGACGCCGAAGCCCCACTCGAACGCGCCGCTGGGGGTCGTGAAGCCGTCAGGCTGCCCGAGGAATTGCCACCCGGCGTAGCCCGATGTTTCGACCATCTTCGCGACTTCCTTGCTCACGATCAGATCGAGCGAGACGTCCGCTTTGCCGGTGCTGTTGCCGACGCTTGTCTTGCCGGTCGGCGCTTTCACGATGCCGCGGATGGCGATGGCTGCGGGCTTCTGCTGGTACTCGGACCACAGGTTGATCTTGGCGCCGAGATACAGGTCGCCGACGTTGTCGCCCGTCCATCCCTGGTTGACGTTCGGATACTGCGGGATGATGCCGCCGAACGTCGAGTCGCTGGTGAACAGCGGCCGAATGTCGCGATCGATGCGCGTGTCGAACAGGAAGGACCCGAACACTTCCGCGCGATTGCCGACACCGACCGCAAACGTGCCAGCGAAGTCGCCGACGTTCGTGTAGCCCTGAATCCAGTTGGTGCCGCGTCGATATCCGCTGACCGAGATCTTGCCGCTCTGGAGTACTTCCGCCGTCGGCACGAACCAGATGCCCGTATCCCCGTAAAACGTCGTGGTCGCCGGTCGTGTCGCGTCGTCAGACGGCGCGGCTTGCGATGGTGACGGGGACGGAGTCTGCGCGGTGGCGAGGGGAACCGAGAGAAACAGCAGCGCGGTTACGAAACACGAGCGGAGCGAAGTCGTTGTCAAGCGTACCTCCCGCGGTACGGAGAGCGGTCGAGCTCATCCATATAGTACCACGGCCGCGGGAGGTTCTACTCGAGTTCGCGGTCTTTCGTACGGCTGCGCGGGTTGACGACCCACGCGATGATGATGCTCAGGAAATAGAGGAGGATCATCGGCGCCGCGAAGATCGTCTGGTTCATCGGGTCGCCGGTCGGCGTAATAACGGCGGCAACGATGTAGGCGATCAGGATCGCGTACTTGCCGTGCTGCCAGAGGAAGCGCGCGGTGACGAGGCGCATCTTCGCGAGGAAGTACACCACCGTCGGCATCTGGAAGATGACGCCCATGCCGACGAGCATCTTTGCGTAGAGGCCGAAGGTGTCCTCGAGCCGCGGCATGAACATCAGATCCGTTCCATTGAAGCTGGCGAAAAACGCCATCATGAACGGAAACGCCACGTAGTGATTGAACGCGGCGCCGGCCAGAAATCCGATCGTCGTAAAGAGGACGAACGGAATCGCCATCCGCTTTTCTTTCGAGTACAACCCCGGGGCGATGAACATCCACACCTGGTACATCACGTACGGGGACGCGACGACCGCAGCCGCGATGAGCGCGATCGTGATGTACATCCCGAACGCTTCGCCCGGCTCGGTGTAGACCATCTTCACGCCCGGCGGCAGCACCTTGCGGGTCGGCGCCAGGAGGAAGTCGACGATCTGCTTGATGAAAACGAAGGTGACGAGCAGCCCGACGAAGATCCCAATCAGCGAATTGACGATGCGCTTCCGGAGCTCGTCGAGATGGTCCAGAAACGACATCTTGCCCTCGACGAGAGCTTCGTCCTCCTCGTCAGGCGGCAGCTGTTTGTAAGCACTCCCTTGAGTGCCCGGAAATGGGACGAGCGCCATGGATGTTTACGCGCTGTGCTGATTGCGCGTCGATTCGTCGGTCTGGGCCGGCTCGGTGTGCGGCGCTGGCGTCGGAGCGGCGGCGGCCGGCGTGGCCGCAGCAGCCTGCTTGGCCTGCACGTCCCGTTGCTCCTCGATGCGGATTTCTTCCTCGAGCGTGTTTCGCAGCTCGTTGGACGCTTTCTTGAATTCGGCGAGGCTCTTGCCGAGCGAGCGGCCGAGCTCGGGCAGCTTTCGCGGTCCAAAGATAATGAGCGCGATCACGAAAATGATGATCAGCTCGGGCATGCCGATCGAACCAAACATACGTCCCTGCTTTCTTGATGAAAGTGAACGACCATTATAGCCCAGAAGTCGTTGCCGGGCCATAAGTTATCTGTTACGCTGAGTGTCTATGCGACGCTACCGAGCCGTCCCCGCCGTGGTCTTCGCGATCCTCGTGTCCGCGCTCGTCGGCGGCCTGTTTGGGCGTAGCGCGCTCGCGACCGACGACAAGATTCCCGATCATTACCGCGCGTTCACTGCCGCGGTGAGCACGATCGAGAGTAATTACGTCGACAAAGTCGACTCCGAAAATCTCGTCACCGGCGCGATCCGCGGCATGCTCGGCACGCTCGATCCGCATTCAAGTTATTTCACGCCGAAAGAATACGCGCAAATGCGCGAGCGCCAGGAAGGGCGCTACTACGGCATCGGCGTGTCGATCGTCTCGATCGACGGCGACGTCACGGCGATGCAGGTGTTCGAAGGGTCGCCGGCGCACAAGAAAGGCATCCGCGCGGGCGATATCCTCGCCGAAGCCAACGGCAAGGACATGAAAGGCTGGACGACCGATCAGGCGATGCGCGAACTGCGCGGCCCGCGCGGGACGAAAGTCTTCGTCAACATCAAGCGCCGCGGCTACGACCAGCCGATCGGGTTCGAGCTGCAGCGCGACGAGGTGTACATCCCGACCGTTCCGGCGTACTTCATGATCGACGCGTCGACCGGTTACATCCGGATGCAGGACTTCGGCGAGAACACCGACCGTGACGTGAAGCACGCGCTGCGCGAGTTGACGTCGAAGGGGATGAAGCGGCTGCTGTTCGACGTCCGCGGGAATCCCGGCGGTCCGCTCGACCAGGCGATCAAAGTCGTCAACGAGTTCATTCCGCGCGGCAAGATGATTGTGTCGACGCACGGCCGCATCGCAAACTCGGATCAGGAATATCGCGCGCAGGAAGATGGCGAGTTCACCGACTTCCCGATGGTGCTGCTCGCGAACCGCAACAGCGCGAGCGCGGCGGAGATCGTCACCGGCGCGCTGCAGGATCACGACCGCGCGTACGTCGTCGGCGAAACGACGTTCGGCAAAGCGCTCGTGCAGTCGGTGTATCGCATCAGCGGCAACGCGGGCCTGGCGCTGACGACCGCGCACTACTACACGCCGAGCGGCCGGCTGATTCAGCGTCCGTGGGACGCGACGTTCGACGAATACCTCAGTTATCAGTTGCAGGATCAGTCGAAAGAACGTGCCCACACGCCGAGCGAGTTGAAGCACACCGACGCGGGGCGTCCCGTCTACAGCGGCGGTGGCATCGAGCCCGACAAGCGCGTCGTCGGTCCAGTGGGGCCGAACAACGCGGGCGGATTCAATCCGACGCGGTTCGGACGATCGCTGCTCGGCCGCCAGGAGTTCGCGCGCTTCGCGCAGCGCTTCTCCGCCGAAGGCGACACGCGCGTCAGCGGCAAGTTCACCGGCCGGTCGACTGTGAAGCCGGAGTTCACCGTTGACGAGGCGATGCTGAACGACTTCCGCGAGCAACTGAAGGCCGATCACGTGCGCATGGATGACGAGGCGTTCAAGAAGGACGATGCGTTCATTCGGGCGATGATCCGGTTCGAGATCGACACGGCGCTCTTCGGCGTCGCCGACGCGTGGCGGCACCTGATCATGGTCGACCCGCAGGCCCAGGCCGGCCTGCAGCAATTTGGCGAGGCGGTGAAGTTGACCGAGCTCAGCAAGGCCAAGGGGACCAAGGTTGCACATTAGGGCAGCCAACCCCTACAAATTGCGCTGCAATTTGGACTTGCCGCTATATTTAGTCGTGTTACACTGACGACCGACTTACGGCCCCGGGGCCGTTTTCCGAACAGGTAGCGCAGGCCCGTGAGGCCTGCCCGGAAGACGAAAGGGCTCAGATCGGTCGCTTGTCTAGTTGCTCCCAGCCAACTCAACTAGGTCGTACCGCGTCGCAGTACGGGTGTATCCATGCGCTTGCAGCGTCTTGAAATCAACGGATTTAAGTCGTTCTCAGATCGGTCGGAGCTCGCGTTCGACGCGGGTGTGACCGCCATTGTCGGCCCGAATGGGTGCGGCAAGAGCAACGTTGCCGACGCCATCACGTGGGTGATGGGCGAGCAGAGCGCCAAGAGCCTGCGCGGCGACAAGATGGAGGACGTCATCTTCAACGGCAGCGACGCGCGCAAGCCGACCGCCGCCGCCGAAGTGAAGTTGAAGTTCAACGGCTTCGTCAAGAAGCTCATCGCCGACGGCCCTCACGGCAATGGGAACGGCAATAGCAATGGCAACGGCAATGGCCATCACGCAGACGAGGCCACGCAGATTGCCGAAGACATCATCCAGTCGGTCGCGCGCGAAGTCGAAGTCACGCGGCGTCTGTATCGCTCGGGTGAAAGCGAATACCTGATTGACGGGCAGATCTGCCGGCTGAAGGACATTCACGACCTGTTGATGGATACGGGCCTCGGCGCCAAGGCCTACGCGATCATCGAGCAGGGCAAGATCGGCATGATCCTCAGCACGCGGCCCACCGATCGCCGCCAGTTGATCGAAGAAGCCGCGGGGATCACGAAGTACAAGGCGCGCCGCCGCCAGGCGGAGCTGAAGCTCGAAGCGGCGCAGCAGAACCTCACCCGCATCGACGACATCGTCTTCGAAGTCGAAAAACAGCGCGGCACGCTCAAACGGCAGGCCGCGAAAGCGCGCCGGTATCAGAAGCTGCGCGACGAGTTGAAGCGCTGGGAGAAGGTGCTCTTCGCCCGCCGGTACCGTCAGCTCGCGGAAACGATCCAATCGGCGCGTGCCCGGTTGACCGACGCCCGCGAGAGAGAATCGGCGGCCGCGGCGCGCGTGGCCGAAGTGGAAGCCGATCTTGGGCGTCTGCGCATCGAGCTCGTCGAAGCCGAATCGAGCGCGACCGCGACGCGCGAATCGGCGCACGCGCGCGAGCTCGCGATCAACCGCCAGCAGCAGCAGATCGCGTTCGACAAGGATCAGATTCAGCGCCTCGACGCGCGGTCGGCGACCGTGATGTCCGAGCTGGACGCGCTCGAAGCCCGTCGCGAGCCGGCGCGTGTCGCGCTGACGGCCCGTCGCGATGCCGCGGCGGAAGCGAATACCGAACGCGACCGCGCCGCCGACGCGATGCGCGACGCGACCGAAGCATACGAAGCGGCGCACCGTGAAATCGAAGGCCTCGAGGCCGACGTCGAAGCGGCCCGCAGCGAGGTGTTCTCGGCCATCAACTCCGCGACCGCCTTGCGTCACGCCATCGAGCACTCCATCACGGCGCGCGACAAAGTGGCCGAAGCGCTGTCGAAGCTCGACGTCGAAGCGTCGGATCTGCGTGTGGAGTCGGAGCGGATCGGGCAGGCGCGCAGCGCGGCGGCTGACGGTCTGAAGCGCGCCCAGGACGCGATCGAAGCGACGCGGATTGCGAAAGCGGCGCGCGAATCGGAGCTCGCGAGCGCGCGGATCGAACACGAGTGGCGGGCGCGATCGGTCCGCTCGCGAGAGCACGAGCTCGCGGGTCTCGACGCGCGGCTGAAGTCGCTCGAAGAACTCGAGGCGGCGCGCGCCGGCTACGGCGATGCCCCACGCGCCGTGCTCGCGCAGGCGAACGGCACCGTCAATCAGCAGGGCGCGATCGCCGACTATCTCGACGTCGAGCCGGGCTACGAACGCGCCGTCGAAGCCTGCCTCGGCGATCTCCTGCAGCACGTCGTTGTCGAACAGCATGCCCACGCCGAAGCCGGATTCCAGGTCGTGCAGGAAGCCGGCGCCGGCCGGTGCGGCTTCCTGGTCACGTCGGCCGTCGGCCACGGCGATCCCGGACCGCACGTGTTGGCGGACGTGGCGCGCGCGATCGATGTCGTGTCCGGCTTCAGCCGGACCGTCGGCAGTCCGGCTGACGGCGGACACTACGTCCCTGATGGGGTTGTCTCGCTCTCGTCGGTCGTCCGCGTCAACGGGCCGCATGCCGAGGCGATTCGACGCACGATCGGCGACGCCTGGATTGCGAATTCGTACGCGCGCGCGGTCGACGTCAGCCGCATGACGCCGCTGGCGGTGGCGACGACCGACGGCCACGTGTTCCGTGGCCCGGCGCTGGTGTCGGGCGGCGCGCGGGCGGAGTCGCGCGGCATCCTCGAGACGAAGCGCGAGATCAAAGAGCTGCGCGACCGGATCACCGGCGAGCGCGACGCGCTGCGGCGGCTGGCGCACGAAACCGCCGAACTCGAAGCGACGATCGCGCACGCGTCGAATGCGATCAGCGCACTCAACGCCGAACATCACAAGCAGGAGAAGGCGATTGTCGGGTTCGACTCGCAGCTCCAGCACGCGACCGACGAAGAGCGGCGCCTGGCGCAGCGGACCGAGCAGCTCGGTCGCGAGCGGCGGCAGAACGAGGAAGAGCGAGACGCGCTCGACCGCCGGCAGGAGGAAGCGCGTGCCTCCATTGCGAAGCTCGAAGAGGATCAGCGCGCCGCCGACGAGCGGTTGACGGTCGCCCAGCGGCGCCTGTTCGAGGCACGTGAATCGGCCGAAGCGCTCAGCGAGCGCGCCGGTCACGCGCGCGCGGAACACGCGGCGCTCGTCGAGCGCGCCAGCGCACTCTCGGGTGAGATCGAACGGCTCGAGGAGGCGGCGAAAGAGCTCGAGCAGCGCGCGACGGCATTGGCCGGCGAACTCGCTGAATCGCGTCAGCGCATCGAGGAACTGCGGGCGTCGATCGCTTCAGGCGAATCGCAGCTCGATGCCGATATCCGCGAACTCGAGTCGCTGCGGCAGCAGGTGATGGCGTCAGATGAAGCGGTCAGCACGCTGCGGGCGAAGACCGACGAGCTCGAACTGCAGATCAAGGACGCACGGGCGGCGCACGACGCGATCCGGACCGTCGCGTCCGAACTCGACGTGGCGCGCGCGACGGCCGAAGCGGATCTGTCGCACCTCGCGCATACGTGCGAAGACGCCGTCAACGAGTCGCTCGACGCCGTCCTCGCCGAAGTGGAGGAGATGGAGCGCGCTGGCACAGACACGCCCGACGCGCGCGTGATTGCCGCGGACGAACGCGAGGACGAAGAAGGCGAGCCGGTCGACAGTCAACCGTCGACGGTCGACAGCCTTGCCGAAGCCGAACAGCGCACGATGAGCGCGGAAGAAGCGATCGCGACGCTGCGCGGGAAGATCGACCGTCTCGGCCCCGTCAACATGATGGCGATCGATCAATTCGACGAGCTCGAAACGCGTCACGCGTTCCTCACGACGCAGCGAAAGGATCTGGTCGACTCGATCGCGCAGACGAGCGAAGCAATCAAGCGGATCGACGAGACGACGCGGCAGCGGTTCACCGAGGCGTTCACCGCGATCAACCGCAATTTCCAGGAGACGTTCAGCACGCTCTTCGGCGGCGGGCGCGCCGGCCTGACGCTGCTCGACGAGAACGATCCGCTCGAAAGCGGCATCGAAATCATCGCGCAGCCGCCCGGTAAACGGCTGCAGAGCGTCCAGTTGCTGTCGGGCGGCGAGAAAGCGCTGACCGCCATCTCGCTGATGTTCGGCATGTTCAAGTTCAAGCCGAGCCCGTTCTGCGTGCTCGACGAAATCGACGCGCCGCTCGACGACGCGAATATCGGCCGCTTCGTCGAGATGCTGCGCGGCATGCAGGAGCACACCCAGTTCATCGTGATCACCCACAGCCGCAAGACGATGGAAATCGCCGACCGGCTCTACGGGGTCACCATGGAGGAACCAGGGGTTTCGAAGCTCATTTCCGTCCAAATGAACTGAACCCCTCGGCGTCGCGTATCTTTAGCCGAGGAGTGACTCCATGATTCGACGGCTCTCATGTCTGCTGGCGGTGGTCTCGTTGGCGGCGGCCTGTGGCTTTGGGCCGCTCGATGGACGCGCCACCGAGGTCTGGACCAAAAGCTACCCCTTGGCCGCCGGCGGCGAGTTGCACATCGGCAACACGAACGGCCGGATTGACGTGGAAGGTGTCGACGGCTCGACCGTCGAGGTCCGCGCCGAGAAGATCGCGAAAGCGGTCAGCGACGATGCGGCGAAGGAATTGCTGCCGCGCATCGAAATCAACGAGGACATCAAGGCCGACCGCGTATCGGTCGAGACGGCGAAGCTGGGCGGCATCATGATGGGCGCGAGCATCGAGGTGCGCTACACGGTCAAGGTGCCGAAGTCCGCAGTCATCGATCTCTCCAATACGAACGGTCTCGTGTCGGTGAAGAACCTCACCGGCAAGGTCCGCGCGCACACGACCAACGGCGGCGTGCGCGGTACCGACCTCACCGGATCGGTTGACGCGAGCGCGACCAACGGCGGCGTCAATGTGGATCTCGCCTCGCTCGGCAAAGGTCCGATCTCGCTCTCGACGACCAACGGCGGCGTCAACCTCGCGTTGCCGACCGACGCCAAAGCCGACGTGTTCGCGACGTGTACGAACGGCGGCATCAGTGTCTCCGGGGTCCCGATCGAGATGACCGAACAATCGCGGCGCCGTGTCGAAGGCAAAATGAACGGTGGCGGCGCGTCGATCGAATTGAAAACGACCAACGGCGGCGTGCGCATCCGCGCGCACGGTGATCGTGCGCCGAAGGACACCGATACCGATAGCCGTTAGTCGATAGCTGATAGCCGTCAAGCGGATGAACGAGGACAAAGCTTCCCGATACCATCGGCTCAAACGCACGGTCGGCATCGTGTCGATGGCAGCCGGCGTGCTCGTGTTCGTCGCGCTCCTTGCCACCGGCGGCAGCATCTGGTTGCGCGTCATCGCGCGCGGTTACGTGCTGCCGTACGTGATCCTGCTCTCACTGGTCAACGAAGTCATCTCGCTGCCGCTTGCGTTTTACAGCGGTTACGTCCTCGAGCGACGCTACGGTCTCTCGAATGAAACGCTCGGCGGCTGGGCGCTCGATCAACTCAAGTCGTTTGCCGTCGCGATCGTCCTCGGCGGCGGCGCGGCGGTCCTGATTTACTGGCTGATTCGACTATCGCCCGACCGCTGGTGGCTGACCGCCGGCCTCGTCTTTGCGTTGCTGATTGTCGGGCTGACGAACCTTGCGCCTGTGCTTCTGCTGCCGCTCTTCTACACGTTGAAGCCGCTCGAGCGCGAGACGCTGCAGGCGCGCTTGCTGGCGCTCGCCGCTCGCGCCGGCGCGCGGGTTCTCGGCGTCTACGAGTGGGGGCTTGCCGAGAAAACGAAAAAAGCGAACGCCGCGCTGACTGGTGTGGGCTCGACGCGCCGAATCCTCGTCTCCGACACGATGTTGGCCGATTATTCAGACGACGAGATCGAGGTCGTGTTGGCGCACGAGCTCGCGCATCATGTCCACGGCGACATCTGGAAAGGCATCATCTTTCAGAGTTTTCTGATTCTGGCCGGCTTCTACCTCGCGTCGCGCGTCATGTTGGCGCTCGCAGGACCGCTGGGCTTGTCAGGCGTGGACGATGTCGCCGGACTGCCGCTGTTGATGCTCGCGGCCGGCGCCGTGTCGCTCGTGATGGTGCCGTTCGCGCACGCGATGTCGCGCGCCTTCGAGCGCAGCGCCGATCGTTTCGCGCTCGAGTTGACGCGGAACCCGTCCGCGTTCATTTCCGCGATGAAACGCCTCGGCGCGCAGAATCTCGCGGAGGATCAGCCGTCGAAGATCGTGCAGCTGCTGTTCTACAGCCATCCACCGCTGCGCGAGCGGATCGCGATCGCGCAGGCCTACAAGTCGTAGCCAGGCCTTTTGGCCTGCTCATGCAGCAAGTTTCGGTTCGGCCGGCTCCGGCTCGGCCGCGACGATCTCCACTTTCAATTTTTGAATTTCGAGCAAATGGTGGCGAACGTGTTCCGTCTCCCACGCCATCAACGCCCCGTATAACACCGCGTTGATCGCGAGGTGCGGCTCACGCCGGCTCAGCCACGCCGCCGCGTTGTACAGTCCCATGAGCGCCGCCAATCCGAATGCGCCGGCATGGACACCGAGTTTGAGTGGCTCACAGTTCCCGCACTTGAGGATGCGCAGCTCCATCTCCATACAGACGAGTAATGCAAATGGAGTTCCGGGATAGGATCAAATGACCGATGAACCGACTCATCATTGCGATGACGGGCGCGACCGGCGCGATTTACGGCGTCCGCGCGCTGGAGATGTTAAAGGGGGCGGGTGTCGAAACCCACCTGGTCATGAGCAAGTGGGCCGCCGCGACCTTGTTGCATGAAACGGCGTACTCCGTCGATCAGGTGAACGCGCTCGCCTCCGCGGTCCACCCGATCGGCGATCTTGGCGCGACGATCGCGAGCGGATCGTTTGTGACGATGGGAATGCTGATCGTCCCGTGCAGCATGCGGACGCTGGGTGCCGTCGCCAACGGCATCGGCGACAACTTGATCCACCGGGCCGCCGACGTCGTGTTGAAGGAACGCCGGAGATTAGTCCTCGCGGTGCAGGAAACACCGGTCAGCGCGATCCATCTCGAGAACATGCTGAAGTTGTCGCGGCTCGACGTCCAGATCGTGCCGCCGGTGCCCGCCTTCTACACCAAGCCGGCGTCGATCGATGACGTGGTGAACTACACGGTCACGCGGATGCTGGACCAGGTCGGGATCACGTTGTCGAGCGATGCGCGCTGGGCCGGCTTCGGCGACGCGAAACCTCACGGTACCACCCGATAAAGCGTCCGCACCTCATCCTCAGCCACGCGTTCCAACGGCAGCCGAGCCAGATAGGCGACGAGCGGCGCCGGCGTCGCGTCGCGCATCACGAGCACGTAGCGACATGGCATCTGCGACGGTGCCACCGGATGCTCCGCATCCACTGGACCGCCGGCCTGCAGCCGCAGCACGGCGCTCGTAAACGGCGTCGCTGCATACGCAGTCTCCGCCTCGCGCGGCATCCGGCCGATGAAGCCGCCGACGAGCGGATGTTCGTGCAGCGTGGCGTCGTACAGCACGCGCCGATCCTGCGAACCCACACCCGAGAGTCCGTCGCCGAAACCAAACGGAACGGTGCAGAGCGCGCCCGCCGGCAATCCTCGCAGCGTCGCGTACAGCGCCGGTTGATCGACGA
Organism: Vicinamibacterales bacterium; assembly: GCA_035652075.1. Classification (GTDB taxonomy): domain Bacteria; phylum Acidobacteriota; class Vicinamibacteria; order Vicinamibacterales; family CAVVIG01; genus Gp6-AA45. The sequence continues at coordinate 55,709 of DASREL010000027.1, forward strand.
GCGTGAGCGGCATCGGTGCGGCCCAGTATTCGATCAGCACGGCGACGATGGCGACGATCGACAGAGGGTGCGAACGCCGATCGGCGAGTGCGATCGCGCCGAGCATCGCGATCGCGAGGTACACGAGGACAGTCATCCGCCCCGGCATCCGAGCGTTCGCCACGACCGGCACGAAGCGCGCGAGCACCTCGGGCAGCCACAGGCCGGTGTTCCAACCGAGCACGATCAGGAATGGGCCAAGCGCAAGCGCTCCGAACACGACGGCGACGATACGCCACCAGCGCGTGTCGCCGGCAAGCCGTCCGCGCGCGCGCGCGAGGACAGCCAGCGTAAGCGGCGCCACGCCGATCCACATGACCGATTCAATCGAATCGATGTGGAATCGCGCGTACACGTAGCGCGCGACGCCGCCAAACCACGGATGCGACGGTGGGCCCAGCAGCACCGTCGCGATGTCGACCCCACGAGGCGCGCTGTGCCATTGGTACGCCGGCGTCACGTAGTCGCCGTGAAAGGCCACCTGCACCGCTTCCCAGATGAGTGGGGTCGTAACGACAGCGAAGGCGGCGGCTGCGGCCGCAACGCGGACGGCGGATCGCGTGAGCAGTGTGAGATCCGGCCGCGTGACGCGGACCGTCATCCGCCAGGTGCACGCGAGGACGCCGAGCAGTGCCACCCACGCGAGCGTTCGAATGTTGAGGAACTCCTCCGTACGGAGGACGGCGGCGCTGATGGCGAACGCGAGAGCAGCGAGCGCACATCCGATGCGAACGCGTCGCAGCCGCGAGGTCGTCACGCGCCGTGCGACGCGGATCGAGGCGACGTTGAGCGTGAACGCGACGTCAACGACGGCGAACAGCGCGAGATACGCGACGTAGTAGTACGCGGTGTAAGCGGCCATCGCCGCCACCATGCCGGCAGTGGCCGCCCAAGGCCACGCGCGATCGCGGCGCGCACGAAGCCAGCACACGGCGAACGCGGGTACGAGCCACGCGGCCGTCAAATCGAAATGCCCGAGCCGTTGCGCCGCGATGTACGGCGACAAGCCGAACGTCAGTCCGGCAAATAGAGCGGCGAGCACATCGCCGGTCGCCTGCCACGCCAACGCGTACGCCGCCGCCATATTGGCGCCGACGAAGCAGAGCAGCAGCACATTGTGCGCGGTGACCGTCGACGCCCGCGCGAGTAGCGTCGCGCCGATGAACGCCGGCAGCGCGGTGTGCGGATGGTCGACGATGGTCGTGCCCGTCGGCGCGAACAGGTACGGCGTGAAGAAATAGCGGCCGCCGGTGTGGAGTGCGTGACGCATCCACCAGAAGTTCCAAATGAAGCTGTAGTTGTCGCCGGGATTTCCCGGAAGGGCGGTCGAAAGGTGAGCGGCGAGCGGCCAGGTCCAGAGGCCGGCGACAATGGCGAAGAACGCCACGGCGCCGGCGTGTTTCATCAGCTCTTCGGGGCGACCGGCGCGGCGCCGCCTTCGCCGCCCTCTTGCAGCAGCGCTTTGCGGCTCAGACGAATCTTGCCGGTGGGATCGATGTTGATCACCTTCACCAGCACCTGTTCGCCCTCTTTCAGTTCATCGCGCACGTCCTTGACGCGATGATTGGCGATCTCGGAGACGTGCAGCAAGCCATCGGTGCCAGGCATGATCTCGACGAAGGCGCCGAAATCGGTGATGCGCTGGACTTTTCCGAGATAGGTCTTGTTCAGTTCGGGCGTCGCCGTCAGCTCCTGGATGATCGAGATCGCTTTCTGAGCCGACTCGCCGTCCGCGGACGCCACGTTCACGCGCCCATCGTCTTCGACATCGATCTTGACGCCCGTGCGCTCGATGATGCTGCGGATCATCTTGCCGCCCGGGCCGATGACGTCGCGGATCTTGTCGACCGGGATCTTGATCGTGACGATGCGCGGCGCGTGGATCGAGATGTTCTCGCGCGGCGCCTGCAGCGCGTCGCGCATCTTGCCGAGGATGTGCATCCGGCCCTGACGCGCCTGCTCGAGCGCTTTCTTCATCACGTCGGTCGTGATGCCGGCAACCTTGATGTCCATCTGCAGCGCGGTGATGCCGTCGGCCGTGCCCGCGACCTTGAAGTCCATGTCGCCGTAGTGGTCCTCGGCGCCGGCGATGTCGGAGAGGATGGCATGCTTGCCGCTCTTCTCGTCCATCACGAGGCCCATCGCGATGCCCGCGACCGGCGACTTCAGCGGCACGCCGGCGTCCATCATCGCGAGGGATGCGCCGCACACGGACGCCATAGACGAGGACCCGTTCGACTCGAGGATGTCGGAGACGATACGGACGGTGTACGGGAAGTTCTCTTCGCCCGGCAGCATCGTGGCGACCGCGCGCTCCGCGAGCTCGCCGTGGCCGACTTCGCGGCGGCCTGCGCCGGTCATGCGTCCGACTTCGCCGACCGAGAAGGGCGGGAAGTTGTAGTGGAGCATGAAGCTCTTCCAGGTCTCGCCCTCGAAGCTTTCGATCTTCTGCGCATCGTCGGCCGTGCCGAGCGTGCAGGTGACGAGGGCCTGCGTTTCGCCGCGCGTAAACACGGCGGACCCGTGCGTGCGCGGGAGGACACCGGTCTCGATCCAGATCGGACGGATTTCGTCGAACTTGCGGCCGTCGAGGCGGACGCCGTGGGTCAGCACTTCCTCGCGCAGCACGCGTTCCTTCAGTCCGCTGAAGACGGCTTTCGCGTCGGCGCGGCGCTCGGCTTCGGTCTCTGGATACGATTCGACGAGTTTCTTCTTCACCTCGTCGACTTGCCCATAGTTCTCCAGCTTGTCGCGCAGACGCATCGCCGCTTGCAGCGGAGCGAACGCTTTCGATTCGACGTCGGCGACGAGGTCGGCGGCGATTTCCTTGACCGTGACCGTCACTTTGGCCTTGCCCGCATCGGCCTTCAACGCGTCGATGGCGGCCACGATCTGCTTGATCGCGGCGTGCGCGGTGTCGAGCGCGGTGACGACCTGATCCTCGGTCACTTCTTTCGCGCCCGCTTCGACCATGACGAGGCCGTCGGCGCTGCCGGCGACGATGAGATCCAGCTTGCTCTCTTTGCGCTGCTGGAACGTCGGGTTCACCAGGAACGTGCCGTCAACGAGTCCCATGCGGACGGCAGCGATCGTTTTCTGGACCGGGATGTCCGAGAGCGCGAGCGCGGCGGAGGCGCCGGTGATCGCGAGCACATCGGTATCGTTCTCCTGATCGGCGGAGAGCACGAGGCCGATGACCTGTGTCTCGAAGCGCCAGCCGTCCGGGAACAGCGGACGGATCGGCCGGTCGATCATGCGGCTCGTGAGCGTTTCCTTTTCGGCCGGCTTGCCTTCGCGCTTGAAGAAGCCGCCCGGGATCCGCCCGGAGGCGTAGGCGTACTCACGATAGTCGACCGTGAGCGGCAGAAAATCGATGCCTTCGCGCGGCGATGCCGAACGGCACGCCGTGACGAGGACAACCGAATCGCCATACCGGACGATGACGGAGCCGCCGGCCTGCTTGGCAAGCTTGCCGGTTTCCAGACGAAGAGTGTGCTGACCAACGTTCAGTTCGCGGGTAGTCATAAAGTGCGTTACTTGCGGATGTTGAGCCGCTTGATCAAATCGGCGTAGCGATGCGCGTCCTTCGTCTTGAGGTAGTCGAGCAGACGACGGCGCCGGCCGACCAGCATCAGCAGGCCGCGACGCGAGTGATGATCCTTTGCGTGCGTTTTGAAATGCTCTGTCAGGTAGTTGATGCGTTCGCTGAGGATGGCGACCTGGACTTCCGGGGATCCCGTATCGCCGTCGTGGGTCTTGTACGTCCCGATGAGTTCGGTCTTTCGGTCTTTGCTAAGGGCCACCTGGTACACCTCCACGGACGCTCCAGTCACGCTCGACCGACCGGATGCGCCGTATAACCAAAATTTTCTTAGTCGAGCAAGATCAACATGTTACCTCAGGACGACCGAGGGATGCAAAAGCCCCGCAGCGGTCGGTTCGGCGATCGCGACGAGGTCCCCGGCGTCGTCGAGCAGGCGCACGAACGGGGCACGGGGGCGGGATTCGAGGTTCGGGATTCGGGGTTCGAGGTCACGCCCGTGAAGCGCTCTCAAGACCTCGTCGGCATCCATGGTCATCGCCGGCAATTGGGTCAGCATGGCACCCAGCGGGATGATGTCGTCCATCGTCGCGGCTTCCAGTGCCACCGATTCCTCGATCGTCAGCTCGCCTGCGCGGGTCCGCCGGAGCGCGGCCAGGTGGCCACCTGTGCCGAGGCGTTCCCCAAGGTCATGCGCGAGGGCGCGGACGTAGAAGCCGGCGGAGCAATCCAGCGACACCGTCACGCGGTCCTCGTCTACGCTCACGACCTCGAGTCGTGAAACGGTGACGACAACCGGGGTCAGAGGTGCCTGAGGTGCCTGAGGTGTCAGAGGTGCCTGAGTACTCTGACCCCGGAGAGTCCTTCGAGCAGTCCGGTGACTCGGCTGACCGGCGATCTTTTTCGCGGAGAAGATCGGAGGCTGTTGCAAAAACTGACCGCGAAAGGCGTCGAGCGCGCGATCGATGACGTCGATTGTCGGTAGCTGGCCAGAGTAGGGCACGCCCAGAGGCGACCCTTCCGCGTCGCCGGTGTCGGTCGCGAACCCCAGCCGCACGACCGCTTCGTAGGATTTGTCGCTGGAACTCAGAAATCGCGCCAGCCGCGTCGCGCGACCGATGACGAGCGGCAAGACGCCGGTCGCCAGCGGATCGAGCGTCCCCGTGTGACCGATGCGTCGCTCGCCAAGGACGCGCCGCATCCGCGCGACGACATCGTGTGACGTCGGCCCGGACGGCTTGTCAACGACCAGCAGGCCGTCCATCGATCGCGCGTTCCATTTTCTCCACGAACACCTTCTGCAGTTGATCGATGCCGCCGGTCACCGTGCAGCCCGCGGCGTTCTTGTGGCCGCCGCCGCCGAATTCTTTCGCGATCGCGCCGATGTCGATGTCCCCCTTGGACCGCATGCTGACGCGATACTCTTCGCCTTCGTGCTGCTTGAAAAACACGACGGCCTGGATTTCTTTCACCGTCAGCGGAAGATTGATCAAGCCTTCGGTGTCCTCGTACGTCCCACCCGCGGCCCGCGCCATCTCGTGATCGAGATAGACGATGGCGATGCGGCCGCTCTGATCGATCTGCATCGCGCTCAGGACGGCGCCGAACAGCTTCAGCCGTCCCATGTTGTTGCTGTCGTACACGTTGCGCGCGACGAGAACCGGATCGACGCCCGCCTCGAGACACGCCTTCGAGATGTCGAACGTCCGAGGCGTGATGTTCGAGTAGTGGAACGACCCCGTGTCAGTCAGGATCGCGAGGTAGATGTGCGTCGCAATCTCGCGGGTCATCGGCATGCCGAGCGCGACGATGACGTCGTACACCATCTCGCCGCACGCGGCGGCGCTCGCGTCGAACCAGTTGATCGCGCCGTAGCCCGTGTTACCGGGGTGGTGATCGATGTTGATGACGAACGACTTGTCGAGTCCGGTCACGCCGGTGCGCGCGAGGTCGCCGCACTCCATGATGATCGCCGCGTCGTACGCGCGATCCACCGCCGGCGCGATCACGATGTCCGGCACCCCTGGAAACTGCAGCAACGGACCAGGCGCGCGATCGAAGTTGACGGCAACGGCGCTCTTGCCCATGTCCCGCAGCGCGTACGCCATCGCCAGCTGCGAGCCGATCGAGTCGCCGTCCGGCCGCGAATGGGACGACAGCACGAACTGCTGCCGCGTGCGGATCGCCTCGACGATCCGTTGAACGTCAGGATTGGTCGTCATCGTCGATAGGAGGCGCCTCGCCGGCGTGCAGCTCGTTGATGAGCTGCTCGATCCGATCCTGACCGGCGATCGCTTCGTCGTAGATGAATTTCAGGTCGGGCACGCGCCGGAGGCGCAGGCGAGATCCGATCTGCCGTTTCAGAAACGGCACCGCGCGGCCGAGCGCGCGCTCGGAATTCGTGCGCGCCTTCTCGTCGCCGAGCACGGTGTAGAACACACGCGCCAGCTGCAGATCGGCGGTGACCGTCACGCGCGTGATCGTCACGAACCCGATGCCGGGATCGTGCACCTCTCGCGCGAGCAGCTGTCCGAGTTCTCCGCGGATTTGATCGGCAACGCGATCTGGACGCGATCCTTGTGACATCAGGCGCTACGCTGCGGGAGCCACCTTTTCGATCGTGAACACCTCGATGATGTCCCCGACCTTGATGTCGTTGAAGCGCTCGAAGCCGATGCCGCACTCGAAGCCGGCCTTGACCTCGCTCACATCGTCCTTGAATCGGCGCAGTGATCCGATCTTGCCTTCGTAGACGACGACGTTGTCGCGGAGCAGGCGCGCCTGCGTATCGCCGGAGCGCGTGATCCGGCCTTCGGTGACGAAGCAGCCCGCAATCGTGCCGAACTTCGGCACTTTGAACGTGTTGCGGACCTCGGCGATGCCGATGCGCGTCTCCTTGAACGTCGGCTCGAGGAGACCGACCATCGCTTTCTTGATTTCGTCGGTGACGTTGTAAATGACCGAGTGCTGGCGGACGTCGACGCGCTCGCGCGTCGCGATCTCTTCCGCGTTGCGATCCGGTCGCACGTTGAACGCGATGACGATCGCGTTGGATGCCGACGCGAGGAGCACGTCCGACTCGTTCACCGCGCCGACGCCCGAGTGGATGATGCGAATCTTCACCTTCTCGTCGGTCAGCTTCGTGAGGGTGTCGGCCAGCACCTCGGCCGAGCCTTGCACGTCGGCCTTGATGATGATCGGCAGCTCCTTCATGCCGCCTTCGGCGATTTGTGCCTGCAGCGACTCGAGCGTCAGGCGGCCGCCTTTCGCGCCGAGCGCACGCGACTTCGCCTGCTCCTCGCGGAATGCGGCGATCTGGCGCGCTTTGGCCGCCTCGGCGACCTGGAACACGTCGCCGGGCTGCGGCAGACCGGTCAGGCCCAGCACTTCGACCGGCGTCGCCGGACCGGCTGCCTTCGTCGGCCGCCCGCGGTCGTCGATCAGCGCGCGGACGCGACCGACGATCGGGCCGGCGATGAACGTGTCGCCGACGGCCAGCGTGCCGTCCTGGACGAGCACCGTCGCCACCGGACCGCGCCCCTTGTCCAGCTTCGACTCGAGCACGGTGCCGGTCGCGTTGCGCTTCGGGTTCGCTTTCAGATCGAGGATGTCGCTGACGAGGAGGACCATTTCGAGCAGCAGCTCGATGTTGGTCTTCTTTCTCGCCGACACTTCGACCGTCACCGTCTGACCGCCCCACTCTTCGGGCATCAGGTTGAGTTCGGTCAGCTCGCGCTTGACGCGCTCGGTGTTCGCGTTCGGCTTATCAATCTTGTTGATCGCGACGATGATCGGCACGTTCGCCGCGCGCGCGTGATCGATCGCTTCCCGCGTCTGCGGCATCACGCCATCGTCGGCCGCGACGACCAGGATGACGACGTCGGTGACTTTCGCGCCGCGGGCGCGCATCAACGTGAACGCTTCGTGGCCGGGCGTGTCGAGGAACACGATGTTCCGGCCGTTGATCGTCACGTGGTAGGCGCCGATGTGCTGCGTGATGCCGCCCGCTTCGCGCTCGGCGACGCGGGTTTCGCGGATCGCGTCGAGCAGCGACGTCTTGCCGTGGTCGACGTGACCCATGACGGTGACGACCGGCGCGCGCATCGTCTTGTCTTCGTCCTTCGACTCGGTCGTCTCCTCGAGCAGCTCCTCTTCGAAGCTGCGCATTTCGACTTCCGCGCCGAATTCGCGCGCGATCATCGTCGCCGTGTCGGGATCGAGGGTCGAATTGATCGTCAGCCGCAAGCCTTTCATCAGCAGCTTGCCGAGGACCGCGTTCACTTTCTGTTCGAGCTTGTCGGCGAGATCTTTCACCGTCATGCCCTCGGCGAACGTGATCATGCGGCTGATCGGCGGTGGCGCGGCCGGCATCGACGGCGCCGACGGACGCGGCGTGTGCTCGCGGCGCTGCTGCGTCTGCCCGCCGGGACGCTGTCCGCCCGGACGCTGCTGTCCGTAGGGCGGCCGCTGCTGCGGCATGCCCGGACGCTGCGGATACTGACCCGGACGGGGCGCGCCCGGCTGTTGCGTGCGAACCGGCTGCGACGGCAGCGGACGCGGTCCGCCCATCGGCATCTGCGGCGGACGCGACATCGGCGGCCGCATACCAGGCGCGCCCGGACGCGCGCCTTGCGGCTGCATCGGTGGACGCGCGCCGGCAACGCCCGTCTGACCGGCGGCGCCGCCCGCGGCGGGACGCGCGGTCGTCGGGATCGCCGGACGTTCTTGTGGTTTCGGACGCGGCACGACGCGCGGCGGAACCGGTGTCGTCGGCAACGGCGGCGTCGGCGTATCCGGCCGTTTTTCCTCGATGCGGAGACGCAGCGTTGGCGGTACGACGCGTGGGGCGTGCTTCGACGCGGGCGGTGCCGCTGGCGGTGGCGCGGACGCGGACACGGGCGGCGGCGCCGCAGCGATCGGCGGTTCGACGACCGCCGCGGGCGGTTCGATGACCGGCGCCGGCGACTCGACAACCGCTTCCGGCGCGTGCGCGATCACTGGCGCGGGTGGTTCTGCGGCCGGCGGCGGCGGCTCGACAACGGGTGTCGGCGGCGGCGGCGGTTCCACCTCGGGCACGGGCGGTTCGGTCGGTGTCGTCGGCGCCGGCTTCGCGGTCTTGACGAGACGCGGCGGCGGCAGCATCGGTGCCGCCGGTTTCGCGGGCTCCGGCGCTTTCTTGCCGGCCGCGGGTTTCTTGGCGGTGCCGCCCTTCGCTGGCGGATGGTGCGCCGCCGTCTCGGCGAAGATGTCCCCAGTCGGCAACGTGACGCCGCGCTGCTTGGCGAGGCGCTCGACGAACTGCCGCGCGACCACTTCTTCGATCGTGCTCGACGCGCTCTTGACTTCGATGCCGTGATCGCGCTTCAGCAGCGCCGTCACTTCCTGGCTCGTCGTGCCGAGCAGTTCCGCGACCTTATAGATCCGAACAGTTGCCAAACAAGTACCTCATGTAGCGCAGGCCTTCAGGCCTGCTTGGGAGGCAGACCTAAAGGTCTGCGCTACCTTCCGATGTTTCGCCGCGCGCCGCGGCGAGGATTTTCTCGGCTGTCTTTTCGCCCACGCCGGGCACTTCGGACAGCTGCTCGACGGTCGCGCCTGCGACCGCTTCCTGCGTGGCGAAGCCGGCCTCGACCAGCTTGCGCACCGTTTTTTCGCCGATACCGGCGAGCGTGTAGGGCACCGGCGTGTCGGAGGCGTCGGCTTCCTCCTTCGCGAGCGGCATCTCGCCTTCGCTCGCTTCGGAGGACACGTCGTCGGACGGTGCGTCCGGGATTTCGAGCGCACCGAACTGCGCTTCGACTTCGCGGCGCTTTTCTTCTTCGCTCTTGATGTCGATGCGCCAGCCGGTCAGCTTCGCGGCGAGCCGGACGTTCTGTCCCTTCTTGCCGATCGCCAGCGACAGCTGCTTGTCCTCCACGACGACTTCCATCACGCGCTCGCGATCGTCGACGATCGACACGCGCTGCACTTTCGCGGGGCTGAGCGCGTTGGTGACGAACGCCACCGGATCCTCGGACCACTCGACGATGTCGATCTTTTCGCCGCGCAGCTCGCGGATGATCGACTGCACGCGCGTTCCCTTCATGCCGACGCAGGCGCCGACCGGGTCGACGTCGCGCTCGCGCGAGAACACGGCGACTTTGGCGCGGTCGCCCGCCTCGCGGACCGCGCCGCGAATCATCACGGTGCCGTCGTAGATCTCGGGCACTTCCTGCTCGAACAGCTTGATCAACAGCGCCGGGTCGGTGCGCGACAGCGTGATTTGCGGTCCCTTGGCGCCGCGGTTGACGCCCTTGATGACCGCGCGGACGCGATCGTTCGGGTTGTAGCTCTCCGCGCGCGACTGTTCTTTGCGCGGGACGACCGCTTCGTTTCGGCCGATCTCGACGATGATGTCGCCGTTCTCGAAGCGTTTGACGGTCGCGTTGACGACTTCGCCGATGCGCTGGCTGAATTCGCCGTAGACGTTCTCGCGCTCTGCCTCACGGACCTTTTGGAAGATGACCTGCTTCGCCGTTTGCGCCGCGATGCGCCCGAGCACTTCGGTCGGCTTCGGGAATTCCATCTCGTCGCCGAGCTCGATGCTGTTCGCGACGTCGTCGCCGTACAGCGGCCGGTACATGTTGCGCGCTTCGTCCAGCGAAATCTCGGTCGACGGGTTGGTGACTTCGTTGACGACGGTCTTCAACGCGAAGAGATCGACCTGACCCGTTTCCATGTTGAACCGCGTCTTGAGGTTCTCGCCGGTCTTGTAGTACTTGCGCGACGCGGTCGCGACCGCTTCTTCGATGGCGCTGATCACCACATCGGGTTCGATCCCTTTTTCCTTGGCCAGCGCTTCGATCGTTTGTTGCAGAGGATTCGCCACTGTCTAAAACTCCACTTCCAAGTTCGCGCGCGTAATCACCGAGAACGGCACGCGGTGCCGCCGGCGATCGTCGGCGTCGATCACGATATCGGTGCCGTCCACGCCGCCGAGGATCCCCTTGAAAAACGACTGACCGTCGACCGGCTCCCGCATCACGACCTTCGCGCGACGTCCCGCGAAGCGCGCGTAATCGTCGAGTCGCCGCAGCGGGCGGTCCAGACCCGGAGACGAAACTTCGAGGGTGTAGCTGGTCGGTACCACATCCTCGACGTCGAAAATCGCGCTCAGATCGCGACTGACATGCGCGCAGTCCTCGACGCTGACGCTCTCTTCGGCCGACGCCGCCGCCCCCGGTCGATCGATCTGGATCCGCAGGACCATCCCCGTGCCTTCGCGCCGGTACTGCACATCGAAGATCTCGAGGCCATAACTGGCCGCAACGCGCGCGGCGATGCCACGAACCTGTTCTTCGACAGCCCCCACAGACCCCATAAACTAAAAAAGTGGGCACATGCCCACTCGGTCTTACAACCTAGGCTCCGAACCTGGAATTATAGCACTTCGGCCACCGGCCTCGCGATGAAGTCGTAGTCGCGGGCACCGACCAACTCCACCTCGGCAAAATCACCCGCTCGAAACGCCGACGGGTCGCACTCGGTCAGGATGACGGCGGCGTCGATGTCCGGCGCTTGCGTCATCAATCGGCCGCGCAGGACGAGCTCGTGGTCGCTCGACGGACCGTCGATCACCACGCGCGCGCGCTCGCCGATCCGCGCACGCTGCCGCCCCGCCACGAGCTTCTTTTGCAGCCCCATCACGCGATTGCGCCGTGCCTTCTTGTCCTTTGCCGCCACGTCGTCGACGAGATCGAACGCCGTCGTGCCTTCTTCGTGCGAATACGTGAAGACGCCAACGTGATCGAATGCGTGGTCGCCAACGAAACCGGTGAGCTGCTCGACGTCCGCGTCCGTTTCTCCAGGGAAGCCGACGATGAACGTCGTCCGCAGGGCCACGCCAGGAACCCGCGATCGGATTTTTGTCAGCAGCGTGTCGTAGCTCTTGCGCGTCCCCGGACGCTTCATGCGTTTCAGCACCGGGTCGGAGGCATGCTGCAGCGGCAGATCGATGTACTTGCAGACCTTGTCGCACTCGGCCATGGCGGCGAGCGTGTCGTCATCGATCGTCGTCGGATAAAGGTAGAGCAGACGAATCCACTCGAGGCCGTCCACGCCGTTCAACTCGCGCAGCAGCCTGGCGAGCGCGCCGCGTTCGCCGCGGTCGATGCCGTAGAAGGTCGTGTCCTGCGAAATCAGCAACAGCTCTTTGACACCGCGTGCGGCCAGCGCCCGCGCCTCGCGCACAATCGAATCAGTCGGTCGGCTGCGGTAGTTGCCACGAAGCTTCGGGATGATGCAGAACGCGCACTTGTAGTCGCATCCCTCGGCGATCTTGACGTAGGCGTAGTGCTTCGGCGTCGCGAGATAGCGTGGCGTGTCGGCGTCGTAGATATACGTCGGGGTTCGGGGTTCGGGATTCGGGATTCGTGGTGCGCCTCGGAAAAACGTAACCGGCGCTCCCGTGGCGGCGATTGCGCCGACGATCTTTGGCACTTCGCCCGTTCCCAGGACTTCGTCGATTTCGGGGATCTCTTTCTTCAGCTCGTCGCGATAGCGCTCGGCCATGCAGCCGGTGACGATCAGCCGTTTGCACGAGCCGTCTTTCTTGTGCTGCGCCATCTCGAGGATGGTGTCGATCGACTCCTGCTTCGCGCCGTCGATAAAGGCACAGGTGTTCACGACCAGGACGTCTGCCGTAGACGCATCCTGCGTCAACTCGTGTCCGGCTTCTTTGGCGAGCCCGAGCATCACCTCGGAATCGACGAGGTTCTTGGGGCAGCCGAGCGAAACTAATCCGACCTTCACCAATAACAGGATACTCGACGGATAATCAGTCGACCATGTCCATCGCTTCGATTCTGAAAGGGGACGTCCCCGTTGGCAGCCGCGCGACCGTCCGCGGATGGGTTCGAACGCGCCGCGATTCCAAGGCCGGGCTGTCGTTTATCCACGTGCACGATGGGTCGTGCTTCGATCCGCTGCAGGTCGTCGCGCCGGCGTCGTTGGCGAATTACGAGAACGAGATCCGCAAGCTGACGACCGGGTGTTCGGTCATCGCGACCGGCACGCTCGCGGCGAGCCAGGGTCAAGGCCAGACCGTCGAACTGCAGGCCGAATCCGTCGAGGTCGTCGGGTGGGTCGACGATCCGGACACCTATCCGATCCAGCCGAAGAAGACGTCGTTCGAATACCTGCGTGAAGTGGCGCATCTCCGGCCCCGAACCAACACCATCGGCGCGGTCGCGCGCGTGCGCCACGCGCTCAGCATGGCGATCCATCGCTACTACCACGAGAACGGCTTCTTCTGGGTCCACACGCCGATCATCACGGCGAGCGATGCCGAAGGCGCGGGCGAGATGTTTCGCGTCAGCACGCTCGAGACGATCAACCGCGATACCGACTTCTCGCAGGACTTCTTCGGGAAGCAGGCGTTCCTCACGGTCAGCGGACAGCTGAACGTCGAGACGTACTGCTGCGCGCTGTCGAAGGTCTACACGTTCGGCCCGACGTTCCGGGCCGAGAACAGCAATACGAGCCGGCACCTGGCCGAGTTCTGGATGATCGAGCCCGAGATCGCGTTCGCCGACTTGAAGGACAACGCCGATCTCGCCGAATCGTTTCTCAAGTACATCTTCACGGCGCTGCTCAACGAACGCGGCGACGACTTGAAGTTCTTCGCCGACCGCATCGACAAGACGTGTATCGACCGGCTGGAAAAATTTGTGTCGTCGTCGTTCGAGCGGATGACATACACGGACGCGATCACTGCCCTCGAAAAGAGCGGCAAGAAATTCGAGTTCCCGGTGAAGTGGGGCATCGATCTGCAGTCCGAACACGAGCGGTGGTTGACCGAGGAGCACCTCAAGGCGCCCGTCGTCGTCATGAATTATCCGAAGGAGATCAAGGCGTTCTACATGCGGATGAACGACGATGGGAAAACGGTTGCGGCGATGGACGTGCTCGCGCCGGGGATCGGCGAGATCATCGGCGGGTCGCAGCGCGAAGAACGGCTCGACTACCTCGATCGGCGCCTCGCGGAGATGAATCTCGACGCGAGTCATTACGGGTGGTATCGCGACCTGCGGCGATACGGCACCGTGCCGCACGCCGGGTTCGGCCTCGGCCTCGAGCGGACCATCATCTATGCGACGGGGATGGCCAACATCCGCGACGTGATCCCGTTTCCGCGGACGCCGGGCAACGCGTCATTCTGACGTCGCGCGAGGCTTTCAGCCGAGCCTCGTGGCTCGCTTGGAAGCTCGCGCTACATCCGCAGCAGTTGTTCCATCCGCTCGCGCTGTTTGCGGGCGAGCTGCAGCAGTTCCTTCGACGATCCGCGCGCGGCGAGATCGAAAATCATCGGGCCATCGTAGCCGACCTTCTGCACGGTCGTGAGCGTCGACGGCCAATCGATGCGGTTCTCGAGCGGCGTGTGAACGGAGACGAGGTGTTCCGACACCGTTTCGATCGTGTCGATCACGTCGCCATCGCGCTGTGCTTTCGCAAGATCGAGGGCGATGCCGACCGGCGACTCGAATCCTTCGACGAAATGGACGAGCGAATTGGCCGGGGAGAGCGCATCCGAGTTCGAATCGATCGCAATCGTGACGTCGAGCGGCTGCGCCAGCTCCAGCAACCGGTCCACGTCGCGCGCCGATTCTTTCGCCCGCGCGACTTGCAGCGTCAGGACGTGCATCGGAATCTGGCGAGCGACGAAGAGCGCTGCGTCCAGATCGTCCGACGATGTGCCCACCGGGACGTGCAGGCCGTTCAGGTCGAGACGCGCCTCGGCGAGCCAGGCGAGGAGATCGGAGACGACAACGGGATTCCGGAAATCCAGGTGTGGCCGGATCGCGGCGACTTCGACGGTCTCGAATCCAAACGACGCGACTTCCACGAGATGTTCGCGCATGAGCCGCTGATGGCGATAGAGATTCGTCGAGACTCCGAACCGACGTGTCATTCCTTCAAGACTTTATCGTAGCGGTCGCGTAGCTGGTGCGCGAGCTGATCCTCCATGTACAGATCGGCGCCGAGCGTCAGCAGGTGTTCCCGGAATCGCTCGAGGTCTGGCTTCTTCGCGGTACCCGGATCGATACCGGCGGCGACCGACGTGAGCGCATCCGCGTAGTGACCGATGCCGCGACGCTGCTGCGTTTGATAGACGTCCTGAAGATCGTAGGCCGCCGCGTACTTCTGCACGTCGCCGAACGACATGTGAGTGAGCGCCCCGGTCTGGGCCGCCGTTTGCCAGCTCGACCGCCGAAGCTCGCCGTAATTGAAGTTCAGCCCGATGCTCTTCAGCGACGTCTTGCCCGTCTCGAGCAACTCTTTCGTGTATTGCAGCGCGGTTTCGACCTCGTGCTGACGTTTCGGGCCGGTCGTGATGTCTTCGTTGATGGCGTTCCGGTTTGCCGTCAGCTCGCGCACGATCGTGTCACGCGCTTCCGCGCCGAGCGAGCGATCGCGATACCACTCGCGTGCGCCTTCGAATGACAGCGCAATCAGGACGCCGATCACGATCGTCGCGATCTCGACGAGAAAGGCCTTCCAGGATCCGAACGGGCTGTGTTCGTGCGGACGATGGAGCTCCATCGTCCGGACATGCTACGACAGTTCTTCGATATGCGCGGCGAGAATCTCGCGCAGGCGTGTGAACCGCGGATACTTTTCCAGGTTGTCGCGCACGTACCGCAACGTTCGCGGGATGTACTGGATGTACACAGGGTTGCGACGGGTCATCGTCTGGTAGCCGAACGTCCCCAGCGCTTTCAAATTGCGCTGCAGCGACATCAGATCGAACCGGCGGCGGAAATCGACATCGCCCGGAGAGCCTTTCAACGCGAGGAAGTACGCGATCAGCTCTTCGACCTGCCGTTCCGGAATGTCCATATACGAATCGCGCAAGAGGGACACAAGATCGTAGGTGTCCGGCCCCATGCGCGCGTCCTGGAAATCGATGATGTAGAGACTGCTGTCATGCAGCATGAGATTGCGGCTGTGATAATCGCGGTGACACAGCACGCGCGGCTCGGACGCGAGCTCGCGGACGATGGTCGCGCACTCGATGTCGAACACATCGCGTTCGCTCGGCGACAATGTCGACGCGCGGAATCCCTCGACGAAGTGTTTCGCGAAGAAGTTCAGCTCCCACGTCAGCTTCTCGACGTCGAACGCGATCGTGTACGGCACGTACTGCGTCGACTGCAATTCGCCGCCGCGCCGCTGCAGCAGTTCGATGAACGCGACCGCTTGTCGGTAGAGCGCGACGTGTTCCGTGAGCGGCGCGGATCCGAGATGCGCCTGCAGCGTGACGTCCCCGAGATCCTGCAACGCCAGGATCCCGAGTTCGTCGGAATGCCCGAGGATGATCGGCACCGGGAGCGCCATCTGCTGCAGCAGTTCGGCGACATTGGCAAACGTCAAGGTTGCGAACTCGATCGGGCCCGCGTGCAGCGCGATCACGAACGCGGGGCCGTCGCTTGGAATGATCCGGAAGTACTTGCGGTCGGACGCGTCGCCGGTCAGCGGCACCACACGCGCGCGCTCGTTCGCCAGCCCGCTTTCGCGGAGATAGGACTTGATGCGCTCGCGGTTCTGAATGCCGTCAGCGGTGCGTTGTTCCATCGCTCACCACGATCGCGTCGTGCAGGACGGCGCCAGCAGGTATGTGTGCGCCGTCGGTGATGATGCAGTGTTCGACCGACGCGCCAGCGCCCACGGCCACATCGTCCCACAAAATCGAGTGCGCGATGCGCGCTGTTGGATGAATCGACCCAGCTCGACCACGGACGACGTCGCCCCGCTGCTCGCGCGCGGCGAACGCATCCGACATCCGCCAGTAGTCGTCGACGGTGCCGACGTCCCAGAACGCTGATTCGCTCACGCTGCCGACGACCGACCCGGGCGCCGTCGCGATCAACCGATCGTAAACGCCGCCGATCGAGCTGGCGGGTTCGCCGTCAACGAGATCGGCAAACACCGACCGCTCGGCGATCTGGAGTCCGATGTAGTGGAACGTCCCTTCGGCAGCAGGACCGCGCGGCACGAATCCGATGACGCGATGATCGCGATCGAGCTGCACGCCGCCGTAATGCAGGAAGTCGGTGTTTGGCACGAGCGCCAGCGTCACGAGCGCGCCGCTCGTGCGGTGACGTTGCTCCAATGCTGCGACGTCGACGGTCGTCAACGTGTCGCCGTTGACGATCAGGAGTGGACCGTCGGCACCTGAAGGTAGCCAGGCGCCGAACAAAGGAAGCGCGTGGCGCGGGCCGCCGGCGCTGCCGAGGATCCGCGGTTGCTCCCATGAATAGCGAACACGCACGCCGAGCGCGGTGCCGTCGCCGAGGAGACCCGTCAGCGTTTCGGGACGGTGGTGCAGATTCAGCACGACATCGGTGACACCGTTCTCGCGCAGATGGGAGAGGATGCGAACAATCATCGGCACGCCGGCAACGGGGATCGCCGGCTTGGCGCGAACGTGGGTGAGCGGACGCAGCCTCGTGCCGAGGCCCGCCGTCAGAACGAGGGCGTGACGAATCGCTCAGTCCTCGAAGACCATGTCGGCGCACGGGATGCCGCGTGCGTCGCAGTCGGTGATGTAGATGCGGCGGTACGAGTCGACCAGGTAATCGCTCGGCGACTTGCCGAGCAACTCCGCCACGTCGTGGATGCCGCGATCTCCGCCTTCGATTTCGACAAAGGTGCCGACCGGCGTTTCGTCGACGGCGATGATCACGTCCTCGAGCGCGAACTCTTCGCGGTACTTCTGATACCGGAACCAGACATGGAAGCCCAACGCCTGCAGAAGCTGGAGCATCGTGTCGCCGTCGCTGACCATCGTTTCGAGCTCCTCGCGCACCTTGAGGAGCGACGGTTGCGCGGGCCCTTTGAACGTGATGATGCTCTTGCCCGATTCGACGCGGACGCGCAGGACGCATCGCTGCACCCGCAGCGACTCCTCGTCGGTATCGAGCAGCGCGTCTTCCTGCAGCCGCCGCGCGCGCAGAGGCGTCGCGCCTGCCGCGACGACCGCCGCGCGCGCCGTGTCGGCGTCAGCGAATCGCAGCTTGATTTCGCGCTCAACGGTGGCGGGCATGCGGTCTATTTAACTCGCCAACTTGCGAAACATCAATCGGACAAAGACGTACATCGTGAAACACTCGAGCGCAAACGGCGGAAATCCGAGGAAGCCCGGCAGCGGCATTTCGAACAGCTTCACATGTTCCATGATTGGCACCGTGTAATGCCACTTCGCGCCCGCCCAGTAATTCCAGAATTCCCACAGGAAGCCGCACAATAAACCGCTCATGAGGAGGTTGCGCGTCCTGTTCCGGTCATCCAGCAACGACTCGCCGCCGAAGCGTCTGTTGATCGGGTCGAGCAGGAAAATGAACCCAAGCCAGACCGGCGCAGCCAGGTAGCGGGCAACCGATGGGGAAACGAAGAACGGGCACGCGAGCATGAGGGCGCCTGCGACGAGGGCGGGAACGGCAGGAAGGGCAGGACGGCCAGGAAGGGCAGGACGGCCAGGAAGGGCGGGATGGGCCCGAGGGGCGGGAGAGAAAGTGCGTTGTCTTGCCCGTCCCGCCTCTCCGGCCGCTCCCGCCTTTCCTGCCCATCCATCGATCAGATCCGCCCCTTCGAAAATCGCCGGCCAGATCGTCGCGAACGACCATGCGTAGCCGAACATTCGAAGCCAGAAGTTTTCCGGCAGCCCGACGTAGTACCAATTCCGGATGACGAGGTTGTAGCCCTCGAACACGAGCCACAACGGAATGGACAGGAGCGCGAGCAGCACGAACTCGCGGGGCGTGGACCGGATCCACGATCGCCCGCGCGCGCGGAACACGGTCGCATCAGCGAACAGAATGAAACCGGTCCAGCAGATCGGCGTGTTCCACGAGTAGAACGGCTCGACGCGCGCGAGCGTCGCCGCCTCGGACACGACCATGATCAGCAGGCCGAGCGCGATCACGTCACGCGCACTCTGAACGAACAGCCGAGCAGCGCGGGGCGCCCGACGTGCTTTCCCAAGAGCAGCACCTTGTGCGTGCTGCCGAGACCGCCGGGCAGCAGCAGCGTCTTGAGGGCGCCGGACGCGGACGTGGACAAGCGCGCGCTGCGGTTCAGGATCCCCAGCAGGAAATACGTTTGATCGAGAAAGCCGAGCGTCTCCATCCCTTCGGCTTCCGCCGCCGCGCGTACGCTCGTGAAGTCGACGTGCGCGGTGATGTCCTGCTCGCCGGGTTTGTGCAGCCATGCGTCATCCGCGCTGCGATGCCCCGAGAATGTCGTCAGCGTGCCCGCGGAATGTGACGCCGAGTACAGATCGCGCGCCTCGTGACCGTAGTCGATCAGGATCATGAAGCCACGGCGCATCCGCCGCGCGGCTTCGCGGATCCAGTCAATCGCGTTCAAATTGATTTCTGCGCGCCAGCCTGGTTGCAGTCTCGCACCGACAGCATCGAGGTACTGCTGCAGTCGCGGTGTAGACGGCGCGCCTTCGGCGAGTTGGAGGGCGGGTCCTTTGGGACCTGTCACGTACACCTCTCTCAACCCCTCCTCGCGCATCACGACCTGATGCACCGGGAACGCATCGAGCAGTTCGTTCGCGATGAGCACGCCCTCGAATGATTCCGGGAGCGCGCCGCACGACGAGGTCAGACGATCGGCGACGTCACCGAGCGTCGTCCGCTGATCTGCGCGAGCCGCCGCGCTCGCTTCGACGAGATGGAGATGGAGCGCGTTGTAGAAATCGGGATGCTCGCGCTTCGCCGCGCGCAGGATGTCGGTTGAGAGGCGACCGTTCCCCGCGCCCGCTTCCACGAAATCAATGGCAACCACAGAATTCACGGAACGCACAGCAGCCGGTGTGGTTTCTGTGTGTTCTGTGGGTTCTGTGGTTAATTTTCGAAACATCTCCTCGATCTGAACCTCGAGGAGTTCGCCGAAGATGGGACCGACGTCGACGCTGGTAAAAAAATCGCCCGCGCGGCCGGACCGTTGGCTCGCGCGGGCGTAGTAACCGAACTCGGGGTGGTAGAGCGCTAATTCCATGAACGCGGCGACCGTGATCGGGCCGCGTTCACGAATCAGATCGTCGATCATTCTTTTCGGATCGGGACGAACGTCTCGCTGTCGCCGCGCCACACGCGCAGCTGCGCGAGATGTTTCGACTGGACCTTCTGCAGCTCGCGCTGCGCGTCCTGCGCGCTCGACACCGTTTTCCCGTTCACCGACAGGATCACGTCGCCCGGTCGCAGGAAGCCGGCCGACGGCCCGTCCTGATCGACGTCGGACACGACCGCGCCGGTCTGGCCCGACGGCAAGTGCAGGCGACGCGCCATCTGCGCCGTGACGCTCTCGAGCGTCAGGCCGAATCCGCTGGCGCCCTGTTCTTCCGGCTCCTGCTGATCCTGTTCCTGGTTGCGACGGCCGCCGCCGCCGGTGGCCTGCTGTTCCGCTTCGAGATCGAGCTCTTCGACGGTGACGTGGACCGTCTTCTCCGTCTTGTTGCGGAGCAGCTTCATCGGCACCGACGTGCCCGGCTTGGTGACCATCACCATCTTCACCAGCTCGTCGCGGCTCGCGACCGGACGGCCGTTGTACTCGGTGATCACGTCACCCGGCTCGATGCCCGCTTTCTCCGCCGGGCTGCCCTTCGGGACCTGCGCGACGAGCGCGCCCTTGCGTTCCTTCAAGCCGAAGTCTTCCCACGATTCGCGCGGCACCGGAATCACCGAGACGCCGATGCGGCCGCGCGTGATCTTGCCGGCGCGCAGCTGCGGCAGCAGATCGCGGACGGTGTTGATCGGGACGGCGAAGCCGATGCCGATGTTGCCCTCGGTCTGCGAGTTCGTGATGATCGCCGTGTTCATGCCGATCACTTCGCCGCGCACGTTCAACAGCGGGCCACCCGAGTTGCCCGGGTTGATCGCCGCGTCGGTCTGAATCATGTCGTTCGTGCGGCCGGTCGACACCGGGAACGCGCGGCCGATCGCGCTGACGACGCCGACCGTGACGGTGTGCGTGTAGCCGAACGGGTTGCCGATCGCCATCACCCAGTCACCGGGGCCCATCTGCGCCGAGTCGCCGAACTTCACCTCGGGCAACGCGCCCTTGGGTTTGTCGACGAGCTCGATGAGCGCGCTGTCCGTCAGCTGATCGTGGCCGATGACTTTCGCTTCGTACGGCGTTTCATCGTCGCCGTAGAGGTACACCTCGATCTTGATCGCGTCCTCGACGACGTGGTTGTTGGTGAGGATGTAGCCGTCCTTGCTGATGATGAAGCCGGTGCCGGCGGCGCTCGTCTTCGGTTCACGCTGCGGCTGGCGGTTCCGTCCGCCGCGGCCGCCGCGTCCGCCGCCTTGTTGATCTTGATCGTCGGGCTGGCCGAAGAAGCGATGGAACAGATCGTCCTGGCCGCCACCGCCGCCGCCGAAGAATTGCGTCAGGTCGTTCTGCTTCGCCTTCATCGTCGTGCGGATGTTGACGACCGACGGCGTCACCGCTTTCGCGATGTTGCGGAACGTCTCGGCGTTCAACGCACCGGTGATCGGCGCGCTGTTCATCGGCGGGACGTTGAGCGTCTGCGCGGACGAGGTCGGCGTCAGATCGAGGCGCGACGCGAGCACCATGCCGACGGCGAGCGACGCGACGGCGATGAGGAGCGCGTAGAAAAACGTAGTCTTGCGAGTTGACATCATCGACACCTTATCTACACCTTCACGATTTCCGTTTGAAGCGGACCGGTGACCGTCGCATCATGCGCGGCGACGACCATGTTGATCTCCGTTCTGACGCCGAAGTCTTCGAAATAGACGCCCGGCTCGATCGTAAAGCCGGTTCCCGGGAGCAAGCGCCGATCGTCGTGCGTCTCGTAATCGTCCATGTTGACGCCGTTGCCGTGGACCGTCTCCCCGAGACTGTGGCCCGTCCGGTGGAGGATCTGCGCGGCGTAGCCCCGGCCGATGATCACCTCGCGCGCGGCGCGATCGACCTCCCAGCCGCGAATCTCGCGTCCGGCGCGCGTGCGCTCCTGCACGAGGCGAACCGACGCATCGCGTGCGTCGCGGATCGTCTCGAACGCGCGTGTGAAGCGCTCCGGCACGTCCGTGCCGACGTACCCGACCCACGTGATGTCAGCAAACACCGCGCCGGGGACGTCGAGCTTGCCCCACAGGTCGAGCAGGACGAGGTCGTTCATGCGGAGGACGCGGTGATGCTGAGCGGTGGGTTGATAGTGCGGGTTGCCGGCGTGTTCGGTGGCCGCGACGATGGGCGGCGAATCGGTGATGAGGCCTTCATCCCCGAACCAGCCCATCATCAGTTGCTGGATGTCGTATTCCGTGGTCGGGACGCCGTCCCGCAACCGCCGGCCGACCGCGTCGAACGCACGATCCTTGACGCGGTAAAGCATCTGGGACGCCGCGCGGTGCGTCTGAATCGCCTGGTCGCTCCACACCGCGGAAAAGCGCTGGATGAGATCGCCGGACGACACGACCTCGACACCGGTCCCGCGGACGAGTTCGATCGTGCCCGCGTCGATGCGCGAGACATATGGAATCGCGCAGTTCGGGGAGTATTCCATCGCGATGCGACGGACGCCTGACAGCAGATGCTTGAGTCCTGCTTCGAGCTGATCGCGACCGGCGTAGCGCTCGGCGGAGCCGGGCAAGTGCGCGAGCGATTTCGGTTCGATCGCATGGACGAGCGCTCGCGGCTGGCCGGTCGCCGGGATGAAGTAGTACCACCGGCGCGTCGCCAGGTGGCCGCCCTGCTTGTTGACGGCTGTGACATCGGCGGCAATCGGGTTGATGCCGCGGAAGTCGTAGAGCAGCCAGCCGTCGACGCCGTCGGCTGCGAGGGCGGCTTGCACCGCCGCAATATCAAGCCCTTCGGTCGTCACCGTCGTCTGAGACACAGGTAATCAGTATAGCCGCACGCTTATAATCGACCCTAGAGCAGCCGTATGAAAAAACGCTTACATTTCGCGACGCTCGTCGTCTGTCTTGCCGGCACGGTTGTGTCGGCGGGACAACAGACGCCACCGGCCCCGCAGCCGCAACAACCAACCTTCCGCGTCCAGGTGGATTACGTGGAAGTGGACGTCGTCGTGACGGATCGTGACGGCAAACTCGTCCGCGATCTGAAAAAAGAAGACTTTCAGGTGATGGAGGACGGCAAGCCGCAGTCGATCAACACGTTCACGTTCGTCGACATTCCGATCGAACGGTTCGATCGACCGCTGTACGCCTCGTCGCCGATCGAACCCGACGTCCAAACGAACGAACGTCCGTTCGACGGTCGTGTGTACGTCATGGTCATCGACGACAACCACACGCGGTTCGGCCGGACGCAGCGCGTCAAGGCGGCGGCGAAGCAGTTCATCGAGCGCCGCCTCGGCGCGAACGACCTGATGGCTGTCGTGCACACGTTCGGCGCGACCGACAACAGCCAGGAATTCACGAACAACAAGCGATTGCTGCTGGCTGCGGTCGACAAGACGCAGGGTCACAAGCTCGACTCCATGACGGCCAACAAGACGCGCGAGTACTACAACACCCGCGACATCCGCCAGCAGGGCGATGCGTTGAACGACCCCGAGGATCAAGAGCGCGCGATGAACGCGAAGAACACGCTCGACACGTTGAAGAATGTCGCCGAGTGGTTCTCGTCGGTGCGCGGTCGCCGCAAGACGATTCTGTTCGTCAGCGAAGGCATCGACTACGACATCACCGATCTGATTCCCGGCAACGGCTCGACGCACTACAGCGCCACCGACATCATCGAGAAGACCAACGAGGTCATCCAGGCGGCGACGCGTTCGAACGTATCGATCTACGGGATCGATCCGCGGGGGTTGACCGATCTCGGCGACGAATCGATTGAGATCGGAGCGTTTCCTGACGACACGTCGCTCGGGATCGGTCCCGGGTCGCTCGCCAACGAACTGCGCATGTCGCAAGACAGCCTGCGCGTCCTGTCCGACGAAACAGGCGGGTTCGCTGTCGTGAACAAAAATGATTTCTCGACGGCGTACGATCGCATCGTCGAGGACAACAGCTCGTACTACGTGCTCGCGTACTATCCGCCGGATGCGCGGCCCGGACGCGAGCACAAGATCAACGTGCGCGTCACGCGACCGGGGCTGACGGTCCGCGCGCGCAAAGGGTACGTCACGCCGAAGAAGGCGGCGCCGGAGAAGGTCAACCCGAAGGACACGCGGACGCCGGAGGTGCGCGCCGCGCTCGACAGCCCGCTGCCGGTCAGCGGGTTGACGATGCACGTGTTCGCGGCGCCGTTCAAAGGCACGGCGCCGAAGGCGTCGGTGCTCCTGGGCGTCGAACTGCGCGGACGCGATTTGAACCTGACGCAGCAGGACAAGATCCAGCTGTCGTACATGGCCATCGATGCCAAGGGCAAAGTGCAGGGCGGCGACACTGATATGGTGTCGATGACCAACCTGCGGCCTGAAACGAAAACGCGCATCGAAGCGACCGGTCTCCGGTTGTTGAACAGATTCGAGGTGCCGCCGGGTCGGTATCAACTCCGCATCGCCGCGCACGACTCGAGCGGCGGCAACGTCGGCTCGGTGCTCTACGACCTCGACGTGCCCGACTTCATGAAAACGCCGTTCAGCATGAGCGGCCTCGCCCTGACGTCCATCGCCGCCTCGCAGATCGCGACGGCGCATCCCGACGAGCAGACGCGCGGCGTCCTGCCGGCGCCGGCCGCAGCGCTGCGGTCTTTCCCGCAGAACGACGAGGTCGCGCTCTTCGCGGAGATCTACGACAACGAAACGAAAGTCGCGCACAAAGTCGACATCACGACAACGGTGACGACCGACGACGGAAAGCAGATGTTCAAGACGGAAGAGCAGCGCGATACCGCCGATTTCGGCGGCAAGACAGGCGGTTTCGGGTACAGCACGCGCGTGCCGATGAAGGATCTCGCGCCCGGTTTGTACGTGCTCACCGTGTCGGCGAAATCGCGTCTCGGCAACAGTCCAGCCGTGGAACGGCAGGTGCGCTTCAGCGTGACGCCACCGATTGCGGTGCGGTGATTCAGATGATGTTTCGTGTTTTCGTGTTTTCGTGTGTTTCGTGGCTGATCGCAACCGGCGCGTTCGCGCAGACGCCACGCACTGTCGAGAAAGGTGACCAGTCGAACATCGAAGACGCGAAGCAGGTGGTCATCCACGACGCAGCCGAGTGGCGGAAACTGTGGCAGCAGCATTCGCCGGATCGGCCGATGCCGGGGATCGACTTCTCGAAGGAATCCGTGGTGGCGGTGTTCATGGGCAGCCGGAACACCGCCGGCTACAGCATCGCGATCGTCAGCACGATCGACGCAAACGGCGCGTTGATCGTGAAGTACAGAGAGACGCGGCCGACGCCGGGCGGCGTGACCGCACAGATCCTCACCTTCCCCTATCACATCGTTGCGATCCCGAAATCGACCGCGACCCAGATCAAATTTGAAAAAGCTGAATAGCCTCATCGCGCTCGTCCTCGCGGCCGGCCTCTCGCTTGCCGTCGTTGCCGACACCGAACCGCACTTCAGCGCCGACCGTTTCAAGGCGCACGTCGCGTTTCTCGCCGATGATCTGCTCGAAGGGCGCGAGGCAGGGACGCGCGGGCACGAAATCGCCGCGCGCTACATCGCGTCGCAGTTCGCGGTGCTCGGCGTCAAACCCGCCGGGACCGACGGCTACTTCGAGAACGTCGACCTCGTGGAGTCCGCTCTCGACACGCCGGCGCCGTCATTCGCGCTGAGGACGCCACACGGCGACCGGACGTTTACGCAGGGCGAGGACGTGCTCGTGCAGGGCCCAATCGGCGGCGGCGAGGTCTCGATTGATGCCCCGATCGTCTTCGTCGGGTACGGCATCGACGATCGCGCGGTCGGGTTCGACGACTACAGCGGAGTCGACGTCCGCGGCAAGGTCGTGGCCGTGTTACGGGGGATCCCCGCGGGTTTCGACAGCGAAGTCGGCGCGCATCTCCGCAGCATGCAGGCCCACGTCGCGGCCGAACACGGTGCGCTCGCGACGATTGCGGTGCAGACGCGCGTCGGCCTCAAAGCATTTCCATGGGAAGCGGTCAAGCGCTTCGCGGGCGAGCCTTCGACGACGTGGGTCGGTCACGACGGCGTGCCGTTCGACCCGTCAGGTGGCTTGCGCGCGAGCGTCATGATGGAGCCGTCGGCGACCGAGTCGCTGTTCGACAGCGCACCTGCGACGCTGGCGTCGATCCTCGATGACGCGGATCGCTCCGGCGGTCGGCCGAAGGGGATGGCGCTGAAAACGACCGCGCGCATCACCGTGAAGACCAAGACGCGTCGGTATCGCAGCCCCGAGGTTGTGGGCGTCATCGACGGATCCGATCCGCGGCTGAAGCACGAGTACGTCGCGCTGATGGCGCACTCGGACCACATCGGCATCGCGAAGCACGGGACCGGCGATCGCATCAACAACGGCGCGCTCGACAACGCAGCGGGTATCGCGACACTGCTCGAGGTCGCGCGCGCGTTCACGATGGATCCGCAGCGGCCGAAGCGGTCGATCCTGATCGTCGCCAATACGGCGGAAGAGAAAGGGCTGCTCGGCGCCGAGTACTTCGCGCACAACCCGACGGTCCCCGCCTCGTCGATCGTCGCCGCAATCGATCTCGACATGCCGCTGCTGCTCTACGACTTCACCGACGTCGTCGCGTACGGCGGCACGCATTCGACGATGGACAAGGCGATCCGCGAGGCAGGCGCCTCGATGCACGTCGACGTGTCGCCCGATCCGATGCCCGAGCAGGCGGTCTTCGTCCGATCGGATCACTACGCCATGGTGAAGGTCGGCGTGCCCGCGGTGATGTTGGCGACAGGGATGGCGAACGGCGGCAGCGCCGCCTGGCAGAAATACCTGACGACGAACTATCACCAGCCGTCCGATGATCTGTCGCTGCCGATCAACTGGCAGGCGGGCGCGAAGTTTGCGGAGCTGAATTTTCGCGCAGTGCGCGTGATCGCCAACGCCGCCGCGCGTCCCGCGTGGTACGACCACGACTACTTCGGCGACCTGTTCGCGCCGAAACAGCCCAAGGCCCACAAATAGTCATTTCTGGATAGCGGAGAGCCAGTTGACCAGCACGGTGATTGGCTTGACCACCGAGCGGTCGGCGCTGCTGACGACCAGGAATCGTTCGCCGTTGTTCGCGACGGCGTAGGCGCGGCCCGTTATGCTGCCCACCATGTTGGTGGCGAACAGCACGTGCGGAATACCGGCCTCGAACTGCGTGGCTGCGCCATCGACCGGGACCGCCATCAAGCCCTGTGGCGCTCTGAAAAACAACTCCTTGCCGTCGTGGCGCCATTCGGGCTGGCTGCCGCCATTGCGCGACACTTGGTACTTCGCGCCGGTCGGCGGAAACGGCTGGACGTAGACTTCTGTCGTGCTCGTTTCGTTCGACTGGTAGGCGACCCATCGACCGTCGGGGCTGAAGACCGCGCCGTATTCGGTCGCCTCCGTCCGCACGAATGCAAATGGCTTGCGGTCGCCGAAGAGCGGCTGCACCCACACGTCGCTGCTCGTCCCGGGGACGCTCTGCCGGTAGAGGAGAAACCGGCCGTCGCGCGACCAATCCGATGGCTGGTACAGCAGGGCGTCGCCTTGCACGAGGACTTCGGACGTCGACGTGCCGGCGGCGTTTTTCAGCCGAATGACGGGGCGACCGTCGCGCGTGCTTTCGTACGCGATTCGGGTCCCGTCCGGTGACCAGACGGCCTGCACATCGAGTCCGGGATCGAAGGTCAGTCGCGACGTCGTGCCGCGCTGAGAGTCGACGATCCAGATGTCGCGGTCGTCGCCGGACGCCGAGGGGAGCGTCACGGCGATGTGCCGGTCGTCGGGCGACAACGACACGTCCATGTATTGCGCAGGTTCGCCAACCGTCGCGATCGTGCGGCCCGACCGATCCCGCCACGTCAACTGCAGCGTCGAAAACGTCGCTCCCGGCCCATACGCGAGCACACCGTTGTCCGACACCGAAAACGACCCGTAGCGGCTCCCTTCCGAACCGACCTGTTCCGCCACGGGGAAGGCATCGCCCGTCAGCTTGAGCGCTGATGCGTCGAACGGCTGCGCCATCAGCGTGCCGTTGCGCACGAAGAACAGATGTCCGGATGCGTACTGCACCGACGACTCGACCTGAAAAAGAGTGGATGTTTCGTTCGTATCGAGCGCGCCTATACGAATCTGTGCCGCCTTCGTCGGCGGACAGCAGGCCCCCACAGCGGCTGTGAACAGAAAATGCCGGCCGTCGGGCAGGAACGACGGGAACCGATGATAGTTTTCGCCGTACGCGGCGTCGAACTTCGACGCGGCGTTCGGAACGCCGCCGGCGGCTGAGACGCGGTGGATCAGGCCGTCGGTGCCCGACGAGGCAAACAGAATCACGTTGTCGCGGCTCCACGTCCCTCCGCGGCCGCTCGGCGCATCGCATAGGACCACCGGCGGTCCGCCGGCGACCGCGATCTTCTTCAATTTGCCGGCGGCGAAAAATGCGACCTGTCGACTGTCCGGCGACCAGAAAGGAAACGTCGCGTCTTCGGCGCCCGCCAGCGCGCGCGGGGTCACGGATGACGCCGAGCGAATCCACAGGCGCTGCCGGTCGCCGTCGCGTGCGACGAACGCGAGGTGTCGTCCGTCAGGGGACAGCGCGAGCTGCGTCGCGTCGCCGGTGCCGCCGCTTGACGCTCCGCCGAATGTCTGGTTATCCGGCGGGGCGACGGTGAACTGGATCGGTTCCATCCCGGTCACGGGCCGTGACCGCGACGCGACCCACACGCCCGCCGCGGTGCCGATCGTCAGCAGGAGCAGCGCCGCCGCGACGCGCGCGCGGGGCGCTTGCGACGCCACGACCGCGTTCGCCGTTGATTTCGCTTCGGCGGCCCATCGCAGATCGCGGAGCAAATCTCTGGCGGACTGATAGCGGTCGTCGGGATCTTTCTCGAGGCACGTCGAGATGATCCGGTTGAGCTGCGGCGCCACGTGAAGCGGCGGCGGCGCGTCTTTCAGGATCGCGCCGAGCAGGCTCGCGCGCGTCTTCCCCTCGAACGGCGGTCGACCGGCGATCATCTCGAACAGCAGCGCGCCGAACGCGAAGACGTCGGTCCGCGTGTCGGCGTCGAGTCCTTCGATCTGCTCCGGGGCCATGTACTGAAATGTCCCGAGGATCGCGCCTTGCGCCGTCAGATTCGGCGGCGTCGTCGGGAGCATCGAGAGGCCGCTCGTCGTCACCACGGGCGCGGCCGCTTTCGCGAGGCCGAAGTCGAGCAGTTTCGCGCCGGACTTCGTCAGCATCACGTTCGCCGGTTTCAGGTCGCGATGCACGATGCCGGCGTGATGCGCTTTGTCGAGCGCGTCACATATCTGAATCGCGATCCGCACCGCCTCGTCGACGGGCAGGGCGCCCTTCGTCAGACGGTCGGCGAGCGTGTGGCCTTCGAGGAACTCGAGGACGAGGAAGTCGACGTCGTTGTCGCGTCCGACGTCGAACAGCGCGCAGATGTGCGGGTGGTTGAGCGATGAGATCGCCCGCGCCTCGCGCTCGAACCGCTCCCGCAGTTCGGGATCGGCGGCGAGTTGCGGCGGCAGGACTTTGACGGCGACAGTGCGATCCAGCCGTGTGTCGCGCGCGCGGTACACCTCGCCCATGCCGCCAGCCCCGAGCGGCGCGACGATCTCATACGGCCCGAGTCGTACACCTGACTCGAATGGCATCGGCGTGCGGATTATACGGCGCGAAAAAGAAAGGCGGGTCCCAAAGGACCCGCCCTACGAAGCCCGAACCCCGAATCCCGAGGCCCGACTACTTTTTCTTTGTCGCCGAAGCGTTCTTCGCTGCCGGTTCTTTCTTGGCGCCAGGCGCGGCCGCGTCTTTCGGGGCGTCAAGCGATTTGACCGAGTGCGGCTTGATCGTACCGTTCGCGTGCGCGAACTGCAGCATCTGCACGTTGAAGTTCGGATTCGTCGGCGTCCGCACTTCAATCGTCTGCACTTCACCAGGCTGGAGCATCCCGTTGATGACGCCTTCGCCGCCCGGTATTTCGCGCTGCGATTTGTCGTACCACGTTTCGGTGACCTTGAGGCGCGCGATCGGCGCAGCGCCGGTGTTCTTGACGTGGATCTTGGTGATCAACGTCGACCCCTCGCGGCGCGTGGCATCTTTGACGTAGTCGATTTCGGCCTGACCGCGGACCGGCGGGATGAATTTCTTCCCCGCCAGGATGGATTGCATGGCCGGTGCCTGCGGTTTGGACTCTTGAGCGAACGTGGTGGCGCCGACGAGTGCAGCGCCGGCGACGGTCGCGGCGAAAAGGACGCGCGCGCGATTCATATGATCCTCCCGAAAATGGACGAGCTGTAAACTGAACAAAAGATTATACCTTATGCCTTGAACGTCGGCTACATCTCGCCGTTCCAATCTTCCGGCTCGGGATTTTGGGACCGGAAGATCTCCATGTGCCACTTGCCCCCGCCCCACGGTTCGATTACCTCAGCTGCAACCACGTCGACCAGCAGCTCCGAGAACAGCCGACCTTCCGGGTCGCCCTCGAGGTGATACGCCGGTTCGTCCCACGCGAAATTCGGGTAGAGGACGAGCGTCAAGAACAGGTCATACCCGTCGTCGACCACGAGGAGCTGGCCGCATGGGCGTTTCAACGTCGAGTGATAGATGAGGTATTTCTCGGCCGAGTGCGCGCGGATGTAGCGCTTGAGCGCGAATTCACGCGCGACGATCTCTTCGACCGCGATCTTCTTGTCCCAGCAGTCGCGACAGTACTTCTCTTCGCCGCGCGGCTCCGATACGTCTTTGG
This sequence comes from Vicinamibacterales bacterium, assembly GCA_035652075.1. Classification (GTDB taxonomy): domain Bacteria; phylum Acidobacteriota; class Vicinamibacteria; order Vicinamibacterales; family CAVVIG01; genus Gp6-AA45. The sequence continues at coordinate 86,148 of DASREL010000027.1, forward strand.
CGCCGCAGAGCGCGCACCGCGACTTGGCGACCGACTTGCGAGGCATTTCTGAAGTCTAGCATTTCAGACTTCAGAGTTCAGACTTCAGATTTGGCCATGCGGCGGTCGAGTGCGGGCGCATACATGCGGTCCACGTATTCCTTCACCATGCGCCGTGCGGCGAAGTTGGGCGCCACGGTGCGGATCGCCTGCTTGACGACGGCAATCCAGCGGGTTGGCACGCCGTTGGCGTCGCGATCGTAGAACGCCGGCACGACTTCTTCTTCGAGGATCCGATACATCGCGTTCGCGTCGGCGTGATCGACGGCGTCGTAGTTGTCGCCGGTCATTCCGCCGTCGATCGTCCAGCCGTTCGCGCCGGTGAAGCCTTCGGCCCACCATCCGTCGCCGATGCTCATGTGCGGCACGCCGTTGATCGCCGCTTTCATGCCGCTCGTGCCGCTCGCTTCGAGCGGCTTGCGCGGGTTGTTCAGCCAGACGTCGCACCCTTGCACGAGGAAATGCGCGACGTGCAGATCGTAGTCGTCGACGAAGGCGATTCTGCCGGCGAACATCGGATCGAGCGCGCGTTTGTAGACGCGCTGCAGATGGTGCTTGCCGATGTCGTCAGCCGGATGTGACTTGCCGGCAAAGATGATCTGCACCGGACGCCCGGTCGCATTCAGGATCCGCGCGAGCCGGGCGGGATCCGTGAAGATCAGCTCGGGACGTTTGTAGCCGGTGAAGCGGCGCGCGAAGCCGAGCGTCAACGCCTCGGGCTCGAGCAGCGTGCCGGCGGCGACGACGCGCGGGATGCCGACGTGCTCTTCGGTCCAGCGCTGCCGCGCGCGTTCGCGGACGAAGGTGAAGAGGTAGCGTCGCAGTCCCTGGCGGACGTTCCACAGTTCCTCGTCCGGAATCGCGAGGATCCCGTCCCACATCGCGGGATCATCGTGGCGGTCGTGCCAGTCGGCGCCGAGATATTTGATGAACAGCGCGTCGAGGTCCGGCGCGATCCACGTCGCGACGTGGACGCCATTGGTGACCGACGTCACCGGACGATCGTTCTCGGGGATGTTCGGCCACATCGGCTGGAACATCGCGCGCGTCACCTGACCGTGGAGCTGGCTCACGGCGTTCGTCATGCCCGCCGAGCGGATCGCGAGCGCCGTCATGTTGAACTGCGCGCCGCCGCCGTTGTCGTACGACCCGAGCGCGAGGAACCGGTCCCGGTTTGCCCCGAGCGTGCCCCACGCGCCGGCGAGATGTTTCTCGACGAGATGGAACGGAAACGCGTCGTGTCCGGCCGGTACGGGCGTATGCGTCGTGAAGATCGTCGACTGGCGGATCTCGTCGAGCGCCGAATCGAACGACGCGCCCTGTTCGATGAGATCGCGGATCCGTTGCAGGACGACGAAGCCGGCGTGACCTTCGTTGAGGTGGAAGACGCCGGGATCGGAACCGAGTGCCTTCAGCGCACGCACGCCGCCGATGCCGAGAATGATTTCCTGCTGGATGCGCGTTTCGCGATCGCCGCCGTAGAGCCGCGCGGACAATTCGCGATCCCACGGCGCGTTCTCTTCGAGGTCGGTATCGAGCAGATAAATCTTCACGCGCCCGAGGCGCACGCGCCAGATCTGCAGCAGCACCGAGCGATCGCCGAGCGGAACGGCGGTGATGCACGGCTTGCCGTCAGGCGTCAGCGCCGGTTCGATCGGCGCGTCGTTCCAATCCAGCTTCTCGTAGCTCTCTTCCTGCCACCCTTCCGCCGAGATGTGCTGGTGGAAATATCCTTGCGGGTACATGAACCCGACGCCGATGAGCGGGACGCCGAGGTCGCCGGCCTCCTTGCAGTGGTCGCCGGCCAGCACGCCGAGGCCGCCCGCGTAGATCGGCAGCGACTGATGCAGCGCAAATTCAGCGGAGAAGTACGCGATCGAGTGGCCGCTGACGTGTGGAAACGTGTTGGCCCACCACGTGTGCTTCGCCGCGCGCGCGTCGTCGAGCGCGGCAACGGCGCGGTCGTAACAATCGAGAAACCCGCGATCCTCCGCTGCGGCCAGCAGTTTTTCGCGCGGGATGATGCGCAGCACCCGGACCGGGTTGTGCGCCGTCGCGCGCCATAGCTGGTAGTCGAGACGCCGGAACACGGCGCGTCCTTCGGGATGCCAGCTCCACCACAGGTCGATCGCCAGTTCTTCGAGTCGTGCGATGCGTTCGGGCAGGACCGGTCGATCGAGTTGTCTGCTCATTTGTCACATGCGCCCACGAGCGCGGCGAATTTGGGGAGATCGATGTTGCCGCCGGAGACGACCGCGACGGTCGGTCCGCTGCCGGCCTTGCCGGAGAGTGCCGCGGCAATCGCGCAGCCGGCCGCGCCTTCCGCGATGACATGCACGCGTTCGGCGACCAGCTTCATGCCGCGCGCCACGTCATCCAGCGTCACGACGATCGATCCGTGCAGTTGGTTGAGGAGCGGCCACATCGTCTTGATCACCGACTTGCCGCCGGCGCCATCGACGAACGAGGCGGTCCAGTTGTCGAAATAAATCGGTTGTCCGGCGGCGAGCGACGCCGAGAGCGGCGCCGCCGTGTCAGGTTCCGCCGCGAACACACGCGTCGACGGTTTCAGTTCGCGGACGACGGCTGCGATGCCGGAGAGGAGGCCGCCGCCGCCGAGCGGCGCGACGATCGCCTCGACCTCCGGTAGATCCTCGAGAATTTCGAGCGCAGCGGTTCCGTTGCCGGCGATGAACTGGTCGTCGTCGAACGGGTGCACGAAGTGACCGCGCATCCGATCCGAGCCGTGTGTCTCGACCGTGCGCCAGCACTCGTCGTACGTCGCGCGCACGATCGAAGCGCCGAGACGCTCAATGGCTTTGATCTTCGTATCGGGGGCCGTGTCCATCACCATGACGGAACAGGCGGCGGCGACTTTGCGCGCGGCGAAGGCGACGCCTTGTGCCGCGTTGCCGGCGCTGACCGTCCAGACGCCATCGCGCAGTTGATCCGGCGTCAGCTGGCGGACCGCGTTGTATGCGCCGCGGATCTTGAACGATCCGATCGGCTGCAGCGCTTCGAGTTTGAGGTACACGTTCGAGTCGCCGAGGCGAACGAGCGGCGTGCGGATGGCGGCGCCGTATACAGCGGTCGCCGCGTCACGAACAGCAGCGAGCGGGATATGTCGACCCGAGACGGTCGCGGACACGATGACACGAATCGTATCCGTCGCCGTTGACGAGCGTCAACGGTTCGCTAACTCGGCCGTTACCAATTGCACGAGTTCCTGGATCGATCCGTAGCCGAACGCGCTGGCGTTGCCGGTGATCAGCCGGGAGATCGCGTGACGTCGGTTGCGATCGTAGAGCAGCAGGACGCGCTGGCCAGTCTGAGGCGCGCGGCCGAGGATGTAGCCGACCTCGAAGCCGACGCCGAAACTGGATCCCGATGCCTCGGCGATCAGAAGGTCGCAGGCGTTTAGCCATTCGAGATCGCGGCGGAACACATGCTCCTCGGTCACCTGGGCTTCAGCGGACTCGACGTTATCGGCGAGCAGGTGCAGCGTCAACACTTCGTGCCCGAGTTCGCGCAGCCGCTCGGCGATCGCACGGCCCGCTTCGACGCCGCCGCGATCGCCGCGTACAGTGCATGCCAGATAGATTTTCATTGTCTCAACAGCTCGCGAACCTTCTCGACCGGAATCGCGTCGGCGGTCCCAAAGCGCGATGTCACCGTCGTCGCCTGGAAGAGCGCGTTGTAGACCGCTTCTTCGGTCGCCTCCAACGCCGCTTCGAACAGCGGAGAAGTGGCATCGGGCGGCAGGACTTTGCGCGCGCGGGCGGCCTGATCGTTGAAGCGGCTGCGCATCTCCAGCGAGGTCGAGAACGCAATCGCGAAGTCGCCGCTGCCGTTGCTGTACGCCGAACCGGTGCGGCCGAGGCCAAACACCGCGCGTGCCGCGAGGCGCTTCAAGTCGCGCGCATCGAACGGCGCATCCGTCGCGACGACGAGCATGCAACTGCCATCCCCGGCCGCTCGCTGTTCGCGAGTTGTGGGCGAGATGTCGGCATTGTTCCCGCGCCGGCCCGGCGGCTGCAGCACTTTATATATAGGGGTACCGGCGATGGTCAGGTTGCCGCCGAAATTGGTTTGCGCGAGGACGCCGACGGTGTAGTCGCGCGTTTTTCTCGACGATGTGCCGATGCCGCCTTTCCATCCGTAGTTGATGGTGCCGGTGCCGGCGCCGACCGTGCCTTCCTGCACCGGACCCGTTTTCGCGCTGCGGATCGCGGCGAGGACGTGATCGGTCTTCACGTGCAAGCCGCGGATGTCGTTCAGGCCGCCGTCGTTCGTCTCGCCGACGAGCGCGTTGACCGACCGCACCTGCTCGTTGCCGCGTTGATCGATCGTGTAGCGCACGACGGCGTCCATCGCGACGCCGACGCTCAGCGTATTCGTCAGCACGATCGGCGTTTCGATCGTGCCGAGTTCGTTGACCTGCGTCGAACCGCCGAGCTTGCCGAACGCGTTGCCGACAAACACCGCGCCCGCGACTTTGTCCTGAAACACGTTGCCGCCATGCGGCACGATCGCGGTCACGCCGGTGCGAACCGTGTCACCCTCGACGATCGTCGTCTGACCGACGCGCACGTCAGCCACATCGGTGATGGCATTGAGCGGTCCCGGTTCGTATATCCCGGGCGCGATGCCGAGATCGCGCGCCCGTGGCTTGCGCTGAGTGAACGCAACCACGGAATGCACAGCAATCACAGAAACCATCAACGCAACGATCTTCCGTGCGTTCAATGAATTCTGTGGTTGGTTCGTGTGTGTGCGCCTCATGACTTCATCGCCGCCACTTGCGCCGACAAACGATCGATGCGTTCGAGCAGTTCCCGGTGTCTGGTGTCTTCGTGCGTCGGCTTCTTCGCGAAGAACGAAATGCTGCCGCCAGGATCGAGCATCGCGCGATCGATGTCCTCGAGCGACGCGAACCCCTGTTTGTGCGCCGCGGCTTCGAGCTCGTTGCGCGTGATCAGCTCCGCCCGCATGCGATCCTCGCAGATGTGGCCGTCGAGGATCAGGATGTCGGGATCCCCTTCGACGATCCGATCCAGCTTGTCGTGATCGAAGAGGAACCGCGCGACCGCGTAGTTGAGTGCGAGCAGCGTCGTCGCGCCGATGACGCCGCCGGTCACGCTGTTGTCGTCGCCGATGATCGCGTTCTGCACCGTGTTCGAGAGCGTCAGCAGGACCACGAGATCGAACGGGTTCAGCTGGGCGAGCTCGCGCTTGCCGGCGAGGCGCAAGCCGAGGATCAAGAACACATATACCACGATCGGGCGGAGCATCTTCTCGCCGATCGGCAGACCGAGCACGAACATGTCATGGAGCGTCTTTTCCATGCGGCCGATTGTATGATGCGGGCCCATGAACATCCGCGTCGTCATCGCCGACGACCACGACGTGGTTCGGCGCGGCGTACGGGCCGTGCTCGAGGGGCACGCGACGATCACGATCGTCGGTGAAGCGGCCGACGGTCGCGCCGCGCTGCAGCAGGTCGAGGCACTGGATCCAGATGTCCTCGTGCTGGACCTCGTCATGCCGCTGATGGGTGGATACGAAGTGCTGCGGCACCTCGCCGAACGGCGGTTGCGTACGCGAGTCGTCATCCTCTCGGTCCATGCGGGCGACGCCTATGTCGTCGAGGCGCTTCGGGCCGGAGCGATTGGGTACGTGCTGAAGGAGGCCAGCGCGTCTGAGCTGGTCGACGCGGTTCAGCACGCGGCGAGAAACCGGCAGTTTCTCAGCGCTCCGCTGTCGGAAAGCCGCCTCGAGGCGTATGCAATGCGTGCGAAATCGTCACCGGATCCGTACGACGCGTTGAGCCGTCGCGAGCGTGAAGTGCTCGAGCTGGCCGCGCAGGGACTGACAAATCCGGAGATCGGAAAAAAACTCGCCATCAGCCCCCGCACCGCCGAGACGCACCGGGCGAATTTGCTCCGGAAACTCGGACTGAAAGGTCAGAAGGAGCTCATCCGCTTCGCCCTCCGCCGCGGGATCGTCGGCCTTTAGATATACGTTCGATTTCCGTACCCGTACCGATTGCACTATTTGGAACTTCTGGTACGGTTATCGCACCAACTCGACAGTCGTAGAGTCCGAAAATGACGCATGTCGTCTCCCCCACGACGATGCGCAGGGTAGCCCTTGGGTTCGCTGCGTTGGTAATGACGGTGGTCAGCTCCGTGCTGATCACGCGCGCGCAATCGGCGACGTCTCTCGCCACCGCAATGCCCGGCGCACAGACCGACGGCAGCACGCTGCTGCCGAATGGCTGGCGTCTGGCGCCTGCCGGTAAACACCTCACCCTCGGCACGTTCCCGCTCAATCTCGCGCTCTCGCCCGACGGCCGCTACGCAATCGTGACCAACAACGGTCTCTCGCGTCCGTCTCTGAGCGTGATTGACGTGGCGGGATGGACCGTGAAGAGCACACTCCCCATCGACGCGGCATGGCTCGGTCTCGTGTGGAGCCCGGACGGCACGAAGGTGTACTCGAGCGGTGCCAATCAGAACAACGTACAGGAGTTCTCGTTCGCGGACGGAACGCTCACGCGCGGGCGTACGTTTGCGCTGCCCGGCGTCACCGGCGACTCCTTCGCCGGCGGTCTCTCGATCAGCCGTGACGGCAAGACCCTGTGGGTCGCCCGCGTGTTCGCGATGACGGTCTCCGCCATCGACGTCGCGTCCGGTACCGTCACCAAGACGACGCAACTCGACGTCGAACCGTACACCGTGCTGCCGTCCGCGGACGGCAGGTTCGTGTACGTGTCGATGTGGGGCGGGGCGCGCGTCGCGGTGCTGCAGGCGGATTCGCTCGTGACCGTCGCCGACCTCGCCGTCGACGAGCATCCGAATGCGATGGCATTGTCGAACGACGGCCGCCGCCTTTTCGTCGCGTGCGCCAACAGCGCGTCCGTCTGGTCCTTCGACACGCAGACGCTGCAGCCGGTCGAGCAGATCGCGGTGACGATGTATCCGGACGCGCCGCGTACGTCGACGCCGAACTCGGTCAGCGTTTCGCCCGACGGCGCGACGTTGCTCGTTGCGAACGCCGACATCAACGCCGTCGCCGTTGTCGACATCAGCAATCCGGTCCACGCGGTCGTCAGCGGTTTCATTCCGACCGGTTGGTATCCGACCGGCGCGGCGTTCTCGCGAGACGGCAAACAGATTCTCGCGTTGAGCGGGAAGGGGATGGCGTCGCAGGCGAACATGACGAATGGCGGGATGGAGACACGCCTTGTCGGCTCCATTTCCTCGATCGCGACGCCCGACCGCACTGCGTTGAGTGACCATACACGCAAGGTCGCGACGTTGTCGCCGTACTCGGACGCCATACGCATCGCGCCCTTGAACGCACCGCTCGGCACGGCGATTCCGGCAAAGGTCGGCGGCTCGTCGCCGATCAAGCACGTCTTCTACGTCATTCGCGAGAATCGCACGTACGACCAGATTCTCGGCGACATCGCACAGGGGAACGGCGAGCCGAAGCTCGTGCTGTTCGGCAACGACTCGACCCCGAACGCGCACGCCCTCTCGCAGAACTTCGTGCTGTTCGACAATTTCTACGTCGACGCCGATGTCAGCTACAACGGTCACGCCTATTCGACGGCGGCTTACGCCACCGACTTCGTCCAGAAGATGTGGCAGACGTTTACGGCGAACCGCGGCGGTCCATATTTGAGCGAGGGTGGCGGATTCATGCGGTCGCCGTTCGGGAACATCTCGGCGCCGCAGGGCGGCTACATCTGGGACGCGGCACGCCGCGCGAACGTCTCGGTGCGCAGCTACGGCGAGTTCGTTGCGCACACGTCGCGCTCCGCTGCGGGTGACGTGACTGCGGTGGAAACGGTACCCGGACTTCACGGGCTCGTGTCGCCGGCGTATCCCGGGTGGGACCTCGACATCACCGATCAGAAACGCGTCGACCGCTGGCTCGACGAATTCCGCGCGTTCGAAGCGGCCGGGACGCTGCCGCAGTTGTCGATCATCCGGCTGCCGAACGATCACACGAGCGGCACGAAGCCGGGCGCGCCGACGCCGACGGCGATGGTCGCCGACAACGATTTCGCGCTCGGCCGGCTCGTCGAAGGCATTTCGAGCAGCAGCGTCTGGAAGGACTCGGCGATCTTCATCGTCGAAGACGATGCGCAGTCCGGGCCGGACCACGTCGACTCGCACCGAAGCGTGCTGCTGGTCGCCAGCCCGTTTGCGAAGCGCGCGTTCGTCGACCACACGCTGTACACGACGTCCGGCGTGCTGCGCACGATCGAACTGATTCTGGGATTGGCGCCGATGAGCCAGTACGATGCCGCGGCGACGCCGTTGTATAACGCCTTCAACGGCACGGCGACGCTGACATCGTTCGCGAAGCAGGCGCCGCGCGTGTCGCTCGACGACAAGAACACGACCTCGTCATTCGGTGCGAGCCTGTCGCTCGCGATGGATTTCTCAGTCGAGGATCGGGCGCCCGAGCAGCTGCTGAACGAGATCATCTGGCGCGCCGTCAAAGGCGCGCACGCGTCGATGCCGCCGCCGCGCCGCACCGTCCTCGTCCGCCCATCCTCGTCCGCCGTCGATGCGGACGAGGACGACCATAACTAGCTACAATTCGAGATATTGCGACGCCTGGCTCTCGGCGTGGTGTGCGCGCTCGCGGTCTGTGCGGCCGCGTGCGCGCGCGTACCGCCGCCTCCGTACCCGCTGAACTTCACCGCTGACGGCCGCACGCCGCGGCTGCTCGTCAGCGGCGACGAGACCCTCGTCCCGCTCACGATCGCGAACACCGGCACCCGCGCCTGGGATCCCGCGCGCGTGCACGTGTCGTATCACTGGCTCTGGCTCGTTCCGCGCGAACTCGCGTCGCGCTCGCGGTGGAACATTCCGTATCAGGACGGCATTCGCACCGATCTCAAAACGCCGATCTCGCCCGGACAGTCGGTCACCGTCGACGGACGTCTGCTCGCGCCACGATGGCCGGGTCTCTATTGGGTGCAGTGGGACATGGTCGAAGAGGGGACCGCGTGGTTCGCCCAACGTGCGCCGCGCCAGCCACGCATGCTGGTCGTCGTCGTCCCACCGCTCGTCTGGGTCCTCGCGCCGATGCCGCTGATTGTCGCGGCTGTCGGCTGCTGGCTCCTGGGTGCTCGACCCCGATTGCCAGCAGCCAGTAGCGAGCCGCCATTCGATCTGTGGTGGTGCGTCGCCGTCCTCTTCGCGAAACCGTTCGTGATCATCCACGACGCGCTGCTCGAGCCGACGCGAGTCGCGTACTGGCTGCTCGTGGCGGTCGCGGTCGTCGTTCCCGCTGTCGTGGCTGCGTTGTTTCCGCGTCGCCTGCGCGCGTGGGTGCTGCTCGCGATCGGACTGTTCGCGTCGCTGCTGATTCTCGCCGACGTCGTCTACTACCGGTTCTTCGGCGACGTGCTCTCCGCGCCGGCGCTTCTCGGCGCGCACCAGACGGGTCACGTG
>DASREL010000028.1:0-2089 GCA_035652075.1 Vicinamibacterales bacterium
TCCATTGCTGTATTCGTACTCGGAGTTGCTCGCGACGAACTCGCGACGGCGCGTGACAATTCCTTCGCTTCAAGAGCGCGGAACTTGTTTCTTGAGTGAACGTCTCTTGTTGTTGTGATCCCGTGTGCCGGATTACGCGTAACGCTGGCCGTTGCGCTGTCGGTCTTCGTCGGATGCGCGCGACCGTCCACTCTGAGGATTCACGCGAAGAACATGGCGAATGCCGAAGCTTTCCGGCGTCAGTTCGAATCAGACGTTGCGACCGGAACGCCGATTCGCGCCGTCGAAGAATATCTGGCCCGAAAGGGACTGAAGTTGGACGGCGGCACATTTCTTCGGATGCGATCGGGAACGAGCGATATGTGGCTGGAATTGTCACGCGAGGAGAGTCCGAACTGGTATTGCGGTAAAGGGTCTGTCGGCCTGGCCGTGTATTTCGTCGACTACAAGCTCGATCGAACAGAAGTTACCTATTGGAGCTTCGACTGCCCCTAAGGCAGGCCTAAAGGCCTGCACTACAGGCACCACGCACTTGGGCACCTTAGGCACCCCAGGCACTCTGAGGCACCCGTTTCAGTACACGTAAGGAATGACGCGCCACGGAACCTCAGCCGTGTAACGCGTATAGGCGTCGCCGAACTCGCGGACGAGCGATCGCTCTTCCCACGGAATCGCAATCACCAGATAAAGTGACGTCAAAACCGCGAAGGCGAGGCGATCGCCGGTCAGGTGATGCGTGCCGAACACGGCGAGGATCCACCCGAAATACAACGGGTGTCTTACGAACCGATACGGGCCGATGATTTGCAGTGGCTGGGAGACGCCGGTGCGGATGCCGGCGAGTTCGAGCGGATCGATCTGCCGGACCGACCAGGCGATCACGGCGACGCCGGTCACCTGCACGGTCGCGAACAGCGCGGCGACGGGACCGGACACGTCGAAGACGGTGCCGCCGACCGGCCGCCACGCGATGCAGACGATCAGCAGCAGCAGGCTCGCGGCCCACACGTAAATGGATCGCAAGAGATCGCCGGCAAGCGGCGCGAGGGCCGTCTTGACCGGTTCGCGCGCGAAAAGACTGTGATGACACGCAAAGATCGTCAGCAGCACCGCGTCCCAGGCGAGCGCGCCGGTGCCCGCGAACGGACGATCGTGGCCGAGCGGGAACAGATACCACCACAGGCAGTAGGCGAGCGACAGGATGAACATCACTCCGCCCATCCACAGAAACGGAACGCCGCGGCGCATCGTGCGATTATAGAGGCCGCATGACACGCGTCGTCATCACCGGCATCGGCGTCGTTTCTCCGTTCGGCATCGGCCGCGAAAAATTCTGGGACTGCGTCAGTCGCGGCTGCAGCGGCACGCGCGAAGTCACGTCGTTCGACACGAGCGAGTTGCCGTGTCGCGTCGCCGCGCCGATTCCGCCGATCACCATCGAGGACGTGCCGTCGCTCGAGAACGATGACGCCGGCGATCCGGGCTACCGCGCGGATCCCGAACGCTACTCGCGCGCGGCGCTGATTGCCGTTATCGCGGCGCGCGAAGCGTGGAAGGACGCGGGCCTCCGGATCGGCGAGCCTGGCGCGGGGGTGATCATCGGCAGCGGCGGCGGCGGCATCGACGTGGGCGAGAAGCAGTATTACGACTACTTCGTCGAGCGGGGCCGACGCGTGTCGCCGTACGCGATTCCAGTCTCGATCGTCGGGATGATGTCGAGCGAGATTTCGATCTCGCTGCGGCTGCACGGCGTTAGTCACGTGCTGTCGTGCGGCTGCACGAGTTCCACCGATGCAATCGGGTACGCGGCCGCGCTGATTCGCAGCGGCGACGCGGACGTCATTCTGTCGGGCGGCGCCGATGCGGCCGTGACGCCGGGGATGCTGTTCGGCTTCTCGCGCATGCGCGTCATCTCGAAGGCGTACAACGATCGGCCGGCCGAAGCGTCACGTCCGTTCGACAAAGGGCGCGACGGGTTCGTCCTCGGCGAAGGCGCGTGGATGCTCGTGCTCGAACGCGAAGATCGGGCGCGCGCGCGCGGCGCGACGATTTACGCGTCCATCGACGGGTACGGATCGACGTGCGACGC
>DASREL010000029.1:0-51392 GCA_035652075.1 Vicinamibacterales bacterium
ACGAGGGCCAGTTCGTCGCCCGAATTGCCGCCCAGTTCGCGTGGAATCCGGAACGGATGGAACGTCCCGAACCGGTGGCGGAACTCCAACAACGGCTCGTCGTCGATTGCGAACAGCGCACCTTTCAACGTCGCGAACACCGACAATTCGTCGTCCGGCCACTCGATCGCCGCCAGCGCCGCGCGCACCGTTTCGACTTCCTCGCGGCCGTGGAACGCCTTGCCGCCGACGAGCAGATGCGGGATCCCTCGCGCTTCGATCGCGTCGATGTACCTGCGCGTGACGTCCTCGCCGAAGCTGACGAAGCGGCGGAACAAAATCGCGATGTGGCGCGGTTGAATCGGTTCGCCCTCGATCGTCCAGCCGTTCTTCTCGTCGATGAGCCACGCGATGAATGCGCCGACCGCGTCGGGCAGCGACTCTTCGATCGCTTTCGGCGACGCGCGCAGCGGTCCGTTGCGTGCGTACGGTTTCGGCACCGGCAAGGCGACGACGGCGGGCTGCGCGTCGCTGCGGTCGCGCGACTTCTCGAGCGCGATGTATTTCGCCTGGAGCGTCGCGGCATCCTCGATCATCGCTGCGCTGAACGCCGCATTGACGAAGTGCTGGATCTCCGGCACGCTGCGATAGCTCGTCGTCAGCTGCAGGACGCGTCCGCCGCGCGCGGCGAGACGATCGCGCACGTCCCAGTACGTGCTGACGTCGGTCCCGCGGAAACGGTAGATGGCCTGCTTCGGATCGCCGACGATGAACAAGGTGCCGGGTCGATCGTCGGCGAGCAGCAACAGAATCTCGGCCTGAATCGGATCGGTGTCCTGGAACTCGTCGACGAAAATGCGCGCGAACTTCTGCTGCAGATGGCGCCGCACGTCGGTGTTGTCGCGAATCAGATCGCGCGCGCGTGAGAGCAGGTCGGTAAAGTCGAGCGCGCCCGCTTGCCGTTTCAGCGCCTGGTAGCGATCGGTCGCGCCGCCGAGCTCCTGCTGCAGCGCCGCCGCGAGGTCGCCGTCGGCGTCACGCTTGAACTGCTGGAGTTCGGCGAACAGCGCGTCGCGCGCGGCCAGGACTTCGCTGCGCGTGACGTCTTTGTTGAACTTGTAGCCGCTCCCCTTTCGGGTGCGCGAGACGCCGCGATCGCGGACCAGGTCGACGAGCCGCGCCTCCCACCCGTCGAGATCGCGTTGGCCGAACGATGTCTCGAGTCGAATCTGACGGCTCAGTCGACGGACGCCATCGGTGTCCAGGTACAGATTGTCGCGAGTCGACTGCGGTTCGGCGGTGAGATCGGCCAGCCGATGCAACGCGTCGACGACGCGATCGATGGCGGCGTCGCGGTCCCACGCCGGCCGGCTCCACGCGGACGGGAAGTCGCGCGATTCGGCGAGCTTCCATCCGGCGCCGCGGAGCCGTCCGATCGGACCGTCCTCGTCGGGATTGCCGCCAAACGCGGGCGCGCTCGTACGCCGCAACGCGCGACGCACGCCGTCAGGCGGATCCTTCAGCGTCTCCTGCAGCCACGCGCGGAATGCCCGCGAGTACAACCGGGCGGCCTGCGGTTCGGTGAGGACGCTGAATAGCGGATCGACGCAGGCTTCGACCGGCCGCTCGCGCAGCAGGTCCGCGCAGAAGCCGTGAATCGTGTTGACGTGCGCTTCTTCGAGTGTCGCGAGCGCGTGCTCGAGTCGATCGGCCGGAGATGGATCTCCGTCCGGCGTGGACGAGACGCGTCCCCATTCGGCGCGGCGGCGCTCGAGCTCTTCGCGGATGCGCAGCTTCAATTCGCCCGCGGCTTTCTCCGTAAACGTCACCGCGACGATCTCGACCATCGTCGCGCGTCCCGTTTCGAGGACGCGTAGCACACGGTTGACCAACTCGGTCGTCTTGCCAGTGCCGGCGGCCGCCTCGACGACGAGCGTCGTGTCGAGATCGTTCGCGATCGCCTCGCGCGCGTCGGCGTCGCCTTTCGGGAAGTGCAGCACCGTCGCCGTCATCGCATGGACCTCAGCGCATCAAGATCCGCGAGCTTGTCCGCCGCTTTGCGCGAGATACGCTCCGCTTCGCGCGGACCGCAGACCGGGCGAAAGTCGCACCAGGTGCACGCGCGGTCGGCCGGCGCCGGCACGAGGAAGCCGTGTTCGACGGCACGATCGACGATCGTCAGCACCTGCAGCCCCTGACTCCGCGCGTAGTCGTCGATCGGGATCGCATGCTCGACGAACCCGCCGGCGGTCGTCGCGTAGAACAAACGGCCTTCCACGACCTTCTTGCCGAGACCGTTCTCGATCGCCATGCTGTAGAGCACCGGTTGCAGCGTCGCGCCGCCGCCGACAATCAGATCGGGGTTCGACCGGTTCTTGCCGGTCTTATGGTCGGTCACGCGAAGGACGTCGCGCGCGGCGTCGTGCTCGATCAAATCGACCGAGCCGCGAAGAATGAAACGGCCGTCGACGACGATGGGCGCGTCGAGGCTGCGGGGATCGCGCCCCTCGTCACTCAGTCCAAAACTGAACTCGAAGTAGGCGGGGCGCCATCCGGCGTCGTCGGCCAGCTTCTGCACCCAGATGCCGAGATCGCGACGGATCTCGTCGATCTCGTCGTGCCATACGCGTTCGATCGCCGGCGCGAGCCGCTCGGCGTAGTCGGCGGCGACGCGATCGACGATGGCATCGAGCGTCGTCATCGCGGCTGCGATCTTCTCGCGTGCGACCGGCAGCTCGCCGCGGGCATCCATCTCGCGAAAGAACTCCGCTTGCGCCGAGTGAAACAGGCTGCCGCGCGTCAGCGGATCCATCCGCATGAGCGGTTCGGGCTCGTCCCACGGCTGCAAGCGATAAATCGTCGCGAGGAGAAACTGATACGGACAGGTCGAGAACCGTTGCAGCGCCGACAGCGAGTACGGCCGTTTGCTCAGGCGATTGGCGTCGATGGCCGGCTGCGTGCCCGGCGCGACTTTGATCAACCCGTCGCTCGTCGACCATTGCTTCTTGTCGCGCGCCCAGCGGCTGATCACCGACCGCCGCAGCGACGCGTTCAGTCCGAGCAGATAGTGCGCGTGTCCTCTGACCGCCTGACGATCCTGCGTGTCGAGCAGGAGCCGCAGCGTGGCGAGATCGTGTTCGAGATCGTCGATCGCCTGGTCTGGCCGCTTCGGCGCGGGCCACGCCAGATTCGCGCCCCCCTCTTCCGCCGCGGCGCTCGCCAGCAGGCGGTGATCCGGAACGCGGCCCGTAATCGCGCGCATGACGTCGAGTGCGTAGAAAGACGGCACGCGCGCGCGCGTCTCGGCGACGTCGAGCCGCGGATAGGACAGATAGACGCGTTCGGTCGCGGCGCCGATCGCAATCTTCAGCAGCAGGCGCTCGGCGTTCTTCCGCGCGTGCTGATTGACGAGCGCGGCATCGATCTGCTCGCGCTGCTCGTCCAGCAGCAGGGGATCTTCGCGCGGGCGTTGCGGCACGACACGCTCGGCGAGGCCCGGGACAAAGACGACGCGGAACGTGCGGCCGCGGGCCTGATGGGGCGTCCCGATGAACACGCGGCCGTAGCGGCGCGCCGGCGGTTCCCAGTCGAGCGTCACGAGCCGGTCGTGCAGGACGTCACGCGCTTCAGCGAGCGTGACCGGACCGATCGCCGCCATCGGGCGAAGACTGGTCAACAGTTCGATGACCCGCGCCGGCCGCCGAAGCGCGCGCGTCGCGAGCGTGGCAAACCGATCGAGCCATTCACCCCACGTCGCCGACTCGGGCCACGCGGCGAGGTCGTCGATGATCGGCAGCGCGAACTGCCGTAAGTGATCGAGATTCCGTAGATCGCGTTGCAGCCGCGCGATCCGCGCCGACTCGGGCTCCTCTTTCGCGAGCTCCGCCATCTGCAACCTGAAATCGTTCGCGAGGCCGTCGAGCCGCCGGCGCCACCGCTCTCTGCCGCCGCCGACGACAGCGGATTCGACGATCAGCTCTTCCCATTTCCACGGCGATCGGAGTGTGCCGGCCACGACGGCCATTTCATCGGTGTCTGACACCTCCGAGGTGTCAGAGTACTCTGACCCCATTTCGGGCACTTGGCCGAGGGACAGGTACTCGTCGAATCGCTTCGCCGACAGTCCGTCGACCGCGCACGAGAGCAGGGCGACAAACGCGCGGCCGGACGGATCGGGTCGTCGCGTCCCGCGATCGAAGCACACCGGGACGTCGCCGCGCGCACACGCGTGCTCGAGCAAGCCGAGGTACTGCTGCGGCGTCCGCAGGAACACGGCCATTTCGTCGAATGCCACGCCGCGCGACGCTTCGTCGAGCATGCGGCGGACGATCTCGACCGACTCGCGCCCTTCGCCGGGCGCCGAAAACAGCGTCACGTCGCCGGCGCGCGCGCGTTCGGGCGGACGCTCGGCCTGAAATACACACCGGCGCAAGTGGAACAGGTCGCTTGCCGCGTCGGCATCCTCCGGCGCCCGCTCGATCGTCGCGCCGATCGCCGCAAACGCCCGCTCGGCAAACACGTCGTCATCAGGAATCGTGGCGAGCACGTGCGAGGATCGGGAAGCGAGCGCCGCGACAAATGTCTGTTCCGCGCGCGAGTCGACGGGCACGTCAAGCAGGACGATCGGCAACGCGGCCCATCGCACGTCGCCGGCACGAACCGCTTCGGCGGCAAGTTGAAACAGCGACGCGCGATCGCCCATCGATGCGACGGTCAGTTGTTGTTCGAATCGCTCGAGCAGCCGCGCGATGTCAGCGACCGCATCGCCGGGGCCTAAAGGACCCGGCCTACGTGACCCGTGTAGGGTGGGTCCGTTGGGACCCGCCAACCGCAATTCATACAACGTGCGCGCCAGCGCTCGGGGAAAGCCGGGCATCGTGGCGACCGGCGCGAAGTACGCGAGTTCGTCGGCGGCGACCGCGTCGAACGCGGCGCGCGCGGCGATGGCTTCGGCGCTGGCATCGGTGCCGCGCGCGCGACGGGCGCCTTCCATGCGCGTGGCCGCGGCGCGCGCCGCGAATTCAGTCAGGCTGAACCGCGTCAAGCCGAACGTCGCACCCGCCTGACGCGCGATCGCGCGCGCGAAATCGTCCGCGGCGCCGCGCGATGCGCCGACGATGACCGTTTCAGCTGCCGGATGTCGTGTGGAAAGAAATTCGCGGACGAGGCGAAGCCGTGCGGCGGCGGATGTAGATGTGATCACACGAACCATCGAAGCCTCCGGGCTGCATGCCGGGATACCAGAAACGATGACGCAGCGTCATCGTGCGAGCGAGGATAACACGCGAACGTGATAGTAGCCAGCGTCGTGTTCGACCGACAGCGGCGCGCCGAAGAGCGCGCCGAGACGGGACGCGGTGAGGACCTCGGTCTTCGTGCCGTCGGCGTCGATTCGACCGCGGTCCAGCAGAATCACGCGTGCGATCTCCGGGATGATCTCGTCGATGTAGTGCGTCACGAGCAGCAACGTCGTGTCGCGTTGCACGACGCGTCTCACGCGTTCCATGAACTGAAATCGCGACACCAGATCGAGGCCGCGCGTCGGCTCGTCGAGGACGAGCAACTGCGGCTCGTGCACGAGCGCCCGGGCGATCAGCACCCGTCGTGCCTCGCCCGTCGACATCCGATCGAGCATCGTCTGCGCCAGGTGCGCGACGCCCATCGTCTCGAGCGACTCGAGCGCTCGCTGCCGCATCGCCGGCGTGACCTCGAGATGACCGAACATCCCTTGCGTCGCGAAGAAGCCAGATACGACTGCGTCGCGACCGGTGATGGATCCGTTCGAGTTGCCCTGGACGAATCGATCGTGCACGTCGGCGGACACGATCCCCATCTTCTTGCGCAGTTCGAAGACGTCCCATCGATCGCGCCCAAAGAGACGAACGGCAGGCCTGAAGGACGCTGCACCCGTGGTCGACGGATACAGTTCCAGCGCGAGCAGCTTCATCAGCGTCGACTTGCCCGCACCGTTGGGACCGAGGATGGCGGTGTGCTCGCCGGCGCGAATCGTCAGCGTCAGCGAATCGAGGACGCGAGCGTCACCGAGGACGACGCTCGCGTGGTGGAGCTCGACTAACGGATCCGCCATCCGTTGACCGGACCGGCGTGGAAGAACTTCTCCGGCGTCATGACGCCGTCTTTCTTGAACACGACGCCGTCCTTCATCACGAACTGCACGCGCTTGAGGACGTCGAGATCGGTCAGCGGATCGCCAGGCACGGCGATCATGTCGGCGAACATCCCGGCTTTGATCGGCCCGCGGACTTTGTCGATGTCGCAAACCTGATAACCGTTCACGGTCATCGCCCGGATGATGTCGGCGTTCGGAATGCCCGCGTCTTTCCACGGCCGCATGAATTCCATCACGAGCTCGCCGCGCGTTTTGCCGGCAACGTAGTAATCGGCGTCGGTCGAGAACACCGACTTCACTCTGTTCTCGTAGGCGTTCTTCAAGTTGGCGACGGTGCGCTGATACGCCTGCTCCGAGACCGGGTGGCCTTGCAGACCGGTCGGCGTCTCGGTGCCCGCGCGCCAGATCCCTTTCTGCGCCATCAGCTTGTGGAGTTCGTCGTTCAGCGCGCCGCTGTGCTCGATCGACCAGATGCCGGCGTCGATCGCGTTGCGCGCGCCTTGCGGCGTCTGCACGTGTCCGGCGACTTTCATCCCGACCTTCGCCGCTTCCTTGATGAACAACCGGATCTCGTCAGCCGTATAGCCGTACGGTTTGCAGTCCACGCAGATCTTGATCACCTTCGCGCCGAAGAGCACGTTTTGCCGCACGGCCTTGACGATCTCGTCCGGCGTGTCGGCGTCGAGATACTCCGGATAGACGATGTTGTGGTTCTGCACCATCTCGGGGGTCGGCGAGAACTGACCGCCCATCCCGCCGATGATGATGCCCGAGTTGATCAACGTTGGACCGGGAAGCCAACCTTGATCGATCGCCTGGCGCAGCGCGCTATCGGCGTAGTTGCCGTTGTTGCCGAGATCGCGGACGACGGTGAAGCCAGACGACAGCATCTGCATCCCGTTCGATGCCGCTTGCAACGCGCGCAGCGCGGTCGAGTCCTGCACGTAGGTGTAGTAGTAAACGTTGTTCTCGGGCTCGGGCTTGTAGGTGAGCGCGAGGTGATTGTGCGAATCCACCAGGCCCGGCATCACCGTCATGTTTGGCAGGTCGATCACCTGTGCGCCGGGCGGCACCGTCACGTTCGCGCCGACAGCCGTGATCTTGTTGCCGTCGATGAGAATGACCTGATTCGTCAAGATGCGGCCCGCGTCGGGATCGAGCAAACGTCCCGCGCGGATCGCCGTGACCGTGGATGAAGCTTGGGCGTGGAGCGCGATGCTCGCCGCAGCGAGCATCGCCCCAAGGATCGGTGTACGTTTTGTCATATGTAGCGCGAATATGTAGCGCAGCCCTTCAGGGCTGCTGTGCGGACGTCGTCGTGACCGCGCGGCCGGCGTTGCGCGTCCACTGCTTGAACCAACTCATCATGTACAACTGCGTGCGGATGTAGTTGGACGGTTTCGTGCCGGTGCCGTGATATTCGTCGTTGAACTCGAGCAGTTTCACCGGCACGCCTTTCATCTTCAGCGCCGAGTAGTACTCCTCGGTCTGCGGCATCGGTGTGCGGCGATCGAGCACGCCCGTCATCAGCAATGTCGGCGTCGTCACCTTCCCGACCTGCATGAGCGACGAATGCGCGAGCCAATCGGACGGGTCTTCCCAGAAGGGTTTCTGGAAGAAGCCGTAGGTGAAGATCGGCACGTCGGTGTGACCGGCCATGCTGATCCAATCGATCACCGGACACCGCACGGCGGCGGCCGCGAAGCGATCCGTGTGGCCGATCACCCAGCTCGAAAGCACGCCGCCGCCGCTGCAGCCGGAGACGTACATCCGCGACTGATCGATGTAGCCCTTGCCGACCACCGTGTCGACACCGGCCATCAAATCGTCGTAGTCCGGCCCCGGATAGTTGTGATCGATCCCGTTGATGAATTCGCTGCCGTAGCCGGTGCTGCCGCGCGGATTCGTGACGAGCACGACGTAGCCGTTCGCGGCGAAGTTCTGGAACATGTAATTGAAGCCGACGTTGTAGTTCCCGAACGGTCCGCCGTGAATCTCCAGGATGAGCGGATACTTTTTCGCCGCGTCGAAGTCCGGCGGCTTGACGATCCAGCCCATCACCTTCGCGTTGCCGGTCGACGTGTAGGTGATCTCGTCGATCTTCGCGAGCTGCTTGCCCTGCAGCACGTCGCCGTTGACGTCGGTCAG
Organism: Vicinamibacterales bacterium; assembly: GCA_035652075.1. GTDB lineage: Bacteria > Acidobacteriota > Vicinamibacteria > Vicinamibacterales > CAVVIG01 > Gp6-AA45. Next base: position 8,258 of record DASREL010000029.1, read on the forward strand.
CTTGACGATCTCGGGCCGGCCTTGCGCGCCTTTCAAGTTGACGCGAACGACGTCCTGCGGGTGATCGAGATCCGACGCAACGCCCGCCGCGACGAGGTTCGTCGACACGGAATCGAACGACAGCATCTGCCGTCCCGACGTCACCGGCTTGACGCCGCCGGCAATCGACGCGAACGAGATATTGCGCGCGCCGCGGTCGTCGGCGTCGAAGTAGATGCCGCTGCCGTCGGGTGCCCACTTCATGTTGATCGGGTCGCGATCGAAGTCGCCGCTGATCTTGCGCATGTCGCTCGACCCGTTTGCCGCGAGCGGCATCACGTAGAGATCGTCCACGGTGTGCGATCGTCCGCTGAGCGGCGCACCAGTGAACGCGATCTGCCGCCCATCGGGCGAGACGACCGGACGTCCCCAGCTGCCGGGTTTCGTCAGCACGTCGCGCATTGTCCCGGTCGTGACGTCGACGGCGTACAGCTCGGACTCGTCGCGCGCTTTGTCGATCGGCCCCGCCTTTACCGCGTTGAACACGATCGTGCGGCTGTCGGGCGTCCAGTCGATCTGCGCGCTGCCGCGCAACTCGCCCGCGCCGACCGACCACTTCCCGCTCGTCAACTGGCGCGGCGTGCCGCCGTCGGCCGCGACGACGAAGAGGTGCATGAACCCGTCTTCGAGGAAGCCAACCTGATCTTGGCGGTAGTGCAGCGTCGAGACCACCCGCGGGGCTGCGGTCCACTTTGCCCCTTTCGGCGCCTCCGGCATGCTGATCGACCACTTCTCCTGCTCGGCCACGAACATCGAGAAGGCGATCGACTTGCCGTCGGGCGACCAGCGAGGCGCACGCGGCGCTTCGGTGACGTGGGTAATCTGCGATGCCGGTCCGTCGACATCGACGTAGCGCACGAAGATCTGCGCGCCCTTCGGTTCTCCCTCGGCGAGATACATCACGCGCTTGCCGTCAGGCGACCATCGCGCGCTCGATCCCTTCACGAAGAATCGATGCTGCGATCCGTCCGCGTTCAGCATCCAGATCTCGGAGTCCCATTTGTCCTCGATCGTGTTCACATGTTGGCGCGTATAGAGGATGCGCGATCCGTCCGGCGCGATCTGCGCATCGCTGACGCGTTCCCAGTCGAGATAATGCTCGGTCGTCAAACGCGTGGACGATCGTGTTTCCTGCGCGTCGAGCGCGGCCACTCCGGCCGCAACTGCAACTGCAACTGAAACTGCAACTGAAACTGCACCTGCCAACTGTTTGACTCTCATCACTGAGCGCTCGTGGTGGTTTTCGACGCCGTGTGCTGCATCCCGAGAACCGACAGCCGCCGGTTCGGCGTCCGCAGCAGCGACTGCTGGAACATCGCCGCCGCCTCCTTGGTTTTTCCCTGGGCGTTCAGCAACTCGCCGTAGAGTTCGAACGACGGCTTGATCGGTTCGACCGGTCCCGACGGCGCGTCCATGGTGGCTTCGATCGCGGTCGCGTCTTTCAGGAGGCGCTCCGCTTCGGCCACGTTCTTGTTCATGTGCGCGATGCCGGAGGCGATTTCCTTCGCCATCACCGCAAACGGTTTCGCGCGATACGCATTCGATCCCGATTCCGCCTGCTTCTGCATCGCCGTCAGGATCTCGAGCGCGCGGTTGGCCGTCTCCATGTCGTTGAGATGCGCCGCGCTGAAACCCGCCGCGAAAACGTACGCCGCATTGCCGTCGTAGCCGGGCGCGCCGCCATCGCGGACCGCGCCGCTGCCGAGCGGCAGCTTCTCCCACTTCTCGCTCTCGATCACCTGGCGCGCCTTCATGCCGGCGTAGCCGTCGCGCACGTTGGGTGCCGGATCGCGATCGGCAACCGCCTTCGCTGTCGCGAGCGCGTTCTCGGCCTCGGCGAAGTTGCCTTCCTGCAGATACGCGTACTGCAGCCACGACAACGTGTGGAAGTCCTCACGTCCGCGCGGCAGGTTCTTCTTCGTCGCGAGATCGTCAGCCGCTTTATAGGCCACTATGTTCGACGCAATCACGTCGTCCCACATGCCCAGCTGGACGAAGATGTGCGACGGCATGTGGAGCGCGTGCGCCGCCGACGGCGCGATCTTCGAGTAGGCGCGCGCCGCTTTCAACGCCAGGATCGCGTGGTCCGGGTCGTCGAACGAGTGGATGATGAAATGCGCGGCGCCGGGGTGATTCGGATTCCGCTCGAAGACGCCCTGCGCGAGCGCCGCGGCCTGCATCGCGTTGCGAATCGACTTGTCGCCGGGACGCGCCGTTCCGAGGAGCGCGAGCGCGTAGAACGTCGTGATCTCGTCGTCGCTCGGGTACTTCTCGTGGATTTTCTTCATCGCGTCGGCGTAGGCAATGTCGCGCGACAGTTTGTCGCCGGCGCCAAACAGCACCTCGAGCGACTCGACCAGCATCCGCTCTTTGCCGGCTGGCGCCTTCGCGGACCGCGCGGCCGCGGTCGGCGCGAGGCGCTCCATCACCTTGCGCGCCGATGCGAGATCCTGCTGCGCCCACAGCGGATGATTGAAGCTCATCGCCTCGCCCCAGTAGCCGAGCGCGAAACCGGGATCCGCCTTCTCGGTTTGCTGGAACGCGTCGTACGCGATATCGAACTCGAAGTTGAAGAGCGCTTTCACCCCGGTCAGAAACGGCGGCTGCGCCGCCGGCTTCGCCGACGTTGGAAAATTGATGGTGCCGAGTTCGGTGGCCGGCGCCTGACCGAGAACCGTCAGTGGTAGTGTCACGGCCGCAATCGCGCACGCGAACAGAATACGTTTCATACCGTCCCCTCCAAGGCGGGGCTAATCTTACTCGGGTACATGCGCTTTCGCGACCGGCTCGACGCCGGTCAACAGCTCGCCGGCAGGCTCACAGCCTACGCCAATCACGCCAACGTCGTCGTGCTCGGACTCCCCCGCGGAGGCGTCCCCGTTGCCGCCGAGGTCGCGCGCATGCTGCAAGCGCCGCTCGACGTGTTTGTCGTCCGCAAACTCGGCGTCCCCGGTCATGAAGAGCTGGCGATGGGCGCAATCGCGAGCGGTGGCGTACGCGTGTTGAGCGAAGACCTCATCGACGAACTGGGTATCCCACGCGCCGCCGTCGAACTCGCCGCGGCGCGACAACACGTAGAACTCGAACGAAGGGAGCGGCTCTATCGCGGCGACCGACAGCCACCCCGACTCCACGATCGCATCGTCATCGTGATCGACGACGGGCTCGCGACCGGCGCGACGATGGAAGCGGCGGTGGCCGCGATCACGGCACACCATCCGGCGCGGATCGTCGTCGCCGTGCCGGTCGGCGCCGTCGAGAGCGTCCGGCGTCTCGCCGCAATCGCCGACGAGGTGGTGTGCGCAGAAACGCCGGAGCCGTTCACCGCGGTCGGGTTGTGGTACGAGAACTTCGCGCAGACGACAGACGAGGAAGTTACAGCTCTAATTGAATCCCGATCTCGATGACGCGGTCGGGTGGCAGGTGGAAGAAGTTCGTGGCCCGACGCGCATTGCGCGAGAGGAAGATGAACAACTTGTCGCGCCACGTCGCCATCCCGATGCGATCGGTCGCGAAGAGCGTGAGGTGCGCAAGGTAGTACGTCGTGTCGGCTGGGTCGAGGACGAGACCGAGCAGGCGCGCATCGGCAAGCGCCTCCGGCACGTTGGGCGCCTGCGTGAAGCCGAATTGCACGATGACGCGCCAGAAACCGTGCGTCAACTGCGTTACCTGGAGCCGCTCGGCGCCAGCGATCGCCGGCGTGTCACCGGTCAACACCGTCAGCAGCACGACGTGCTCGTGCAGCACTTTGTTGTGCGTCAAGTGATGCGAAAGGATCGGCGGCACCCCTTCGCCGCGCGCGGTCATGAACACGGCCGTTCCAGGCACGCGTACCGGCGGCCGCTCGGATAACTGCGCGAAGAATTTCGTCAACGGCACTTCGGCAAGCCGCAGCCGATCGAGGACCAGTTTGCGCCCGGTGTTCCACGTCGACATGATCATGAACACGATGGCGCCGACCAAGAGCGGAAACCAGCCGCCGTGTTCGATCTTCAGGATGTTGGCGGCAAAGAACGCGAGATCGACCACGAGGAAACTGCCGGTCACCACCGTCGCGCGAACGACGCTCCATCCCCATCGTTGGCGTGCGACGACGTACGCGAGCATCGTCGTGATCACCATCGTGGCCGTCACCGCCATGCCGTAGGCGGACGCGAGGTTCGTGGATGTGCGGAAGCCGAACACGAGCCCGAGCGTCGCCAGCATGAGCATCCAGTTGATCTCGGGGACGTAGACCTGGCCTTTCTCGTGCGCCGACGTGTGGCGGATGTCGAACCGCGGTGCGTAGCCGAGCTGAATGGCCTGCTGCGTCAGCGAGAACGCGCCGGAAATGATCGCCTGCGACGCGATGATCGTCGCGATCGTCGACAGCACCACCATCGGATACAACGCCCATGGCGGTGAGAGCCGGTAGAAGGGATTGCTGGCGGCGCTCGCGTCGCTCAACAGGAGCGCGCCCTGGCCGAAATAGTTGACGACGAGCGACGGCATCACGAGCGCGAACCATCCGATCCGGATCGGCGACGGACCGAAATGGCCCATGTCGGCATACAACGCTTCCGCGCCGGTGATGGCCAGGACGACGCCGCCAAGCGTCAGCAACCCGCCGGGACCGTGCGCCGCAAAGAACCTGATCGCGTGGCGCGGATCGAACGCGGCGACGATACCGGGCTGTTGCGCGATCGCGGGAATGCCGAGCAGTGCGATGACAATGAACCACGCGATCATCACCGGACCAAAAATCGACCCGATGCCGCTCGTGCCGCGATGCTGCACGACGAACAGCGCCACGAGAATCACAGCCGTGATCGGCACGATGAACGGCTCGAACGCGTGTGTCGCGATGCTCAGGCCTTCGACCGCGCTCAACACTGAGATGGCCGGCGTGATCATGCCGTCGCCGTACAACAGCGCCGCGCCGAACAGGCCGACCGCGATCAACGCGCCGGCGCGCTGCCGGACGAGCGCGACGAGCGCCAGAATCCCACCTTCGCCGGCGTTGTCCGCGCGCATCACGAACAACAGGTATTTGATCGAGACCACGATGATCAGCGACCAGACGACGAGCGACAGCACGCCGTAGACGTTCGCGGGCGATACGGGTATCGCGTGCGGCCCGCTGAAGCACTCGCGTAATGCGTACAGCGGGCTGGTGCCGATGTCGCCGAAGACGACGCCGAGAGCCGCGACGATGAGAAATGGCAGGCGGGAGGTTGTCGTGTGGGGTGTGGTACTTTGCTGGTTCACCTGCAGTCATTATGAGTCGCTTACCGCTCCGGATTGGAGTCTGTGCGCCGTACGATCTGGCTCAGCCGGGGGGCGTCAATACGCACATCCGGGCACAAGCGCGGGCGCTGCGTGCGCGCGGCCATTACGTGCGCGTGTTCGGCGCGGCGTCCGCCGCTCTCGACGATGACGGCGAGGAGGCGATCTGCAACACGTTCTCGGCCGTCGTCCATGGGACGAACACGGGATTTGGCGTCGACCCGCGGTCGTGGACGCGCGTTCGCCGGCTTTTCGCGCGCGAACGATTCGACGTCCTCCACATCCACGAACCGCTGATGCCGATTGTCCCGTGGTGCGCGACGTGGCTGGCGCCGGTGCCGGTCGTCGCGACGTTCCACGTGCATCGCGAAGATGGCCATCGCTTTTATCCGATCGCACGCCCGCTGCTCGCGCCAGTGATGGCCCGCGTCACGCGGCGCATTGCGGTGTCGAATGCCGCGCGGCGAACGGTCGCGCGCTCCTTTCCAGGCCATTACGACATCGTTCCGAACGGCATCGACGCGATGCGTTTCGCGGGTAGTGCCGACGCCGAACACACCAACGGCGGCACGGTGCTCTACGTCGGTCGGCTTGAACCGCGGAAAGGCGTCGAGCACCTGATCGACGCGTGCGCGATCGCGCAGACGTCGATCGCGCCGCCACGTCTCGTGATCATCGGCGATGGACCGGACAGGGGCGCGCTCGAAGCGCGCGCTCGTGACGTCCGCATCCACGCCGTCTTTGCCGGCGCGGTCACCGACGAGGAGCTCATCACGCACTATCAACGGGCGGATGTGGTCTGCTCCCCCGCCATCGGCGGCGAGAGCTTCGGGATCGTGCTGCTCGAAGCGATGGCTGCAGGCCGGCCGGTCGTCGCGACCGACATCGACGGCTACGTGGAACTGGTCGGCGGCGAATCGAACGGCGCTCGGCTCGTGCCGCCCGCCGACCCGCGCGCACTGGCTCGCGAGCTCGTCGCCGTGCTGTCGGATGCGCCGCTGCGCCAGCGCCTGGGCGCACGAGGCGCGGCGTTCGCCGCGAAGTTCGACTGGAGCGTGATTGCCCCGCAGCTCGAGTCCATCTATTACGATGTGTTGCAGCCCTGAGGGCCGCGCTACCACTCCATGCTGTTGCTGCACTTCGTGACCGCGCTGGCGGCCACGATCGCGTTCAAACTCGCGCTCTTCATCTACGCCGCGTCTGGCGAAGGGCAGACGTCTGCGATCCAGTGGTATCCGCGGATCGTTCTCGTCTTCGGATGGGACGTCGTCTCGGCGCTCCTCGTCGCGCTCGTCGCGTGGGCAATCGGTTCGTTGCTCGCGCGTGTGCACGTTCGCGTGGCGCTCGCGTGGGCACTGATCGTCCACGCGCTCTACGGTGGGTTTCTCCTCGTCAGCTATCACATTGCCGTCATCGTCGGCGCGCCGCTCGACAAGGCGGCGATCGATCTCTGGTTTTTCTACGCCGATCCGTCACCAGGCGGCACGTCGCGATTGCTGGCCGATTCGGTAGCGCCGTACTTCACGCCGGCGTTCTTCCTGCAACTCGCGATCGCGCTCGTGGGTCCGCCGTTGCTCTTCGTGTGGCTACGCAACCGCCGCGAACCGATCGCGCTCGGCCGTCGGTCGCAACTGACGCTTGCCGTAGCCGTCGTGCTGACATTGATCGCGGTTCCCGGTCTGGCGAATGGACCGCTCGCTGTCCACACGTTCGGTCTCGAGCGCAGTCCCCTGACGATGCTGGCGGGCTCGTACCTGAAGAATCCGCTGCACGCGGTCCTGCACGCGAGGACGCGATCGTTTAACGAATCCTTTTGCTTCGATCTGACATCGCCGGAGCCCGTCGAAGGCACTGACCCGCTGGCGAACGCAACGCCGCGCCGCACGAATGTCCTGTTCGTGATCATGGAATCGATCGGTGCAAAGCGTTTGGCGATGCAGCCGACGCCGATGCCGTTTCTGGACGCGTGGTCGCGTTCGCCGTCGACCGTCACATTCACGAACCACTACGCGCACTGGCCGCAGACCATGAAGGCGGCGTTCAGCCTGTGGTGTTCCGAACTGCCGGATCCCGATTACCCGCCGATCACCGAAGTGAATCCGGCGATTCCGTGCGTGAGCATCTCGGAAGCGATGAAGTCCGCAGGATACGACACGGCGCTCTTCACGTCCGCCGACTTCGCCTTCGATCGACAGAGCCGATTCTTCAAGCGCCGCCAACTCGACGTGATGCTCGATCGCAACGAAATGCCCGGCCACGAAGGTGCGTGGCAGAACGCGTGGGGTATCGACGAACGCGTGACGTTGAAGGCGACGTTCGACTGGATTGCGCATCATCGCGAGAGCACCCCGCAGCGGCCGTTCTTCGTCACCTACAACATGGCGGCCGGTCATCATCCGTTCGAAATCCCGGGGTCGCCATCCGGTCGGTGGCTGGACGAAGAAAAGGAAGCGGCCGCAGAACGCACGACGCTGCGGTTCGTCGACGATCGTCTCCGCGACGTCGTCGAAGGGTTACGCGCGCAGCATCTCCTCGAATCGACGTTGATCGTCGTCGTCTCCGATCACGGGCCCGGTTCGGGACGCCCTGGGATGGGTCGCGTGCGCGACGCGTCGATCTACGAAGGATCGGTGCACGTGCCGCTCGTCATCAGCGGACCGCAACTCGCGGACGTCACCGGACCGGTGACGACGCCGACCGGGCACATCGACGTCGCGCCGACGATTCTCGGTCTGGTCGATGTCCCGGTCCCGCAAACGATGAAGGGGCGCGATCTCGTGCACGACACGCGCGGTCGCCTCGTCATGTTCGCTACGCGTCCGCCACTGTCACAGTTCGGTGTTCGTGCGGGACGATGGAAGCTCGTGCACTGGGACGACAGCGGCGCGAACGAACTGTTCGACCTCGTCGACGATCCCGACGAGCGCACCGATGTGTCGAAAGCGCATCCGGAGATCGCGCGCACGCTCGAGGACCGGGTCGAGCGCTGGAAGGTCCAGTCCGCGAACCTGATCGAGAACTACGCGGCGATCCTCGGCGCCAATGGCTCGCGCTGCACTCAGTGAATGAACCGCGCGTTCCAGACGCGGTTCTTCTCGATCAGGTACGACCAGTCGTTCACCCAGTCGATCAATTCGTCGGCTGACGGCACGGACGGCGACGCCGCTGCCGGCGGGAACTGCGGGAATGCCACGCGCGGCGTGACGACGTTCGGCACGCGCGCATCGACGATGGCCGAGTAGCCGTCGCGGTCCAGGCGAATGCCGCCGGCCCGGACCGCGAGCGCCTCCGCGGCCGCAGTCCGACGATGACCGAACAGGTCCGACCCGAGCGATGCGGTCGGCCGCTCGTCGCCCACCATCGCCAACACTGTCGGCATCATGTCGACGTGGCTCGCGGCTTCAATCACGCGACGCGGTGCGCCAATCAGATCGTCCGGTCCGTTCACGATCGCCGCCGTCCACTCGTTGTCGTTCTCGGGAACGCCGGAGATGCGGGCGAGATCGACATAGAAGCCGTGATCGCCGACGACGATCGTCACCGTCCGGCGATGACGTGATTCGAGGACCTCGAACAACCGACCGAGTTCGCGATCGGTGTAATGCAGCGTTTGACGGTACTGCGGACGCAGTCCGCCGTCGCGACCGACCGGCGCCTCTCCCGCGTCGGCCGGCAGCGTGAAGGGATAATGCATGCTGTACGTCGACACGAACGCGAACAGCGGACGATCGCCTTCAGTGGCATCGTGACGACGAATCTCATCGATCGACCGCGACACGATGTTGCGGTCGGTGCCGTCAATTCCCTGCGCCACGAGGTCGACGACGCGCGCGTACCATTGACCGAGCCACACGTCCTGGTTATCGAAATGCGGATCGGCGCCCACGTACACCGTTTCGTATCCGAATGATGCGAGACGTGACGGCAGACAATCGAACGTCCGCGTCGCGAAGTCGGTGATGATTTCCTTCCGCCGATGCGGCCACGCCGAACAGTGGAATGAGAACACCGACGGCGCGCTCGGGAACGCGTTCGAGATGTAGGTCGGAAACACGACGCTCTGCGCGGCCAACGCGTCGAGGTTCGGCGTCACCGTTTCGTGGGAACCCGTGACGAACGAGAGTTCTTCTGCGCGCAGGCTCTCCACCATCACGACGACGACGTCCGGGCGTGATTCACGTCTGGACGCACCCTTGCTCGTCTGCGCAGGGTCATACACGAGCGGATACTGATCGTCGGCCCAATGCGCGCCCGACGGCAGACCGACGCGCCCGCGGAGGCGGACGCTCGCTTCCGCTTCGCCGCCCCGAACGTGCACCTCGTCGAGATGCAGATATTCGCGCGCAAACGCCACCTCGATCGGCGGCGGAGGGACGGGCCACGGCACTGCGGCCGCAACGAGCACCAGCAACACACCAACGCCCAAGACCGGCCACACGCGCGTGTCGCCGGGTCGCACGACGCGCGTGCGCACGAGCCTCGACATCCACACGACCACGACGAGAAATGCACCGACCCCGCCGAGCGTCACGCCGAGGTTCGCGCGCAGCGGCTCGAGAAATTCTTTTGATTTGACGACGTGGAGTCCGCGGTACGTCCGAAACACCGTCGGCGTCAACGGCGCGCCGGTGATAGCCGACACAGTAAAATCCGCCTGACCGGCGATCATCAGGACGGCACAGACGACGCACGCGCCAATCGTGACGGCGCGATCGAACCGCGGTGCAATCGCGGCGATCGCGAGAAACGCAGCGGTGATGATCAGCAAGACGCCAGCATGCGCGGCAGCGGCCGGCGCGAACAGCGCCGCGCGCGCCGCCAACGGTCCGTGCGGCTGCAACAGATAGCGCTCCGCCAGCCCCGCCAATCGAAACACAATCAGCAGGAGGCCCACTTTGAGGATCGGATGCCGGCGCAAGACCTCGGTATTGTATCAACGCGATAGAATCGACTTCTCGTGACGCATTTCCTGCGCGGGCTCGTCGATGCGCTGACGCACGCGCGGTTATCGCTCGTCGCGCTGGCGATCGCGTTGCACTTCGGCGGCCTCGTGATCACCGGCGAACGTTGGCGCGTTGTCATCGCCGGCCTCGGCAGCCGGCTCTCGCTGACGCGCACGGTTCTGATCAACCTCGCCGGGATTTTTGTCCGCAACACGACGCCAACGACCGGTCTGGGCGGCGACGCGAGCCGGATCGCGCTCATGCGCGCAGACGGCGTACCGCTCGCGCAGGCGACGGCGTCGTTCGCCTACGTGCGGCTCGCCGAACTGCCGCCGCTCGCAGCGGTCGTGCTGCTGTCGGCGCCGGTCGCCGTCATGGTCGCGCTGCGGTCGCGGCGATGGGCGATCGTGACGGTCACGGTCGTCGCGCTCGCGCTGGCGTTGGCGTGGCTCAAGCGATCGACACTGCGTGCCAGGCTCGACGGCCTGTGGCAGCGCACCGCGCATCTGCGCATCGGTTGGCGCGTCGCCGCCGCCGCGATCGCGTTCGCGACGCTGGCACAGGTGGAGACCATCGCGCGTCAGATCGTCATCGCCGGCGCGTTCGGTCTCTGGTTGACGCCACAACAAGCGGCCGCCGTGACCGTGATGGGCATCGTCGGCGGCTTCGTGCCAACGGTCGGCAGCGTCGGAGCGATCGACGGCAGCCTCGTCGGCGGATTGATGCTGTGCGGGGCGAGCGCACAGACCGCCGTGGCGATCACCGTCGTCGAGCGCGGCATTTCGTACGCGCTGACCACCGCGGTCGGCGGAGCGGCGCTGGCGATCCTCGGCGGACGCCGCGTGATGCGCGCCGTCTCCGCGCAGTGACGCGCCGCCTCGCCGCCACCGCCGTCGTCGTCTGTCTCTCGATGCTGCTCCTGCAGGTCTGGCTCATCACGCATCGCAACCTGGATATCGACGAACTGGAACACGCGCACGCGGCCTGGAGCTTTGCGCACGGTCTCATGCCGTACCGCGATTTCTTCGAACACCACACTCCCTGGATCTACTTCGCTGCCGCACCGACGCTCGCGTCCGCGCGCGTGGCCACGAATACCGATGCCGCCCTCGGCTGGTTCGTGGACGCGCGACTCGTGATGCTGGCGATCACGGTGGCCGTCATGGCGCTCGTCTATGTCCATGCGCGGCTCGGCGGCGACACCTGGAGCGGCCTCATCGCCGTCACGCTCCTCGTGACGTCGGCGCAGTTCATGGATCGGATTCTCGATTTCCGCCCTGACGTCCCCGCGCTCGGCTGCGGGATGGCGTCACTGCTGCTGGCGCGCATCGGCTGGCGATCGGAGAGCCGTCGCGTGCCGCTGTTGGCATGGCTCGCGAGCGGGGCGATGCTCGGCGCCGCCGTGATGTTCACGCAGAAGTGCCTGTTCGTGCTTCCCGGATTTGGCCTCGCGCTGCTGATCGATGTGGCGCGAGCGTCATCACATCAGCGAATCGTCCGGCTGTGGCGCGTCGTGGTGTTTGGTGTGGGCGTGGTCGCGCCGATTGCGCTGACCGTTGCATGGTTCGCCCGTCACGATGCACTGATACCGTTTCTGCACTACAACCTTGCCGAAAACCTTCGGCTGAACCAGCAGCGGTTTTCGCCGTTGCCACGCGCGCTGGCGCATGTGCTCCATTCTCCGGCGCTGGCGATCCCTGGCCTGCTGGGTCTCATTGGCGAGACGCGGATGGTCTGGCGTCGCCCGGACGACCGCGTTCTGCTCGTCGCCACCGCATTCAGCTGGTTGGCCGGCGTCGTGATCCAGGGTCGCGTCTACGAGCAGTACTGGATTCAGTTCCTGCCGCTGTTCGCCGTCTTCGGATCGTGGTGGCTTCAACAGCACATCGATCAACTTCCGTCCGTCGGCAGCACAGGCGCGTTGCGGCTGCGCATGCTGACACTCGCCGCGGTGATCGTGAGCGTGATCGCGCTCGTGATGTTCGTGCCGGATCCAACCGCGACCAGAGGTGCGATCCAGGTCGCTGGGTTCGGCGCCTCCGCTGCGCTGACGGGTGTCGCTGTCTGGGTCTGGACACGCGGGCGGCGAACCGCCGCCGGCATGTTCCTGTTGGTGGCGATGGCTGCGCTCGCCGTCGGCAACGTCGCACGTGACTTCGACGGCATGGATCAACAGGTCGCCGACCTTCGTTATGTCATCGAGCACACAGCGCCGACCGACGCCACGTTTGCGGCGTCGACAGGCGCCGGCGTGTTCCGCCCACACGTCTGGTACTACTTCTTCAACAGCGGCTCGTTTGCGACGGACGCCGAACTGGCGGAGATTTCAGACGCGATTGTCGGCGGTCGCGTGCGTCCGCGGATTGTGATGCTCGCCCCACTCGAGATGCCGATTCCGCCGGCAATCTGGACGTACGTACAGTCGCACTATCGCCGGGTGAGTCCGACGCTCTACGACCGCGACGTTACCGAAGGCAAAACGAGTACGGCAGCAAGGGATTGAAGACCAGCGACGCGTCCGACAGGTTCGATCGTCCCTTGATCAGATAGTTCGTACGCGCCAGCAACAAGCAATCGACGACGCCGGACTTGCCCTTGGCGAAGTTCGACACGCCGAGCGTGCGATCGAAGTGGACCGCCGTGCCGCCGGCGCGCGCGCGCGGCGCGTCCTCGACGCAGACGATCCGGTCCGCGCCAAATTCGCGTCGCATGAACTCGACGAAATCCGATTCGTCCGTCGCGACGACAATGCAGAATCGCGCGGGCGCAGCCTCGCCGATGACACGCCGGACTTCGTCCGCGTAGAGCTGATACGGCACCGGCGACGTGCGGTAATCGTTGATCAATCCGAACAGACTGTGCGTCGAATCGGTTCCGCGGTAGTGGACGCCCAGGAGGAACGCGTCAGCCGGAAAGGCGGCGGTGACGATCTCCGCGACGTCCGCCTCGATCTCTGGCCGCACGGCAATGTACGTCGTGAGCAACCGATGCAACTCCGCGCGCGCAATGCCGAACGTCATCGGATAGAGGTACGGGGTGACCCCGTTCACGTCGTCGCAAAATCCGCCGTGGCGGCCGAACTTGGCCAGTCGCTTCGTCAGGTGCACCTCCCCGCCTGACGGTTGATCGCGGATTGTGACCTCCGTCGGCGAGAAGAAGTACGCCCACCAGTTCGGTCCGTGCGACGGGTCGACGTAGAGATCGCTGCGAAAATCGAAACGGACGCGAACGGCGCCATGGCGCTCGGCGTACGCCAGCGCGCCGAGCGCGTGATGAAACTCTGAGAACAGACCGGCCCACGCCGACTTCTTCCGCAACCCTTGCCGCGCGTACACAACCATCGTCTTGCCGCGGACGTCGGGATCGGGCAGCAGGCGACGCGCGCGGTTGCGAATCAGTCGGCTGAGCGAGGGCGCAGGCGCATCGCGCGGGTCGAGCGGCGCGCTCGAACGGTACCAGTCGCCGAGCGTCGTCATTGCGCGACGAGTTGCGTCTGCACCAACTGCCGGTAGAACCGCGACGTCTGGATCAACTCGTCGTGCGTCCCGGTCTCGACGACGAGGCCCTGGTCGAGGACGATGACGCGGTTGACGTGCGCGACGGTGGACAGGCGGTGCGCGATGATGATGGTCGTTGGGCGGTAGTCAATCGACCGCAACGCGTTCTGCACGATGGACTCGAGCTCGGCATCGAGCGCGCTGGTCGCTTCGTCGAGGATGAGGATCTTGGGCCGGCGCAGGATCGCGCGCGCGATCGCGAGGCGCTGACGCTGCCCGCCGGAGAGCTGCACCCCACGGTCGCCGATCTGTGTCTCGTAACCGTCTGGCAGCCGGTGGATGTATTCGTCGACGGAGGCGAGGGTCGCCGCCGCCGCGATCTCCGGTACCGTTGCGTGGTCGACGCCGTACGCGATGTTTTCGGCGATCGATCGCGAGAAGAGCGTCGGATCCTGCTGCACCGTCGCAATCTGCGCGCGCAGCCACTGCGGGTCGAGGTCCCGCACATCGTGGCCGCCGACGACCACGCGGCCTTCCGTCGGATCGTAAAAGCGCAACAGAAGGTTCAGCAGCGTCGACTTGCCCGACCCGGACTTCCCGACCAGCGCGATGACCTCGCCTGGCCGAATCGAGAGGTCGATACCCTTCAGCGCCTCGACTTCGGTCCGCGTCGGATACCGGAACCGCAGCTGTTCGAACGCGACCGATCCATCGAGCTCCGCCGGTGTCTTGCCGCCGCTCAGCGGAATCGTCGGCGTCGCGTGCAGCAGATCGAAAATCCATTGCGTCGCGCCAATCGCGCGATACGACTCGGCGGCGAAGCGTGATGCGTTTCGAAATCCGCGCGCGACCAGCAAGGCATAGAGCACAAACGACAGGAGCGACCCGGTCGTCAACCGGCCGGTCACGATCAAATGACCGCCGACCCAGATGGCCAGGAGCGCCGCGCACTCGCCGGCGACGAACGACACACCGTCCAGGATCGAATGCGCGGTGATCTTCCGGCGCGCGAACTCGAGCGCCCGTGCGCTCGACCGCTCGTACCGCGTCGATTCCGCGGCTTCCTGACCGAACGCGCGCACGGTGCGGATGCCGGCAATCACTTCCGACGCGGCCGCGCCCGCATCAGCGTGCGCTTGCTGCACGTCGCTCGCGAGGCCTCGGACCTTCCGGCCGAGATATGAGGTCGCGATGATGATCGGCGGAACCGCCAGCAGCGTCAGCATCGACAGCCGCGCTGACGTGTAGAACAGCAACGCCGTGCCTGCCGTCGCGATGATCGAAAAGCGAATCGCGTCGGCGAATTCCTCGCCGAGCACGAACTGCAGCGCCGGCACGTCGGCCGACAACCGCGTGGTGATCTCGCCGGTGTCGCGCCGATCGAAAAACTGCACGTCCTGCCGCAGCAGCGTCTCGAACACCATGCGGCGCAGCCGCAGCCCCACGCGCTCGGCGCCGAGATTGAAGCAGTAGTCGCGCATCGCGGTCGAGATCGCTTCGACGATGAGGATGCCGACCATGATCAGCGCAAGCTGATTCAACCGATCGAGCTGGCGGCCCTGGACGCCCTCGTCGATGATCAGCCGGATGATCTGCGGGTAACCGAGCCCGGTCCCGATGCTGAGCAGGACGAACAGCGTGCCCGGCAGGTACAGGCGGCGCTCCGTCCACACCACGGTCGCGATGCGGCGGAGTTGGGTGCTTAAGGGCAGCACAGGCCCATCCGCGCCAGTTTGTCGTCCATCATCGCTTCAAGGCGTTGAAACTTGCTGCCGGGTTCGATCTCCGCGTCCCACTGGTTGTGCCAGTGCCACGCGAACGCGCCGTCGTACATGTTGCCGCTCGCCGGCGTGTTCTTGAACGGTTTGAACTCGGGGTCGGCCTGCCATTCGGTGTTGAAGAACGGTGACGGAAACACGGTGATCGCGTGACCGAGGTGCACGGCGCGCTTCATGTTCTCGCGTCCCCAGTTGTACTTGCCTGGCGGAATCGCGACGATGCCGTTGACGAGCTCGCGCGCAAACGCACTGCCCTTCCGCAGCCGCAGCAGCGCGGGCGCGTACATGTCGTCGTACTTGTCCCACTGATACAAGAATTCCTGATCGAGGAACACGCCGAGGCTGCGCAGGAGCACGGTGTCCATGTCGGCGTACACGCCACCGTAATTGTGCAGCACGAGGATGCGAAAGAGGTCGCCGTCACGGTACACGCGGCTGTCGCGCTGCGTGTAGATCGTCGGATGCGCCTCGAGCGGCGTGCCGCGCACCTCGACGGCCGGATCGTAGATCTTGAGCGTGAGCCGCGAAAAGAACGGCTTCAGCCACTCGTTCGTCGTCAGATCCTGATCGGACCACAGCACGAGCGAGCACGCCGCAAGATCCTGCGTCGCGAAAAACGCCTTGATCGGCAGCGCCTGCTTGCGTCCGAATCGACGGACCTTCGGCCACCAGCGGCCGACGCGCTCGCGCCAGTACATGTGGAAGGTCACCGGCTCGCTCGGCGGCACGTCCGGCAGCGTGCGGCAGAACTCCAGCGCTTTGCGCCAGTCGTGATAGAGCTCGTAGTGAGTGGCCGGGGACAGTGCGATCAATAGAGGCAGCACCGCGCGTACACGGCGGCAGGCACGTGGAATCCGGTGTACTGATAAAACCAGCGGTCGCACTTGCACCGCACGCCCAGCTCGCGGCGCGTGTCGGTCGCACACGCGAACTGATGTTTGTGCACGAGGCACGACAGCGCCGCCTGATCCTGCCGATGATTCTTGCGCGACGACCCTGGAGGCGCGATGCACTCCTTTGTCATCGCGCACGCCTTCCACGGCTGCACGATGTCGCGATAGACGCGCTCGCGCACCGCGGCCGATCGATGGCCGGTCGCGAACCCGATCAACGTGGCATCCACGTTCGGCCGATCGGACAGCGCGCCCGCGTCAAACCACTCCAGCATGTCGGGATGGGTCCAGGTGCGCAGCGTGCCGCTCGAGGTGCGAATCCACAGTCCGTCGCTCGATTGGATCCGTGCCGCGATCGGCTCGAGCGCGTGAAAGTACGAGCCGGCGTCGCTCCACAGCACGTCTTCCGGGTTCGCGTCCCCGCGGACACGTTCGACGACCTCGGCGACGATCGCCGGCTTCCACGCGTATTCGCCCGCGTTGATTTCGACGTTCATATGTGGCGGATACGACGCGTAGTCGAACTTGTGGTAGAACAAGCCGTCCCATCGCGGCAGCGCGCGCACTTCCGACGCGGTCAGTCCGAGGTCGTAGCATTCAACGTGCGCATCGAGCGCACGCAACGATCCAAGCATGTACCGTAGAGGCCCCGCGTGATTCGATGACGCGGCAGTGACGACGATCACATCGTGAAGCTTAGGCCATTTCAGCGAATCGTGCCACGCTGGGCGCGCTACGACATCTGGAACGTCGGCATCGCCGAGCTCGATGCGCCGCTGACGGACGTCCATCAACTGCGACACTTGTCGTCGGTCCGCTGGCTGCCGCCGCAACCGCCGCTGCGCTATATCGCCGATCCGTTTCCGTATCGCGATCGCGGTGGACGCGAGCGGCTGCTCGTCGAGGACTACGGACATCAGCGAGGCGTCCGTGGACAGGTTGCGCAGATCGATGTGGCGGATCCATCTCGTCTCGCTCCGGCGATCGTCCGCGACCGGCACATCTCCTATCCGTACACGTTCACCGACGGCCGCGAGACGCTGTGTGCGCCGGAGATGAGCGCGGAAGATGGATGCGTGCTGTACCGGCTGGACGCGGACGGAGGATGGACTCCTGCCATTCACGTTCTTCGCGGCGTCCGCGTCGTCGATCCGACGTTCGTTCGATACGGTGACCGCTGGTGGCTGTTCGCCACCGAGCCGCCGCCCGGCCACAACTCGAACCTGCACGCGTTCCATGCCGAGCGAATCGACGGTCCGTGGACCGCGCACGCCAGGAATCCCATCAAGCAGGACATCGCGTCGGCTCGCCCCGCAGGCCGGCCGTTCACGATCGGCGATCGCCTGTACCGTCCGGCGCAGGATTGCAGCCGCACGTACGGCGGCGCCGTGCACGTGATGGAAATCCGGAAGCTGACGCCGACCGACTTCAGCGAAACGGTGGCCGTTCGTCTCGAGCCGGATGCGTCATGGCCCTATCCGGACGGCCTGCATCATCTCGTCGTCGACGGAACGCGCGTCTACCTCGACGCGAAACGCACGCACGTCGACTGGCTGCTTCCGTGGAAGCTGTGATCACTTCAGCGGCAGAAAGTCGGCGACCTGTGTGTCGACGCGCCTGCCCGCGGTGAGGTTCGTCGTGACGACGTCGGCCAGCGCCTCGCCGTGTTTGTCGAGCCGTTCGGCGAATCGTGTGTCGCCGGGGAACCTCGCGAGGCCCTCAGTCCAAATCTCCCGCGCCTTCGCCGCTTGCTCGAGCCGGAAGTAGCCATCGCCGAGCGCGACGTAGATCAACGCCAACAGTTTCGGCTGCGTGTCCGGCGGCGCCATCGCGCGCGCGTGTTCGAGATCGGCCACGCCTTTGTCGGTTCGCTTGAAGATGAATCGGTTGTAGTAGAGATTGATCAACCCGCGCATGTAAAACGCCAGCACAGTCGGGCGCTGCGCGATCGACTTCGAGAGCGCGTTCATCGCGTCGCGGCCGAGATACAAGCGACGCAGGTCGCCAGCCACCGGCACCTTGTCCACATACGCAAGCGCGAGCGACATCTGGATGTTCGGTCCGCTGCCCTTCTTGTCGGCGAGCTGCTCGAGAAAATCAATCGATCGATCGAACTGCCCTGACTGGATCGCGAGCTGCCGATAGTCCGACGCCACCGACAGGTTTTCGGGATCGGTTGCGAGCGTGTGCTCGAACTGCTGCAGCCGCGCGCGCGTCGCCGGATCGAGATCGGCGGACAGTGCCACCGCAAGCGCGACGACGAGGCTTAGCGTTCGAAGCGGACCTGGAGTCGGAATTGGCGGTACTCGGAGTTGTAGAACGACCCGAAGTTGCGCGAGCCGAGATTCGCCTGGACGTCGGTCGGCAGGAACGAATCGAGCGCGTTGTAGGCGCGCAGGCCGATCCAGGGCTGGAACTTGCCGATCTTGAAGCGATGCTCCGCGCCGAATTCGAGGCGCGCGTACGCCGGGAAGCGCTGGCTGTTACGGTCGCCGACGAAATCGAGTGTGTCGTTGACGATGGAGTACGGCAGGCCGCTGCGCCAATCGAAGGTACCGATGAACAGCCACGTCCTGGTTGGCATGATCCGGCCGCGCATCAACAGACGATTCGGCGCGTCGGCGTTGACCGGCGCGTACTGGTTGACGCCAATCACCGGCCACATCACGCCGTCAAAAAAATTGCTCAGGACGTTGAGGTCGCCCAGGGCCTTCGACCGCGTGTACGTGACGTGCAGGTCGGCGCGCGTGTTCAGCGTGAAGTTGAACCCCGCTTCCACTTCGCGATACTGCGACGTGCCGGTGCTGGTCAGCACCAACTGGGCGGCCGTCGCTGTCTGGATTGGGTTGACGATCAGCTCGTGGGTGCCGGCGCGATCCATCGCGCCAGCATGGATCGACCACATCTTGTTCAGGCGCTGGTCGTACGCGACGTCCAACGTGCGGCTGCGCGGCGTCATCAAATCGCCGGTGACGTGTGCGTAGCGCAGCGGCAATCCGATCATCGTCGAGCCGTCCGCGGAAAAGCGCGTGTCGGTCGCCGCTTCGAACTGGTTGAAGGCGCCGGCGAGCAGCGGCGTGCGCTCGTAGAAGAGACCGAAGCCCCCGCGCAGCGTCGCGCTGCCCGACTCGGTCAGCAGGACCGCAGTGCCGACGCGCGGCGTGAGGTTGAATTGATCCGCGACGCCGTCGCGATCGACGCGGCCGCCAAACTCGAGATACCACCGCGTATCCGGCTGGTAGCGGTCCTGCGCGAAGAGCGCCATGTCCATGCCGTGCGCGGACTGCGCCGAGAACGGCTGGAAGTCGAGGCGGCGCGCGAGCGTGCCGTCTTCACGATCGATCAACACGGGACCGCTGGCACTCGATCCTTCGAAGTGCGATCGCCAGATATCGACGCCGACTTTGAACAAATGGAGGCCGCCAACCGCTTCGCGGCTGCCGGAGAGCGTGCTGATCACCTGCACGGCGCCGGTCGACCGGTGCTGCTGGTTGTAGAAATTCCCCGCGGTCGTGTCCGGCAGCAGCGTCATGGTCGCCGATCCCTGCGGCGATACATCGCTTTGATAGTCGTGCGCGACGAGCGTCGTCTCCGAAAACATGGAGTTGGTCCACAGCGCGCGCTCGGTGACGCCGATCTGGTTGTCATGCGCTCGCACGTTGACCGTCGCGTCCGGCGGCGTGAACGTGCCCAGCGTGTCCTGCTCGGCCAGCCGCGGGAAGAAACCGCCCGTCATCACCATCGAGTGCCGCGGCGACAAGTTCGCATCGGCGCGCGTGAACGAACTGAAGTATTTCTCGGTGCGCAGCTCGTCTTCGGGACGGCTCGCCACGTCCGACGCGGTGTAGCGATACTGCCCGGTCTGTTCGATGAACAGCCGGTCCTTCAGAATCGGTCCGCCGATCTCGATGCGCGGCGCGAAGACGCCGATGCCTTTGACGTCGACCGGCGAACCGCCGCGCTCGGTTCGGAACGTCGGGTCGATGTTGTTGATCCGCATTCGCCACTGATCGCCGGCACGGCGCGTCTGGATCACGACAAGACCGGACGAGAAGCGTCCGTACTCGACCGCGTACGGGTTCGGCAGTACCGCCACTGAATCGATCGCGTCATCCGGCAGCGCGACCTGCGACAAACCCGTCGTCGGATTCACGAGCGATGTCGGGCCGAGCTGCACGCTGGACTGGCTCGGGCGTCCGCCCTTGATGCTGACGCCGCCCGGCACTTCGATGATGCTCGCAATCAACCGCAGCGCCGCCTGCAGTCCGCCGCCCGGCGAAAACTGGTCGAGCTCGGCGCCAGCGATCGTGTCGCTCGACGCGAGCGTGCCTTCGTTCGCAACGGTGTTCGTCGCCCCGACGACGGTGACGGTCTGTGAAACTTTCGAGATCGGCAGGTCGATGGACACGTCGACCGGCTTCCCCGCCTTGACCTCGACGAGTTGGGTGACCGCATCGAATCCGGAAAGCGACACGGCGATCTGATATTTGCCGGGCGGCAGCGGCTCGGTCGCGAAGTGACCGTCGGCGTCGGAGAGCAGCGTCGCGACCTCGACACCAGCGGTGGTCCGGACGACGACTTCAGCGCCGGGAAGGCGGACGGTTGCGCTCTGCGTCGAGACAAACCCCTGCACGATGCCGACTTTCGCGCTCTGCGCGAAAGCGCCGGCTGGCCCGAGGCAGAAGACGAGCGTTGAAACAGCTAAGGATTTCAGTAACGACAACGACCGGCACCACGACGGAGGGGAAGCATCATTCTATCAGACGCCGAAGGCGCTCACCGCGCCCCACAACACGATTGCGAGCGCCGCGCCCGCGATGACATCCACCACATAGTGATATCGGCAGACGAAGCAGCCGAGGCCAATGCCGACCGCCAACAGGAGCAGCGCACTCCCGGCAATCGGTAGCGTCGAAAGCACGGCGAATGCCACGGCGAGCGACCCGGCCGCATGTCCGCTCGGAAATGTATTCACGCGAATCGTCATCGTCTGAACCATGTTCGTGGCGAATTCGTGCAGCGCCGGATCGGTCAGCACCGGCTTTCGCTCGAGCGCCCACGGCGGTCGTGTCTGAAAAAAACTCAGCGGCGCAAACGCACCAAACTCCGCAGCGGTCACCAGGGTCCAGTACCGATCGGCCAAGTCCGCGTGCCCCGACGCCGCGAGCAGCGCAAACCCGCCAGGCACGAGCAGGAAGCACCCCATGTAGATGACTTCGAGCCCGCTGACGAGTACGCGCGGCCACGCGCGGAATCGGGTCGTCGGATCGCCCAGCAGCCGCCGATCCCACGCCATGAGCCATGCTTCGAGATGTTCAGCGGGCGCGACGAACAACCACCCGGCGACGTAGTAGCCCGCGAGGATGTATACGGCCGGAAGCCAATTGCGGATGCTCGACGGCGTCGTCGCACCGCCGCGGACCGCGGCGGCACAAATCGCGGCAATGACGACGGTCCGTACGCGGTTCGCGACCGGCGCGCGCGAGACGATCGCCGCCAGCGCGAGGTACGCGAAATAAAGAAGTGCGACCCATTCGGACACACGCACGATCAGAGATTAACGTATTGCGGATTGAGGATTGAGGATTGCGGATTAATCGACGATTGCTCCGCAATCCGCATTCCTCCATCCGCAATACACTTAAGTAGTGAAGACCGAGATCCGGCGGGTCGCCGGACGACCAGAGTTCCGACGCTTCATCGACTACGCGTACGACCTGAACGCCGCCGATCCGCGGTGGATACCCGAATTGCGAATATCGGCGCGCGAGCGGCTCACGCCGACGAAGAATCCCTTCTTCGAACACGCGGACGTGGAGCTGTTTCTCGCGTATCGCGACGGCGCGATCGTCGGTCGCATTGCCGCGATCGAGGATCGGCTGCACAACCAGACACATGGCGAGAAGACCGCGATGTTCGGCTTCTACGAAGCGGCTGACGCCGACGCGTCGCGATCGCTGCTCGCCGCGGTCGAAGCGTGGGCCGCCGCGCGCGGGCTGACGCATGTGCGAGGACCGATCAACCCGTCGCTCAACGAGAGCGTCGGATTGTTGATCGACGGGTTCGACACCGACCCGATGCTGCTGATGCCGCGCAATCCGCCGGCGTACGCGACGTACATCGAGAGCGCCGGCTACGCGAAGGTCAAGGATCTCTACGCGTGGATTTACGACATCGGCGCCGAGCCGCCGCCGGTGGTCACGCGGCTCGCCGAGCGGTTGCGCAATCGCCACCGCATCACCGTGCGTCCGCTCAACGTGAAGGAGTTCGATCGCGAAGCCGATCGCCTGCGCGAAATCTACTGTTCGGCGTGGGAGCGCAATTGGGGCTTCGTCGCGCCGACGCCGGCCGAGTTCCGGCGGATCGCCCACGAGATGAAACCGATCTTCGATCCGCAGTGCACCGTGTGCGCGGAAGTCGACGGGCGGATGATCGCGTGCGCCGTTGCCGTCCCTGACGTCAACCAGGCGCTCAAGGGGACGGACGGACGCCTCAGCCTCCGCAACATCTGGCGCCTCATCCGGCGTAACCGCTACATCGACCAGGTGCGGCTGCTGCTCCTCGGCATCGACGCGGACTTCCGCACGACCGGGCTCTATCCCCTCCTGCTCTTCGAATTGCACCGGCAGCTCCGCGCGAAGCCGCAGTACAAACGCGCCGAGTTCTCCTGGATCCTCGAAGACAACCGCGACATCAACCAACCGGCCGAACAGGCGGGCGCGAAACGGTACCAGACGTACCGCGTCTACGAAAAGGCGATCGGCTGATGGCACGCGTCGCGGTGACCGGCGCGAGCGGCTTCATCGGACAGCATCTCGTGGCCGCGCTCGAATCGCGCGGCGACTCGGTGATTCGCGTCGCGCGGCCGTTCCTTCGCGGGACGCTCGCCCCGACCTTCGCGCAGACCGATGCGGTCGTGCATCTCGCGGGCGTTGTGTCGGCCGCGCGCGAGCAGGATTACTTCGACGCCAACGAAGCGGGCACGCGCATCGTCGGCGAGGCCGCGCGGGACGCGAAGGTTCGCATGATCTACGTGTCGAGCCTCGCGGCCGCGGGCCCCGCGGCACCGGACGCGCCGCGCGGCGAGGACGATCCCGAATCACCCATCAACGCGTACGGTCGAAGCAAACTTGCCGGCGAACGCGCGCTGAAAGCCACTGACGGCCTGCGGTGGACCATTCTCCGCCCCGGCGTCGTGTACGGCCCCGGGGACCGCGCGTTGTTGCCGCTGTTTCGACTCTCACGTCGCGGGTTTCTTCCGCTGGTCGGCCGGCCGTCAGCCGCGTACACGTTCATTCACGTCGCCGACGTCGTGCGCGCAATCGCGGCGGCGATCGATTGCGACGTCACCGGCGAGACGATCTTCCTGGGCCACCGGAATCCGGTCGCGACGCGCGCGCTGCTCGAATCGATTCGCACCGCGACCGGCGGCCGCGCGGCGATTCTGCCGATTCCGCAGCCGCTGCTGCGCGTCGTGGCGTGGGGCGGCGACGTCGCCGGGGCGATCAGCGGACGCCGCGCGCTGATCAACAGCCGGCGCTACGTCGAGCTGTACGCGGACGGCTTTGTGTGCCGCGTGGATCGGCTGCGCGATCGATTACACGCCGAGGCACAGGTCGCGCTCGGCGAGGGCCTCACGCAAACTGCGCGCTGGTACGAATCGCAGCGGTGGGTGTGAGAACGGACGCCTTGACGCTCGCGAAGATGTCGAGCGCGCGCTTGATCTGCTCCGGCGTGTGCGCCGCCGAGCAGCTCGCGCGCAGCACGCAATCATCCTTCGGACATCCCGGCGGCACGATCACGTTGACGTAGAGGCCCGCGTTCAGCAGCGTCTGCCACAGCGCGATCGTCCGTGTTTCTTCGCCGGTCAGGATCGGGACGATCGGCGATTCGGTGTCGCCGATCGCGTAGCCGATCTCGCGCAGGCCGCTTCGCAGCATCCGCACGTTCGCCCACAGCCGATCGCGCAGTTCGGGATGCTGGCGAATGACGCGGACCGCCGCCCGCACGCCGGCGATGTTCGACGGCGAGCCCGACGCGGTGAACACGTACGCCCGAGCGACGAAATGCAGCGATCGCAGCTCGGAATGATCGGACACGCAGACGCCGCCGATGCCCGCCAGTGATTTCGAGAAGGTGCCGTTGATGAAGTCCACTTTGTCGAGGACGCCTTGGGCTTCGGCGCAGCCCAGACCGCGGGACCCATACGTGCCGAGCGAATGCGCTTCGTCGACGAGGACGTACGCGCCGAACGCCTTCGACACCTCGACGATGTCCCGCAACGGCGCGACATCGCCACGAATCGAATACAGTCCTTCGACGACGACGAGCCGGTTCCGCTGGCCGGCCGGCAGGCGCTCGAGCTTCTTGCGCAGGCTCTCCGGCGAGTTGTGCCGGAACGCGATCACCTGCGACGCGGTCTGCCGCGTCGCGTCGTAAATGCTCGCGTGACTGTCGGCGTCGATCAGGATCACATCGTCGGCGCCGCATAGCCCGCCGACGAGCGAGAGGTTGGCTTGATAGCCGGTGCTGAAGATGAGGGCGTGACGCTTGCCGAACCAGTCGGCGAACTCGCGTTCGAGCGTTTCGTGCAGCGCCAGCGTGCCGTTGGCGGTGCGCGAGCCGGTTGTACCCGTTCCGTAGTCGGCGACGCCCTGACGCGCAGCCTCGAGGATTTCCGGATGGAGCGTCAGCCCGAGGTAGTTGTTCGAGCCGAACATGAGCGTCGGCCGCCCTTCGATGACGACCTCGCAGGGCCCGAGCACGCGGTCGATGACCGTCTCGCCGGGAATGATCCCCCCATCGGCGAACGCCGCCCGCCGCTTCTCTACCGCACGTAACTTATCGAGCAGATCCATCAATTCTGTGTTCCCAGTTCGCAGTTCTCAGTTTCCAGAAACCGAGCCTTTGCGCGCGCGCGCTGCACTTTGCCGCTCGTCGTCCGCGTAATCGTTCCCGCAGGCGCGAGCACGACTTCATCCACGAAAATGCCGAACAGATCGCTGATCCGTCCGCGAATCGCCGGCGTCAGCCGATCCGCCGAGGCGGATCCTTTCGCTTCGATCAAGACGACGATGCGATCGGCGCGGCCGGCTTCCGGCACGCCGAACGCGACCACGTGTCCGCGGCGGACGCCTTCGACATCCTCGAGCGCCCACTCGACGTCCTGTGGGTGAAACTTGCGGCCGTTCGCAATGATGACGTCTTTCGCGCGGCCGCAGACGTACAAGTCGCCGTCCGAGAGGCACCCGAGGTCGCCGGTGTGTAACCAGCCGTCTCGGATTGTCTCGGCGGTCAAGACATCCTGCCTATAGTAGCCCAGCATTACCGACGGACCAGCCAAGACAATTTCGCCAACCTCGCCGTCGGCAACGGGTTCGCCCGCTTCGTCGACGATCCGGACCTCGTGGCCTGGCAGCGCGCGGCCGCATCCAACGAGGTCTTCGTCGGCGACCGTCTCGAGGCGAGGGCCGCGTCCGAGCGGGGCCATCGTCGCGGCGACCACGTGCTCGGCGAGACCGTAGCTGGCCAGCAGGCTGCCGGCGCGAAAACCGACCGACGCGAACTTGTCGGCGAACCCGAACAGCGTCGGCGCATGGATCGGCTCTGCGCCGCATCCGGCGACGCGCCACGACGACAGGTCGAGCGACTCGAGATCGCGGTCCTTGACCCGGCGCACGCACAGCTCGTATCCGAACGTCGGCGAGAAGCTGATCGTCCCGCGGTATTTCGTGATCGCCCGCAACCACTCCGCCGGACGTTTGACGAACGTCTGCGGCGGCATCAGCACGATCGGACACCCCGCGTGCAGCGCGCCGAGGCACATGCCGACCAGGCCCATGTCGTGATAGAGCGGCAGCCAGCTGACGGCCACGTCGTCGTGCGCGGTCCGCAACCCGTGCGGTCCATTCACCGCGGCGATATTCGCGGAGACGTTGCGATGCGTCAGCGTGACGCCTTTTGGTGCCGACGTCGATCCCGACGTGAACTGCACGAGCGCGATATCGTCGAGCGACGCGGATCCGAGATCGTGCGCGGGTTCGGCATCGAGATCGCCGCGCGACAACACGATGTCGAGCGTCGGGCACGTCGCGCGCAGCGTCGCGAACCCCGGCGCGAGCGTCGCGTCGGTGATGACGGCGCGGGCGGCGGCGCTGCGAAGCACGCGTCCGGTGGCGTCGAGATACTGCGGAAGATCGACCGTCGTCAGTGGCGGGTAGACGAGCGCGGGAACGATGCCGGCGATCGACGCGCCAAACAACGTCGTCAGAAATTCTTCGGCGTCGGACAGCACGAGCGCGGCCAGATCGCCGCGCCGAAGTCCCGCCGCGCGAAGCGCAGCCGCCACACGCTGCGCTGCCGACAACATCTCGGCGTAGGTCCGATGCCGTTCGTCGCCGCGATCGACGAACGTGATGCCCGAACCGGCCGCGGCCGCGTCGGCGAGGATGGCTGGCAGCGTCCGAAGCCGATCCATCAGCGGACGGGCCTGGCCTCAAGGAGCGTCGCGACCTGCGCGACGACCTGACCGACGGTCCGTGTCGCCGGCACGTCGTTCAACGGGATCGAGATATCAAATTTGTCTTCGAGTTCGGCGATGACCTCGAGCACCTGGAGCGAGTCGAACCCGAGATCGCTGACCAGTTCGCTCGACATCGTCGGCGCGATGGGTCGGCGGCTCACCGCCTTCAGCACGTCGATGACGCCTTCTTCTACGGTCGAGGCAGGCTGGGACATGCGCGGGCGCTAAGAATACCATCCCCGGCGTGAGGAAGTGATAACCTCCTCACGAGTGGAGGCCGTGGTGGCGGATTCGATCGAGCAGCAGGTGATCAACATCGTCGCGAAGAAACGAAAACTGGATCCTGCAACCGTGACGCTGGACAGCACGTTCGAGCAGCTCGGCATCGATTCCCTGGACGCCGCGGATCTCCTCTTCACCTTCGAAGATACGTTTGGCATCGTCGTCCCGGATGACGCGGCGCAGTCGATGAAGTCGGTGCGGCACGTCGTCGACGGCGTGCGGCAGCTCGTCGCCCAGCGCGCCGGAGCCTGATGCGCCGCGTTGCGGTGACGGGTCTGGGGACGGTGTCGGCGCTCGGCGTCGGCACGCGCCCCTTCTGGGATCGCCTGATCGCCGGGACGAGCGGCATCCGCCGCATCACCCGTTTCGATGCCACCGGCTACGCCGCACAGGCCGCCGCCGAAGTACCGGACTTCAATCCGTCTGCGGAGGAGATCGACGACACGCTTCGCGACGCGGTCGATCGATTTACACAATTCGCGCTGGTGGCGGCATGCGAGGCGTGGCGCGAATCCGGAATACAACTGGATGACAACCTGGCCGGCCGCGCCGGCGTGATCCTCAGCAGCGCAATGGGCGGCGTCGTCTCGCAGGACGATGCGTATGTGCGGCTGTACGGTCACAAGAACGTGCGGCTGCATCCGTTCACGGTGCCTCGCGTCATGAACAACGCGGCCGCGAGTCACGTCAGCATGCGTCTCGGCCTGCGCGGTCCGACGTTGTCCACGGCCACGGCGTGTGCCGCGGCCGCGCACGCCATCGGCGAAGCGTCCGAGATGATCCGGGCTGGACGCGCGGACGTGATGATCGCGGGGGGCGCCGACGCGCCGATCGCCCCAGGCGTCGTGCGGTCGTGGGAAGCGTTACGCGTCCTGGCGCCGATCGCCGACGATCCCGCCTGCACGTGCCGGCCTTTCAGCCGCGATCGCAGCGGGATGGTGCTCGGCGAAGGCGCTGGCGTCGTCGTCCTCGAAAGCTGGGAGCACGCGTCGCAGCGCGGCGCACAGATTCTCGCCGAGGTCGCTGGATACGGCGCAACGGCTGATGCCGGTCACCTGACGCAGCCGGGCGTCGATGCGCCCGCTCGCGCGATCGCCACCGCGCTCGCGCAGGCGCAACTGCCAGCCGACGCGATCGGGTACGTCAACGCTCACGGCACGGCGACGCGGCTGAACGACAGCACCGAAACGACGATTCTGAAACGCGCGTTCGGAGCGCACGCCGCGGCGCTGGCCATCAGCTCGACGAAGGCGATGCACGGTCACGCGATGGGCGCATCGGCGGGCCTCGAGTTCGTCGCCACCGTCCTCGCGCTTCGGCACGGCGTCCTGCCGCCGACGATCAACTACTCGGAACCGGATCCGGAATGTGATTTGGATTACGTGCCGAACACCGCGCGCGACGCAGCGATCGGCGCCGCGATCTCGAACTCGTTCGCCTTCGGGGGACTTAACGCAGTGCTCGCGGTGAAACGGGCGTAGGCACGAGCGGTTGCGTCGCGGCGAGGTTCTTCAACTCCCCTTCTTCGTGATACTCCTCGTCGGCGTTGACGGCCCAGAGATCGTGCTGCTCGCCGAACAGGTTTCGCACGGCCAAACGCGCCGTCAGCATCGAGTGATCCTGGTTGTTGTACTTGTGCATGCCGTTGCGGCCGACGAGATGCAGGTTCGTCAGCGGCGCCAACCAGTCGCGAATGGACGCCAGCGCGTCCTCGTACCCTTCGTCGTACACCGGATACGCCTTCCAGACGCGCAACACCGTGGCGTCGACGACGCGGTCCGCACGGACGAGACCGATGGCCTCCACCTCACGCTTCGCGAGCGCGATCACATCTTCGTCGCTCATCGTCCAGAGATCGTCGCCGGCGGAGCAAAAATACTCGAGGCCGAGACACGTCAGGCGCGCGTCAGGCACCATCTCCGGACTCCAGTTCTTGAAGTTCTGGATCCGGCCGACGCGCACCGACGGCTCGTGGATGTAGATCCAATTGTCCGGAAAGACGTCCGGCTGATCGACGACGAGCGCGACGGTCATGAAGTCGCGGTACTTCAAGCGATCGCCGGCGTCCCGAACCGCCGTCGGCGCCGACGGCGACAATCCCTTGACCAGATGGCGAATCGGCATCGTCGAGATCACATCGCTCGCGTGCTGTGTTCGCCTGACACCGTTTTCTTCGACGACGACGGCATCGATCCGCGAGCCGTCGTGCAGGAGTTCGATGATGCGTGTGTTGAGCGCCACGCGGCCGCCCGATTCTTCGATGCGATCGCGGCAGGCCTCCCACATCATCCCCGGGCCCAGACGCGGATACTCGAACTCGTGAATCAGCGTCCGGATACCGTTACCGTTTGACGGCTTCAGCGCGTTGATCATCGCCGTCCAGAGCGACAGCCCTTTGATCCGCTGCGCCGCCCATTGGGCGCCGATGTCGCTGCACGGAATCCCCCACACTTTTTCGGTGTAGCTCTTGAAGAAGCGATCGAACAGCCGCCGGCCGAAGCGATTGCAGATCCAGTCCTCGAAACTGACTTCGGGTCGAATCGGGCGCATCTGCGCGTACAGATAACTGGCGATCATCGACGCGCTCGTGAACGGCCCGAGGTTCGCGACGACGTTTGCCGCCTTCAGTGGGTAGTCGAAGAACCGTCCGCGGTAGTAAATGCGCGACAAACGCGGCCGCTGCAGCAGGTCCTTCCCGAGCCACTCGTGCCACAGATCGCGAACGGCGCCGACCTTCGTGAAAAACCGATGTCCACCGATATCGAACCGAAAGCCTTTGTAGACGACGGTCCTGGCGAGACCGCCGACCTGGCCGTCGCGTTCGAAGACGACCGTCGGCACGCCGCGGCGCGTCAGGTCGTACGCGGCCGTCAGCCCGGCGGGCCCCGCACCAATGACGACGACGGGTCGCTCGGCAGAAGCCAACATCGCGTTGGTAAGATTATGCCGATGCGAACCGCGATCCTGGTGGCACTAATTTGTGTCACGAGTGTGTCAGCGCAGATCGACCCGCGGACCGCGCTGGTCGAGCGGGCGGCGTGGGAAGCCTTGAACAAGGGGCAAGCCCATCAGGCCGCGATCGCGTTTCGTGACGCGCTGACGGCCGATCCGAAGAACGCGCGTTTACACCTTGGCGCGGGATTAGCCGCTATGGCGGAACGGCGTGACGCGGACGCGCGCGGCGAGTTCGAATCCGCGCTGACGCTCGACCCGAAGCTGGCCGACGCGCGCCGATCGCTCGGCGCGGTCCTCTATCGAATGGGCGATCTGATGTCGGCGATTCGGACGTACGAAACCCTCGCGTCCGACGTGCCGGAGGATGCCACGGTGCAGGCGACGCTGGAACGATGGCAACGCGAGCAGGAGCTGCACGATCGCATGCGCGATGCGATCGGATCCCATTTCACCGTGTCGTTCGAGGGACCGGCCGAAGCCGAGCTCGCGGATCAAGCGCTGCAGTCGTTGGACCGCGCGTACTGGCGGATCGGCCAGGAGCTCGGCTCCTTCCCCAGCGAACCGATCCGCGTCGTCCTCTACACAACCGAGCAGTTCCGGGACATCACACGATCGCCGCAGTGGGCGGCCGGCGCGTACGACGGCACCATCCGCGTGCCGATGCGCGGCGCGCTCGATGACGGCAAGGAGCTCGATCGCGTCCTCGCGCACGAGTTCACGCACGCGCTGATCCGCACGCTGGCCGATCGCAACGTGCCGACCTGGTTGAACGAAGGCATCTCGGCGGCGCTCGAGAGCGACGACATGTCGTGGGCCGACAAGCACGCCGACCTCACGCGCAAAGTTCCGCTGCGCGCGTTGCAGTCGGGTTTCGGTCGATTCACCGGCGGCGAAGCGGTGGTGGCGTACGCGGCGAGCGCGCGCGCGGCGCGGCGCATGCTCGATCAGGCCGGCGGCTTCGCGGTCGCGAACCTGTTGCGCGATCTCGGCGCCGGCGAACCGTTCGAATCGGCGTTCATGCACCGGATGCAGCGGACGTTTGCCGACTTTCAGGCCGAGTTGTCCAACTCGTAGCGAATCAGATTCGACAACGCATCCAGTCGAGAGCGTCCGTTGTCAGGGTTGCGATAGCCGATCGCGCGTTCCGCCGGCGTCAGATCCGCGGCATTCTGCATCGGCTCGAACTGATGGCCCTCGTGCCACTCGTTGAACGAGTTGATGTACGCGAGGAAGAACCCGCGCTTCGCATTCGACAGGCCGGGCATCGTCTGCACCGCGACCGTCTTCGCAAACGATTCCGCGATGCGACCGGCGTCGGCAATCACGCGCGGCGGCGAATAGCACGCGTTCGGATCGATCGTTCTCGGGACGATCTGATCGTAGCCGGGGTTGATGTTGAACGAGAACAGCAAATCGACCGCCGAGAAGTCCTGTGCGTGGCCGAGCCACGTGTCGGGCGTGACGAAGTTGTCGTAGATCGCGATGCCGTCAAAACCCGCGGCGAGCGTGCGTGAGACATTCAACGAATCGGCGAGCAGCGTCACGTGATCGAAGTCGCGCGCGAACGTCGCT
Organism: Vicinamibacterales bacterium; assembly: GCA_035652075.1. GTDB lineage: Bacteria > Acidobacteriota > Vicinamibacteria > Vicinamibacterales > CAVVIG01 > Gp6-AA45. The sequence goes on from DASREL010000029.1 coordinate 40,004, forward strand.
CGCACGTGGTCGGTTTGCTGCCGCCACACGGCATCAGCCGCATAGTCGCTGACGTCCTGGGTGATCCCGTGGCAGTCGGTCGACTGCGGCGGCACGATCGTGCGAAAGGACTTGAACACCGGACCTGACGATCCATCCGCGCGCTGCAGCAGCAGCATCGTGTCCCAGCGGCGGCGATCGCCGTAGGTGCGGATCAGGTACTCGACGTCGCTGGCGTACGCGACGGCGTGACCGTCGATGTACGGCTCGATGTGGAACGCGACCCTGACGTCGTGCGCGCGCATCACGTCCATCAGCGTCGGGATCAACTGATCGACGTCACTGTCCCGCCCCCACCAGCTGACGTTGATGGCGCCTGCGCCGGTTTCGGCGATCCACGCCGCGTGCTGCTCCATCACCGCGATCGATCGCGAATCGTACGCGCCGAGTTTCGGCATGTAGTTCGAGGCGATGTCGATCGGCGGCGTCCGGCCCCACTGATCCCAGTGCACGTACGGGTTCGCCCGGTACCACGGGTAATACTCAAAAATGAAATGCCGTGACAGATCGGAAAATCGATCGGCCAGCGTCTCGCGCGCGGCAGCCCGCATCGATGCGCCGACGCACAGCAGTCCGGTCGCGATGAGGAATTCCCTGCGGTTCACGGATTTCCGATCATAATAACGTGATGAAACGACGCGCGTTTGTTGCGGCTCTTCTTCTCGTCGCGTGCCTCGCCCCGGCGCGCGGCGCCGGACATCCGTTCGCATGGAAAGCGACGGGCAAACAAGGCGTCGTCTACCTCGTCGGTTCGGTCCACCTGCTGTCCAAGGATTTCTACCCGCTCAATCCGGCGCTCGACGCCGCGTACAAAGACAGCAACCTCCTCGTCGAAGAAGTCGATCTCGGCGAAATGGCGCAGCCTGAGAGCCAGTTCGGTCTCTTGTCCAAAGGGATGCTGCCGGGTAATCAGACGCTCGACACGGTGCTGTCGCCGGCGACGCTCGCGCTCCTGAACAAGCATCTGCCAGACCTCGGCCCGATGGCCGACGCGATGAAGAAGTTCAAGCCGTGGATGGCGGCGCTGACCATCGAATCACTCGAATGGGTGAAGGACGGCTTCGATCCGAACCTCGGGCTCGACAAGCATTTCTACGATCGGGCCATTGCAGACAAGAAGACCGTGCAGGGCTTCGAAACGATGGCGTTCCAGATCGGCCTCTTCGACGACATGCCGATGGATCAGCAGGACAAACTGCTCGCCAGCATGCTGAAGGACGTCGACACCGAGAAGGCGAACATGTCGAAGCTGATCGCCGCCTGGCGAGACGGCGATGCCGCAACGGTCGAGCGGATCGTGTTGTCCGACTTGAAGAGCGACCCGGCGATTTACAAACGCATGCTCGTCGATCGCAACCGGAACTGGATGCCGAAGATCGAACAGCTCTTTCCCCGCTCCGGTCACACGCTGGTCGTCGTCGGCGCGGCACACCTCGTCGGACCGGACGGCCTGCTCGCCCAGCTGCGCGCGAAGGGCTACACGATCGAACAGCTCTAGGGCGGGAACGGCCGGATAGGCCGGAAGGGCGGGAGGGAGAGGGCGCAGAGGTCTTGTCCTGCCGCTCCTGCCCCACCTGCCTTTCCTGCCCCTAAGACACAGGTTTCGGAAAGTGTTTCTCGTACCACGCGATCGAGCGGTCGATCCAATCGACGACGTGTTTGGATTCGCGGATGCCATGGCCCTCGCGCGGGTAGCGGACGAACACGGTCTCGGTGCCGACATCCTTCAGCGCGACGTAGTACTGCTCCGCTTCTGCAATCGGAACGTCGTTGTCGTTCTCGCCATGCATGAGCAGCGTCGGCGTGTGGTTGTTGGCGACGTGACGAATGGCCGATCGCTGCAGCATCGTATCCATCACGTTGCCCTGGTGCGGGTACACGCCCCACTCCATCGCTTCGTACTGGTTGTAGTAGGTCATGTAGTTGTAGCTGATGATGTTTGAGATGCCGGCGGTTGGAATCGCCGCTTTGAAGATATTCGTCTGCGTGGGCAGCCACATCGACAGCTGACCGCCGTAGCTCGTGCCCTCGATGCCGAGGCGATCGCGATCGAGCCACGGATAGCGCCGCAGCGCTGCGTTGACGCCGTACAGCACGTCCATTCCTTCGCCGCCGTTTTGATCCTGAAATACCGCGTCCGCGAACGCCTGGCCGTAACCGGTCGATCCGCGATAGTTGATCATCAACGTCGCCCAGCCGTGCGCGGCGTAGACCTGGTTCTTGAAGTTGAACGCCGGTCCCTGCTGCCCATGCGGTCCACCGTGAATGTTCACGATGAGCGGATACTTTCGCGACGGATCCAGACCGACCGGCTTGGTGAGAAACGCTTCGACCTGAAACTTGTTGTCGTTCGAGACGAACGTGAACGACTCGACTTCGCCGAGCGATTTCGATCCGAAAAGCGACGCGTTCAGATCCGTCACCCGCCTCGCCGCCGCGTTGCCGACTTTGACGTAGAGCTCCGCCTGATCGCCGGGCGTCGCCAGGGTGTACGCGAGCGTCGTCTTCGCGGCCGAAAACGCACCGACGCTGCCGCGCTCGCTGATGATCGCTTCCGGTTTCCCCCCCGTTGCCGATGCGCGATACAACCGGACCATGCCGTGGTCCTGCACGGTGAAGAGGAGACCACTGCTATCGGGCAGCCACTGCGCGTTACCCTGACGGTTATCCACCGTACCGATCTCGCGCCTTCCGGACCCATCCGCGTTCATCACCCACACGTGCGTGTCTTCCATCGTCGTCTCGCGATCGGTGAGACCCCGCGTTGTCGCCTCGAAGGCGATCATGCGTCCGTCGGGCGACCAGCGCGGCCGGTACTCGTTGCTCTCGGTCGCGCTGAGGCGCCGCGGCACCGCGCGTGCGCCGGGCTCGCTCGCAAAGATGTCGTAGTTGAAGAACTCGTCGTCGTCGGCGTCGCGATTCGTCAGGTAGACGAGCTCGCCTTTTGGCGACCAGTCGATCGAGTGCTCGTAGTGCGTACCGTCGGTGATCTGATCGACTTGCCCAGATGCGACATCGACGACGAACAGGTGCAGCCGGCGGTTGTCGTTGAACCGCGTCATCCCTTCGCCGGCGTCCGGCTTGTACAGATAGCGCGTGATCACGACCGGATCCCCGGTCGCGGCGGCGGTCTCGGGGCCTGGCACCGAAGAGACGAACGCGAGCCGCTTGCCATCAGGCGACCACGCCACCGACTTCCCTTCGCCGGGCAGCGGTGCATTCGTCCCGATCATCTCGGCCAGGAATTTCGCGCCGCTTCCGTCTGGCCTCGCGACGACCAGTCCCGTCTTCTCGCCGACGCGACCGCGGTACGCAATCGACTGTCCGTCCGGCGCCCACTCCGGATTGCCGGACGGTTCCTTCTCACCTCCGAAACGCACGCTCTTTCCGTCCGCGAGCGTCATCACCCACAACTGGCCGTACGGCCGTCCCGTTCCGTCGTTGTTTTCGACGATGTAGGCGACGCGCGTGGCGTCAGGCGATAACGCGACGCCGGTGACGGCGCGAAGCTTCAACAGGTCGCTGCTCTGCAGTCGGCTCTGCGCGGAAACAGTCGAGGCGAGGCCGACGGCGAGGACGCATATCCAATAACGCATAGTGCGGGTATTCTACCGGCATGCGCACCTGCCTCCGACTCGTTCTCGTGCTTGCGCTCGCCGCCGCGGTGGCCCATGCCGATCAAAAACGCTGGTGGGCGCACGTCGACTTCCTCGCAAACGACGGGATGGCCGGCCGGAACACCGGCAGCCCGGAACACAAACGCGCGGCCGAGTACGTCGCGGCGCAATTCGAGAAAGCCGGTCTCGAACTTGCGGGCGTCGGCGGCTACATCCAGCCGGTGAAATTCCGGTCGCGCAAGATTGACGAGGCGCACTCGAGCCTCGCACTGGTCCGGAATGGGAAGACGGAAGCGCTCACGCTCGGAGAGGATGCGAACTTCAGCATGCGCATCGATCCGGCGCCGCGCGTCGACGCGCCGCTCGTGTTCGCCGGCTACGGATTGAACGTGCCCGAACAGCACATCAACGATTTCGAGGGGCTCCCGATGAAAGGGGCCGTCGTGGTGTACCTCTCCGCGGCGCCGAAGTCATTGCCAGGGCCGCTGCAAGCGCACTACGGATCCGCGGCCGAGCGCTGGACGATGTACAAAGCGGCCGGCGCAATCGGCACGATCAGCATCAGCAATCCGAAGTCCATGGACATTCCGTGGTCGCGATCGACGCTCGCGCGGCTCGCCCCATCGATGTCGCTCGCCGAGCCGGCACTCGAAGATGCGGTCGGACAGCAATTCTCGGTGACGATGAACCCGGCGCATGCGGACAAACTGCTCGCCGGCACCGGGCACACGTTCGCGGACATCCTCGCCGCGGCGGACAACGACAAGCCGCTGCCGCACTTTGCGATCCCGGCACGCGTGACAGCGACAGTCAAGGTGGATCGATCGGACGTCGAATCGCAGAACGTCGCCGGCATCCTGCGCGGTTCGGATCCACAGCGGAAGGACGAATACGTCGTCATCTCGGCGCATCTGGATCACATCGGCGTCGGCGAGCCGATCAACGGCGATCGGATCTACAACGGCGCGATGGACAACGCGTCAGGCGTCGCCGCGATGCTCGAGACGGCGACCGAGTATCACGAGAAGAAGCTGAAGCCGGCGCGTTCGATCCTGTTCGTCGCGGTCACCGCGGAAGAAAAAGGCGAACTCGGCTCGCGGTACTTCGCCGCGCATCCGACGGTCCCGCGGGCGAGCATCGTGGCCGACGTGAACACCGACATGTTCCTGCCGCTCTTTCCGCTGAAGACACTGATGGTCCTCGGGCTCGACGAATCGGATCTCGGTGGCGACATCCGTGCGGTTGCGAAGGACCTCGGATTGACGGTGCAGGCCGATCCCGAGCCACAGCGCAACCGGTTCGTGCGCAGCGATCAATACAGCTTCATCAAATTCGGGATTCCGGCGCTGGCGATGAAGGTCGGCTACGAGGCGAACACGCCGCAAGCCGAGATCGCGCGCAAATGGACCGCCGAGCGGTACCACGCGCCATCCGACGATCTGCAACAGCCGATCGATCTTCAGGCGGCGGACAAGTACGTCGACGTCCTGCGCGAGCTCTCACTGCGCATCGCGAACCGCGCCGACCGTCCCAAGTGGAACGACACGAGCTTCTTCAAACGGTTCGCGAAGAACTCGACGCACTGACGTGCGCGGTGTCCGGCTTCAGCCGAACCGGCCGTAGCGCGAGCCTCTCAGGCGGGCCCGCGAGTGACCGCATCTCGCTTCGTGAGCCGTGATCGCGTCGCGGCGGAAAAACGGCGCTACGCTTCAGTCCTGGCGCTGTCGCGTGCGGGCTCGGGTAGCTGCGATATCCAGAGCGAACTGGCGAGATCGGCATAACTCGCAGTGTCGGGTGGCATATCAACACGCCCGGCCGCGCTTGCGCTTCGCGCGTTTTACTTCATCTCCGACGCCGCTCGCTGTACGGCTCACTGTGCGAGACGCGGTCCCTCACCGATGCGCGTGGACGGTGTCGACGAGGAACTATCTGAAGCCAAACAATCCGCCGAATCCCGAATCCCAAAGCCCGATCGGATTACTTCTGTGTAAGCGCCAGCACCGCGTACGCGGTAGCCGCGTCGGACATGAACAGACCGATCTCGGACTTCGGATCCCGGTTCTTGTTCAGCGACACGGCCGTCCACTGACCGGTCTCGTGATTCTGGTTCGCGCGGAGCCACGCGAGTCCCTTCGCGACCCGCGGATCCGAGGCCGGAACGCCGGCGGCTTGCAGCGCGAGCGTCACAAGACCGGTCGCGTAGCCGTCGCTCTTCGTGTCGAGGGCCGTGTTGTCGACGCGCTGATACGCGCCGAGCGACGCGGTGTTCCAGCCGCCGTCGGGCTGCTGCTTCTGCGACGCGTCGCTCACGATGGCCTGCTGCTGCTCCCGCGTCAGGAGGTTCTCGACTTTCGTCGACGCCCAGAGTCCCATCACGCGGTTGAAGAGGTTCTGTTTCTCGGTTTCGCGTTTGAAATATTCGCGCATCAATTTGACGTTGTCGGCGATCGCCGGCGACGCCGCGTAGCCTTCGGGCGCGGTGCCGATCGCGATGGCCGCCATCGACGCGCCGAAATACGGCGAGTTCGGCGACTCCCACGGTTCGTAGTGGAAGTTGATCCACGCCCACGCTCCCGACGCATCGGTGGCCCGCATCTGCAGGGCCCACATGTTCGCAAACGCGGCGCGCGTGTCGTCCGACAGCTTGCCGCTCGGCGCGTCGCGTAACGCGAGCACGAACGCATCGAACACCGATTCGGTGCCGCGAGACTCCGACGTCTTCGGGATGCCGCGCGTCTGGTCCGGATACCACGGCTCGACGTCGCGCCACATCGTCACGCGCTTGACGACGTTCTCGATCAATTTCTGCTCGGGGACGGACGGCCCGCGCTCGCCCAGCGCGCCGCGCAGCGCCGGACGGCTGATCGCATACGGCATCGCGGTGTGGCAGGACACGCAGAAGGTGTCGTGATCCCGAGCGGCATTCGGCCACGATTGCCACCACGTCTGGCGATCGTCCATGAATTTCGCCGCGGCCCGCGCGTCGAAGTCGGTGGACGGCTTCTTCTGCTCGATCGGCAGATCGTCGCGGTTGCCCCACTCTTCCCACGCGCCGTAGTAATTCCGCAGCTTGTCGTACCCGATGAGATGCAGCGCGAAGAGATCGACCGATGCGCGCATGCCGACCTGACAGTAGGCGATCACTTCCTGCGTCGGCAGGATGCCGCGCGACTGGTAGAGCGACTTGATTTCATCGGCCGGCTTGAACGTCTTCGATTGCGGATCGAGGAGATCTTCCCAATACACCGGCGTGGACGAGGGCACGAAGCCGCCGCGCCTGATGTTGCGCAGATCCTTGCCGTCGATCTCCGCCTGCGTGCGCGCGTCGACGATCTTCACGCCGGGTTTCCCGATTGACTTGACGACGTCGTCCGCCGTCGCCAACCAGCGGGGCTGAGGTTTTGGTGTAAAGGTCGATCCGGGCGGCGTCGCCGTGTCCTTGGATTCCTCGCGGTGCTCGGCCTTCCACTTGATCCAGCCGCCGTTCATCAGCGCGACGTTCGAGTGACCGAAGTAATTCAGGATCCACCACAGCCGCGCGGCGTAAATGCCGCCGCGTTCGTCGTAGGCGATCACGCGCGTCGAATCGCCGATGCCGAGTTTCGACATCAGTTCCTGAAAGGCCGCCGGCGTCGGCAAAAACGTCGGCGCCGCCTTCGCGTCGCGAATCGCGACGGGCGACACATACACCGCTCCGGGCACATGGCCGTCGCCGAAACCGGACTGTCGCATGTCGACGATGCGGACGTTGGCGTCGTGGGCATGGGCCGCCACCCAGTCCGTGTCAACCAATTGGTCGGGATGCGCGTAGGCCAGCGCGAGCATGGCGATCACTGGAAGCATGGCCAAAGTGTAGCCGCAAGCGGCACAATCTAGATCATGGCTTCGCTCTCCGGCACGTCGGTCCTTGTCGCTGGCGCCGGGCTCGCGGGACTCTGCGCAGCGCGCGACCTCGCTGCGATGGGCGCCGCCGTCACCGTCGTCGACGCGCGCGACCGCGTCGGGGGCCGCGTCTGGACGATTCGCGACGGCTTCGTCGAAGGGCAGCACGCCGAGGCCGGCGGCGACATGATCGACGAGGCGCAACACGAGATTCGGCAGCTCGCCGAAGAACTCGGGTTGACGGTAACGCGCATTCTGCGCGGCGGGTTCGGCCAAGTCAGGCTCGACGCCTCCGGGAAGCCGCGCATCGTCGAACGCAACATCGCAAAAGGATGGGACTATCTCGAGAAGGCGCTCGAGCCGGTCCTGCGGCCGTACAAACTCGCCGAGCAGCGATGGGACACGCCGATCGCCGCCGCCATCGCGCGACGGTCGCTCGCCGGGTGGCTCGACGAACACGCCAACGATCCGCATTTGCGCGCGACCGCGACCGGGCTGCGCGGGTTCTTTCTCGCCGATCCGGAAGAGCTGTCGCTGATTGCGGTCGTCGATCAGTTCGCATCGCCCGCCGACACCCCGTGGAATCTGTATCGGATCAAAGGCGGCAACGATTCGCTGGCGAAGACGCTGGCGGCGCCGCTTGGCGAGCGTCTTCGCCTCGGCACCGAACTCGTCGCGGTCACGCAGAAAGGCACCGCTGTTCGGGCGACGCTGCGCACACCGCGGTCCACCGATCAGATGACGTGCGATTACATCGTGCTGGCGCTGCCGGCGTCGACGCTGCGCCGCGTGCCGATCACGCCGGCGCTGCCCGCGCCGCAACACGAAGCGATTTCGCGGTTGAAGTACGGTCGCGGCACGAAGACGCTGCTGCAGTTCTCCAAACGGTTCTGGCGTGTGCCGGGCCGGCCGCGCGCGTTTGGCACCCCGCTGCCCTTCGGCGCGTTCTGGGAAGGCAACGAGGAACAACGCGGCGCGCCGGGCATCCTGTCGTTTCTGAGCGGCGGGAATGCGAGCGAGCTGACGCAGGCGATCGTCGCGAAGGACGGCCCGCAGGGCCTCGTCCGCGCCGTCGATTTTCTCGGCGCGCATCGCGCGGAGCTTCTCGCGTCGAAGCAGATTGTGTGGGAGCACGATCCGCTGGCGCGCGGCGGCTACGCGTTTTTCGATCCGTCCTTCAATCCCGAGCTGCGCGCCTGGCTCTCGCGTCCGTGCGGACGGATCTTCTTCGCCGGCGAGCACACCAGCATCCGCTGGCAGGGTTACATGAACGGTGCGGTCGAAAGCGGGCGCCGCGCCGCGGCCGAAATCGCCAGCGTCGTGGCGCTTACGTCGACACCACCTCGCTGACGGCCGCGTCGGCGATCGCGATCAGCTTTCGGTCGGTCCGAACTTCTTCGTCCAGCGTCTCCTGCAGCAGGCGAGCTTCGTCGAGACGGTTGAGCCGGCGTGCGTACCCGCGCGCGCACGAGTAGGCGGCGATCTCGTAGTGCGCCATGCGCTGGGCGATGCCGACGATCGCCGCGTCCCGCGCGTCGGCTGTCGTCACTTGACTCAGACGGTCGTCGGCTTCTTGCACGATCCCGGCGAACGCCGCGCACGGCCGCAATCGGCGGCGCTCGCTCCAGTGCGTGAAGATCAGGTCGAGGCGTTCGAGGTGCAGCCGCGACTCCAGGCAATGCTTCGTCAGCGCCTCGCGCAGGTCTGGCGCGTGCGCGCTCTCCGCGAGCCGCGGCAGATGACGCAGCGTCTGCGTCGCCGCGTCGTACAGATCGCCAAGCTCGTCGAGATAGAGATCCTTCAGCGACGCAATGGCCATGCGCGCCACGGCAGCAATCGCTGTGCCCGAGAGCCCTGGCTCGCCGGAGCGCGTGCGCGACGGCGGCTACGGACGACGTTGATGGACGACTTTCCCGTTCGCGATCGTCGTCAGCACCGTCGTCGTGCGAATGCGATCGCGCGGGATGGCAAAGATGTCGTCGCTCAGGATGACCAGGTCGGCGACCATCCCCCGCGCGACCGTGCCCTTCACCGCATCCTGAAATTCTGCGAATGCCGCGCCGCTGGTATACGCCGTCACCGCTGCATCGACAGGTATGCGGGCGGATGCCGTCGCGATTCCGAGCAATGGATTGATCGGTGCCGCCGGCCAGTTCGTCATGATCGCCATCCGAATGCGCCGGTCGAGGAATCCTTTCAGCGCCGCCGCGTCGGCATCACCGTGCGCCCGTACCGACACCACTGCGTGCAGTGATGCGAGACGATCGGCGTCGGTCGGTGTCGCCTTTTCCGCGTGCTCGATCCGAAATCGCCGGTCGCGATCGCCGTTCGCGCGCGCAATCGCGTCGAGCGGTTCCACACCCGGATAGCCGAGACAGATTTGCAATCCGGCGTGATCGGCGGCCATCAAGCGCGTCAGCATCGCGGACGCGCCAGACGAGGTGGCATCGCCCGCGACCGCGCCGAGCCGCAGTTCCGTGGAGCCGAACGCGCGACGCACGCCCAGCCGCGCCTGTTCGAACCACGTCAGTTCGTTCGCGATGACGTAGATGCGCGTCGTTAAATCGCCGCGCTGCGCGAGGTCCGTGTACACGGCGACGTCAGCCGGATCGGGATCGACGTCTTGCACGCTGGTGACGCCGAACGACGCCGCCTGATCGAGCGCGCGGGCGATGGTGCGTCGGCGCTGCTCGTCCGTGGGCTTCGGCACGACCCGGGTGACGGCCTCGATCGCACTGCCCTTCAGCACCCCGGTCGGCATGCCGTGATCGTCACGGACGATCGCGCCGTCGACCGGATCGGGGGTGCTCTCCGTGATACCGGCGCGGCCGAGTGCGGCGGCGTTCGCAAGCGCCGTCCGGCCGTCGGCGTGCATCACGAGCACCGGCGTGCCGTTCGTGCCGTCGTCGATCAGCGAGCGCGTCGGCAGCGCGGGAACCGTCCACGTGCGCTCGTCCCATTGGCCGCCGAGGATCCACTCGTTGGGCGAGCTGCGCGCGCGCGCGATGATCCGCCGTGCGAATTCCGCCTGCGTCGTCACGTCGCGCAGATCGACTTGGGTCAGTTGCGCGCCGCCGCTGGCAAAGTGGACGTGGGCGTCGTTGAAGCCCGGGATGACACGCCTGCCACCCGCGTCGACGACCTGCGTATTTGGTCCGCGCCATCGCTCGATCTCCTCCGACGATCCGACGTCGACGATGCGGCCGCCGATGACGGCGACGGCTTCGGCCTGCGGCCGCGCCGCATCGCCCGTCCAGACGGCGCCGTGCGTGACGACGAGATCGGCCGCGAGGTTCGGCGGTCGTGAGCAGGCGGAAGCCAGCAGCGCGACGCCGAGGAGCAGGCTACGAAAGGTTGCCGATCGCGGCTTCGAGCTGCGTGACAAGGCGATCGAGTTGACCGACGACGGCGCGGACGGTTTCCGGTTTACCGAGATCGACGCCGGCGCGTTGCAGCAACGTCATCGGATGGTCGCTGCCGCCGGACTTCAGCAGCGTCAAATACCGATCGATTGCCGCCGCGCGGTCCGCTTCCCGGCCGCCGGTCAGCTGATCCATCAACTGCGCGCTCGAGGCAAAGCAGGTCGCGTATTGGTACACGTAGTACGGCGTGCTGTAGAAATGCGGAATCCGCGCCCACGTCACACGCGACAGCTCGTCGTAGTCCATCGCGTCGCCATGGTACGCCTTCAACAGGTTGAAGTAGATGTCGGATAACACGTCGGAGGTGACCGGACGCCCGTCCTCGGCGAGTCGATGCGCCTGCAGCTCGTAATCGGCGAAAAGCACCTGCGTGTAAAAGGTGGACACGATCCCGTCGATCGCATGCTGCAGCAGCACGATCCGCTCGCG
>DASREL010000030.1:0-3071 GCA_035652075.1 Vicinamibacterales bacterium
GCGGTTGCCACGCGTCGTCTTGAGCGCGTCCTGCAGCAGGTCCTTCTCGTAGGCCGACACCGCATCCTTCAGCGACACGCGCGTGACCGTTCCCGACGCTTCGGCCGTCTGCAGCGACGGCGGCAGGTGGTGCGCGTGGATGACCTGTCCGTCGCACATCAGCACCGCGCGCTCGATCGTGTTTTCCAGCTCGCGCACGTTGCCGGGCCAGCCCCGGATTCAGAAGCTGGTCGAGGTGGGCTTCCGCTGCTGTGCGGGAGCGGACGGATCAACGGTCGCTATTCGTAGTGCAGCGCAATCAGTGGGTCGACTCGCGACGCTCGCCGGGCGGGAAGGTAGCCGGCGAGGGCTGATACGAGCAGCATGAGGATGACGGCTCCCAGCATCGTCGGCGCGTCAGTCGCTGGGACGCCGAACAGGAGCGCCGTGATAAGCCGGCCCGCCGCCAAGGCCGTGAGTACACCCATGGCGACGCCGATCACGACCAGCACCATGGATTCGCCCATCACCAGCGTGACCACGTCCTGGCCGCGCGCTCCGAGCGCCATCCGAATGCCGATTTCGTTCGTGCGCCGCGCCACGCTGTACGACATCAGCCCGAACAGGCCGACCGACGCGATCAGCATCGCGAGCGCCCCGAACAGCGCGTACGCCTGCGCGAAGACGCGCTCCTGCTGCAGGTTCTTGTCGATCTGTTCGGCTTGGGTCGCGACGTCGAGCATCGGCAGATCCGGATCGATCTGCCGTACCGCGTCTCGGATCGCGCCCATCGCCGTCGCGGGATCCGCCGCGGTGCGGACGTGGAACATCGTTGCCGGCCGCGCCTGCAGCTGCGGCACGTACATCGTCGGCGGGACCTCGTTGCGAACGCTGTCGTACTTCGCGTCGCGCAGCACGCCGACGACCTCGAGTTGTTGGCTCTGCTCCGCCGTCGTGCCGAAACGCAGGCCGAGCGGCTGCTCGTTCGGGAAGAACTTACGAACCGCGGTCTCGTTGATCACGACGACTCGCGGCGCCGTCTGGTTGTCACGATCCGTGAAACCGCGGCCGCTGATGAGCGGCATCTCCATCGTCTTGAAGTAGTCGGGAGAGATCTGCAGCACGTTGATGCTGTCGAACTTGCGGCCGTCGTGGAAGAACGACGTCGAGTTCGTGCTGTTCGACAACAGCGGAACGTTCGAGACGGCCACGGCGCGCACTCCCGGAATCGCCTCGAGTCTCGCCGTGACCTGCTCGACGAGCGTCACGGTCTTCGCATCGTCGTAGCGGTTGAGCGCAGGCGCCAGCCGGAACAGCACGAGATTCTGCGTGTTGAACCCGACGTCCACGCGGCGCAGGTTGGTCAGCGTCCGAAGAAACAGGCCGGCGGCGATCAGCAGCACCAGCGAGACGGCGACCTGCAGCACGAGCAGGGCTTTGGTCAACAGGCTGCGCGAGCCGGCGACCGCTCGGCTCGTCGCCTTCAGGGTCGCGCTGACGTTCATCGACGTGGCGCGCAGCGCCGGGGCGATGCCGAATAGGACGCCGGTCGCGAGCGTCACCGCGAGGACGAACGACAGTACCCGCCAGTCGATCGACGTCGCTTGTCCAGCCGCGCCCGGGAGGAGCTGACCGCTCCACCCGCCGACGAGAATGCCCATCGTTCCTCCCGCCAGCGCGAGCAGCAGGCTCTCCGTCAGCAACTGGCGGATCAGCCGTCCGCGCGTGGCGCCGAGCGAGAGCCGGATCGAGATCTCCTTCTGCCGCGTCGTCGCGCGTGAGAGCAGCAAGTTCGCGACGTTCGCGCAGACGATCAGCAACACGAGCACGACGACGGCGCCGAGAATGCGCACCGAACGTTCGTCGGAGGTATTGACGTCGTACACGCCTCGCGCGCCGGAATCGACGAGTAATCGCGGCACCTCCGTGCGATTCTGGAACCGCGAGCTCGATCGCGTCGTCGGGGACAGCGTCGAGAAGAACGAGTCGAAGCCGGCGCGTGCAGTGTTCTGAAACACGGTCGCGAGGTTGGCCTGAACCTGAGTGGCCGTGACGCCGGGTTTCAGCCGTCCCATGACCTGCAGCCACCACACCGTCGGCGCGGATAACCGCGGCACGGCGGGCACGCCAGGCGCCGCCGGCTGGGCGGGCGCGAGCTGACCATCGAGCGCGAGCGGCACGGCGATGTCCGGGCCGTCTCGGAATACCTGCTGCACACCGACGAGCTCCGGCGCGATGACACCGACGATCGTGATCGGCACGTTGTTGAATCGCACGACTTTACCGACGATTTGTGGATCGCCGCCGAAGCGCGACCGCCAGTACCGCGCGCTGATCACGGCGACCGGCGCGACGTTTGGTTGGTCGTCCTCAGGCACGATCGTCCGTCCGGGAGACGCCGTGAGGCCGAGCATCCGGTAATAGTTGCCGGTCGTGATGAACGCGTTCGCGATGTCCGCGCGGCCGTCCGCGACGATGTTGGCGCGGCCGTACGGTGCGCACGCGAACAGGTCTTCCATCGTCCGGTTGTCCTCGAGGTACTGCCGGTACATCGCATAGGACACCGTCGCTCGCACGTTCTCGCTACCGACGCGCAGCGACGATCCGTAATCGCTCGAGTTGGTCGCCATGTCGTTGCGGCCGACCCACTTCAGCCGCACGAGGGAGTCGGGGTGGGCGACGGGCAGCTTCCGGAGATACAGGCCGTTGACCGCGCTGAACAGCGCGGTGTTCGCGCCGATGCCGAGTGCGAGCGACACGACGACCACGGTCGTCCAGCCCTTGTCTCGAAGCAGGCTCCGAATGCCGTGACGCACGTCTTTCCACACATCGACCTCCGTGGACAGCTTAGACGCGTCGGCGCGTAGGACCGTTGACAGGTTCGCCCGCCGACCGATCGCGATCGCGTTGGTTATGCGCGGAAGCGCTCGCCGTCGATACCGTAGATCTTGACCTTGTAGTTGATGATGCGTTCGGTCGTATCGAGCAGGCGCGCCGCTTTTGCGCGGTTGCCACGCGTCGTCTTGAGCGCGTCCTGCAGCAGGTCCTTCTCGTAGGCCGACACCGCATCCTTCAGCGACACGCGCGTGACC
>DASREL010000031.1:0-12570 GCA_035652075.1 Vicinamibacterales bacterium
GCCTACTTCCACGGCAACTCGAACTGGAACGAGTTCTACGACTGGCACGGCCCGGACAACGACATCACCCTCCATGTGTTTCGCCTCGACTCGCCGATGAAGGGCAAAGAGTCGTCGAAGGACGAGCGAAAGCTGTCATTCCAGGTCGCGACCATCGATATGGTCAAGGGCGAACTGACCGTGCGCGAGTGTTTATGGAACACGGCCCCGAACACACTGGCGTGGGGCGCGCACAAAACCATCTCGATCCGCGTCACACCGCGGACGTAGCCGTCCGCAGACTCGACGCGCGCCGCCGATCACCGACCAGGTCCCGCGGATCACCTGTGTAGCGCTGTCCAAACTGTCATACGCGAGAACTTTTTCAAAGTTTTGCCGTCGATCTTCACAAGGAGTCACAGCCGTGAAGACGCCAGACATTCGGCGGTACGAGATGGTGGAGACGGTCAGAGACTTCGGCCGCAAACACGCCGCGCTCTTGACCGACGTGACCGGCGGCGACAAATTGTTCGGCGCGCTGGACGCAGCGATCGACGAACTGAAGTCACAGATCGCGAATCAGGGGTCGAGCGCAAATGCGATCCGCAAGGGATCGTCGGTGAAGCGTGCCGCCCGCGCTCATCTGCGTGCCACGCTGCAGACGCTGGCACGCGCGATGAGGATCGTCGGCGCAGACACACCAGGCCTGCGCGAGGCCTTCAAGGTGCCGAAGACGCACAACGACCAGCGGCTGCTGACCGCGGCGAAGGCCATCGTGCAAGCGGCGATGCCGCTGCGCGATCAGATCATCGCGCACGAACTTCCCGCCGCGATCGTGGATCAGGCCGCCGCCGCGATTGATGCGTTCGACGGCGCAATCTCCGCAGACATCGACGCGCGCCTGGCCCGCAGGTCGGCGACGCTGAATATTGACGCCGCGCTCAAGCACGCGCTCACGATCGTCGAGAAGCTCGAGCTGGCGCTGCAAACGGTGGATCGGCACGACACCGCGCTCTGGGCCCAGTGGCGCACCGCCACGCACGTGTCGAAGGTTCCCGGCCGGCGGACGGACGGAACGGCACACGAGCCGCTACGGTTTGGTGACGCCCATGAAGATCAACACGAGCTCGAGAACCAGGATCAAGACGACAGTCAGCTCGAGGAACTGACCGCGGGACATGGAGGTCTGCTCGACGGCGAAGCGGTAGATGTCGTCGAGCGTCTCGAGTTTCTCCTGCACATTCGCCTTCCACGTCGTCAGGCCGAGGCGATCGCCGACGAGCAGGAACAACCGCGCGGCGTAGATGTCGCCGATGAACTTCAGGGTGTTCTCGGTCCGATCGGTCAACTCGTTGACGTCGATGAAGAGCGAGTGCACCTGCTGCGCCGCGCGGGTGTAGCGCGCGCCGATCCAGGTCTGGTACCACTTCGGATGCTGCAGCCGCGAGTAAATCGAGGCGAGCCGGTTGTCTAGCAGTTGATCGTAGTAACGAAACTCGAGCAGCTGCGAGTTGGCGAACTCGAAGATCTCGAGCGCCGCTTGCGCGCCGGCCGGCGTGTCGTACACGAACGCCGCGTTCCACGTCGGGATGACGAGGTCGTCGCTCAGATACGAGATCCGATGCCGCAGGATTTTCTGCTTCTCCTGCCCGCTCAACGGCTGCCGCTCCCCGCGCAGCATCGTCGCGATCGTGTCGCCGTGCTGCGCGATCACGTCTTCGGCGCTCAACGGCGTCTCGAGCTCGTGGATCACGTAGGCGAGGTAGTCCTCGCTCAGGAACGCCGGCCGCAGCCCCTCGAGCGCCGGTTTGATGCGGTCGACGAACCGGCGGCAGACATCTTCGGCGCGCTGTTCGAGCTCGGGGCTTTCGATCAGCGTTTGCCCGACGGCCAGCAGCTCCGACCAGTCGCCGCAAAATGCACGCGACAAGCCGACCGAAATGACGCCGTAGTCGTACGCGCGAAAGCGCACCTGGAATCCGTCCAGTTCCGGGATGTCGACGGTCGCGCCGTCAAACGAGAGCGGAGGGTTTTCGTACTGAACGTAGGCGGGTGTGGCCGGCTTCGGCGCCAGCTTGGCTTTGGTCGCGGGGCCGCCGGCGACCGCGGTGAGCCGCTTGAGGTGGATCGTTTCGGCGACGTCGAACAGATAAAAGGCAACGATCTGTCCTGCCCGAATCGCCGGCATGGCAGTTCTGACTGTAGCGTACGCGCGCGGCTACCGGAGGAACGCCGTCGCCACCAGCGCGGCAGCAAGCACTGCCGCCACAGCCGCGGCGATGAGCGGATCCCAGCGGTCGACGCGAGGCACCGGGTGGAACATGGCGCCACGGTACGCGAACCCGCTGCCAAGTACAAGAGGCCGGGGGTAATTTCTCTGTAACTAAACGGCTTCGACCACCGACCACCCGCGCGAGCGGAGGTCCGCAATTTCCCGGACGAACTGCGACACGTTGCGCTCGACGCGGTGCCAGTCCGAAAGATAGCGCTGGTGGACGACGCGGTCGTCGACGCGCTCCTGCACTTGCCACCCGTTCGGAAACGCCGCACGGATGTCGAACGAGCGGATGTGGTCCGCGTTGACGAGCGTGGCTGCAAAGACCCTGGTCATGAGACCGCCGATTATTCATCTGTCATGTAAACACCGTGTAACGTGCCGAATTTACACGCGCGTCGACGGGGTGTCACATCGCGGCAACCGCGGCTGGCGATCCTCGCAGGCACCATGACCACTCAACACGCGAGAGTTCGCATCCATAACCTGCACGCCACGCTTCTCATCGCCTCGATGATCGCGCTCGTGCTGTGCCTCGCCGCGCCGGCGGCGGCCCAGTTCGATACCGCCTCGGTCGTCGGCACGGTGCGCGACGCGTCGGGCGCGATCGTCCCCGGCGCGAAAGTGACGCTGACGAACACAGAAACCGGCGTGTCCGCCGATCGCCAGTCGAATGCCGAAGGCATCTACGAGTTCGTGACCGTCCGCCCCGGCACCTACATCGTCACGGCCGAGAAAACCGGCTTTGCCCTCGCGCTGATCGAGAACGTGCAGGTGCAGGTCGCCGCGCGGCTTCGCGTCGATCTCCAGATGGCCGTGGGCGCGATCACGGAAAAGATTGAAGTCACCGCCGGCGTGCCGCTGCTCGAGACCGAGTCGAGCCAGCGCGGCCAGGTGATCACCGGCGAGCAGACGCGCGCGCTGCCGCTGAACGGCCGCGAGTATTCCGCGCTCGCGCTGCTGAGCGCCGGCGTCCGCCAGTCGTCGCTCAACAAGAGCACGAACGGCACGCCGCGCGAAGGCGCGTTCAACGTCAACGGCCTCCGCAGCGTCTTCAACAACTTCCTCATCGACGGCGTCGACAACAACGCGTTCGGCACGAGCAACCAGGGCTTTTCGAATCAGGTGATGCAACCGTCGCCCGACGCGGTCAGCGAATTTCGCGTCGTCACCAATAACGAGAGCGCGGAGTACGGACGTTCCGCCGGCGCGACGATCAACGTGTTGATGCGCGCCGGCACGAACGATGTGCACGGCGACGCGTGGGAATTCTTCCGCGACACGTCGCTGAACGCCGAGCCGTACTTCCTGCCGCCCGACGGCCTGAAGCCGCCGCTGCGCCGCAATCAGTTCGGCGGCGTGCTCGGCGGCCCGATCGTGCGGAACAAAGCGTTCTTCTTCGGCGACTACGAAGGCTTCCGCCAGGATAAACACCAGACGGCGTTCTCGACGATCCCGACGTCGGCGCAGGACGCGGGGATTTTGTCGGTCGACGTCCGCGATCCGCGGACCGGCGTCACCTACCCGGCCGGCACCCCGATTCCGATGACCGCGTTTGCGAAGGCGGTGCTCGGCGGGCTGCCGGCGCCGAACGTCGCCGGCGCGGCGAACAACTATTCGATCTCGCAGCTGCTGACGAATCATTCGAACAAAGCCGAAGGCAAGATCGATCTGCAGCCAAGCCCGAACGAATCGTTCTTCGCACGCTACGGCTGGCGCGAACTGAACACGGTCGATCAGGCGCCGCTCCCGTTGCCATCGGGCGGCGGCGGCAACGGCAACATTTACGCGCGCAATAAGCAGCTCGTTGCCGGCGCGACGATGACGATGAGCGAGCGGTCGCTGCTCGAAGTGCGATTCGGCTGGTCGAACACGCAGGGCGGCAAGAATCCTCCAGGGCTTGGATCGACGAGCGCTCAGGACGGGTTCGGCCTTGCCGGTTTGCCGAGCGACGCGCGCATCTCGGGCGGCCTGCCGACCGAGAGCATCACGGGATACACGCAGTTCGGCCGCCAGGCGACGAACCCGCAGTGGCAGTATCCAACGCTCTGGAATCCGAAGGTCAACTACACGTGGCTCGCCGGGCGCCATTCACTCAAAGCGGGTTACGAATTTCAGTACATCAACGTCGAAGTGATGGACGTGAATCCGCTGTACGGTCTCGATTCGTACACGGGACAGTTCACGCGCCCGGCTGGTGCGGCCTCGAACAACCTGTACAACCTCGCCGACTTCATGCTCGGTCTGCGATCGCAGTACGCGCTCAGCACGCTGTTCGTCGCCAACGTCCGGCAGGACGTGCACATGACGTATCTGCAGGACGATTTCCGCGCCAGCGATCGCCTGACGTTGAATCTCGGCCTGCGATACGAGTACGCGACGCCGCTCTTCGAGAAGGACGATCGCCTGACGAATTTCGACCCGACGACGGTCAGCATGGTGAAGGCGTCGAGCGGATCGATCGCCGACCGCGCGCTGGTCAACCCCGATCGCAACGATTTCGCGCCGCGCCTCGGCTTCGCGTACACGCCGGTTGAAAAAGTCGCCGTTCGCGGCGGATACGGCGTCAGCTACGTCCACTGGGATCGCATCGGCTCGGCGAACCTGCTCGCGATCAACGGGCCGCAGGTCGTCCGCGCCGTCGTCAATCAGACGCCCACGACGGCCGGCTTTCTGCCGGCGGAAAAAGGGTACCCGGCCGGCCTGACCGATCCGTCGGCGTTCGCGCCGCTGAGCGCGCTCGTCAGCTACATCCCGCGCGATTACCACTCGAGCCCCGTCCAGAACTGGTACGTGTCGGTGCAGCGCGAGTTCGGCCCCGGCATGCTGCTCGACCTCGCCTACGTCGGCAACAACGCGACCGATCTGCTGATGGTGGGCAACCTGAATCAGGCGGCGCCGAACAACAGCGCCGGCACGATCGCGCTCGCCGCGCGGCGGCCGATCCCGTCGTTCGGCGACATCACCGAAGTGTTCAACGGCGGCAAGTCGCGGTACGACGCGTTTCAGTTGAAGTACGAATGGCGGATGGGATCGTCGCTGAACCTGCTGCAGTCGCTGACCCTGTCGCGTGCGAAAGACAACTCGTCGCAGTCGCTCGAGAACGCGAACGGCAACTTCCCTGGTCCGCAGGACATCCACAACATCGACGCCGACTACGGCACGTCGGGGTACGACCAGCCGTACAACAGCACGACGAGCGTCGTGTGGACGCTGCCCTTCGGCCGCAACGCGATCTGGGGCGGATGGCAGGTCGCGGCGATCAACACCGTCACGGCCGGCGAGCCGGTGACGTTCACCTACAGCCCGGCGGCGGCGTTCCAGGTGTCGGGCATCACGAACGACTTCTCCGGCGCGAACAACTATCGTCCGAACGTGACGTGCGATCCGGTCGCTTCGTCGCCGACGATCACGCAGTGGTTCAATCCGTCATGCGTGGTGATTCCGACCGACCCGAGCCAGCCGTTCGGCAACGCAGCGCGCAACAGCGTCCGCGGACCGAACTACTGGACGGTCGACTTCGCGGCGAGCAAGCAATTTCCGATCACGGGATCAACGCACGCTGAAGTCAGGCTCGAAGCGTTCAATCTCTTCAACCGCGCCAACTTCACGGCGCCGAGCGGCAACCGCAGTTCCGCGGCGTTCGGCACGATCACGTCGACCTACGATCCTCGGCAGCTGCAGCTCGCGGTCAAGGTGAACTGGTAGAAAGCAACCACAGAACGCACGGAACCCACGGAAAGCGACGTTCTTGGATTCTGTGCGTTCTATGTTGATTCTATGATCTCCACGGATCGACGACCGATGCGCCGGCGCGCACGTACTCGCGCGTGTCGCGCGAAACGACCGTCAGACCGTGATGGAGCGCCGTCGCGGCGATGAACAGATGGGAATAGGTGTGTCCCGACCGACGTCCGTCCTCGACGAGAAGACGCCATTTGAACAGCACGTCTTCGGTGACCTCGAGCACGCGTTGGTGGAACAGCGGCCGGACCTCGTGCGTGAGCCACGCATCCAACTCTGTGCGTTGCGTCGCATCGCGCACCAGTGCAATCCCAAACCGAATCTCCGCGAGCGTCACCGTGCTGATGTAAAGGAGTTCCAGGGGCTGTTCTCGGACAAAGCCCAGTACGTGCGCGTGCGGTTTCTTGCGCCGCAACTCGGACAGGACGTTCGTGTCGAGCAGCCAGCCCGTCACAGATCGACGTCGCGAACGCGCATGCGTGACCGCGAAGGCTCGATGCTCGTGGACGGGTGCGGTGAGTGCTGCATCGCGTCGACGAGCGCCTGTCCCGTACGTTCGCCGGCAAGCCGCCGAAAGTCTTCGGCACCGATCACGACGACCTCTTCACGGCCGTGAACCGTCACGTGCTGCGGCCCCTGCTGCTTGGCCAGGCGGACGACTTCGCTGAATCTGGCCTTGGCGTCCTGAAGTTTCCAGCTGCCCGGTCGCGCTGCGCGCGACTTTCGGCGGCGCGGCTTGGACGTCGCTTTCGAAATACTGGTCACGCTGACCAGATTATCACATCGCGATCGAGGCTTCGCCTTCTTTCACGCATCGTCGAATAGAACGTTTCTCCGTGTGTTCCGTGCGTTCTGTGGTTGCTTCTAAAGCGAACTGGTAGTCAGTCGAAACACCGCCCATGCGATCGCGACCGAGACGAGCAGGAGCGCCCACCCGGCGGCGAGGAATGAAAATGATTGGCGACACGCCGTACGACGTCGAGGCGGCGATCCGCGCCGGCGTCGCCGCACTCTCCTTTCGATGCGGCGGATGGGACGATGTGCACCTGAAAGGCTCGCTCGCGATCTACGACGACCCGAAACACTTGCTCGACGCGATCGAGGCTTCGCCCTTCTTTAGCGCATCGCGTCGACGTGATCGCGATCGCTCAGGATAGCAATGGTCAATGTGGGCCCTCGCACTCGCGGCCTTGTTTTCCTCTGTTTCGTCTTAGCTTCCACGTCTATGATTGGCGCTATCGATTCCTGAAATGGCCGTTCATCCAGGCTCGTGGCCAGTGGTTCGAGAAGTATTCGAGGCGGCGCTGGCGTTGCCGAGCAGCGAGCGGGCTGCCTACGTCACCGCGGCGTGTGGTGACGATGCCGGACTCCGCATGGAAGTCGAGCGGATGCTCGCTTCGCACGAGCAGGCTGGAATCTTCCTGGAGCAGCCCGCGCTGCTGATCGACACACCCAGCACGCCGGACTTGGAGGGCAGGCAAATCGGCCCGTACCTGCTGTCGGCGCGTATAGGCGCGGGTGGTATGGGCGAGGTTTACAAGGCTCGCGACACTCGCCTCGATCGCACGGTCGCTATCAAGGTGCTCGTCTCGCACGTCGCCCACGGCTGGCGCTTGCATGAGCGGTTCGAGGCGGAGGCTCGCGCCGTCGCTGCCTTGAGCCATCCTCACATTTGCACGCTGTACGACGTCGGCCATGACGCGTCGCGTGGCTCCGAGCCTGCGATCGACTACCTGGTGATGGAGTACCTCGAAGGAGAGACGCTGGCCGGACGGCTGGCGAACGGGCCACTACCCGTCGCTGCCGCGCTTCGGTACGCAACGCAGATTGCGCTGGCCCTCGACCGCGCGCACAGAGCAGGCATCGTGCACCGCGATCTCAAGCCGGGCAACGTGATGCTGACGAAGGCAGGCGCGAAACTGCTCGACTTCGGACTTGCGAAATCCTATATGACGGCGGACGAAGCGGCCGCGCGCGATCGAGATCTCACAGCGCCGGGGATGATTCTCGGCACGCTTCATTATTTGACGCCCGAACAGATTGACGGCCGCGAAACCGATCCCCGCACCGACATCTTCGCCTTCGGATCGGTGTTCTTCGAGATGCTCACCGGGCACAAGGCGTTTGAGGGCAGCAGCCAATCCGTGGTGCTGGCCGCGATTCGTGACCGTGCCCCTGAAGCGCTCTCGAAATTCTTGCCTCACGTGCCGTTGGTGCTCCACCACGTCCTGCAGCGGTGTCTGGCAAAGGATCCCGAGGACCGCTGGCAATCGGCGCGCGATGTGGCGTTCGAACTCGAGTTGCTCGGCGACATGACGACGTCGAGGACCGGTGAACTGTCGCCGGGCGACGTGCCGGCTGCGGCACCAGGGACCCGACGTCCGGTGTGGCTCGGATGGATTGCGGCCGCAGTCGTCGCCGGTCTCGCCACGACATTGCTCGCATTGCGATCGGCGGCACCAGCCGAGATCGCACATGTGTCACGCCTGTCGATGACGCCACCGCCGCAGACGACGTTCATCGGCGGCTATGCGGCCCCGCACTTCGCGCTGTCTCCAGACGGACAGCACTTGGCGTTTGTCCCAACGCCAATCGGCGGGCGCACGCTGCTCTGGATCCGCGATATGGATGCCGCGGCCGCGAGGGCGGTGCCCGGCACCGATGGTGCGACGTACCCGTTCTGGTCGCCGGACGGCCGAACGATTGGATTCTTCGCCGACGGGAAGCTGAAAACGATCGCAAGCGGCGGCGGCGTTCCCCAAGTGGTGACTGACGCGCCCGACGCGCGCGGCGGCGCCTGGGGTGACGGAGTGATCGTCTTCGCTCCGCAACTTGACGGTCCGTTGTACCGCGTGCCTGCGAGCGGTGGGCAACCAAGCGCCGTCACGTCTCTCGACACGTCACGACAGGAAGGATCTCACCGCTTGCCGAGCTTTCTCCCCGACGGCCGGCGGTTCCTCTTCCTCGCGATGAGTGGAGCACCCGAAAACAGCGCGGTGGTCGTCGCCTCGATCGATTCTCCTGAGACCCACCGTTTGAGTATTCGCGGCTCCAAGGCGATCTATGCAGGAGGCTTTCTCGTCTTCAGCCGCGACGACTCACTCATGGCCCAGCGGTTCGACGACCGTAGCATGAAGCTCTTGGGCGAGCCGGCGGCGATCGGCGATCAGGTGACCTCTCGCGGCAGCGTGTACGGCGACGCGTTGTTCTCTGTCGGCCAAAGAACATTGGCGTACTGGAATGGCGGCCCATCGGTCACGAAGCTCACATGGTTCGGTCGTCAGGGCGAATCGCTGGGTACTGTAGGGAAGCCGGGCGACTACTTGAGCGTGTCTGTGACGCCCGACTTGAAGAAAGTCGCGGTCGAACGGCTCGACGATACGAGCCAGGTCGGTCATATTTGGACCATTGATGGTGAAACGGGGATCAGCACTCGACTCACAGTCGGCGCCGGCTGGGATTTCAATCCAATCTGGGCGCCTGACGGATCGGAGATCCTGTTCGGCTCGACTCGCCGTGGCCTTCACAGTCTGTATCGCGCACGGATTACCGGCGATGGAACGGACCGGCTCTTCCTCGCATCGGCGGACGCGCTGGGCCCGTCCGACTGGTCAGCGAAGACTGGACTCCTCGTCATGCAGAACATGACGAAGTACAAGATCGGCGTCGTCCCTATGACGACCGGGGCAACGCCGACCCTCGCAGTCGCAAGTCCGTTCGCCGAGGCCGACGGACGTCTGTCTCCTGACGGTCGCTGGTTGGCATACACGTCGAACGAATCCGGCACGTGGGACGTATATGTCCGATCGTTCCCTGGACTCGATCAGAAGTGGCGCATTTCACCGGAGGGAGGCTCGCGGCCGATGTGGCGTCAGAATGGCAAGGAGCTTTTTTTTATGGCTCCCGATCAAACACTGATGGCGACGTCGATCACGCCGGACCCGCAATTTGCCGCGGGAGTTCCACGATCGATGTTTCAGATGCGTACGATCCCGGTACCCCCGACGCAGCCACGCCGACAATATGCCGTCGCGCCGAACGGCGATCGATTTCTCGTCAACACGGTTGTCGAACCGGCCGTTCCCGCGCCTGTCACGATCGTGTCGAACTGGCCGTCGGCCGTAAAGAAGTAGCGTGAGCGACGGTTCACCTCCACAAGACGTGACAAGCCTGCTGCACGCGTGGCAAGCGGGCGACGACGCTGCACTGGATTGCCTGGTTGCACTGGTGTACGACGAGCTCCGTCGCGTGGCGCGAGCGCGGCTGCGGACCGAACCCGCCGGTCATCTTCTGCAGACCACCGCACTGGTGCACGAGGCGTATCTGCGGCTCGCCGACATCAATGAAATGACGCTTCGAAACCGTGCGCACCTACTGGCGTTGTCCGGTCGGCTGATGCGGCAGATTCTCGTCGACCATGCGCGCAGGCAACGAACGCGCAAGCGAGGCGGCCGCGTCGTGCCGCTCACGCTGGACGACGTGGATGTGAGCATCGCGTCTGGTCCGTTACGCATCGACGTGCTGGCCCTCAACGAAGCGCTCGACGAGTTGAGCAGCTTCGCGCCGCGGCTGTGCAAGGTCGTCGAATTGAAATTCTTCGGTGGACTCAACACCGCTGAAACGGCAAAGGCTTTAGAGATATCCAGCGCCACCGTCGAACGTGACTGGACGGTCGCCAAAGCCTGGCTTCACCAACGCCTGACGGCTCAACCCGTCGGTCAGTGATTACGGCGTCGCTGCCGCCGCGCCGACGTCTCGCAAGTGCGCAAGTCCCAGCGCAGCCAACGTATTCGGCCCAATATCCTTCGTGGCCTCATTCAACGCGCGCACGCCCATGTCGATGCCCACGCAGGTACGCAGTGGCCTGCTCCCTGGCGCGGCGTCGATAAGGGCAACGATCGCATCGACTAACACGTGGGGTGCCGTTTCGGCCGGCTGCTGCGCGAACAACTGATCGAACGAGGCGAGCAGCTGGCCGGGGATCGCCGCGGTCGGGCCGTACTCGTTCGCCCGCGCGCTGTCAGCGGGACCGGTCACGTGGGCGAACAGCTGGGTGTGAAAGAATCCGGGCTCCACAATCGCCACGTCGACGCCCAGCGGCGCCAACTCGTAGCGCATCGATTCGGTGAGAGCATCGAGCGCCCATTTGCTCGCACAATACGCTCCAAAGAACGGAAACACCATGCGTCCGGCAATCGACGTGACGTTGACAACGAGTCCACTGCGTTGCCGGCGCATCAGCGGTAGCAACGCACGCATGATTCGAAATGGAGCGATGACGTTCGTGTCGAATTGTGATGAAAGTTGTTCGACGGTCAGCGCCTCGGTGATCCCGCCAAACAGCGTGCCCGCATTGTTGACGAGCACGTCAAGACGGCCGCATTCTTTCTCGATCCGCTCTGCCACGCGGCTGATGTCGCCTGGAGACGTGACGTCAAGCTCGTCGACGCGAACGTGCGGCCCCAGTGTGCGAAAGTGATCGACCGCCTCCTGGTGATCGTCGATCCGGCGCATCGTGGCGTACACAGTGCTGCCTCGTTGCGCAAGTGCCTCGACGAGAAGCCGACCGAATCCGCTGCTCGTGCCCGTAATCAACGCGACGTGATTTGACATCAGTGTGCCTCCGTGCCTGTATAAGCGCAGAGGCCACCAACTTCCCATCATGCGCGCCTTATCGGCTCGCCGGATCCATGCACGCAGCCGACGACCGCCTTGATCTTGCTTTTGTGCTTGGCCTCGGCGGGCGACACCGTTAGACACAGCGCCAGTCCGACCGTCGTCAGACCGAAGAGTTTCTTCATCAGCTCACCTCCGCCTGAGATCCACGCAAACGGACTGCCGCGGGGAATGGCTGAGCGTCACCGAACCGTCACACGCGCTTGCTATACAGACAGCATGTCGTACACGCTTTCGCTCCCCTGCGGCTGCGTTGTGTATGTGTCATGTCACCCCGCGACGAGGATCGCGCACACGCGCATCATCCAGACGCGCGGACCGGAATGCCGCGACCGTCGTCACGACACAGGCGCGCGGTTGTATTTGTGGGAAATGCTGCCGACGCCGTCGCATGCACCGGTGCTGGAATGGGCGGACGGATCCTCGTCGGGTCGCCGCTCGGCGTAACCACGATCATGATCCTGTGGCACGCCGAGGCGGTGTGGACGCGGATCCATCACCGCTCTACTCGGGAGAAGTCTCTGCAGCCGGAGGTGCTTCGCTCACACGCGGCTGACTCTTTGGGGCGCGCGAGCGACGCTTCTTCGAAACCGGCTTCTTTCGCTTCGGCGGCGAGGGACTCGGCGCGCTCGATCGCGCGCCTGGCAGCGGACGCCGCTTCGCCGGATCCAGGCGTTCACGCTCGCGAATGAACGCCTTGATGATCTTCAGCGCGCCGCGGGCTTCGCGCTCGGTCCTGAGTCCACGAAAATAGGCCGCGAGCTCTTTGGTCGCGCGCACCACTTCCTGATCGCGCAGATCCTGTCCCGACGCGGGCTGTTGTTTCGCCATGCGTCAGATTCTGACCGATTTGCTGCTGCAGCGCTTGATCGTGATCAAGCAACCACGGAAAGCAC
>DASREL010000032.1:0-24848 GCA_035652075.1 Vicinamibacterales bacterium
CTCGATCGTCAGCAGGCGATGGCGCTGCAGGTCGCGGAAGGCGCCGTAGTCCGCGAGCACGTCGAAGCGATAACTCGTCCGCTCGAATGCGCGTCCGGGCTTATGACGCCGATTCGCGCGGTTCCCGACGTACGCCTTGAGGAGCGCGGCGCGGTCGTCGGCGGAGAGCTGCCGCGCGCGTTCCCTCAGCTGGTCGTCCGGCAGCGCCGATACGGCGTAGAGCGCGGCGGCGACGACCTTCATCTCGCCGTCCGGATCGAAGTCCGTGAGCGTCACTTCGTCGCGCGGTGCCGGCGCCGCGTCGCTGACGAACGGCTCGGCGAGATCGGCGAACGCGCGCCGCGTGTCGGCGAAGTAGTCGATCCAGCGTCCACCGCGGTTCGGCTGATCGACGCGCGAGAGAAACGCCGGAATCAGCTCGCGGAGTTCGGTCAGGATCTGCTGCGCGCAGTCGCGAACTTCCGCGAGCGGGTGCGCGAACATCCGCAGCAGCATCGCCTCGAACGCCTGTCCCGTCCCGAAGAGTCCGACATTCGACGTCGTCGCCGCGGGCAGCAGTCCGCGGAGCGTGTCGAGCGCTTTCGCGCGAATCACCGATCGGTAGACGCCGTCGGAATCGGTCGGCGATTGCGGGTATTTCGCGCGGAAGTGCGCTTCCATCGCCGGGATCCACTTCGCGTATGTCTCGAACGCCTCGTCCATCGTGCTGACGAACTCGCTGCGCAGCGAGGTGCCGTCGAGCTCGCCGGGCACGTGGTACTTCCACTGTCCGCCGGGCCGATCGGTGTAGGGAACGTAGCGCGTCGATTGCTCGAGATACGCCATCAAGCGTCCCCACTCGAGCACTTTCGTCAGGATGTTCGAGACGCCTTCGCAGGCGATGTGCGCGCCGCCGAGTTGCGCGACCGAATCGTCACCGTAGTCGGCCAGCACTTTCGCGTACAGCCGATCGGCGCGTTCCGATCCGACCGCGGCTGTGGGCGCCGCGTCCCCGAGGTCTTTCGCGAACTCGTCGAGGAACAGGCGGCGGACCGATTTCGCGGATCGCGAGTAGCGCGCGAAGAGCGCGCCCTTCACCGTCTCGGGCAGATTGCGGAGCGCGAACACCGGGCGATCGGTGTTGGTGAAATACGGCGCGAGCGCGCGCGTTTCGTCGGCAGTGAACGTTTCGAAGGTGGACGTGGGGAAGGCCACGGTCGCGGTATTGTACCGCGCATGACCGAGTTCGCTTATCGCCATCGATTGACGGTCCGCTTTCGGGACTGCGACGCGATGGGACACGTCAATCACGCCGTGTACTTCACCTACTTCGAGCAGTGTCGCCTGACCTGCTGGCGCGAGCTGACGGGATCGCCGCATCCGCACACGCGCGTGATCATCGTGCACGCGGACTGCGACTACCGGTCCCAGGCGAAGTTCGGCGACGAGCTCGAGGTGCGGATGGCGGTGGGCGCGATCGGAGGATCCAGTTTCGAGTTGCGTTACCAGATCGTGCAGGCGGCCAGCGGAACCGTCGTCGCGGAAGGGAAGACGGTCATGGTTGCGTTTGATTACAGTGTCAACACGTCGATTCCGTTGACGAACGAAGCGCGATCATTGCTCGAACGGATCGTCGGAGGGGTCTGACCACTCGGAGGTGTCAGAGTACTCTGGCACCGTTCCGCAAATCGCACGATACGCCGCTTGCCGTTCGACCGGTGTCTTTCCCAGCCGCTTGTACAACGGGTGCTCCACCAGCCAATTCGATCGTTCGCCGAGGGCATGCACGCGATAGCTGCACCACTTATGCGCCTCGGCGTTGGCGACGACGTGGGCCGCCAGTGCGTTGCATTCGACGTAGCGGAGACACGTCAGCCAATACCGTTCGTCCCGGATCAGTTTTGCGGAATATCGACCGCCCCATAGTGTTCCGTACCGCGCGTAGCGACCGTTGAAGTACCGCACATAGCTGCCGCCGAGGATCTGGATCAATCGGGGAAGTGCTCGTTCCGTCGGCGACGTGGCGACGACGTGGTAGTGAGTCTTCATGATTGAAAAACCATGGACGTCAACATTCGTTCGATCGGACGCGCGTCTGAGGAGCGAGACGAAGACCTCACAGTCACTGTCGTCGACGAACGTCGTGCAGCCGTTGTGGCCGCGTTGATACACGTGCTGACTGATTCCAGGTTCCCAAAGTCGCAATGGTCGCGGCATGGAGCCGCATCCCTCGCAAAATTGATGCTGCGGACGAGTTTCTCAAATCTCGAACAATTCGTTCGATCGACCGTGTTACCCGGGCAATTCTTGCCACGTCGCCAGAGATCGCGAGGGCACTTCAAGGTGCCAGAGTACTCCGACACCTCAGAGGTGTCAGACACCTCGAAGGTGCCTGACCCTACAATGGAGGCATGGTGTACATCTTCGGCAAAGACACGTGACCGTATACGCAAGCCGCCCGGGATGACTATGCACGGCGGCAGGTGGCGTTCGAGTACGTGAACGTCAAGAAAGATGCGGCGCAGCTGCAGCGGATGCTCGGACTGACGAACGGCCGGCGCGCCGTACCGGTGATCCTCGACGAGGACGGCACGGTGACCGTCGGCTTTGGCGGCACCTGAGGCGTCTGACGGGACCGCCGGCGGCGGTCCAAACTCTCGAAATCACGTGAAAATATGAATAATTTGACTAGATTGTGAAAGTGTTCACATAATCTAGTCGCAACATGATCGACGTCCGCGGCGTATCGAAGCAGTTCGCCGGCAAACGCGAGACCGGCACCCGGACGCGAGGCGTCGTCGCCCTCGACGATGTGTCCCTGTCGATCGCCCGCGGCGACATGGTCGCCGTAATCGGTCCTTCCGGCTCCGGAAAATCCACACTGCTCAATCTCGTCGGCGGACTCGATCGTCCCACCGCCGGCGACGTGCGCATTGACGGCGAATCGCTCGCCGATCTCTCCGACGATGCGCTGACGCGCGTGCGGCGGGACAAGATCGGATTCATTTTTCAGTTCTTCAACCTGCTGCCCACGCTGACGTGCCTCGAAAACGTCGGCCTGCCGCTGCACCTGCGCGGCTGGTCGCGCAAGAAAGTCGACGAGCGCGCCCGCGAGCTGCTCGCGCTCGTGCAACTCGGACATCGACTGCAGCACCTGCCCGAAGAACTCTCGGGCGGCGAGCGGCAACGCGTCGCGATCGCCCGCGCGCTGTCGGTCTATCCGCCGATCCTGCTCGCCGACGAACCGACCGGCAACCTGGACACGCACACCGGCGCCGAGATTCTCGCGTTGATTCGCGATCTCCACGCCCGTCTTGGATCGACGGTCGTCATCGTCACGCACGACATGACCGTCGCCGAGAGCTGTCCGCGCACGGTCGCGCTGCGTGACGGCCACATCGTCGAGGACATCCGTCGATGATGCTGATCCGGTTGATCAGCTGGCCGTATTTTCGCAAGCACGTGCTGCGTACCCTGTTGACGACAGCGGGGATCGTGCTTGGCGTCGCGGTGTTCGTGGGGATGCACGCGGCGAACCAAAGCGTGCTGTTCGCCTTCACGCGGACCGTCGATCGCATCGCCGGAAAAACCGAGCTTCAGGTCACCGCCGGCGAAACGGGATTCCCCGAGGAGATCCTCGACAAGGTGCAGAGCGCCGCCACCGTGCGCGTCGCGGTGCCGGTCATCGAGGCGATCGTCGACTCGAAGCTGCACGGTGAAGGCAACCTGCTCGTGCTCGGTGTCGACATGACGGGCGATCGCGGCCTGCGCGACTACGATCTCGAGAGCGGCGACGAAGCGG
Organism: Vicinamibacterales bacterium; assembly: GCA_035652075.1. Taxonomy (GTDB): domain Bacteria; phylum Acidobacteriota; class Vicinamibacteria; order Vicinamibacterales; family CAVVIG01; genus Gp6-AA45. Next base: position 3,782 of record DASREL010000032.1, read on the forward strand.
TGATCGACGACCCGCTCGTGTTTCTGGCGCAGCCCGACTCGATCATCATCTCGAAGGAATTCGCCGACAAAAATCGCCTGAAGGTCGACGAAAAGCTGACGCTGGGCACCGTCGAAGGCGACAAGCAGTTCACGATTCGAGGCGTGATGAAGTCGTCCGGCCTGACGTCCGCCTTCGGCGGCAACCTGGCGATCATGGACATCTACGCCGCGCAGAAGATGTTTGGTCGCGGCCGCTCGTTCGATCGGATCGATCTCGCGGTGAAGGAAGGGCGTTCGGTTGCCGACGCCGAAAAAGAACTGAGCGACATGCTCGGGCCCGGTTTCCGCGTCGAACCGCCGTCGGGCCGCGGCCAGCAGTTCGAGGCGATGCTGGCCGCTTACTCGATGATGGTGAACATCTCGAGCGCCTTCGCGCTCTTCATCGGGATGTTCATCATCTACAACTCGTTCGCGATCGCGGTCACCCAACGGCGAGCCGAAATCGGGATCCTGCGCGCGCTCGGGGCCACACGCCGGCAGATCCGAGGGCTCTTTCTCGGCGAGAGCGCCCTCACCGGCCTGATCGGGTCGATCGGCGGCGTGCTCTTCGGTCTGCTGATCGCGCAAGGCATTGCCGCGTCGATTGGCGGGCTGATCAGCGACGTGTACGGCGTGGCGCAGCACACCGACGAAATCGCCCGCAGTCCGTGGCTGATGGCGGGCGCGCTGGCCATCGGGATCGTGACGAGCGTTGTCGCCGCGGCCATTCCGGCGCGCAGCGCCGCGCGTGTCGATCCGGTGCAGGCGCTGCAAAAAGGGAAGTATCAAGTGCTCTCGGCGGGTGAGAGCCGGGTTCGCGCGATCGTGGCGGCCGTGTTCGCGGCGATCTCACTCGTCTGTCTTGCGACCGCTGACTCGCGAATCGTCTTTTACGCAGGGTTCGCGCTTGCCATCGCCGCCTCGTTGCTGTTGACGCCGCTGCTCTCGCTCGCGCTCGCGCGGGCGCTCAGGCCCGTGCTCAAGCTGATTCGCCCGGTCGAAGGCGTGCTGGCCGCGGACAGCCTGATCCAGGCGCCGCGTCGCACCTCCGCCAGCGTGGCCGCGCTGATGCTGTCGCTCGCGCTCGTGGTCGCGTTCGCCGGCATGGCGCGCGCCAGCTACGACTCGATCATCGATTGGATGCAGACCGCGCTGAATCCAGACCTGTTCGTCATGCCGTCGCAGAACGTCGTCATGCGCACGATCCGGTTTCCGGCTGACATGGGGCCACAGATTGCCGCGGTGCCAGGCGTCGAGCGCGTGCAACTCGTGCGCGATGCGCGCATCGTCTTTCGCGATACGCCGATCATGCTCGTGTCGGCAGACATCGCGAGCATCGCGCAAACCGCGCGTCGGGATCCGGTCGAGGGTAACGCCGACGACATGTATCGGCGCACCGCGGCCGGCGAGGCGTTCATGGTGTCGGACAACCTGGCTCGATTGCAGCATCTGCACGCCGGCGACGTGATCGACGTGGCGTCGCCGGGCGGCGTCATCCGTCTGCCCATCGCCGGCATCGTCGTCGACTATTCGGATCAGCAGGGATCGATCCTGCTGGACCGCAAGCTGTTCATCAAGTACTGGCACGACGACTCGGTGAACATCTTCCGCGTGTACGTGCAGCGCGGCGTGCGCGTTCCTGACGTCCGGCAGCGGATCCTCGATCGGTTCGCCGGACGGCGTCAGGTGTTCGTCTTCACCAACCCCGAGCTGAAGGCGTACATCCTGAAGATCACCGATCAGTGGTTCGGCTTGTCGTCGGTGCAGATCGCGGTGGCGGTGCTCGTCGCGATTCTCGGGATCGTGAACACGTTGACGGTCTCGATTACCGATCGCCGGCGCGAGCTCGGCGTGCTGCAGGCGGTTGGCGGGATGCACGGGCAGATCCGACGCACGATCTGGATCGAAGCGCTGAGCGTCGGCGTCATCGGGCTGGCGCTCGGCTACGCGCTCGGCGCCATCAACCTCTATTACATCCTCCAGATCGTCGACAAGGACATCGCCGGCCTGCGGCTCGACTACCGATTCCCCGTGAACACGGTGCTCGCGTTGATCCCGACGATCCTCGGCGCCGCATTCATTGCGGCGATCTGGCCGGCGGAGTCCGCCGTCCACGGCTCGCTGGTGGAGGCCCTGGAATATGAGTAGGCGTCCCTTCGTGATCGTCGCGTTCTTCGCGGTCTTCGTGGTCGTTGGACGCGCACAAGACGCGCGGCAGATCGTCGACGAAGCGCAGAAGCGCACCGACGCAAGGTCGCAGCGCTACGAGGGATTGCTCCAAGTGTTCGACGCGAAGGGAAAGATCAGCGACAAGCGCTGGACCTTCGAGCGGCTCGGCGCGCACGGCACCAGCAAAGCGGTGCTGCGATTCACGGCGCCGGCCGAAGTGAAAGGCGTCGCGCTGCTGATCGTGAATCACCCCGATCGCGCGTCGGACCAGTGGATGTGGACGCCGTCGATCGAGCGCGACCGTCGCATCGCGCTGCAGGATCGATCGACGCGATTTTTCGGCACCGACTTTTCCTTCGAGGACCTCGAGGAGCGCGACGTCAACCAGTACGACTACACGCTCGCCGGCGACGACACGGTGGACAACGCGGCATGCTGGAAGATTCAGTCGACGCCGAAGCAGACCAAGGCATCGCAATACACGAAGTCCATCGTCTGGATCCGCAAGGACAACTACGCGTTTGCCCGCATCGAGAACTTCGTGAAGAACGATCTCGTCCGCCGGTTGAATTACTCGGACATTCGCAACGTGCAAGGCATCTGGACGGCGCGTCAGCTCGAGATGACGGACGTTCGTCGCGGCAGCCGCACGCGGCTGACGCTGGACAAGCTCGAGTACAACGTGTCGCTCAGCGATGACGACTTCACGCTTCAAGCGATTCGTCGTCCGTAGCCTGGCGGCGCTCGTGTGTGCAGCGCCGGCACATGCGCAGACGCTGACCGAGCGGGGCTTCCTCGACGGGACCGTCTTCCTGTTTCCGCAGCAGACGCTCACGGATCGGACGCGTGTCGTTGGTGACTTCCTCGCCCGCGACGAAGTGTTCCTGAAACCGGCGCCATGGGTGCAGTTTGCCGGCGCCGTCGACGTCCGCGCCAACACACACGACCAGGTCGAAGACGACTGGCGGATTGACCTCGGCGATCGCACGACTCGGCGTCCGCGGTTGTCGCTCCGCCGCGCAGCGGCGACGCTCCGCGCGAAGGCGGTGACGCTCGACGTCGGCAAGCAGTTCATCCGCTGGGGCAAGACCGATATCGTCACGCCGACGGATCGGTTCGCGCCGCGCGACTTCGTCAACGTCATCGACAACGAGTTTCTCGCCGTCACCGGCGTCCGCGGCACCGTCGCTGCTGGCGACGACACGATCGAGGCGGTCTGGGTTCCGCGGTTCACGCCAAGCCGGTTGCCGCTGCTGAACCAGCGCTGGACGCCGATTCCGGTTCCTGCGTTGCCCGATCCTCAACTGCCGGACGGTGCGCAGTCGGGTCTGCGATGGAGTCACGTCGGCGCCGGATTCGAATACGCACTCGCGTTCTTCGACGGCTTCAATCACCTGCCGAACATCGAACGCGCCGGGCTCGCGTATCCACAGATGCGCATGTACGGCGGCGATGTCGCGATGCCGACGACGTGGTGTACGGTGAAGGCGGAATCGGCGTACTTCACGTCGTCCTCGCCGACGACCGACGAATACGTGATGTACGTCGTACAGCTGGAACGTCAAACAGGCGAGTGGCTGATCGTCGGCGGCTTCGCCGGAGAGATCGTGACCGACCGTCGTGCGCTGCTGACGTTCGCGCCCGACCGCGGGCTGACGAAATCGTTCGTCGGTCGCGCCAGCTACACGATCGACGTCAACCGGTCGCTGGCAATCGAAACCGCCGTTCGTGCGACGGGTGACGGCGAGTACGCCAAGTTCGAGTACTCGCGCGCGTACGGGCAGCACGTGCGCGCGACGTTGAGCGCGGTGGCGATCGCCGGCCACAGCGACGACTTCCTCGGCCAGTATCATCAGAATTCACACGCCACGCTGACGCTTCGATATAGTTTCTAAGTTGCGTCCGATCCTGCTGTTCGCGCATAACCCGGGGCCGATGACGGGCTCGGGGAACAATACGTATCTGCTCGTCCCACCCGGCAGCGCCGCGACGCTGATCGACGCCGGCGTCGGCGAGGCGAGACACCTCGAGGAGATCGATACGGCGCTGACCCAAACGGGCGCGTCGCTCGAGCGCGTGCTGGTCACGCATGGCCACCGCGATCACGCCGCCGGCGCCGAGGCGATCGCCGCCGCGCATCCCGCCGCCGTGTTCGCAAAGCACCCGTGGCCCGAGGAAGATGCGCAGTTCGCCGTCGCATGGACGCGTATCGACGACAACGACACGATCGCCGTTGGTGACCAGCGGCTCGTGGCGCTCGCGACGCCCGGCCATTCGCCGGATCACATCGCCTTCTGGCACGAAGCGACGGGCGCGATCTTCACCGGCGACCTCGTGGTTGCGGGCAGCAGCGTAATGATTCACACCAGCAAGGGTGGGAACCTCAAACAGTACCTGGCGTCGCTCGCGCGGCTGCTGGCGCTCGAGCCGCGCGTGCTGTATCCCGCCCACGGTCCGACCGTCACCGACCCGCGGACGCTCCTCGCCGGGTATCTGGACCATCGCCGGATGCGGGAACTGCAGGTGATCGCGGCGCTGGCGAGCGGCCATCGGTCGGTGGAGGCAATCGCCGATTCCATCTATCATGGTCTGACGCCCGCGTTGATGACCGCTGCGCACGAGAACGTCCGCGCGCACCTCGAGAAACTGGTCGACGAGCGACGGGTGATTGCAGACGACACCGGATGGGAATTGCTCTCCTGATCGCGACCGTTGCGACCATCGTCGTGGCGATCCGCGAGCGCGCGCGGCGGCATGCGGTCGCCTCGTTGAACGCCGAGATCGAGCGTCTTCGGTCCGAATTGCACAACGTGTCCGGGCTCGCGCGCGACTTGAAAGGGCCGCTGCAGGGCGTCCTCGGCAACACCGAGTTGATGATCGCCGCCGGCGAATCGCCATCGACGAACGACGAACTCCGTGACATCCATTACAGCGCCGAGAAGGCTGCCGGCATCGTGCGGACGATGCTCGCGGTCGCCGATACGTCGAAGTTGGCGCGTCAGTGGCAGGACGTGAACGCGATCGTCTTGCGCGCGGTGGACGGATGCCGCGACGAACTGAACGCCACCGGCGTCCGCGTCGAATTCGAGCAGGCCGATCGCCTGCCGATGGTCTACGTCGACGGCCTTCAGCTCGAGAAAGTAATCGGGATGCTGCTGTCGCGGCCGACGCCGCGTTCTGCGCCGCGTCGCGAAACCGCGGCGGTCACGTTGGTGACCAAGCGCCGCGCCGATGACCGTCTCGTCATCGAAGTCGATGACCGCACCGCCGCCGTCGCCGAAGACGTGAGCTGGTCGGACGATCTCGCCACCTGCCGGCGGATCGTCGAGGAACACGGCGGATCGCTTGATTTCGAAAAACAGCCGCGCGGCGGCTACCGATTCCTTCTGGAGCTCCCCGTATGGACAATGTAATCGACTTCGTCAACGTCAATCGCGATCGCTATCTGGAGGAACTCAAGGCGTTCCTCGCCATTCCGAGCATCAGCGCGCTGCCGCAGCACGCCGGCGACGTCAAACGATGCGCCGAGTGGTGCGCCGACGAGATGCGTCGCATCGGACTGCAGAACGTCAAGCTGATCGACACGCCCGGCAACCCCGTCGCCTACGGCGACTGGTTGAACGCGCCCGGCGCGCCGACGATCTTGTTCTACGGCCACTACGACGTGCAGCCGGTCGATCCGCTTGATCTCTGGGATTCCCCGCCGTTCGAAGCGACGGTCCGTGACGGCGAGATCTACGCGCGCGGATCGGCCGACGACAAGGGACAGGTCTTCATGCACTTCAAGGCCGTCGAAGCGCACTTGAAGCAGACCGGCAAGCTGCCGGTGAACATCAAGTTCATGATCGAAGGCGAAGAGGAAGTCGGCAGCGCGCATCTCGACGACTTCGTCCGCTCGCACAAGAGCGATCTCTCCGCCGACGTCGTCGTCATCTCGGATTCGCCGATGTTCGCGCGCGGCGTGCCGTCCATCTGCTACGGCCTGCGCGGCCTCGTGTACTTCCAGATCGATCTGCGCGGCAGCAGCACCGACCTGCACTCGGGATCGTTTGGCGGCGCGGTCGCGAACCCGGCGATCGTCCTCGCGCAGATGCTCGCGCAGATGAAAGATCGCAGCGGCCGGATCAAGATCACCGGTTTTTACGACGATGTGGTGGCCTTGACCGACGAGGAACGAAAGGCGTGGGAGTCGTTGCCGTTCAACGAGCGCAAGTACCGCCAGGATTTCGGCATCCCGAAAGTCTTCGGCGAGACCGGGTACTCGACGCTCGAACGCACGTGGGCGAGGCCGACGTTCGAGGTGAACGGACTGCTGTCAGGGTTTACCGGTGAGGGCGCGAAGACGGTGCTGCCGGCCGTCGCGATGGCGAAGGTGAGCATGCGGCTGGTGCCGAACCAGGATCCCGACAAGATCGCGAAGCTGTTCGAAGCCTACGTGCACGAAGTGGCGCCGAAGACGGTGGAAGTGAAGGTGACGCGCATGCACGGCGGCAAGCCGTGGATGACGTCCTACGACAACGTGTACGTGCAGGCGGCCGCGCGCGCGATCGAGCGCGGCTTCGGGCAGAAGCCAGTGCTGACGCGCGAAGGCGGATCGATCCCGGTCGTGTCGACGTTTCAGGAAGAACTCGGCCTGCCGTCGGTGCTGTTCGGCGTCGGGCTTCCGGACGAAAACGCGCACGCGCCGAACGAAAAACTTGACGTCTCGAACTTCCACAACGGCATCATCGCCAGCGCGATTTTGTACGAGGAGATCGCCAAGACGAAGTAGTCGCTAGTCGAGTACGTGATTCGCGCGCAGGGATTTCGCCGCGAGTTCGATGGCCGCGTTGCCGTCGATGGTGTCCGCGCCGGTCACGCAGCTGACGAACAGCCACGCGTGATCCCCCCGCTTGACGTGACCGACGATCCAGCGCACGGCGCGATGATCGCCGAATGATGTGCTGCCGGTCTTGGCGCTGACTTGCGTGTCCGCGGGCCACGGCGCGTCGAATGGATGCTCGCCGGTGGCGTTCACGATCGTGCCGTGCGGTTGGATCAGAATCTCTTTGACGATCCGCATGACGCGTTCGGGAACCGGCAGTTCCTCGTAATACAAGCGGCGCAAGAACGTCATCTGCTCGATCGGCGAGATGCGCAACGACCCGCCGAGCCAGAAGGTTGTCAGGCCGCTCGACGGATCGGCGTTGCCGTAGCGGAGTCGGCGCAGATAGAACTCTTCGCGGCTCATCCCGAGACGCGTCGCCAGCTCCTGGAAGTACCACACGACCGAGTAGCGCATCGCCGACGCGAGCGTGTGATCGCGACGCCACGCCTCGTAATCACGCGGCGATCCGTCATACGGAATCACCTCGTTTTGATCTTTGATGACGCCGGCGTCGAGCGCCGCGATCGCGTGCGGGATTTTGAACGTCGACGCCGGCGGCAGTCGCGTCTCGCAGACGTCATTCGGCTCGCGAACCATGTTGCCGTTCGCGGTGTCGAGGAGCAGAAAGCAGGACCCGGACGGTGGGACGGCAGGGCGCGGCTGCGTCCACCCTCCCCACAAGAAGCAACCCACGCTGAACGCGCAGAGGAACTTCCGCGGGTGTTTCATGTCGCTATTGTAAAGTGTGTTCGTGTCGAGGCTCGAGTCGCTCGTCGCGGCGCTGAAGAAATTCTACGGCGCGCTGCCATCGCCGCCGCGCGATCCGTTCACGTTGTTCGTGTGGGAAGTGCTGTCGGTCCACTCGACGCCGAGAAAGCGTGATGCCGCGCTCGCGGCGCTGAAACGCATCCGCGCGCTGACGCCGGATGCGATGTGGCGCGCGCCGCAGAAGAAACTCGAAGAGAGCGTCGCGCTCGCCGGCCCCTATGTCGAGAATCGGCTGCGCGCGCTGCGCACCGGCAGCGAGATCTTTCGACGTCAGCCGAAATTGACGACGATCGTTCGCGGACCGCTTCCGGCCGCGCGCAAATCACTGAAAGGCCTGCCGCAGATGGGCGAAGGCGGCGCCTACCGCATGCTGCTCTTCGCGGCGGATCACGGCGTGATGCCGGTCGACACGAAGGTCAGCCGCGTCGCGCGTCGGCTTGGCTACGGCGAGCAGCACGGCGACTTCACGAAGACCGCGCGCTCGGTCCGCGAGGCGCTTGGGAAGGAATTGTCGTCATCGGATATCGACGGCTACCGCGAAACGTTCCTGTACCTGGCACACCACGGCGCCGCCACATGCACCGAGGGCGATCCCCACTGCACCGTGTGTCCGCTGTTGAGCGATTGTCCGGAGGGCAAGAAGCGGATCTAGGGTGCGTGGGGTACCTGGAGTGCCTAGGGTGCCTGGGGTGCGTGGGGTGCCTGGAGTGCCTGGAGTGCCTGGAGTGCTTGGGTGCGTGAGGGTGTGCCGGGTGCGCCTAAGCAGCTAAGGCACGCTACGTACCTTAGGCACGATAGGCACCTTAGGCACCCTAATTCAACGCCGCGACCCGTCGTCTGAGCGCTTTGACGTGCTCCCAGATCTTCGCGTAATCGTCGCGGTCCTCTTCGTCCGACGCCCCGCCGCCCGATAGCTGCAGATACGTTTGCAAGTCGCGAAGCGCGGCCGCGTAGTTGTTCAAGTTGTATGCGAGGAGCCCGCGATCGCGCAGTTCGCTGATGGCCGACGGGTTGACGGCGAGCAGCAGCTCCGTGATGTCGAGCGCTTGCGGGAACGAGTGCATGCTGACGTACAGGCGTTTCAGATTGACCAGCATGCGAACCAGGATCTGCGGCTTCGTGGCGCGGGTCAGCAGGTGCGCGTCGAACACCGCATCTTCGCCGGCGTGCCGTTCGAGCAGCTGCTTGCAGGCGTCTTCAGACAGCAGCGCGCCGCCGTGGAACGCATCGATGATCAGATCTTCGGCATACGTCAGGCCTCGGCGTGCCGGGCACCGCAGCAGAAAGTGCCCCGGGAAGTTGATGCCGACGACGTCGAGGCCGGCGCGACGGGCGATCTCGAGATAGACCAGCGCCAGCGTGATCGGAATGCCGGTGCGGCGATCGAGCACCTCGTTCAGAAAACTGTTGCGTGGATCCTCGTAGCGGATTTCGTTGCCGATGAACCGCAATTCGCCGAACAGGTAGTCGTTCAGCGCCAGCACCTGCGCGTAGCGGTCGGGATCGACGTGCGGCGGCACGTCGCCGCCGACGCGCGCGGCCGCCTCGACGCGCAGCTTGGCTTCGCGGCCGATCTCGTCGAGCCGATCGAGATACGGTCCGGCGTCCAGCGTCGGGTATTCCACGCGCGCGATCATCAACGCGGCAATGGCGAGGTCGGGGTCGGGGCTGAGGGCCGCGTGCGCGAACGCCTGGACGACATGCTCGCTGATCACACGACGGATGGTACCAAAAAAACGGGCGGCCCGATTTCTCGAGCCGCCCGCTAACCGTTAACCGCTATCGGCTATCAGCTTTCAGTGCTACCAAATCACCCGCACCCCAAACCGCGCGACGAACGGCGCGACCGCCGCGCTGATCTGGTTGGCGTTGGTCGCGTTCTGAATGCGTCGCAGCGCCTGGATCGTGTTGAAGTTGAAGATGTTGAACAGGTCCACGGACGGCGTAAAGCGAACCGTGCCGACCTTGATCGGACGATCGACGTGGAGGTCGAGGTTCTCGAAGTTCGGCAGACGGTTTTCACCGACGCCGTCGAGCAGCACGTCCGCCGTGCCGGCGCCGTTCGGCCGGGACGCCTGGCGCACGATCGCTTCGAACGGATAGCCCTGCCGGGTGTTGTAGAAGCCGGAGACGTTGAAGTCGTACGGCAGGTTGTAGAGGCCGCTCACCTTGAACAGCCACTTCGAGTTGACGTACACGTTGTCGAGACCGCTGCCCGACGTCAGGTAGTCGTACTGATACCCGTCGCGCATCGCCTTGTTGGTCGGATCCTCGGACACCGTGTTGGCTGCCGCGCCGGCGTAGCCGTTGTTCACGATCGTGCTGTTGTAGGCGAAGCTGGTGTTCATCAGCCAGTGATGCGACATCCGCTTGCGGCCTGTCACTTCGATGCCGTTGAACGCTCGGTTGAATTGATCGGTCGAGAAGTTCGTCAGGTTCGTCACCGACGGCACCTGGAACCCGGGCACGTAGTAGGTGACGGTGGGGCAGCGCGCGTTCAGCGCGGCGAGACACGTGCTGGCCGCCGGCGTGAACGTCGTGGCTGTGTAATCTGACGGCTCGATGCCGATGACGTCGTAGAACTGGAAGTTCGTGTAGCGGCGCCACACGTAATTGAACCCCGCTGCGAAGCCGGCGCCGAGCTGGTGATCGAAGCCCGCGATGATTTCATCCGTCCGATCGTTCTTCAGATTCGGATCGATGGTGTTGGTCGTGCCGAGGAACGTCGGGTTCTTCGGATCCCAGTTGCCGGTCACCGCAGCGAGGACGGCCGTCACCGGTCCTTGAATCTCGTTGGCCTGGACGAACGTGTCGTGGTTGCTGTCCACCCACGCGTAGCGCGCGCTGACGCGCGTGACCGGGTTGATCTGGCCCGCGACGCCGCCGTTGCCGACCTGGCCCCAGTAGCTCGCGTAGTTGCCGCGGATGAGCGTCTTGCCTTCGCCCGACAGGTCGTACGTGAAGCCGACGCGCGGCGAGAAGTTGTTGAAGATGATCTTCGGATCGGCGCCGGCGAAGTTGATCGCCGGCAGCCACGTCGGCTGGAGCGGGTTCGCGCCGACGCTCGAGGGAAGCGCCTGATCGTGGTTGCGATCGAAGCGGATGCCCAGCTGCGCGGTGAAGCGGCCGTGATTGATCGTGTCCTGCGCGTACGCCGAGAAGTTCGTCAGCCGGTAAATCGCCTGGCCGTCGCGCGTGATGTTCGTCTGGCAGCCGGCCGCCACCGTGGCGCAGTCGTTCGGGTTCGCGAGCTCGGCCGACGTCGGGAAGCGCGCCACCGCGAAGCCCGGCGTGTGACTATCGGTCTCGCTGTAGTTGTCGCGATAGTAGCCGCCGATCTTAAACGCGTGATCGCTGCCGCCCAGCCCCGGCGCGAAGTAGTTGAGGTTGACGTTGATGCTGTTCACCGGCCGGATGTTGACCGAGTAGTTCCCGTCCGGCGTCGAGCGGCCGTTGAGGCTCGTCGCGATGACGAACGTCGGCTGCACGGTGTAGAGCGACGGATCGTGGTTGTCGAGGATGAAGTTGTTGCCGACGTGCGCGTACTGCACGTCGAGAAGCAGGCGATCGCTCGCGACCCATTGATCGCCGAACTTGTAGGTCGGGCTCGGACCGGTGCGCCAGCCCCACGTGCCGTACGTGCTCGGCACCGCGGCCTGCTTGACCGTCGATTCGATCGGCGTCAGGTCGCTCGCGTTGCGGGCGTTGCGTTCCTTCTTCGAGAACATGTTGTAGAAGGTGAACTTGTTGTTCTTCGTCAGCTGTACTTCCGCTTTCAGGTTCGTCGTCTGCAGCAGCGTTTCGTCGGTGCTGAGGCAGTCGTTGACGGCCGTGATCGCGTAGTTCAGCGGGTTCGCTTTGATCGCCTGGCAGTCGGCCGACGGCTGATAGAAATTGATGACGCCCACGTCGACGATCTGTTTGCCGAAGCTGCCCCAGATCCACGCCTTGCCCTTCTTCAACGGTCCACCGGTTTCGAAACCGTAGTCCTGGATGTCCTGAATCGGGTTACCCGACGTCGCGCCCTGCGCGCGCTGCGCGTCGGTGATGTTCTGGCCCTCGAACTTCTTGTTCGTGTCGTAGGTGCGGCCCGATCCGCGGAACTTATCGCTGCCGCTCTTGGTGACGAGGTTGATGCCGACGCCCCCGGTCTGCTGCGTCACGTCGACGCCGCCGGTGCTGACCGACATCTCTTCGAACGCGTCGAAGTCGTAGTAGGTCGGCGACGAGCCGGTTGCCGCGAGGTCGGTGATGTCGACGCCGTCGAGCGCCCACTTGTTGTTGAACGGGTTGCCGCCGCGCGACACGTAGTTGGACTGCTGGCCCGACATGTTGCCGCCGACGTTCTCGCGGTCCATCGCGATGCCGGCCGTTTGCTGCAGGATGACCCACGGATCGCGTGCCGACGGGATGCTCTGGAGCAGCTCGTTGGTGAACGTCTGCTTCGTGCCGGTCTCTTTGGTGTCGACGATCGGACTCTCGCCCGTCACCGTGATCGACTCCTGGACGCCCGAGACGCCCATTTGCGCGTTGACCTGCGCGTTGAAGCCGACCGTGACGCGGATGCCCTCGTTGATCACGGTGCGGAAGCCGGTGAGCTCGAAGGTCACCTTGTAGGTGCCGATTTCGAGTCGGGGGAACTGGTACGTTCCGGTCTCGCTCGTCACGGCGACGAGCGGCTGCAGCAGGTTCGGCGCGGTCAGCGTGACGGTGACGCCCGGCATGACGCCGCCCGACGAGTCGACCACCTTCCCGAAGATTTCACCGGTCTGCTGTTGCGCGAAGGCGGCCGTCGTGCAGAGCAGCAACGCCGCGAAGAGCGACACAACACGCTTCATTTCCATGCCTCCATCTAGAGATAACGGGTCCGAACGCAAGGATGCAGGCAGAGGGACAACAGGATCCGTACCGTACGAAACGACGCAGATTGAGGAACTTACAGGCAGGCGGCAATCAGAATTGCCGGGATTCCGACGATGCGCGCCGGATGTCCGGCGAAAAAAAAAGGGCGGCGCGATTGCTCGCGCCGCCCTGCATCGCTAACGGCTAACAGCTCTTTGGCTGTCAGCGTCAGTTCTTACCAGTTCACGCGGATGCCGAAGCGAGCCACACGCGGCGCAACGATCGCCTGAATGTTGTTCGCGTTCGACGCGTTCTGCGTGCCGCGGACAGCCTGCACCGTGTTCGAGTTCGTCACGTTGAAGACGTCCAGCGACGGCACGAACTTCGCCGACCCGATCCTGATCGGACGATCGAGGTGGAAGTCGAGGTTCGCGTAGTTCGGCAGACGAACCGAGCCGATCGGATCCAGGAAGATCAGCGGGATGCCGGCGCCGTTGATACGCGACGGTCCGGAGATCACGTTCTCGATCGGGAAGCCCTGCCGCGCGTTGAAGAACGCCGACACATTGATGTCGTACGGCAGGTTGTAGAGGCCGCTCAGCTTGTACAGCCACTTGGAGTTGATGTAGACGTTGCCGATGCCGCTGCCCGAGGTCGGAACTTCGAGCTGCGCACCGTCACGCGCCGAGCGGTTCGTCGGATCTTCCACGAACGCCGTCGACGACTGCGACGTCGAGCTGATGCTGCCCGGGAACGAATCGAAATGCCGGACCGCATCGTTGTACGAGAAGCTCGTGTTCATCATCCAGTGATTCGACATGCGCTTGCGACCCGTCAGCTCGACGCCGTTGTAGAGGTTATAGGCGCCGGGCACGTTCGTCAGCGTGACGATCGTCGGAATCTGGAAGAGCGGCTGATAGTAGGTGACCGTCGGGCAGTTCGCGTTCTGCGACGCCGGGCACGAAGCCGCGGTCGGCGTGAACGTGGCCGCGGTGTAGTCCGACGTCGAGAGCCCCTGACGATCGCTCCACTGGAAGCCGGAGTACCGGCGCCAGATGTAGTTGCCGCCCACGGCGAAGCCGGCACCGAGCTCGTGGTCGAAGCCGAGGATGATTTCATCCGTCGTGTCGTCCTTGAGGTTCGGGTCGACCGAGTTGGCCGACACCGTGTTCGCCGGGTTCGCGCTCGACCAGTTCGTGCTGGCCGACAGCGGGTTCGCGCTGGTGAGGATTTCGTTCGCCTGCGCGACGCGGTCGCCGTTCAGATCGGTCCATGGATAACGGAGCGTCGTCGAGCCGACCGGGTTGATCGTGCCCGCGATGTTGCCGTTGCCGAGCTGCGAGTAGTAGCGCGCGTAGTTCGCCCGCGCGATCGTCTTGCCGTCGCCCTTGATGTCGTAGGTCATGCCGAGGCGCGGCGAGAAGGTGTTCCACGTGATGCCGGGGTCGGCGCCGTTGAAGGCGATCGCCGGCAGCCACTGCGTCGAGAGCGGGTTCGCCGCGATGCTCGCCGCGAGCGCTTTGTCCGACATGCGATCGTAGCGGATGCCGAGCTGCAGCGTCAGGCGGTTGTGCGTGATCGAATCCTGCGCGTAGAGCGCGATGTCCGGCGTGTCGTACACGCTGAGACCGTCGCGCGTCAGGTCGACCTGGCAGCCCTTCGCCACGGTCGCGCAGTCGTCGTTGGCCAGCGCCGCGTCGCTCGGGAAGCGAACGGTCGCGTAGCCGCCGGTGTGCGAGTACGACGAGCTGTACGCGTCACGCCAGTAGCCGCCCAGCTTGAACGCGTGGTCGCTGCCCATCAACCCTGGCGCGAAGTAGTTCGCGTTGACGTTGACGCCGTTGTCCGGCCGCAGGAAAACCTGCTGCGTCGCCGACCGGCCGTTGAGGCCCGACGGGATGATCAGCGTCGGCTGCACGTCGAGCAGTTCCGGCGAGTGCACGTCGAGGACGAAGTTGTTGCCCAGGTGCGTGTACTGCACGTCGACGAGGAAGCGGTCGCTCACGACCCACTGATCGCCGAACTTGTAGAGCGGGTTCGGGCCGGTCGTCCAGAAGTTCTTGCCGAACGTTGACGGAACCGCCGCCTGACGCGCCGTGGTTTCGATCGGGTGCAGGTCGTCGGCGCCGCGCGCGTTGCGTTCCTTCTTCGCGAGGTTGTTGAAGAGCGACAGCTTGTTCCCTTTGAACAGCTGCACTTCGGCCTTCAACGTCAACTGCTGGAGCAGCGTTTCGTCGGTGTTCAAGCAGTTGTTGACGTCGGCAATCGGCGTCGCGAGCGCGACCGACGTGGTCTTCAGCGCCTGGCAGTTCGCCGACGGCTGATAGAAGCCGAGGACGCCAACGTCCACGAGCTGCTTGCCGACCGCGCCGAAGATCCACGCGCGGCCCTTGACGAGCGGACCACCGAGCTGGAAGCCCATGTCCTTGATGTTCTGGATCGGATTGCCCGACGTCGCGCCCTGCGTGCGCTGCGCGTCCGTCACGTTCTGCGATTCGAACTTGTCGTCGGTGACGAAGTAGCGGCCCTGGCCGCGGAACTTGTCCGAACCCGACTTCGTGATCAGCTGGATGCCGACGCCGCCGGTCTGCTGCGTCACGTCGACGCCGCCGGTCTGAATCGTCATTTCCTCGAAGCTGTCGAAGTCGTAGTAGCTCGATGAACCGCCGGTCGCGTTCATGTCGGTCACGTCAACACCGTCCATCGTCCACTTGGTGTTGAAGGTGCCGGCGCCGCGCGACACGTAGTTCGACTGCTGGCCCGACTGGTTGCCGCCGATGTTCTCGCGGTCCATCGCGACGCCTGCGGTCTGCTGGATGATGACCCACGGGTCGCGCGCTGACGGGATGCTCTGGAGCAGTTCCTGCGTGAACGTCGACTTCGTGCCCGTGTCTTTCGTGTCGATGATCGGGCTCGCGCCGGTGACGGTGATCGTTTCCTGAACGGTCGACACGCCAAGCTGCGCGTTGATCTGCGCGGAGAAGCCGGCAGTAATGTGGACGCCTTCGTTGACGACGGTCTTGAAGCCGGACAACTCGAACTTGACGCTGTAGTCCGCAACTTCGAGCCGTGGGAACTGGTACGTGCCCGTTTCGCTGGTGACCGCGGTCAGCGGCTGCAGCAGAATCGGGCTGGTAAGCGTGACCGTCACGCCGGGCATGACCGCGCCCGACTGGTCCGTCACCTTGCCGAAGATCTCGCCTGTCGGCTGCTGCGCGCTAGCAAGCGCAGACGTGGCAAACATCGCCACAATCGCCAGGACGATTGCTCGAACTTTCATCCATCCTCCTACGGAAATAACTGACAACAAACCGAATACATCCCGGGGCAGAACGATGGTTCAAATCGGCCAGTGTCCGTTCGGTGTCCGGGATTGATCGAGTATCGGGTCCAGCGAATCCGGTTGTCTAGCCGTCGAGGCTGTGAAAAAAGCCAGAACTGGCAGTCAATCCAAGGGTTTGGATAGGTCGGGGAAGAGATTTGCAAAAAGGTGTAGATCGAGGGCCGCGATCGCCGGAATGACCAGGTCCGCGACCAACGAATCGCGGTCGTAGCTTTGCGCGACGGCGACCGTTTTGAGCCCCGCGGCGCGTGCCGACTCGAGCCCCCAGCGCGAATCCTCCACCGCGATGCAGTCGCGCGCGTCGAGGTCGCCGTCGAGCGCCTCACGCAGCAGCGCCACCGCCCGGAGGTACGGATCCGGCGCCGGCTTGCTGTTCGCCGTGTCTTCCGCGGCGACGATCGCGGTGAAGAGATGCGTCAACTGCTCGCGCGCGAGCACGCGTCGAATTTCGGGCCCGATCGCGCCCGACGCGATCGCGATCGGGACGGCTGCCGCGGCGCGGCGGATCGCGTCGGCCGCGCCGGGAAAAAGGACCGACACATCGCGCTCGAGCGCTTCCATCGCCAGCGCTTTTTTTGCGACGAGATCGGCGACGTGCCGCTCGTTCCACGGACGTCCGCGGTCGGCCGCAATCGCGCGAAACGCGCCGACGTCGTCGAAGCCGAGGTATCGATCGTAGTACTCACGCTCGGTGAGTGCGATGCCGTCAGCCGCGAGCACCTGCTGAAACGATCGGAAGTGCAGCGGCTCGCTGTTCGCGATCACGCCGTCGAAGTCGAACACGATCGCACGAAGAGGCACGAGAAGAGATTAACCACAGAACGCACAGAACGCACAGAAAACATAGTGGTTCTGTGGGTTCCGTGCGTTCCGTGGTTGCGTTTTATGTGTTCGGATGCTTGAGCTTCTCGCCCGCGCGGATCGCGACCTTCAGTCGATTCTCCGGCGGCGGGATCGGGCACTCATACGTCGGGTTGTAGTAGCAGTACGGTGTGTAGGCGCGGTTGAAGTCCATTTCGTACACGCCAGTCTTCGTGCGATCGAGATCGAGATAGCGACCGCCCGGGTACGACTCGGTGACGCTCGTCAGGTCGTTGAACGGGACGAAGAGCCTGTCCAGGTTCGGCGCGCCGACTTCGACGAAGGCCGTCAGTTTGAGCGGCTGGCCCTTCAGCGAGAACTCGAGCGTGCCGACGCGGCGCATCTTGCGCACGGCGCCGGTGGACGTCGGCATGTCGATCGGGGTGGGATCGGCGATCGGTTTCAGCGACGCCGGCACGTCGTATTCGGGATCGATTGGAAAATACGCGAGCGGCAGGAGATCTTTCTTCTTGTTCTCCGGGATCGGGTCGTTGTCTTTCGCGAAGGCCGCGTCCTTCGCGGCGCGGTCGGCGGCGATCTTGGAGACGTAGTCCTGTGTTGATTCGGGCGGCTTGCTCGCGCACGAAGTCCACGAAAGCACGAAGCTCACGAAGGTGCATAGCACCCACAACGTCTGCTTCGTGGTCTTCGTATTTTCGTGAACTTCGTGGTGCGAGATCATGCGAAGACGTATCCACCCTTCTCGATCGCGGCATCCGCCAAACTCCGCCGCAGCTTCACAGTATTGATCGGCGCGACTTTGATCAGCCGCCGCAGCGCCGCCAGCATCGTCCGCAGCGTGTCGCCGTCGACCGTCGCCGCGAGCGCCTGACGGGCGGACGCGTCGATCCGCATCGCCGAATCGTTGACGAAGACGCGGGCGGCGGCGGTATGGAGATCCGCCTGCGACGCCTTGCGCTCCGCGGCCGCTTTCGCGCGCAGCAGCGCGCTTTCGGCCTGGAACACGTCCATGGTGATGTCGGCGAGGTGCATCAGCACTTCCTGCTCGTCGGTCAGCTTCGGACCGAACGTCTGCATCGCGACGCCGAAGACCATCAGCGCCGTCTTCTTGAACGCCACCACCGCACGCGCTTCGTCGCCAAGCGGCGAGTCGTCTGGTTCCGGCATCGACGGCGGCCCGAGCAGTTCGTCCTGCAGCGCTTTCGCCGCCGGGATGAGCGGCAGATCACCCTTGAGCGCGCGACGGATCAGCATGCCCGGAATCAACAGCCGGTTGATCTCGTTGGTGCCTTCGAAGATGCGGTTGACGCGCGCGTCCCGGAAGTGTCGCTCTGCGGGATAGTCCCGCACGTACCCGTTGCCGCCGTGGATCTGGATGTTTTCGTCGAGGACGTAGTTGAGCGTCTCGCTGCCGGCGACCTTGGCGATCGACGCTTCGACGGCGTATTCCTCGAACGCCGCGACGGCCGCCGAGCCGTCATTGGCTTCGTGCGGTGTCGCCGCGATGCGCGCGTCGACGAGCCCCGCCGTCCGGAACAGCGCGCTCTCGATCGCGTACGACTTCACGACCATCTCGCCGATCTTGTGTTTGATCGCGCCGAAGTTGCCGATCGGCTGGTTGAACTGCCGCCGCGTCGCGGCGTACTTGGCCGACTCGCCGATGACATTGTACGAGGCGCCGCCGCACGCGGCGCCGAGCTTGAACCGCGCGAAGTTGAGGACGTTGAACGCGACCTTGTGGCCCTTGCCCACTTCGCCGAGCACGTTCTCCGCCGGCACCTTGACGTCCTGAAAGATGAGCGCCGTCGTCGACGAGCCGTGCAGCCCCATCTTGTGCTCTTCCTTGCCGCTCTTGACGCCGAACGCCCGCTCGACGAGAAACGCCGTGAACTGTTCGCCATCTACTTTGGCGAACACGACGAAGAGATCGGCGAAGCCGCCGTTGGTGATCCACATCTTCTCGCCGTTGAGGACGAAGCTGCCGTCGGCCTGCCGCGTCGCCCGCGTGCGCGCGCCGAGCGCATCGGATCCCGATCCGGTTTCGCTGAGCCCGTACGCGCCGACGATTTCGCCGGTGAGCAGCCGCGTCAGGTATTTCTGCTTCTGCGCCTCGGTCCCGAACAGATACAGCGGGATGACGGTCAGGTTCGCCTGCGCGCCGAAGGAGGCGCCGAACGACGCCGACCGCGACATCCGGTCGCTGACGATGAGCGATGTGACTTTGTCGAGGCCGACGCCGCCGTACGCTTCGGGGACGTCGACGCCGAGCAATCCGAGATCGCCGGCGCGCTTCACCAGCTTTCTCGCGAGGTCCCAGTCCTTTTGTTCGAGCTTGTCGAGGACCGGCAGCACCTCGTTCTCGACGAATTCTTCGGCGGTGCGTGCGATCAGCCGATGCTCGTCGGTCATCTGTTCCGGCGTGAAGACGCTCGACGCGTCCGCCGACTGCAGGAGCCACTCGCCGCCGCGCAGGATCGTTTCAGTCGCTGTAGCCATTGTTCAACTCCTCACGCAGAGGCCGCAAAGCCCGCTGAAAAAGGTCTTCTCCGCGGTCTCTGCGCGCTTTGCGTGATGCTTATCCCACCCGTTCGAAGATTCCGGCGGCGCCCATCCCTCCGCCAACACACATCGTGACCATGCCGTAGCGGGCGTTACGGCGTTTCATCTCGTAGAGCAGCGTCGTCGTCAACTTGCCGCCCGTGCAGCCGAGCGGATGGCCGAGCGCAATCGCGCCGCCGTTGACGTTGAGGCGATCGGGATCGATCGGCAGTGCGCGCAGGCAGGCGAGGACCTGCGCGGCGAACGCTTCGTTCAACTCGATGAGATCGATCTGGTCGAGCGTCAGCCCGGCGAGCTTCAGCGCTTTCTGAATCGCCGGCACTGGGCCGACGCCGAAGCGTTCGGGCTCGACGCCGGCGGTCGCGAACGTGACGAAGCGCGCCATCGGCGTCAATCCGCGTTCTTTCGCGCGCTGCGCCGACGTGATGACCACCGCCGCGGCGCCGTCGCTCGTCTGCGACGAGTTGCCTGCCGTCACGGTCCCTTGCGCGTGGAAGGCTGGACGCAACTTCGCGAGCGCTTCGGGCGATGTGTCTCGCCGCGGTCCTTCGTCCACGGCAAACGTCACGGTCTCGACCTTACCGTTGATGATCCGCGCGGACACCGGGACGGTTTCGTCCTTGAACTTTCCGCCGTCGATCGCGGCGACGGCGCGCTGGTGACTGCGCAGCGCGTAGGCGTCCTGCTCGTCGCGCGAGATGCCGCATTCGCGCGCGTGGTTTTCGGCGACGAGACCGGTGCTGAGATACACGTCGGGGTAGACATCCATCAGCGTCGGATTCGGCGCGATCTTGTGTCCGCCCATCGGCACGAGGCTCATCGACTCGGTGCCGCCGGCGACGATCGTGTCGGCGAAACCGCACATCACGCGCTCGGCGCCGTACGCGATCGCTTGCAGTCCCGACGAGCAGAAGCGATTGACGGTGACGGCCGACGCCTGCACCGGAATGCCCGCGCGCAAGCTCGCGATGCGCGCGACGTTCATGCCTTGCTCCGCTTCCGGCATCGCGCATCCGAGAATCACGTCGTCCACATCGCCCGGTTCGATGCCCGGCGCGCGCTTCAGCGCTTCGGCGATCGCGATCGCGGCGAGTTCGTCGGGACGGGTCCCGCGCAACGTGCCGCTCGGCGCTTTCCCGACCGGCGTGCGGACAGCAGATACGATGACAGCGTCGTTCATATGCCTCACAAGGCAGCCCTGAAGGGCTGCGGTACAACTTCGGTCGTAGCGCAGGCCTTTAGGCCTGCCAATCTCCCAATAAATCTTCGATCGCTTCGGCGACCTCGCTGACTTTGCCGTCGAACAAATGATCGGCGCCGTCGATGACGACGAGCTCGCGCGGCTCTTCGCAGCGTCCGTAGAACTGACGCATCTCTTTGAGCGAACAGATTTCGTCGCGCTCGCCGTGAATGAAGAACTTCGGCTTCGTCGATTGCGCCACCGCGTCGAAGTCGTACCGTGCCACCGGCAGCGCGATGCCGACGAGCGTCGTCACGCGCGCATCGTGCGCGCCGACGGTGAGACCCACATACGACCCGAACGACATGCCGCCGGCCCACATCGGCACGTTCGGATAGCGCTCGTGCATCACGTCCAACGCCGCGCGGAAATCGTCCATCTCGCCAGGGCCGTTCGAGAACGATCCAGCGCTGGAACCAGCTCCCCGAAAGTTGAAC
>DASREL010000033.1:0-8225 GCA_035652075.1 Vicinamibacterales bacterium
CCGTCAGGCGGTCGCACGCGGCATCGCGGACTACGGCCGCACCGTCCGCCTCCCCGTGCACATCGTCGAATCGCTGGCGAAGCTGGAGAAGATGCGCAAGACCATCCTGACCAAGACGGGCCACGAGCCGTCGGAGCAGGAGCTTGCGAAGGCCGCCAAGATGGACGAGGACAAGGTCCGCCTGTTGCGCACGGCGGCGAAGCTGCCGGTGTCGCTCGACGCGCCGGTGAAGGCGGACGAGACCACGGCGTTCGGCGACCTGATGCCCGACGAATCCGCCGAGTCGCCGGAAGCCGAGCTCGTGCGCCGCAATCTCGCCGAGCATCTCGAAGAGGCGCTGAAACCGCTCGACTCGCGCGAGAAAGAAGTGCTGCGGCTGCGCTACGGCCTCACCAACGATCAAGAGCACACGCTGGCCGAAATCGCGCGCCGGCTCGGGCTCTCACGCGAGCGGGTACGGCAGATCGAACACCGTGCCGTGTCAAAGCTTCGAAGAGCGAGTTAACCAGACCGCGAGCCAGCCGCATCCCACGCCGAGCAGCGCGCCGCCGATCACGTCCAGCGGATAGTGAACGCCGAGGTACACGCGCGAGAACGCGATGGCCGTGGCGAGCGTCCACCAGACGAAGGCGGTGCGGGGTACGAGATGCGAGAGTGCGGTGGCCGCGGCGAACGCGTTCGCGCTGTGCCCCGAAGGAAATGACTTGTCGTCGGGACGTCCGCCGATGACATCACCGGACATCGTCTCGAACGGGCGCGCCCGATGCACGAGCGGTTTGACGATTTCGTCGGCGGTCGTGCTGCCGAGGAGCACCGCGAGGAGCACGACCGTGAATGCGTCGCGGCGCTTGCGCGCAATTGCCAACGCGAGACCGCTACCGAGCCACACCATCCCGCCACGGCCGACGACGCTGAGCAGCCAAAAGGGGCCGTTGAGGAATGCGATGCGGTGGGCGACCACCCACGCGCGAACGATGTGATCCAGTTCTAGCGTTGCTTTTCCCCGTATCGCGCGCCGCGAAGAATATCCATCAGCGCGTAATTCCCCTCGTGACACGCATATTCGAAGATGCGGTCGTCGGTCTTCGTCATCGGCAGCGCCACGGTCCAGGGCTTCGTAAACGCCGTCGGATCGTCGATCGTGAATTCGTACAGCAGCGTGTTCGCATCGGCGCGCGAGAAACGCTCGATCAGGTGCAGATTCTGGTCGGTGCCGCGGAAGCTCGTCTTGTCGGTGAAGTTCGTCGTGTCGACGACGAGCGTCGCCCCGTCCCAGTGCGCGCGCGAATCGCCCTGCCAGCGCCGAATCGTCGCCGGCGGATGTGACGGTGTTGCCGTCGATTCGATTGGGATGACGCGCGCGTCGTGGATCATCTCGTTGTAGATGACGATCGCGTCCGACTTCTGGAAGATCTGCACGTAGTTGTTGTACGGACCGGACATCATCGGCGGCCCGGCATTGAACGCCAGGCACCGTTCGCCGAGCGAGCGATCTTCCGGTCCGTCGGCTGGATGCTGACGCCGATCGTCCGCGCGCGCGGCCGCCGCCTGCTGCGCCGCAGCCGTCTGCGCCGGAATACGTCCATCACGCGGATCGACGATGAGCGACGTCTGATGCGTGCCGTTGACGGTCGCGACATGCGTTCCGCGGTCCCACCAGAACTCGTTGTAGGCGCTCGCGACGTCCGCGTCCGCTGATGTGGACCGTTGATCGCGATCGTTCTGCGATACGATGCGCTTTTCGTACGCTGCCGCCTCCGCATCCGTCATCGTCGGCTTACCAGCGAACTCCGCGGGACGCTCGAGCGGGGTTACTGTCGAAAAGTTCCAAGTACCCTCGAGGCTGACGACTGACGCTGGCGACTGCGGACTGGCGACTGGCCGACTGCCGTAATTCGGACGGTAATGCTGGTGGCACGTGACGCAGGAGTTGTAGAGCGGTTCGTTCAACTCCTCGAGCGCGGCGACGTCGTGTTTCTTGACCGCCGCGAGGGCAGCGGTGCTGGCGTCGATCATCAGCTTCGCGTCGGCCATCCAGCGGATGCGGTCGCGAAAGTACGCCGGCGTCGTCAGCGCGCCGGCGGCGTCGACGAGGGCGGCGGTGCGTGTTTCAAGAGCGCGCCACTCCGCTTCGCTGCCGGGCGTCCGCGTGCCGATGTAGAAGATCGCGTCCGACGCGGGGTAAATGGGGTCGATCATCAGCGCGCTCATGGTCTTTGGCGGCGGCGCGGCGACCGACTGGAGTCCGAGCGCAAGGATGACTAGAATGCGCATGGCACAAGAGTGTAAAACACCGTGGTGCGGGGTGCAGCGTGCAAAGTGCACGGTGCGCCAGCACGCTGCACCTCTGCACCTTGCGCCCTGCACCTCATGATTTCAACCTTTACCGAGTGGCTTGCGAGCACCTCGGGCAGTATCGCACTGCACGAGTCGCTCTACATGTATCCGTTAGTGGAATCGGTCCACGTGCTGACGCTGTGTGTGTTCGTCGGCATGGCGGCGATTCTCGATCTGCGCCTGCTCGGTCTGACGCTGAAGCGGGTGCCGGTATCGGAGGTCGCGGGACGGCTGCTGCCGTGGATGGTCGCCGGTTTCACGGTGATGCTGATCAGCGGCGTGCTGCTGTTCTATGCGATCCCGATCCGGTCGTGGCACAACGTCTTCTTCCGGTTCAAGCTGATCCTGCTCGTGCTCGCCGGGCTCAACGCGTGGGTGTTCCACGCGAACATCTGGATGACCGTGAAGTCCTGGGATCTCGAGCCGCGCGCGCCGAGGGCGGCGCGCGTCGCCGGCATGGCGTCGCTCCTGCTGTGGGCGATGATCATCGTCTCGGGCCGCATGATTGCCTATAACTGGTTCGACTGCGATCAGCCGCACTCGCACGCGATCGATGTGCTCGGCGGCTGCGACGCGTATCCGAAACACTGAACAACAGAAACTGCATGCTGCTGCCGTATATACAAGCCATCGAAGCGAGTCGCCTTCACGACGTGATCTCGACGTCAACGTGGGCGTTCGCCGTCATCGAATCGATCCACCTGCTCGCGCTTGCCGCGATCGGCGGCGCCGTGCTCGTCGTCGATCTCCGCATGCTCGGGTTTGGCCTGCGATCGCAGCCGATTCCCGATCTCGCGCGCAATGCCTACCCGTGGTTCGTCGGCAGTTTGATCGTCATGCTCGCGACCGGCATCCCGCTCTTCATATCAGAGCCGACGAAGTGTTATTACAGCTATCCGTTCGCGGTGAAGATGATCTCGCTGGTGCTGGCGATGATCTTCGCGTTTACGATCCGGCGGAAGATCTCCACCGCCGAAGAGACGCGGATCAGTCCGGTCGTCTATAAGCTCGTGGCGTTGGTGTCGCTGGCGCTCTGGTTCGGTGTCGGCGCCGGCGGAAGGTGGATAGGGTTTTCTGGATAGCGTGTATTGCGGATTGAGGATTGCGGAATGCGGATTTATTGACGACGAATCCACAATCAATCCGCAATCCTCAATCCGCATTCCGCAATGACTATTTCCTGTCCAGTTCCCGCGCCCCTTTGAGCGTCGTGGCCATCGAGTAATTCCCCTCGTGGCACGCGTATTCGAACAACGGCTCGGTCATCCGCGTCATCGTCCACGCCGCGGTCCACGGATGTGCAAACGCGGCGTCTTCCACCGTCACTTCGTAGCGGAGTTCGTTCGGATTGACGCGCGTGAATCGCTCGATCACGTGCGCATCCGCGCCGGCGCCTTCGATCGTCGTCTTGTCGGTCAGGTTCGTCGTGTCGACGACGAGCGTGTTGCCCTCCCAATGACCGCGTGGATCGCCGAGCCACAGCCGGATTGATCTCGGCAAATGCGGCCGGCCGTCGAGCGGCACGATCCGCGTTTCGTGCATCGACTCGTGAAAGATCGCCACGAAGGTCTTCGTCTGCACAATCTGGATGTTGCTGTTGTTCGGCAGCGGCATGATGGGCGGCCCGGCGCCCCACGTCAGGCAGCGCTCGCTCGGCAGCAGATCCTCGGGGTTGTCTGGCGGCTGGTAGCGTCGGCCGAGCGACAGCTGCGCGGCGCGGCGTTGCGCTTCGGGCGAGCGTGCCGGCAATCGTCCGTCCGGTGGATCGACGAGGAGCGACGCGCGTCGATCGGTGCCGACCTTGCGGAAGCCGGTATCAGTGTACGGACCGATGATCTCGGTGCTGATAATCGCGTCGGTGTCCGGATCGCGTGAGGCCTTCCATCGAGCGTACGTGCCGTCGACGCTCTCGAAGTCTTTTGCTTCCGCGTCGGTGAAGAACGCGCGCTCGCCGAGCGACTTCGGACGCTCCAGTGGCGTGATGATCGTGTTGGCCCAGGTGCCGGAGAGATCGGGGGCTTGCGCGAAGGTGGCGGCGGGAAAGAGAAGGGCGAGGACGAGGACGAGGACGAGGATTGCGGATTGAGGATTGAGGAATGCGGATTTATTGTCGATTAACCGAAAACAAATCCGCAATCCTCAATCCTCATTCCTCAATGACTATTGACCGCCCCTGCCTCGTCCTCGACCTGCTTCGGTCGGATCTGCGCCGTCGAGCGGTGCGCCGGTGCCGGACGATCCGAGGAACAGCTTCTTGCCGTCGGGGAACGTCACGTTGCGGCCGTTGGCGCGCAGGACCGAATGATCGCGCGCCTGGTAGCCGTCGATGACGAGCTCGGTGCCGGTCTTGAGCGATTCCTTCGTGATGCCGCGGCGGAGCAGCGTGTTCGGCGTGCCGCCTTCAATCATCCACTCTTCACACTTCGCATTTGGCGTGAACTGGCACGCCGTCGTCGCTTCTGCCTTCGGCACTTCGACGTGAATCCACGCGTGCGGATTGACCCATTCGATCTTCGTCACCTTCCCCTTGAGGAGCACGGGACGATTCGGATCGAACTCGCCGCCGAACGCGTGATGCGCGACGGCGGGAACCGACAGAGCCGCGACGAAACCGAGCAACGGGATGATTCTGCGCATAGTTTTGCCTTTACCTCTTAACGTCTGACTTCTTCTTCAGGTCTTCTGATTCCTTCAACCGAGCGCCGCGAAGAATGTTTTCGAGCGCGTAGTTGCCTTCGTGGCACGCGTATTCGTAGACCTTCTCGTCGGTGAGCGGCCACGTGTATTCGCCGGTCCACGCGCGCGTCCACGTCTTCGGATCGTCAATCGTGAAGCGATAGAGCAGCGTCTTCGGACCGGTCCGCGTGAAGCGCTCGACGATGTGCAGGTCGGGCGACGATCCGCGGAAGCGCGTCTTCTCGGTGAAGTTCGTCGTGTCGACGACGAGCGTGTCGCCTTCCCAGTGACCGACCGAATCGCCCATCCACTTGCGAACCGATTTCGGCGCGTGCTGCGCGTTCATGCGGACGATGCGCGCGTCGTGGACCATTTCGGTGAGGATCATCACCGCGTCCGGCGTCTGCACGATCTGGTGCAGGTTGTTGTAGAAGTAGGTTGGCAGCATCGGCGGACCCGACGTCGATCCGAATCCCATCAAGCAGCGTTCGCCGAGCGGACGGCGTTCCGGGTCGTCATAGGCGCCGGGGGCTTTCTCGAATCCAGGATCGTCTTCCTGCGCGGATTGATCCGAGGTGGCCGCCTGGTTTCTGAACTGCGTCGCGCGCTGACGCGCTTCCTGCGTCAACGGCGGGACGCGACCGTTCTCCGGATCGATCACGATCGACGTGCGCTTCTGGCCGTCGACGATCGAGTATTCCGATCCCGAATCGATCCAGAAGCTGTTGTAGCCGCCGACGTTGCCGGCCGCGCCGGCGGATCCGTCACCGCCCTTGGGGGGCGCGTCGCGATCCGCCTTGATCGCGCGCGACGAGTACTCCTTGCGCGCGGCGACCTGTTGCTCGAGTTTCTTCGCTTCCGCGTCGGTGTACACGGGAGACGTCGTGCCGGCGGGACGTTCGACCGGCGTCAGCGTGGCGAGATCGTAGGTGCCTTGTAAGTCGGGATGACCGTCAGCGAGCCGCGGAACGGCCCACGTCGATTTCTGCTGCGCCGACACGAGTCCGGCGGCAACGACGCAGGCGGCGGCGACGGACAGGAGTTGTGTGCGCATAACTACTTACTCAGCGGCTTCTTGCGGTACTGGCCGTACATCAATTCTTCGACGAACTCGACGCACTTGAAATCCATGATCTGCGCGCCCTTGTCGAGCCGCCGGTAGAGCGGCATGCTGATCTTCCACGGCTTCGTGAAGACGTTCGCGTCTTCGATGGTCGCTTCGTACTGCAGGACGTCGGGTTGCACGCGCGTGTAGCGTTCGACCACGTGCAGCGCATCGCTGTGGAAGTTGCCGCTGCGATCGAACCACGTCGAGTCGTTGAAGCCCGTGGCGTCGATCACTAGTGTATCGCCTTCCCACTTCGCGACCGACTGGCCCATCCAGGAATCCACCGGTGCAGGTCCGGGATCCTTCAAATAGACATTCCGGACGGCGCCGTCGTATTCGTAGGCGAGGAATATCGCGCTCGACGACTGAAACAGCTGGAAGGGATACGGCATGTAGGTCGCCCGCGGCACGCCTGGCAAGTAGCACTTGATCTCGGGGTCGCGCTCGATCCACTTCTCGAGGTTCTCTTTCTTCTTCGCGAGCGCTTCCGGTTTGTACGGAATCTCGCCGCCTTCGACGACGCCCATGCCGGGCGGCACCGAGCCGACCGCGCCGAGCGCGAGGACCGCCTTCGCCGGCACCGGTCCGTACGGCCCCGGGCTGAGTTGGAGGGCAGGCCGTGCCATGTGGGCTTCGAGGTCCCAGTTCGCCTCGTTCAGGGCCTGCCAAATCCCGTTGAGATCCGGATGGCCGTCGGCGCCCCGAGGCGCACGATAGGTCGCCGGCGCCTGGCCGCTGACCGGGATCGCAAACGCGGTTATCAACGCGCCACCGGCGGCGGCGCACACAGCAACAGCAAGCGTTCGGAATTTGTTGGAAAGATGAGCCATCTATTCTCCGGTGGAGAGCATAACGCTTCGTGTATTCTTTCGCCACCATGATCACAGCACTTTTGCTCGCGTTCTCGCTGCAGGCGCCAGACGGCGCGAAGGTCTACGAGGACCACTGCGCGCGCTGCCATTCGTCGGCGGTGGCCGACGCGCGAACGCCGCAGCTCCGCGTGCTTCGCGAGAAGACGCCGCAGGACATTCTCGACGAGCTCACGAAGGGCAAGATGCAGTTGCAGGGCCAGGAACTGACGCCTGCCGAGCGCACCGCGGTCGCGGGGTATCTCGGCGCCGCCGCCGCACAGGCCGCCGCGGTCGTCGGCAAGTGCACGACGGTGCCGCCGTTCGATCCGTCGAAGGGATCGAGCTGGACGTCGTGGAGCCCTGACCTGACGAACGCGCGGTTCCAGCCGCAGGCGGGCATCAGCGGAGATCAGATTCCGAAGCTGGCGTTGAAGTGGGCGTTTGGTTTTCCAAACTCCACGGTCGCCACGGGACAACCGACCGTCGCCGGCGGCCGCGTGTTCGTCGGCAGCACGAGCGGGACCGTCTATTCGCTCGACGCCGCGACCGGCTGCATCGTCTGGACGTTCCAGGCGAAGGCCCGCGTGCGCGCGGGCATCGTGATCGGTCCGCGTCCGGGGATGCCGAATCGCTACGCGGTCTACATCGGCGACGGACGATCGAACGCGTACGCGCTCGATGCGACGACGGGCGAGCAACTGTGGACGCGCAACGTCGAGGATCACAAGAGCGCGAACATCACCGGCACGCCGGTCCTCTATCAGGACCGACTCTATATTCCTGTGTCGTCCAGCGAAGAAGCGCAGGGCGCGAACCCCGCGTATGAGTGCTGCACGTTCCGCGGCAGCCTCGTCGCGCTCGACGCGTCGACCGGCGCGCTCGTGTGGAAGACGTACACGATCAACGCCGAAGCGAAGCCGGTTGGGAAGAACAAGGCGGGCGCGACGCGATGGGGACCGGCCGGCGCCGGCATCTGGTCGTCGCCGACCGTCGATCCGAAGCGTAAGGTCGTCTACGCCGCGACCGGCAACATGTATACGGAGCCGCAGCAGCCGACGAGCGATTCGATCATGGCGTTCGACATCGACACGGGCGCCGTGAAATGGATCTCGCAAGTGACGCCGCAGGACGTCTTCGTCGTCGGATGCGGCGCGCTCGCGGGCGGACGTGGATCCGGCGCGAATTGTCCAGAGGACTCGAACCTCGGCCCCGACTACGACTTCGGCAACGCGCCGATGCTCGCGAAGGCGAAC
>DASREL010000034.1:0-15666 GCA_035652075.1 Vicinamibacterales bacterium
CGTCGGGGAGCGCGTAGCGATCGGCGGGCGCGCTCGACGCCGGTTCGACGATTGCCTCGACGCGGCCGTATCGGGCCGCGAGTACGTCCAGCATCTCGCGACGCGAGAAGACGCGTGACGGCGACCACCGGCTCGCGCCGCCGACGTCCATGTATTCGATGAACCGCACTTCGGCGTTGAGCGGTTTCGCGTACTCGATCAGGTCCACGATCTCGTCGTCGTTGACACCGCGGATGACCACGGTGTCGATTTTGAAGCGATCGTAGACGCGATGCGCCGCGCGCATCCCGTCGTGGACCGCGTCGAGCTGGTCGAAACGGGTGAGCGCGACGAAGCGATCGCGCTGCAGCGTGTCGAGGCTGACCGTGATCCGCCGCATCCCGGCCGCTTTGATGTCGTCGATTTGATCCGCGAGCAGCACGCCGTTGGTCGTCAGCGCCAGATCGTTCAGCCCCGGTTTCGGCGCGACCATTCGGATCAGCGACGAGATGTCGCGGCGGAGGAGAGGTTCACCGCCGGTCAGACGAATCTTGTCGACGCCGAGCGACAGAAAGACATCGACCAGCGTGCTGATTTCCTCGAAGTGCAGGACGTCCTCGCGCGGCAGCCAGACGTAGTCGTCTTCCGGCATGCAGTATTCGCAGCGGAGGTTGCAGCGGTCGGTGACCGACAGCCGCAGGTTGCGCAGCGGGCGGCCCAAACGGTCCAGGATCATCGGGAGTTGAGGATTGTAAGTCGGCGCGATCCAGGAAGAAAAGGTCTCGAGGCGATTTGCCCGTCGAAGTGGGCGCTCCAGCGGCCGGGGATCGCCGTTGCGCACTTTGGACAGCGACCGTCGCTCGTGATCGTGTAGTCGCGAATGTAGTAGCCGTAGCGCGCAATCAGGGTTTCGCCGCACGACGCGCAGCGCGTGTCCTCGAGGTCGCCGACGCGGCCTGGCAGGTTGCCGGCGTAGACATACTTCAATCCGTTCGCGCGCGCGATGTCCGCTGCCTCGAGCAGCATCTCCGCCGTCGTGTTCGGCGGATCGGTCATCTTGTAGTCGGCGTGAAACGCCGTCACGTGCCACGGGATGTCGGGCGAGACGCTCGCGACGAAGGACGTCAGCCGCTCCAACTCGTCACGCGAGCTGTTGAAGCCCGGAATCAGCAGCGTCACGATCTCGACCCAGAAGTCCATGGCGTGCAGACGCGTGATCGTGTCGAGGATCGGTCCGATGCGTCCACCGAGCTCGCGGTAGTGGCGATCGTCGAAGCTTTTGAGATCGACTTTGTAGAGATCGACGTGCGGGCGCAGATACTCGAGGACCTGCGGCGTGCCGTTGCCGTTCGACACGTAACCCGTCGTGAGACCGGCGGCCTTCGCTTCTTTGAACACCGCGACCGCCCACTCACTCGTGATCAGCGGCTCGTTGTACGTGCTCACGATGACGCGCGCCTTCTGACGCAGCGCATCGCGCACGAGCGCCTCGGGTGACGCCTCGAGCGGCGGCGCCACCGCTTCAGGATCGCGGAGCGCCTGCGACGTCACCCAGTTCTGACAGTACGAACAGTGCAGATCGCACCCGAGCATCCCGAAGCTGTACGCGAGCGCGCCCGGATGCGCGTGGAAGAACGGCTTCTTCTCGATCGGATCGCACTGCACGCCGCCGACATATCCCCACGGGACGTACAGCTTGCCGCCCTCGTTGAAGCGCACCTTGCAGACGCCAATCGCGCCTTCGGGCAGCGGACAGCAGTGTCCGCACGCGTAGCAGCGCAGCCGCCCGTCAGCGAGCGTCTCGTAGAGCTCGCCGATCCGCGTCTCCCGCGCAAGAACTTCGGCCAAAGTGGACATGGAAATAGCGCAGGCCTGTCGGGCCTACCGAACGTAGCGCAGGCCTTCAGGCCTGCCGACGAAACAGCCCTAAAGGGCTGCGCTACTTGGATTGTACGGCACGCGAATCGCTGAACCAGAGCGCGGAGGGCTGTATGCGCGCGTGGATATGCGGCGCCGTGCTGTTTAGTTCGCTGCTGTTGCCTAAAACGGGAAATGCTCAGGCGTTGCCGGCGCCGTTCGCTGGCGTCACCGCATTGCGGACGCATACGCCTGAGGTGACCGCCGCCAGCGCCGACTGGTTCGTGCGCGGTGCGCCGATCGTGACGCAAGGGCTCGTCTATTACCCGACCGCTGCGATGCGGCCGTTCGACGCGAACGTGATGATGCAAGTAGGCCTTTACGACAACGTGCCGCTCTACGCCGACGCGACGCTCGAGCCGTTCAGCGTTCTTTACGTGCCCGCGACGCGCACCGCGATGCGCACGTACGAACGCCTGCGCAACAACGAACTCGCCGGGACGACCGGCAGCCGCACGCCAGCATATCCAGTCGGTCCGGTCTCGCAAGTGCCGATGGAAGAATCGATCATCGGCAGCAGCGGTGCGTATGCACCCAGCACCGGAGCACCCAGCACCCTCGGTACCGTAGGCACGTTAGGCACTTCAGGCACCGTGGGCACCTTGGATCGTGGCAGCAGGCGAACACGCATGCAGTCGCTCCCCGCGCCGAGGCGGAACGACGGCGTGTGGATCCAATTCGACGGCACGAAATACTTCAGCGCCGGCGAAGCGACGACGTTTTCCGCAGATCGGTTCGTGCAGATCGGCGAGTACCGCGGATTCCCGGTCTATCGCGAGAAGGACAGCAACAAGAAAGAGATCTGGGTGACCGTGGTCAAGGACGGACCGGTCGCGCCGTACGAGAAGCGCTAAGCACGAAGAACGCGAAAAACACGAAGAGCACGAAGAGCACGAAGGAAGCTAAGCTTTTGTATCCATCGTGTCCTTTGTGTCGAGGCTCCCGAAGCAAGCGTGGCTACTCGGCTGGGTGAGCCTCGCAACCGATACTGCCACCGAAGCGATCTATCCGCTCCTCCCGTTTTTCCTCACGCAAGTCCTCCACGCCGGCGCCGTCTCGCTCGGCATCGTCGAAGGCGCCGCCGAAGCGGTCAACTCGGTTCTGAAGATCTGGTCCGGCCGCATCGCGGATCGGTCGCCGAAAAAGCGTCCGCTCGTGTTGTTCGGGTACAGCGTGTCGTCGCTCGCGCGGCCGTTCATTGCGGTGACGACGACGTGGCTGCAGGTGTTTACGGTGCGGGTGTTGGATCGCGTGGGGAAGGGCGTCCGCGGCGCGCCGCGCGACGCGATCCTCGCGCACGTCACGCCTTCTGGCCAGCGCGGCCGCGTCTTCGGTTTCCATCGCGCGATGGACAACCTGGGCGCCGTTCTCGGTCCGCTGCTTGCGACGCTGTTTCTCTATTTCTATCCCGGCAGCTACCGGACGCTCTTCGGCCTGACGATCGTTCCCGGCGTCATCGCGATCGCGTTGATCGTGATGATCCGCGAAGAGCCGACCGATGTAGCGCAGCCCTTGAGGGCGGCACCGGCGGATCCCTCCTCGGCGGCAGGCCTGAAGGCCTGCGCGACGACACCGTTCGTGGCGTTCATCGGCGTGCTGACGATCTTCACGCTCGGCAACTCCACCGACGCGTTTCTGTTGTTGAAGTTGACGGACGCCGCGGGCTCGGCGAAATACGTGCCCGCGATGTGGGCCGCGCACAACTTCGTCAAGGCAATCGTGTCGTATCTCGGCGGCACATGGTCCGATCGCATCGGACGCAAGCAGGTGATCGGTCTCGGCTGGTTGATCTACGCGGTCGTGTACGGCGCGTTCGCGGTCGCCACGTCGATCGGGGTGCTCCTCGCGTGGTTCATGGTGTACGGCTTCTATTTCGGATTCGCGGAAGGGACCGAGAAAGCGCTCGTCGCCGACCTCGCGCCCGCCGAATCACGCGGCACCGCGTTCGGCATCTACTATGCGGTTCAGGGCATCGGCGCGCTCCTCGCGAGCATCGTCTTCGGACTGATCTGGAACGCGTTCGGCGCCGCCGCCGCATTCGGTGTCGGCGCCGCGCTCGCGCTCGTCGCGACAGTGTTGCTCGCTATAATCTGAGCACGAAGACCACGAAGGTTACACGAAGATCACGATGAAAAATAACTTCGTGATCTTCGTGATCTTCGTGATCTTCGCGATCTTCGTGATCTTCGTGGGTGTTCTTCGTGGTCTCGATACAAACATGATCAAAATCCTGGTCACCAACGACGACGGCTATCGCTCCGACGGGATCCATGCGCTCGCGGCGGCCTTGAAAGAACTGGGCGACGTGACGATCGTCGCGCCGATGAACGAAGCGAGCGCGATCGGGCATGCGCTCACGCTGCGGCATCCGCTGCGGCTGGATCACCTGTCCGACAAAGTGTTCGGCGTCGACGGGACGCCGACGGATTGCGTCAACATCGCCATCACGCAGGTTTTCAAAGGACTTCCGGATCTCGTCGTCTCCGGCATCAACAAGGGGTGGAACCTTGGTGACGACGTGACGTATTCGGGGACGGTCGCTGGTGCGCTCGAGGGCGCGCTGCTCGGAATTCCGTCGATCGCCGTCTCGCTGCGTCAGACGCGCGGCGACTACGATTTCTCGTACGCCGCGAAAGCCGCCGCGCACATGGCGGACGCGATCCTGCAGCGGCCGCTCCCGCCGCGCGTGTTTCTCAACATCAACGTCCCGAAAGGCGAGCCGCTCGGATACCGTGCAACGGTCCAGGCGAAGCGCAACCACATCACGTCGGTCGGCGTGCGCGAGGATCCGAAAGGGCGTCCGTATTACTGGATCGAGGAAGGGCAGAACGACTGGGAGCCGCACGATCGCTCGGATTATCAGGCGGTCCGCGATGGATACGTCTCGATCACGCCGCTCCAGCCCGACCTGACGGCACACGACGTCCTCGACCAAATCGAAGCCCAAACCGCTGGAATTGGGAAAACCACTGCGCTAAGGTAGCGCGGTGCAAGCAACCACAGAACGCACGGAACGCACGGAACAACCGTTTTCCGTGATTTCTGTGTGTTCTGTGATTTGTTTGTTCTTCGTGCAACTGCTCACTGCAGCTGCACCTGCAATCGCCGCCGACCGGCCAACCCGCAAACCGCTTTCCACCGACGAACGCGCCGCGATCCTGGCGCTGATGAAAGCGGTGGACCTCGCGCAGGACACCGACGTCGTCTCGCCGGTCGACGTCCCGATCCAGGCGCACGTGTTGAAATCGACCGACGTCGGGTACGTTCCGCTGCGGTTGCTGCTCCAAAATCTTCCGGACCTTCCGAAATCCGCCGCGATGTACGTGCGCGTCGTGTCGCGGCATGACGGCTATCGGTCGACGGAAGAAGCCTCTGGCATCCGCGAGTGGGTGACGAAGGGCGCACCGATCGCCACCGCGCGCAGCGAGGTGGTGCAGTTCGGTCCCGGCGAGTTGCCGATCGGCGGACCTGCGAGTTCGTCCCGCCGCGCGATCGCGGCGCCGGCCGAAGCGTCCGCGGTGTTGACGCTGCAGCAGCGCGCGTACGAAAAAGAAAAAGCGGCAGCGGACGCAGCGAAGCGTCGCGAGGAGATGAAGCAGCGCGACCCGTACATTTTTCCGTTCGAGGAGTACTACTTCTTCGACGTGAAATCACCGAAAGTCGAACGCGCGCTCGCCGTGCCGCCTGGCGAGTTCGACATCTTCGTCGCGCTCGTCGACAAAACGAAGGTGAAGACGACGACGCCGATGGTGCTGCATCACAGCGTGACCGTCCCCGACTTCTGGAATCTCGAGCTGCGCACGAGCGATCTGATCGTCGTCGACGATGTGAAGACCTTGTCGGCGGCGCTTCAGCCGAAGGATCAGCTCGAGCGGCCGTACGTGTGGGGACGCAGCGAGGTGACGCCGACCAACAAAACGCAGTTCGCGCAGAGCGACACCCTCTCCGTCGTCTACCAGGTCTGCAACTACGGCGCGCCGGACACCGACGTCGTCGCGGACTACGAGTTCTTCTGGAAGATCGGCGGCGAGTGGAAGCTGTTCAACCGCACGCAGCCGCAGCAGCTCGACGACCGCGATCTGCCCGCGCCGATCGGCTGGGAGACGCAAGGGTTCGTCATGCAGCAGGTGCCGCTGCGCTCGTTCACGGCAGGAGACTACAAGCTGCAGGTGACGGTCCACGACAAACTGACGCGTCAAACCGCGACGCAGTCCATCTTGTTTACGGTGAGGTGATATGTTCACGAGATTCACCACCACGAAGATCGCGAAGGGCACGAAGACCGCGAAGGACCGAGTGGGTTTTTCAAAGATGATTCTTCGTGATCTTCGTGATCTTCGTGATCTTCGTGCTCTTCGTGGCCTTCGCGTTCTTCGTGGTGCCGCCTTCGTGATCATGGGTTGTGTCCTCACCGCCCAGCACGGCGCCACCAACGGCGAGTGGCGCACGTACGGTGGCGACACGGGCAACACGCGGTACTCGCCGCTCGGTCAGATCACCGCGCAGAACTTCAACGACCTGCAGATCGCCTGGCGCTTCAAGCCCGACTTCCTTGGACCGCGACCGGAGTATCAGTTCGAATCGACGCCGCTCGAAATTGGCGGCGTGCTCTACACGACCGCGGGCACACGACGCGCGGTCGCGGCGCTCGATGCGGCAACGGGTGAGTTGCTGTGGATGCACAGCGAGCGCGAAGGCGCCCGCGGCGGGAATGCGCCGCGTCAGCTCTCAGGCCGCGGCCTCGCGTACTGGACTGACGGCAAGAGCGACTCGCGGATCATCTACGTGACGCCCGGCTACCGCATGGTCGCGCTCGACGCGAAGACGGGGACGCCCGTCGAATCCTTCGGCGAGCACGGCGTCGTCGATCTCAAGAAGGACGACGACCAGGAAATTGATCTCGTCACCGGCGAGGTCGGACTGCATTCCACTCCCGTGATCGCGAAAGACGTCGTCGTCATCGGCGCCGCGCATCGGTCCGGCGGCGTGCCGCGCAGCAAGACGAACGTCAAAGGCTACGTGCGCGGATTCGACGTCCGCACCGGCAAGCGGCTCTGGATCTTCCATACGATTCCCGGTCCTGGCGAATTCGGCAACGACACGTGGGAAAAAGACTCGTGGGCCTACACCGGCAACGCCGGATCGTGGGCGCAGATTTCGATCGACGAGGACCTCGGTCTCGCCTACCTGCCGATCGAACTGCCCACCGGCGACTACTACGGCGGCCATCGTCCGGGCAATGGACTCTTCGGCGAATCGATCGTCGCCGTCGACCTCAAGACCGGCGTGCGCAAGTGGCACTATCAACTCGTGCATCACGGCATCTGGGATCACGACATCCCGTGCGCGCCGATTCTCGCGGACATCACGGTCAACGGAAAGATGATCAAAGCGGTCGCGCAGCCGACGAAGCAGGCATTCTTATATGTGTTCGATCGCGTGACGGGGCAGCCCGTGTGGCCGATCGACGAGAAACCGGTCGCGAAAGGTGACGTGCCGGGCGAGTGGTACGCGCCGACGCAGCCGTTCCCGACGAAGCCGCCCGCGTATGACATGCAGGGAGTGCAGGAAAGAGATCTCATCGACTTCACGCCGGAGCTGCACAAGCAGGCGATGGATGTCGCGTCGAAATACAAACTGGGACCGCTGTTCACGCCGCCGGTCGTCTCGACGCTTCCCGGCCCGCTCGCGACGCTCACCGCGGCGTTCGCCTCGAACTGGCCCGGCGGCGCATACGATCCCGAGACACATCTTCTCTATGTCCATTCGCAGTCAGGCGTGAACCCGCTCGGTCTTGTGAAGCCGGCGGATCCGAAGATCGATTTCGCGTGGGTCCAGGGGTCCGCGGCGACCGGGATGCGGACGACGTTGGGATCTGGTGGCGGAGCGGGCGCGGATGCGTCGCCAGCCGAACGCGCGAGAGCGCGAACTGCAACTGCAACTGCAACTGAAACTGGAGCTGCAACTGCAACTGAAGGGGGCGGTGGAGGAGGCCTGACAGTTCAGGGCCTCCCTCTCGTTAAGCCCCCGTACGGCCGCATCACTGCCATCAACATGGACAAGGGCGAAATCCAGTGGCAGGTCGCGCACGGCGACACGCCGGACAACATCAAGAACAATCCGGCGCTGAAAGGGATGAACATCCCGCGCACCGGCCAGTCCGGCAACGTCGGGACGCTCGTCACGAAGACGCTCGTGATCGCCGGCGAACCGCGCGTCACGACTCACGCGAACAACGTCCGTGGCGCAATGCTGAGGGCTTACGACAAGATGACGGGTGCGGATGCCGGCGCAGTGCTGATGCCGGCGCCGCAGTCAGGGTCGCCGATGACGTACATGCTGAACGGTCGGCAGTACATCGTCGTTGCGATCAGCGGGGGAAATTATTCGGCGGAATTGTTGGCATTTGCATTACCGGTAACGCAACAGGCGACGCAGCATTAGAATCACCACGAAGTTCACGAAGTTTACGAAGTCCACGAAAAGTGGTTTTCGAAAAAGCTTCTTCGTGGTCTTCGTGCCCTTCGCGATCTTCGTGATGTTGTGAGAGGTGATATGAGAGGTCTGGTCATCATCGCGCTCTTGATTCCGGTGTCCGCGCTCGCTCAGCCACCGACGTTCACCAAAGACATCGCGCCCATCCTCCAGAAATCCTGTCAGACCTGTCATCGTCCCGGCGCGATCGCGCCGATGTCGTTGATGACCTACCAGGACGCCCGGCCGTGGGCGCGTTCGATCAAGGCGAAGGTCGCGTCGCGCGAGATGCCGCCGTGGTACATCGACCGCAACGTCGGCATCCACAAGTTCAAGGAAGATCCGTCGCTGACCGATGACGAGATCGCGACGATCGCCAGTTGGGTCGACGCCGGCGCGCCGCAGGGCGATCCGAAGGCCATGCCCGTCGCGCGCGTGTTCTCCGACGATGACAAATGGCACATCGGCAAACCGGACATCGTCGTCACCATGCCGAAGGCGTACGAGTTGCGCGCGCAGGGGCCGGACGAGTTCCTCGACGTCGACATCGACCCCGGATTCAAGGAAGACATGTACATCGCGGCGATCGAGACGAAGCCCGAGGCGTACAGCTTCAAGGTGATCCATCACGCGACGGCGAATTTGATCGAGGACGAAGAAGAAGATCCGGTCGGGCTGTTCCTCAACGAGTACGCGCTTGGGAAGAACGGCGACATCTTCCCGGAGAATGCGGGACGCCTGATCAAGGCGGGATCGAAGATCCACTTCAACCTGCATCTGCATCCGAGCGGCGAGCGGTCGCTGGTCAACCTGCAGATGGGGATCAAGCTGTATCCGAAAGGGCAGACGCCGAAGTACGTCGCCTTCACGCAGCACATGGGCGACAACACCGAGATCGACATCCCGCCGGATTCCATCGCGCGGCAGGACGGCTACTTCCGTCTCCCGCGGCCGGCGGTGCTGACCGCGTTTCAACCGCACATGCACAACCGCGGCAAGGCGATGTGCATGGAGGTGATTTATCCGGACATCCGCCCCGACTCCGCGCGTCCGGGTCCGGCGCGGACGGAAACGCTGTCCTGCGTCAGCAACTATCAATTCGGATGGCACATCACGTACCCGTACGCGGACGACGTGCAGCCACTGCTGCCCGCGGGAACGATCATCCACATCACCGCGTGGCACGACAACACCGCCGCGAACAAGTACAACCCGAACCCGAAGAACTGGGTCGGATACGGTCAGCGGACGGTGGACGAGATGAGTTTCGCGTGGGTGTCACTGTTCTATATCGATGAAGCGGACTACCAAGAGCGCGTGGCCGCGCGCAAAAAGACCAATGAGTAATCAGATGCAACCACGGAACACACAGAACGCACAGAACAAAATGGTTTCTGTGGGTTCCGTGAGTTCTGTGGTTGCTTTGATTCTGTTGTGCGCGACAGCGGTGTCCGCACAACCGTCGTTTCCAACGGCCATCCCTCAAACGAAGTTCGACAGCGGCCAGGACATCCAGCCCTACTTCGAAGGCTGGATCAAAAACCCTGACAGCTCCTTCGACATGGTCTTCGGCTACTTCAACCGCAACTGGAAGGAAGAGCCGATCGTCCCAGCGGGCGAGAAGAACTCCGTCGAGCCGGGCGGTCCCGATAAAGGACAGCCGACGTTCTTTCTGCCGCGGCGGCAGGGATGGGTCTATCGCGTGCGCGTTCCCGCGAATTTCGGTAAGGGCACGGTGACGTGGACGATCACCGCGAACGGCAAGACGAACAAAGCGTACGGAACGCTCGATCCCGTCGAGGAAATCACCGAGCGGATCATCCAGACGCGCGGCAATCTGAATCCGGGCGAGGACGATCCCAACAAGCCGCCGGTGATCACGATCGCGCCGGTGACGAACGTCGCGATCGGATCGCCCGTCACGCTGACCGCGAACGTCACCGACGACGGGTTGCCGAAACCGCGAGTGGTGGCGACGAAACCTGC
Organism: Vicinamibacterales bacterium; assembly: GCA_035652075.1. GTDB lineage: Bacteria > Acidobacteriota > Vicinamibacteria > Vicinamibacterales > CAVVIG01 > Gp6-AA45. The sequence goes on from DASREL010000034.1 coordinate 10,357, forward strand.
AGTCGTAGCGCAGGGCTTTAGCCCTGCCTCGGACGCGACGAAAATCCAGGCGCAATCCAACTCGAATGCGCCGGCGCGTCCGCGTGGGCTGAACGTCACGTGGATGCAACTCCGCGGTCCAGCCAAGGTTCAAGTCTCAAGTCTCAACGCTCAAGGCACAGCGATTCCGGTCGTCGACGGCAAAGCAGTCGTGAACGCGACGTTCCCGAAACCCGGCACGTACGTCCTGCGCGCGACCGCGAACGATGGTGCGCTCTCGACAAAAACGGATGTCACGCTCACTGTGCCTGAAGGTGCCTTGGGTGCCTCAGGTGCCTTGAGTGCCTCAAGTGCCTCAAGTGCCTCAAGTGCCTCAAGTGCTTTGGGTGCTGGTGCTGCACGCAGCACTCCAGGCGCCAAAAGCACACTAGCCACACCAGGCACCCTGGGCACACCAGGCACCCTAGGCACGTCAGGCACCCCAGTCGTAGACAACGTCCGCGTGACTGTTTGGGATGTCACAGTTGCTGATCCGAACATGCCCAGGCCACCTGACGATGCCGTGTGGGTGTCTGTTTCGGATCCGGGCAAGGTGCAGTGGGTGAAAGCCGGCGCGCGACCTGATGTCGCCGCGCTTGGCGGACGTGCGCTCGCGATCGACATCAAGGACGCGCACGTCGCGCCGCTCGAGAACAAGACCGGTTATCCGCTCGCGTTCCCGCGTCCGGGTCAGTTGAGGAAGCTGTTCGAGAACGATCGCGTCATCGTGTGGGACTACACCTGGACCCCAGGTCAGCCGACACCGATGCACTTCCACGACAAGGACGTCGTCGTTCTCTACGTCGCGGATGGCGCGTTGAAGTCGACGACGAAGGACGGCCAGAGCACGACGAACGAGTTCTCGCCCGGGACCGTGCGGTTCAATGAGCGGAACCGCGTCCACACCGAGGTGCTTGCGAAGAGTTCAGCGCGAGCGATCATCACCGAGCTGAAGTAAAAAATCATCATCACGCAGAGCGCGCAAAGGCCGCTGAGAATGCTTATCTCTGCTTGCTCAGCGGTCTCCGCGTGATGTGTTGTCCGCACCGAATGCAAGCAGTCGCCCGTCGCAGTCCCCGACGACGAACTCGCGCGAGCCCCATGACGTTCCGCCGAGCACGCGCGTAAACTCCACGCCGCGCGCCGCATACTCCGCATGCAGCGCATCCACATCCTCGACGAACAGGTACGCATCGAGCAGTTCGTCGGCGTACTTGTCCGGATTCTGTATTGGCGGTTCAGCACATCGAAAATGGATCCGGTGGCCGTCGCGTACAACGATCGCGTACGTCGGCGGATCCTGCCACGTGCCGAGGCAGTCGAAGCCGAGCGTGTCGCGGTAGTAGGCGAGGGTTGCCGCGATGTTGGTCGAGAAGAACTGCGGCGCGATCTGTTTGATCACACAACACTCCACGGACCGGCGCGCTCGTCGCCGGTCGAATGGGTCGGCATCGCGAAAGTCGTGATAGTATAGGCACTTCGCCGCTTCCCGGGCGGCGTTGACCTACACAGTGTTCTCTCTACGCCTGTCGGGGCGTGGCTCAGCCTGGTAGAGCACTCGGTTCGGGACCGAGGGGTCGGAGGTTCGAATCCTCTCGCCCCGACCATCAATTTGCAGATCGACGAGGCCCATCCGTGGGCCTTTTTTTCTGTACGGCCCGCTCACGATAGCGGCTTCACCGGCGCGGCGGCCGGAGAATCCTCGTTGAACACCACGAGCCAGCGCGAGCCGAATCGTTTCCAAACCGAAACGACGTACTGGTCGGCGACGGATTCCTTGTTGTTCTGCGTCCACGCGACATGGAGACGGTACTGGATGAGCGCGGCATCGGTGGACAGCGGCAGCACCTTGATGTCGGTGAGCTCGGACTTGGTAAACTTCAGCGTGCGCACCACCGCGGCGTACTCGTCGGCCGTGTAGCGTCGGCCGGCGCTCACAATCACACAGTCATCGGCCATGAGCTTTCGAAAAGCCGCACCGTCTTGCGCGCGAATGGCATTCCACACGGCTTGCTCTTGTCGCTCGATCGTCGAGTGCGCGGCGGCGGCCGACCGTTCCGTGTCCCGCGAAGCGCCTTGCGCCGCAGGGCGTTCGATCGGCAGGCAAACGGCGAGCGCCAGGATGAGCAAGTGGATGCGTTGCAGTATCTGTTGTCTCTTCACGTGATACACCTCGCCGATCGCGCCAGCGCCAATCGCCGTCAGTATCTCGTACGGACCGACGCGCGTGGCACCGTGGGGGAGCACGGGAGCGTGCGGATTATACCGGTCGCGGATCGCGAACGACGTTAGACTTCCGCGCGTATGGACGTGTGTCCGACCGATGTCGTCTTCGCCCCCGCCGACCGCATCTGGACTCTGCTCACGGAACCGCCCAAGCTGGCGAACTGGACCGGGATCAACCTGCTCGAAGGCCCGACCGGCTCGATGCGCGTGGGCGATCATCTGGTGTTGGGCAAGGCCGGGTTGCGCATCGCGTTCGACGTGATCGACATGCGCACATCGCGGTTGCTGGTGCTCGACTCTCGACTCCCGTTTGGCGTCACGAACCACGAACAGATTCAGATCGCGCCGATCGACGCGCACTCGAGCCGCGTCACGTTCAACTGACACTTCACTTTCCCGCCAGGCTGGCGGGGACGGCTCGTCGAGAAACTCCTCGGATGGCGATTCGCGACCGGACCGGCGCGCGGGCTGCGACGGCTGAAACGCGCTGCGGAACAGGACGCGTCGCGCCAGGGCTAGCCCGTCGACCAGATCGGTACGCCGCGTGCTGTTGTGCTCGCGGAGCGTCGCGAGCATGCCGACTTGGTCAACCGTCTTCCACAAAACACTCGTCGTTTCGCCACTAGTCCTGTTGACCGCCGCGTGCGGCAGCGGTAGCGCACCGACGTCGCCCTCGCAGGACCGGACGTTGACGGCGGTGGTGGAGAAGTCCCGCGCGCCGATCGTCTGCACGTACGCGGTGTCAGGGCCTGCGTCGCTGGATGTGCCGGCGAGCGGCGCGTCGACCCACATCACGGTGACGGCTCCGTCCGGATGCCGCTGGACCGCGACCGACAACGCGTCCTGGATCCATCTGTCGATTGGCTCAGGTAGCGGGACGAACACGCTGAAGGTGACGATCGACGCCAACAAGACCGGCGCGCCGCGCACCGGCGTCGTCAGCATTGCGCAGACCACGATCGCCGTCACGCAAACGGCGATCGTCGTCGACCCGCTGCCGCTGGCAACGACGCAGATTTCGTTCAGCGGATTGAAAACGAACAACGCGCCGGTGACGACGTACACCGAATCCGGATTTACCGTGGCAACGGCATCCGCCAGTTGGGTTGCGTGGACGACGTACGGTCATCCTGCGCCGTTCATCACGTTCTTCGCCGCGGGCGGCAGCAGCGTGACCGGCGAAGTGCGCGTCACCGCCGGCGGCGCGGCGTTTGTCTTCAAGTCCGTCGATCTCTACTCGAGCACCACGCGGATTCCGTACCGAATCACCGGCAGCCGCCGAGGCGCGGTCGTGTTCACGCTCTCGGACACGCTGCCGAATACGTTCGGCGATTTCGCGACGGTGTCGAACGCGAACGCCGCGACGTCGATCGACACGTTGACGATCGCGCTGACGAATGCGGCGGCGCCATGCTGCCGCAACCCGATGGGTCTCGACACGATCGTCGTCGCGAAATGACCGCTCAGCGCGCAAGCAGGTGACCTCGCCGGCGTGATCGTTGTAGCGCAGGCCTTTAGGCCTGCTGGCAGCTCTAAAGGGCTGCGCTACAACTGAAGAACGCCACGTCGCGATCTCACTGCCGTTCCGCGCCGTCGAACGTCATGGGCCTCTACGTGCCGCCGGCACCGGTGCGTGGCGTCTTCAACTTCGTCGACGAGTTGAAGCGACTCGTCCCGATCTCGTCACGTTGGCGTCGACGGCACGTCGTTCGGCCTACCGGCGCCAGCGCCAATCGCGGCGTCGATCTGGACGGGCTTTCACTTGCCAAACTAGGAGAGCGCGACTAGTATTCCCAGAGAGACTAGGAGACGAACACATCGTGGGCAAGACAGCCGACCTCCTTCCTGGCACGCTAGACATGCTGATCCTCAAAGCGGTCTCGCTCAAACCGCTCCACGGATACGGCGTGCTGCTCCGCATCCGACAGATCTCGGGAAACGCGCTCGAGATTCCGCAAGGATCGCTGTATCCGGCCCTGTATCGATTGGAACATCAGGGCCTCATCGCACCCGAATGGGGCCAGAGCGACAACAACCGGCGGGCGAAGTACTACACGCTGACGCCCGCGGGGCGGCGGCGTCTGCGCGAGGAAGCCGCAGCCTGGAGTCGGCTCGCCGCAGCCATTGCCGCGGCTATGGGCGCAACGTCGGAGGAGGTGTGAGATGTTCGCGCGCCTTCGCTCGCTCGTTCGTGCGCTGACGTCGCGCGGCGATTTCGAAGCCGGCCTCGCCGAGGAACTCCGCTTCCACATCGAGCAGCACGTGGCGGATCTTGTCCGGTCGGGAGTGTCACCTGAGGAGGCGCGCAGGCACGCGCGCATGGAATTCAACGGCATCAATACTGTGAAGGAAGAGTGTCGCGAGGCCCGTGGCCTCTGGGGGTTCGATGCGCTTGAGCGTGAATGCCGGTACGCTCTCCGTCAGCTACGGCGGAACCCCGGCTTCGCCGGTGCGGTCGTCCTGACGTTCGCGCTCGCGGTCGGCGCAAACACCGCGAGCTTTTCGCTGCTGAATGCGCTGCTGCTGAAGGACTTGCCGTACGCACACCCAGAACGTATCGGGACCCTCTACGCCCGACGGTCAGGCGCTGAACCGTCTGATCGCCGGAGGACTGTCGATGGCGAGCAATGGGAGCACCTGCGAGACGATGTGCCTTCGCTGCGCGCTGCGGTGTCCGGGATGCGGGCCTCCGGCGTGAACGTTCGGGTCGGCTCCGTTGCGCAATATGTTCAGGCCGGTCGAGTCTCGGCTCAGTATTTCAACGTGCTGGGGATCCAGCCGCTCATCGGCCGTACGTTTTCGGAGGATGAGGATCGTCCGCATGGTCCCAAGACAGCCATCCTGAGCTACCGGCTCTGGCAGACGGCTCTTGGCGGACAGCCGAATGTCTTGGGACAAGCCGTTGTGCTGAAGGGCGAGCCGCACACCATCATCGGCGTCCTGCCCGAAGGCGCAACGACTCCGCTCAACGCGGACGTGTACACGGCGCTTCAGCCGAGTCGCGAGGGCGAGGGACAGGCCGCGAACTTTGTCGCCATCATGCGGCTGCGCGACGAGGCGACGTGG
>DASREL010000035.1:0-3776 GCA_035652075.1 Vicinamibacterales bacterium
GCCGAAGAACGGCGGACGCCGAAACCGGCGACGTCGCTGCTTGGGCTGACGCCGTTCTGGTCGACCGTCGTGAAGGTCGAGCTGACCGACATCGTCTTCGCGATCGACTCGATCCTCGTCGGCGTCGCCATGTCACCGAAGACATGGGTCGTGATCTCGGGCGGTTTTCTCGGCATCGTGATGATGCGGCTGCTGATCGGTCAGCTGCTCTCGATCGTGGAACGGTACCCGCCGCTGGTCGACGGCGCGTTCGTCATCATCGCGTGGGTCGGCCTGAAGCTGCTGGTCGAATTTCTGCATAGTGCCGGATACGTCAGCCTCGAGATCCCGACGTGGCTGTCGCTGACGCTCATCGTGGTCATTTTCAGCGTCTCGTTCGTCTACTCGATCGTGCAGGAGAGGAGACAACAGCACTGAACATTTTCCGTCCACGCAGCTGGCTCGACTGGGTCGCGCTCGCGCTTCTCGTCACGCTGATCGTCGCCGGATCGATTTCCGCCGTCTGGCTGTCGCGATACGCCGTCGTCGTCCACCGGCTGACACGTGGAGTCGGCGATACGGTCTTCTACGGCGCCGACGGTCAGCCGTGGTTCCGCCTCGACGAGCAGCGCCACGATGTTCCGCTCTCGGAGATTTCCCAGGACCTTCAACACGCCGTCGTCGCGATCGAAGACCGGCGGTTCTATTACCACCCGGGCGTCGATCCTATCGGCTTCGGTCGGGCGGTAGTTCGTGACATTCGCTATCGCGGACGCGTCGAAGGCGGCAGCACGCTAACGCAGCAACTCGCGCGGACCCTCTTCCTCTCCAACGTCAAATCGTACGGGCGCAAGGCGAAGGAAGCGGCGATCGCCGTCCTGATGGAAGCGCAGCTGACCAAGCCGCAGATCCTCGAGTTGTATCTCAATCGCGTCTACCTCAGCGCCGGCGTCTACGGCGTCGAGACGATGTCGGAGCATCTGTTTCGGAAATCAGCGAAGACGCTGACGCTGCCGGAAGCCGCCCTGATCGCAGGACTGATTCGCGCGCCGTCTGCGCTGTCGCCCTGGTCCAACTACGACGGTGCGCTCGACCGAAGCCACATCGTCCTCGCGCAGATGCGGGCACAGGGGTTCATTACCGCGGGACAAGAGGATGCCGCTCGACGTGCACGTCCGCGGATCCAGCCGTATCGCCAACCAAGCGACGTCAAGTTCGCGTGGGCGAAGGATTACCTGCGGCAGCAGTTTCGCAACGAGTTCGGCGGCGATCATCCGCCCGATTGGCAGGTCCACACGTCGTTTGTCCCGTCGGTGCAGGATGCAGCGGAACGATCGGTTGCGATGGGTATCGATCGATTGCGACGACCGGGCCTGGAGGCGGCGTTGGTCGCAATGGATCCTAACACCGGGGACATCCTCGCGCTCGTCGGCGGATCGAACTACTTCCGCAGCACCTTCAATCGTGCGGTACGCAGCAAGCGCCAACCCGGATCCGCGTTCAAACCATTTGTGTATGCCGCGGCGCTCGAGAGAGGTTACTCGCCGGTGTCGGTGCTGTCGAATCTGGATCGCGTGCCTGCGCCAAACGATCCCGAATGGAGTCCTCGAAACGCGCATGGCGAGCAACTCGATCATCTGACGCTCCGCGAGGCGTTGATGGAATCGAACAATGCGGCCGCCGCAAACCTGCAGCAGGAAGTGGGATCGCGAGCGGTGCTGCGTCTGGCGAATGACGCCGGTCTCACAGGACTGCCCGATGTCCCGTCGCTCGCGCTGGGTACCGGCGTCGTGTCGCCGCTCGATCTGACTGCCGCGTATACGCTTTTTCCCGGCGGTGGCGAGCGCGTGACGCCGCGCGGCATCCTGAGCGTCTTCGACGCCGGCGGCACGCAGGTCCTCGATCGTCCGATCGAGCGATCCCGGATCATCTCGCCTGAAGTCGCGTTCCAGATGACGACGATGCTGCGCGACGTCGTCGATCGCGGGACGGGGACGAGCGCGCGGTCGTGGGGCGTGCGCGGACCGGTCGGCGGCAAGACAGGGACGACCGACGACTATCACGACGCGTGGTTCGTCGGCTTCTCGTCATCGGTCGTCGTCGGTGTCTGGGTCGGCTTCGATCAACCGGCGCCGATAGGACGCGACGCGTACGCTGCGCGCGTGGCCGTCCCGATCTGGGCCGACTTCATGAAACGCGTGTCGCGCACGCTGCCGGCTCGAGAGTTCGCGATCCCCGACACGATGCACGAGCAGGAACTGTGCAGCGTGTCGTACCTGAAACCTGTCGACGGCTGCCCGACCTACATCGAGTATTTCAAGGACGGCGACAAGGTGCCGACTCAGCTGTGTCCGCTGCATCAAGGCAGCTTCAAGCAGCAGGCGACGCGCGCGATCCAGGGGCTCTTTCGCTCGCTTGGCAGTAAAATCGCCGGTCTGTTTCATCGATAGCGCATGTTTGATCCGCTCCGCATTCTCGTTGTCGACGACGATCGCGATCACGCCGAGATGGTGGCGGAGTTTCTTCGCCTGACCGACTCGTGGGGCAGCGCCACCATCGACATCGCGACGACGTACGAGGCGGCGCTCCAGCAGCTCGGCGCGCGACGGTACGGCGTCGCGTTCTTCGACTACATGCTCGGCAGCCGCGACGGCCTGTCGCTGTTACGCGAGGCGCGCGAGCGCGGTGTCGAAACGCCCGTCGTCGTCTTGACGAGCCGCGGCGCCGAGGACGTCGCGGTCGAGGCGATGAAAGCGGGCGCCGCCGATTACCTGAGCAAAGTGCACTTGTCGGTCGAATCGCTCGAGCGGACCGTGCGGCATGCGCTGGCGCTCGGCGAGCAAGAGCAGCAGCGGCGCCACGCCGAGCGCGCGTTGCGCGAGAGCGAGGAGCGATTCCGCGCGCTGGTCGAGAACAGCTCTGACGCCTTGCTCCTGCTCGACGCCGAAGGACGCATCACGTATCTGTCGACTTCGTCGCAGCGGCATTTCGGATGGACGCACGACGAGATGCTTGGCAAGTCGGTGTTCGATTTCATGCACCCGGACGATCGCGAGATCGTCGGCATCAAGATGGCCGAGGCGCTGCAAAAACCCGGCGAACTCGTCACGCAGGAGGTACGGTTCAGTCACGCGGACGGCACGTATCACGTGATGGAAGGCGTCGGCGTCAACCGCCTGGCCGAGCCCGCGGTCCGCGCGATCGTCGTCAACGCCCGCGACATCAGCGACCGGCGCAAGCTGGAAGAGCAACTCTGGCACGCACAGAAGATGGACGCGGTGGGGCAGCTCGCCGGCGGCGTCGCGCACGACTTCAACAACCTGCTCACGGCGATCCTCGGCTATTGCAACCTCGTGCTCGAAGAAGTGCCGAAATCGGATCCGCTGCGCGCTGACCTCGAGGAGATCCGGTCGGCCGGCGAACGCGCCGCGTCACTGACGCGTCAGTTGCTCGCCTTCAGTCGCCGGCAAATGCTCCTGCCGCAACTCGTCGACGTGAACAGCCTCGTGTCGAGCATGCAGAAACTGTTGCGGCGACTCGTCAGCGAGCAGGTGGAACTCGTGACGACGCTGGCGCCGGTCGTTCCGGCGGTGCGCGCGGATCCGGCGTCGCTCGAGCAGGTGCTCGTCAACCTTGCCGTCAACGCACGAGATGCGATGCCGAACGGTGGACGGCTGACGATCGAGACCGCCGTCGTCGACCTCGACCTCGCGTACGCGGCGGCGCACGTTCCGCTCGCAGCCGGACGCTACGTCATGCTCGCGGTCGGTGATACCGGCATCGGGATGGACGAAGCC
>DASREL010000036.1:0-2595 GCA_035652075.1 Vicinamibacterales bacterium
GCGCCGTCACAGTCATCTTGGCGGCGTAAGCCCGGAGCAGTTCGAGGCGGCGCACAAGCCGCACCGACGCGGTGTCCACTAAATCCTGGGAACTCCACTGCAGAAGGAAAACGACTTATGTCGGACTTGACTGTCATGAAGGGGTTTCCGAACCCGCCGAGCAAAGATCGCACGGCACATCGGCTCACGAACGAGCAGTTGAACAACGAATGGATGGAGTTCGCGAACACCTCCGGCCGCGAGCTGTCCCTGAACGGCGTGAAGCTGCTCGACTACACGTTTAACCACGCATGCCAGAAGACGAGCGAGAAGACCGTCATCGAGTTCGTCAACAACCTCGCGGCCGGCCACTCGGTCCGCGTGCACACCGGGACCGGCACCGCCTACACGGAGGGGACGGTCCGTCACGTGTTCGCCGGCCACGGCAACTTCGTCTGGAACAACGCGTGCGGCGACACCGCGATCCTGCGCAACGGCCACGGGACGCTGATCGACTGGGCGTCGTACGAGCCGAACCCGCCGGAAGTCGTGCTCTACCGTGTCCCGAACACAAATCGATTGTCCCCGGTCGCGGCGACACGCACCGCCTAGATCGTCGTCTCGCCAACGATCCGCGTGTGGCGCTCAACGCGCGGATCGTCGTTCGTTTTGGGACACGTCCGCGACAGGTTTGTTGGAGTCTCGGCTTCGAGCCGATGTCGTTCACCGCGAACGCGTCGGCGCGCCGTCCCTCCGTTCGCCGCCTTCCCGATGATCTTGCCGGCGGGCGCGTTCGGATAGATGGTCACCTGTCGCACACGCCGCTCGCAACCGTCCCGGCGTGGCGGCCTGACCGTTCATCGCTTCGCATCATGTGGCATCTGTGCGAGTGCTGCTTTCGCACAGAATCCGCACAAAACGGTTTCAGCTAGCGGAAATGCGGGGCCGTGGATGAGCCAGTAAACGATTGTTGGTTAAAGATTTAAGTGTTGGCTGGGAGGCAGGGATTCGAACCCCGATACCGTGGTCCAGAGCCACGTGTCCTACCGTTGGACGACCTCCCAATGCCGACCGCGCGCGCCGACGCGCCAGAACTTTCGATTATACCGGCTCGAAAGTTCAGCGGGCAAGCACGCGCGATCCGCACCGGGCGATCACGGTCTCACTGTTCCCGCGTGTCGTCGGCCGCGCCCTGCGAACCCGTGTCCGTCGGGTTCTCCAGATTCGCGTCGCCCGGCTCACCTTGCTGCTGCTGCTTGCGGCGATGGCTTGCCATCCCGCCCTTGCGGCCGGCCTCACGCGCTTCCTCGCTCGTCCACTCGTGAGCCGTCCCCTTCTGATGCGCTGCCTTGCCGCCCTTGCTGGCAATCTCGCGCTGCTTCGCTCGATCCATCGACGCAAATCCGCGATCCTCTTTTGCCACGCGTCCTCCTGCTTCGGAACGCACGGGCTGCAACGGCTGTACCACGGAATTGCCGTAAATCACAGTCCAGGAAGGACTTAGGAAAATGTTTTCCGCCGGCGGCGGCACGACCCTTGTGAAACGGAAAAACATCTCCACCGACACCCGAACTGCCGCGCCTTCAGCCACTTGGATAAGGGAAACGGATGGGAACGATCAGGAAGTGGCTGGCGTCGCGAGGTCGAGCGCGCGCGCGAGCCGCAAACCGACGAGATGCCGCCCCAGCAGTCCGAGCACGTCGAACAGTCCTGGACTCGCCGTCTTTCCCGTTACTGCCACACGCACGGCGTGGATCAGCGTAGCCGCTTTCACACCGCGCGCCTCGGCCGTGGACCGCAGCGCCGCCTCGAGCGCGGCGACGTCGAAGGACGCCAGCGCATCGAACGCGGCGCCGACCGCCGCGAGGTGATCGCGCATCCCCTCGGCGCGCAGATGCTTATCGACCGCAGCGGCGTCGTAGTCGATTGCGTCGGCCCAGAACAGCCGCCCCTGCGCAACGAAGTCGTCGAGCCGCTTGGCCCGCGGCCTCAACAGCTCGAGCACGGCGAAGAACCACGCGCGACGCGACGTCATGTACTCCGCGCGCCACAGTCCAGCGTCGCGCATCAGCGGCTGCACCCGCGCCGCGAGCTCCTCCGGCGCGAGCCGCGCGATGTACTGCTGGTTGAACCAGTCGAGCTTCTCGGTGTTGAACACGGCGTTGCCGCCGCTGATGCCCTCGAGCGCGAACGCCGCGACGAGCTCGTCCCGCGTGAAGATCTCGCGGCCCGACGAACCGGGCGACCATCCGAGCAGCGCGAGAAAATTCATCATCGCTTCCGGCAGGTACCCGTGCCGCGCGTACTCCGTCACGGACGTCGCGCCGTGACGCTTGCTCAACCGCTTCTTGTCCGGGCCGAGGATGAGCGGCACGTGCGCGAACCGCGGCACCGGCGCATCGACCGCGCGATACAGCAGGATCTGCTTCGGCGTGTTCGAGATGTGATCGTCGCCGCGCACCACGTGCGTGATTCCCATGTCCACATCGTCGGACACGACCGAGAGGTGATACGTCGGCTGCCCGTCCGAGCGCGCGACGACGAAGTCCTCGACGTTCGCCCCGTCGATCTCGATGCGCCCGTGGACGAGATCGTCGAACGCGATCACCCCGTCGG
>DASREL010000037.1:0-6289 GCA_035652075.1 Vicinamibacterales bacterium
CCGTCGTTCACGCTCGGCGGCGTCGGCGGCGGCATCGCGTACAACATCGAAGAGTTCCGCGACCTCGCGGAGCGGGGCCTCGAGCTCAGTCCCGTCCACGAAGTGCTGATCGAAGAATCGGTCATCGGCTGGAAAGAGTTCGAGCTCGAGGTGATGCGCGACGTCGCCGACAACTTCGTCGTCATCTGCTCGATCGAGAACATCGATCCGATGGGCGTGCACACCGGTGACAGCATCACCGTCGCGCCGATCCTGACGCTGACCGACAAGGAATATCAGCGGATGCGCGACGCCGCGCGCAAGATCATCAGTAAGGTCGGCGTCGAGACCGGCGGATCGAACATCCAGTTCGCCATCAATCCGGCGAACGGACGCATGGTTGTCATCGAGATGAACCCGCGCGTGTCGCGGTCGTCGGCGCTCGCGTCGAAGGCGACCGGCTTCCCGATTGCGAAGATTGCCGCGAAGCTCGCGCTCGGGTACCACCTCGACGAGATCCCGAACGACATCACGCGGCTCACGCCTGCCTCCTTCGAACCGACGATCGACTACGTCGTCGTCAAATTCCCGCGCTGGAATTTCGAGAAGTTCCCGCAGGCGGATCGCACGCTGACGACGCAGATGAAGTCGGTGGGCGAGGCGATGGCCATCGGCCGGACGTTCAAAGAAGCGTTCATGAAGTCGATCCGCTCGCTGGAACTCGGACGCAGCGGACTGCTGTTCGCGCCGTCGAACCTGGACGAGGAAGACGACGCGGCGCTGCGGAAGCGGCTGGCGATCCCGAACGATCGGCGCATGTGGGATCTGTTCCGCGCGATCCGGCGCGGATGGAGCGTCGAGCAGCTGCACGACATCACGAAGATCGATCCGTGGTTCCTGCAGCAGTTCACCGAGATCGCCGCGATGCAGCGCGATGCCGCGACGACAGGGCTCGACAAGCTGTCGGCGGACCAGATGCGCCGGCTGAAGCGCGCCGGCTTCGGCGATCAGGAGCTCGCGCTCGCGACGAAGTCGAAGGAGGCCGCCGTTCGTGAAAAGCGCGCCGCGCACGGGCTGAAACCGGTCTACAAGCGCGTCGACACCTGCGCGGCGGAGTTCGAATCGTTCACGCCGTACATGTACAGCGCGTACGAGCCGTCGTGCGAGGCGAATCCGAATCCGAGGAACAAAGTCGTCATCCTCGGCAGCGGACCGAACCGCATCGGCCAGGGCATCGAGTTCGACTACTGCTGCTGTCACGCCGCCTTCGCGTTGAAAGAAGAAGGCCTCGAGACGGTGATGATCAACTGCAACCCGGAAACGGTGTCGACCGACTACGACACCGCGGACCGGTTGTACTTCCAGCCGCTCACGTTCGAGGACGTGATGGCGGTGATCGAGACCGAGCGATCCGCCGGCGCGGACGTGTCGTGCCTCGTGCAGTTCGGCGGTCAGACGCCGCTGAAGCTCGCGCTGGCGCTGCAGGACGCCGGCGTCCGGATCCTCGGCACGTCGCCCGATTCGATTGACCTCGCTGAGGATCGGAAGCGCTTTGCGAAGCTGCTCGCCGATCTCGAGATCACTCAGCCGGCGAGCGGCACCGCGACGTCGCGGCAGGAAGCGCAGGCGGTGGCGGCCTCGATCGGATTCCCGGTCGTCGTGCGGCCGTCGTACGTCCTCGGCGGACGCGCGATGGCGATTGTGTACGACACGACGGCGCTCGATCGCTACATGACGCACGCCGTCGACGCGTCGCCCGAGCATCCGATTCTCGTCGACAAATTCCTCGAAGATGCGTTCGAGTTCGACGTCGATGCGGTGTGCGACAAGGATGGTGTCGTCGTCATCGGCGGCATCATGGAGCACATCGAGGAAGCGGGCATCCACTCGGGCGACAGCTCGTGCGTCGTGCCGCCGTTCATCTGCCCCGAGCGACATCTTCAGACCATCCGCGACCACACGCGCCGGATCGCGAAAGAGCTGAAGGTGATCGGTCTGATGAACGTCCAGTACGCGATCAAAGACAACGTCGTCTACGTCCTCGAGGTGAATCCGCGCGCGTCGCGCACGGTGCCATATCTGTCGAAGGCGGCGGGCGTGTCGCTTGCGAAGATCGCGGCCAAGGTGATGGCCGGACGCACGCTCGCGGAGCTCGGGCTCACCGAGGACCTGCAGGTTGCCGGCGTGTTCGTGAAGAGCCCCGTGTTCCCGTTCGTGCGCTTCCCGGGTGTCGACACGATTCTCGGTCCCGAGATGAAGTCGACTGGCGAAGTGATGGGCGGTTCGTCGAACTTCGGCGTTGCGTTCGCGAAGGCGCAGCTCTCGGTCGGTCAGCGGCTGCCGGAGCGCGGCACCGCGTTCGTCAGCGTCAACAACGACGATAAACCGAACCTCGTCCCGATCGCGCGCGATCTCGCGGAGCTGGGATTCCGATTGATCGCGACGCGCGGCACGGCCGCGTATCTGCGCGCCTACGGCCTGGACGTCGACGTGATCTACAAGGTCAACGAGGGAAGGCCGAACATCGCGGACGAGATCGTCAACCGCAAGGTCGATCTCGTCGTCAATACGCCGCTCGGCCGAGAGTCGTTCTTCGATGACCGCACGGTCCGCCGCGCCGCGATGATGCATCAGGTCCCGTGCATCACGACGCTGACCGGTGCCGCGGCCGCGGTGCAGGCGATCCGCGCGCTGAGACAAGAAGGGCTCGGCGTCCGCGCGCTGCAGGACTACCACGCAGGAATTGCCGCAACGCGGTAGGTGAGCGCGGGCAAGGACTGCCCGCGTTTTGTTCCACGACCACGAACACCACGAAGCTCGCGAAGATCACGACGATCACGAAGGCCTTTTGATCTAACAACTTCGCGATCTTCGTGGCCGTCGTGATCTTCGTGGCCTAGGCCTGTCGCGATGTTTGCATGGCGCTGGCCGTGCGGTCGGTTATCGCGATTCCCTCCTGTGCGCTCCTCGGCGGCGCCGCGCTCGGCCTCCTCGTCAATCACCCCTCACCCATCTTTTTTGATCTCGCGTTCGCGCTGACCGCCGCGTCCGTCGCGATCGCGTGGAAGTGGAGCAGCGGCCGCTTCTTCTTCACGCTGTCCATCGCGCAACTGTTCTTTGTTGGCGGCGTCCTGCTCGGCGCCGACGCGTGGCAGCGCGCGTGGCGGCCGCCGCTGCGCACCGCGTTCGAAGAAAACGCCATCAACGACGAGTGGTTCACGACGATCGAGGGCACGCTGCGCGCCGACGCATCACCAACGAACACAGGTGTTTCCCTTTCGGTTGATGTCTTCTCCTGCCCGTCCTGCCCATCCCGCCCCTCCAGTCCTTCTGGCGTCATCCTCACAGTCGTCGGGTCCCTCGCCTCCGAACGGATAGACGCGTGGCGCGCTGGTCGCCGTATTCGAGTGCCCGCGACGCTCCGACGTCCGTCTCGGTATCTCGATCCTGGCGTCGCCGATAACGAACGCGCTCTCGCGCGGAGAGGGACGACGCTCGTCGGGAGCGTGAAGAGCGGGGCGCTCGTCGAGGTATTGGAGCGGGGGAGTTGGATCGACGAGACGCTCGCGACGGTGCGTGCGTTTTCCCGACACGCGATCGCCGACGCCGTCGGTCGTTGGGACGCGCGCGCCGCCGCGATCGTCGCGGCGATTGTGATCGGCGATCGCGCCGGCCTCGATCCAGACGTCCAGCGGCGGCTGCAGGAAGCGGGGACGTATCACGTGATCGCGATCTCGGGCGGCAACATCGCGATCCTCGCCGGCCTGCTGCTGGGCGCGTTTCGGTTCGCCGGCTGGCTCGGGCGGGCGGCGATGGTGTCGTCGATCGTCCTGCTGATCGCGTACGCGATGCTCGTTGGAGGCGGCGCATCAGTCGATCGCGCAACGCTGATGGCGGTGGTGTATTTCGCAGGACGCGCGTTCGATCAGCGCAGCCCGCCGCTGAACGCGCTCGCGCTCGTCGCGGGGCTGCTGGTGGCGACGGACCCGCTGTCGGTCGTGGATCCGGCGTTCGTGCTGACGTTCGGGGCGACGCTGGCGATTTTAGCAGCGACCACGATCCGTCATCCTCAACACCACGAAGATCGCGATGAACACGAAGTTCACGAAGGAAACGTTTCGAAACATGTTCTTCGTGGTCTTCGTGGACTTCGCGATCTTCGTGGTGTGCGCGCGCTTCGTGAGCATGGCGCGGCTCTGTTCATAGCCTCAGCAGCCACCGAAACCCTTCTCTTCCCGATCGGCGCCCTCATTTTCTCGCGCGTCACCTTCGCCGGCCTCGGCCTCAACTTCTTCGCCATCCCGCTCATGGCCGTCGCGCAGGTCGCAGGGATGCTCGTCGTCCCGCTCGCGCTCGTGTCGAACGCGGCGGCGACCGCTGCGGGATGGGTTGCGTACGTCGGCGCTGCCGGACTGGTGTGGTCCGCGAACCTCGTGCGCTTCGTGCCCGCGACCACCTACCGCATCGCGCCGCCGTCTGTGGCCATCGTCATCGTCTACTACCTCGCAGTCGCTGTGACGTGGTGTGCGACTGTTCCGGCATCGCGACGCTGGAGTGGAGCGGTTGCCGCGATCGCGGCGCTGTGGATCCTCTTCGACCCGCATGCGATCCTCGCCGCGCGCGGCGACGGTCGGCTGCATGTCACCTTCATCGACGTCGGTCAGGGCGACTCGGCGTTCGTTCGCTTTCCCGCCGGTCGCACGATGCTCGTCGACGCCGGCGGACTCTCCTTCACGTCCTCCTTCGACATCGGCGATCGCATTGTCGCGCCCGTGATTCGTGACGCCGGTTTCTACCGTCTCGACTACGTCGCGCTGAGCCACGGCGATCCCGATCACATCGGCGGCGCGATGTCGATCGTGCGCGAGTTCCGTCCGCGCGAGGTCTGGGAGGGCATTCCAGTTCCCCGGTCGGAACCGCTCACGGCGTTGCGGCTGGCGGTCCAACAGCAGGGCGCCCGGTGGGCGAACGTCTACGAAGGCGATCACATTGCGATCGATGGCGTGGACGTGTTCGCGAGGCATCCGCGTCCGGCCGACTGGGAGCGGCAGAAGGTAAGGAACGACGACTCGATCGTCCTCGAACTGCGGTGGCGCGATGTGTCGATCGTGTTGACGGGCGACATCGGGAAAGCCGTCGAACCCGCGACCGCCGCGTCGATACCGCCAGCGACGCTACGGATCGTAAAGATCGCGCACCACGGAAGCCTCACATCGAGCACTTCTGCGTTCGTCGATGCGATGCATCCACAGATCGCGGTGGTGAGCGTCGGAAGAGGGAATCACTTCGGCCATCCGGCGGAGGAGGTGCTGCAGCGGTATTGGTCGGTGGGATCCGAGATCTATCGCACCGATGAAGATGGCGCCGTGACGATCGACACAGATGGGCGGTCCGTGTCGGTTCACACAGTTGTTAGACGATGACGGCCGCGAAGATCGCGAAGACCACGAAGACCACGAAGACCATGAAGACCACGAAGATCACGAAGGGATAAACGGGAGGCGACATGCTTAGGGTGCAAACTCCGTTGTCTGACGAAGTCGAGGAGCTGATTCGCAACACGATTGGTTGCTGCCTCGCGGTGCACCGCGCTCTCGGGCCGGGGCTGCGCGAACTTATGTACTCGCGCGCGCTGTGCATTGAACTCGACGCGAACGCCATTCCCCACCAGCGCGAGTGTCGCTTCCCAGTTCGGTATCGAGGCCACTTGTTAGCCGAGCAACGCGTCGACTTAGTCGTGAAGGGTCAAATCGTTGTCGAAGTGAAAGCCGTGGAGCAGTTTGCGCCCGTTCATCATCGACAGATTGTCAACTACATGCGAGTGGCAGGTGTGTCTGCGGGTTTGCTCGTCAACTTCAACGTGTCGTGTCTGAAGGACGGCATCAGCCGCAAGGTCTTAACCCCAGGTTCGTCGTGATCTTCGCGTTCATCGTGATCTTCGTGATCTTCGTGATCTTCGTGATCTTCGTGTTCATCGTGATCTTCGTGTTCATCGTGATCCTCGTGGTTGCATTTTTGCCACTTGCCATTCTGACTCGAGTTCTTCCAGCGTCATCGCGTTCATCGATCGGCCAGACTCCGCAATCGTCCTCTCCATCGTTGTGAACCGCTTCGTGAACTTATCATTCGCTTTCCGCAGCGCCGTCTCCGGTTCGATCCCCAACTGCCGCGCGAGCTGCGCGATCGAGAACAGCAAATCTCCCATCTCTTCTTCCGCGCGTTCCTGATCGCGACCCGGCGACTCGACGACCTCCCGCAGTTCGTCAACCTCTTCCTGGATCTTGTCGACGACGTCCCTCGTCTTCGACCA
>DASREL010000038.1:0-21522 GCA_035652075.1 Vicinamibacterales bacterium
GCGTCGAACGCGGTGAACGTACCGAATGCCGGATTCGCGCGGTGTTGCATCGGAACGACGATGATTTTGCCGTCGGGCGACCACGCCGGCTGCGTGAAAAAGATCGGCACGAACACGTCGGGCGCATGCGCGGTCGCGACGACGCGAACGTGACTGCCGTCGGCGTCGGCAACGAGGAGCGCGCTGTCGGTCGGCTGCGGATACGATCCGCGAACCCATGCGAGGTGGCGGCCATCCGGTGACGGAATCGGTCGGCTATCCGTGCCCGAAATCACTTTTCGCGGTGTGCCGCCGATCGTCGAGATCCTGAAGATCGCGCGCAGCGGCTCGTCAGGCGTGTACATCGAGTAGAACAACTCGTTACCATCGGGCGAAAAGGCCATGCCCCAGTCGCCGATCGGGCCCGGCGGCACGAGCGTCAGCGTGCTCGCCGTCGCCAGTTGACGCAGAAAAATGCCCTGCATGCCGTTCTCGGCCGTGGCATAGGCGACGTACTTGCCGTCTGGAGACACGCTGGCGTCGATGACCGTACCGAGCGTCGTGACGCGCTCGACGGTGATCGGCCGCGCCGCCGATTCTCCGGCGCGGCTCCCACGCCACGACATCCACGCGACGGCGCCGCCCACGACGAGCACGGCGACCGCGGCGGCCGTCATGAGCGCCGTCCTTTTGGGTCGCGAGGATGTCGTCGCCGCAGATGGCGCGCGAACCGGCGTCGAACTCGTCGACGTCTCGACGGTGCGCATCACTTTCTTCAGATCGACGACGAGGTCGCGCGTCGACTGATAGCGCTCGTCGGGATCCTTCGCGAGGCACTTCGCGATCACCCACTGCAGTTCGTCGGGCGCAGCGGCCACGCGCGATGCGACGGGCGCCGGCGCGTCGTGGACGATCTTGTGCAGCGTGTCGATCGTCGAGTTGCCGGCGAACGCGCGTTCCCCCGTCACCAGTTCGTACAGGACCGCGCCGAACGAAAAGATGTCGCTGCGCGCGTCAACGGCGTGCCCCTGCGCCTGCTCGGGCGAGAGATAGCCGGTCGTGCCGAGCACGAGGCCAGCGTCGGTGTTGGCGACGCCGCGCGTGACGTTCGGATCGATCGGCGCGTCGCTCGACTCGGTGAACTTCGCCAGACCGAAGTCGAGGATCTTCACGCTGCCGTCGGTCGTCAGGAAGATATTCTCGGGCTTCAGATCGCGGTGGATGATCCCTTTCGCGTGAGCGGCCGCGAGCCCCGCGGCAACCTGGCTCGCGATGTCGATCGCTTTCTTGATCGGCAACGGCAGCGCATCGCGAAGCGACTTGCCTTCGAGCAGCTCCATGACGACGAAGACGGTGTCGCCGTCGTGGCCGATGTCGTGGATCGCGAGGATGTTGGGATGCGACAGCGCCGCGACTGCTCGCGCCTCGCGTTCGAACCGCGCGACCGCCTGTGGATCGTGCGCCGTTCGCGCCGGCAGGATCTTGATCGCCACCAACCGATCGAGCCGCGTGTCGCGCGCCTTGTACACTTCGCCCATGCCGCCGGCGCCGATCGGCGCGGCGATTTCGTACGGTCCAAGACGCGCGCCCTGCCCAAGGGTCGTCATGTGCGACCGAATTCTACTTCGTACTTTTAACTTCTAACTTCTAACTTCGAACTTTCTTAGGTCTATAGACGTGGGTAGCCTGACCGAAGAACACTTCGGCCGACTCCATCACCGTTTCGGTGAGCGTGGGATGCGGATGGATGGAGAGTTTCAGGTCGGTGGCGTTGGCGCCCATTTCGATCGCGAGGACGCCTTCGGCGATCAGTTCGCCGGCGCCGGGACCGACGAGACCGACGCCGAGGACGCGTTCGGTTTGCGGATCGAGGACGAGTTTCGTCAGGCCGTCAGTGCGATCGAGCGTGATCGCTCGGCCGGACGCGGCCCAGGGGAACTTCGCGATCGTGACGTCGCGTCCTTCCTTCTGCGCCTGCGCTTCCGTGAGCCCGGCCCACGCGAGTTCGGGATCGGTAAACACGACCGCCGGAATCGCGCGCGGCGCAAAGGCGACGTTCTCGCCGGCCATCACTTCGACGGCGACACGCGCCTCGTGTGACGCCTTGTGCGCCAGCATCGGCTCGCCGACGACGTCGCCGATGGCGAAGATCGACGGCTCGTGCGTGCGTCGCTGCTCGTCGACCATGATGAAGCCGCGCTGATCGACCTGCACGTGCGTCTTCTCGAGGCCCGGGATCTTCGAGTTCGGCCGCCGGCCGACCGACACGAGCACGCGATCGAACATCTGCTCGCCCGGATCGTTCTTGCCTTCGAACGCGACGCGCATGCCCTTCTTCTCCGGCGTGACCTTGACGACCTTCGTCTCGAGCAGCACGCTCTTCATCAGTGTGCTGACCCGTTTGGCAAGGACGTCCACGAGATCGCGATCCGCACCCGGAAGGAGACCCGGCGTCATCTCAACGACGGTGACGGCGCTGCCAAGCGTCGCGTAGACGGATCCCAGTTCGAGGCCGATGTAACCACCGCCGACGACGAGCAGGGACTTCGGGATGTCCGGGAGATCGAGCGCGCCGGTCGAATCCATCACGCGCGGATCGTCCACCTTCAACATGGGCGGAATCGCCGGCTGCGATCCGGTGGCGAGCATCGCATGCTCGAACTGCACCTGCTCTTCGCCGCCGTTCACCAGCTTCACCTTCACGTTGTGCGCGTCGACGATCTCGGCCCAGCCCTGCAGATACTGAATCTTCCGCACCTTGACGAGTTGCCCCGTGCCGCCGGTCAGCCGCTTGACGACGTTGTTCTTGAAGTCGCGCAGCTTGTCCAGATTGATCTTGGGTTCCCCGAACTCGATGCCCCAGCCCTTCGCGTGCCGCGATTCGTCGATCAGCTTCGCGACGTGCAGCAGCGCCTTCGACGGAATGCATCCGCGGTAGACGCAGACGCCGCCCGGGTTCGCTTCGGGATCGACGAGGACAACGCTGAGACCGAGATCGGCGGCGAGAAACGCTCCGGCGTAGCCACCGGGCCCGCCGCCCACGACGACAAGTTGGGTCGAAATCATCCCTGAAGCGCCAGCACGAATGGTTCCTCAATCGCTTGGACGACCCAGCGGAGGAACCGGATCCCGTCGGCGCCGTCGATGACGCGGTGATCGTAGGAGAGCGACAGCGGCAGCATCATCCGCGGGACGAACTGGCCGTCCTTGTAGACCGGCTCGATCTTGCCGCGCGAGATGCCGAGGATCGCGACTTCAGGCGCGTTGACGATCGGCGTGAAGTACGTGCCGCCGATGCCGCCGAGGTTCGAGATGCTGAACGTGCCGCCCTGCATCTCCTCGAGCGAGATCTTGCGGTTGCGCGCCTTCTCGGAGAGCTGTCCGATCTCGACGGCAATCTCGGTGACGTTCTTCCGATCGGCGTTGCGAATCACCGGCACGAGCAGGCCGCGATCGGTGTCGACCGCGATGCCGATGTTGACGTACTTCTTCAGGATCAGCTCTTCGCTCGCCAGATCGATCGACGCGTTGAACTGCGGGAATTTCTTCAGCGCCGCCGCGATGATCTTGACGGCGATCGCCGTGACCGTCAGGTTGCCGCCGGCCGTCTCGACCTGCTTCGTGTATTTCTTGCGGAGCTCTTCGAGATTCGTGATGTCGGCGAGATCGAACTGCGTCACGTGCGGAATCGTCGCCCACGCCGCCGCGAGGTGCTCTGCGGTTTTCTTGCGCACGGCGCGCATCGGCTGCCGTTCGACGTCGCCCCAGCGCGAAAAGTCCGGCAGCGGTTCGGCGGCCGCGGCGCCGCCGCCGCGCATCGCGCCCGTCACCAGGCGCTTCGCGTGATTCTTCACGTCTTCTTCGGAGATGCGGCCGTGCTCGCCGGTGCCGGCGACCTGATCGATCTCGACGCCAAGCTCGCGCGCGAGGCGCCGCACCGACGGTGCCGCGGGA
Organism: Vicinamibacterales bacterium; assembly: GCA_035652075.1. GTDB lineage: Bacteria > Acidobacteriota > Vicinamibacteria > Vicinamibacterales > CAVVIG01 > Gp6-AA45. The sequence continues at coordinate 3,934 of DASREL010000038.1, forward strand.
GCCGCGGGCATTTCGGCCGCGGCCGCCGGTTGCGGCTCCGGCTGTCGCGCGCCACGCGAGATGTCGACGACCTTGTCGCTTTTGGTACCCGGCTTGTCAGCGGCCGCTTCGCGCTTGGTGCCTTCGACGTGCTGCTCGAGACCGGGTTCGTCCGATGGCACCTTAGCAGCCGTGTTAGCACCGACAGCCTCCGACTTCGCCGGCGTTGGCTTCGTTTCCGCCGGCTTCGTCGAGACGGCGGCTGCGCCGCCGCCTGCATCGTCGACCGTCAAAATCGCCTGTCCCACTTTCACTTTGTCCCCGGCCTTGACCTTGACGTCTTTGATTTTGCCTTCGACGGAGGACGGGACTTCGATAGTCGCTTTGTCGGTTTCGAGCTCGAGGACCGGTTGATCTTTCTTCACCGTGTCGCCCGGTTTGACGAGCACGCGCAGCACATCGCCCGCGGCGACGTTTTCTCCGAGAGACGGCAGGTTGAAGTCAGTCGCCATTTACGAAATCGCCGGATTGGGTTTGTCGGGGTTGATGTTGTGCGCCTTGATCGCCTGCTCGACGACCGACTTGTCGATCTTGCCGTCGCGCGCCAGTTCGGACAGCGTCGCGAGGATGACGTAGCGGTAGTCGACTTCGAAGAAATCGCGCAGGCTCGCGCGGTTTTCGCTGCGACCGAAGCCGTCGGTGCCGAGCGAGACGAGCTTGCGCGGCAGCCAGCGATCGATCGCGTCGGGCAGCATCTTGACGTAATCCGATGCCGCGACGAACACGCCCGGCGCGTCCTTCAGGCACTGCGTGACGTACGGCACGCGCGGCGTGTCGTTCGGGTGCAGCAGGTTCCAGCGTTCGCACGCGTGCCCTTCGCGATAGAGCTCGTTGTAGCTCGTGACGCTCCAGACATCCGCGCCGACGCTGTACTTGGATTCGAGAATTTCCTGCGCCTTGATCACTTCGGGCAGGATCGCGCCGCTGCCAAACAGCTGCGCGCGCAGCTTCGCATTCGGCTGTGACGAGGCGCGGAAGCGATAGAGGCCCTTCAGGATCCCTTCACGCGATCCTTCCGGCATCACCGGCATCGCGTACTGCTCGTTCATCACCGTCAGGTAATAGAAGACCGATTCCTGATCGATGTACATCCGCTTGATGCCGTCCTGGATGATGACGGCGATCTCGTACGCGAACGCGGGATCGTAGACGAGACAGTTCGGATAGACCGACGCGAACAGCTGGCTGTTGCCGTCCTGGTGCTGCAGCCCTTCGCCGGCAAGCGTCGTACGGCCCGACGTGCCGCCGAGCAGGAATCCGCGCGTGCGCGAATCGCCCGCCGCCCAGATCAGGTCGCCGATGCGCTGGAAGCCGAACATCGAGTAGTAAATGAAGAACGGAATCGTGTTGACGCCATGCGTCGCGTACGCCGTGCCGGCGGCGATGAACGACGACATCGAGCCCGCTTCGTTGATCCCCTCTTCGAGAATCTGGCCGTCCGACGCTTCCTTGTAATAAAGGAGCGTGTCCATGTCGACCGGCTCGTACACCTGACCGGCGTGCGAGTAGATGCCGACCTGACGGAACAGCGCCTCCATACCGAACGTGCGCGCCTCGTCTGGAACGATCGGGACGACGAGCGATCCCAATTCGGGATCGCGCAGCATCTTCGACAGCATCCGCACGAACACCATCGTCGTCGACGCCTTGCGCCCTTCGGTGCCCTTGTAGAACTCCTCGAAGAGTTCCGGGGACACCGGCTTGAGCGGCGTCGCGCGCACTTTGCGCGATGGCACGTAGCCGGCGAGCGCCTCGCGGCGCTGCTTCATGTATTTGATTTCGATCGAGTCTTCGGCGGGACGGTAGAACGGCGTCTTCGCGATTTCCGAATCAGCGATCGGGATGCCGAAGCGGGTGCGGAACGCGCGCAGCTCCTCTTCGTTCATCTTCTTCTGCTGGTGCGTGATGTTCTTGCCTTCGCCCGCTTCGCCGAGGCCGTAGCCTTTGATCGTGCGCGCGAGAATCACGGTCGGCGCGCCCTTGTGCTCGACGGCGGCTTTGTACGCGTTCCACACCTTGATCGGATCGTGACCGCCGAGCGTCATCTTCTTCAGCTGGTCGTCCGACAGGTGCTTGACCATGTCGAGCAGCCGCGGATCCGCGCCCCAGAAATGTTCGCGGACGTACGCGCCGTCCGACACGGCGTACTTCTGATACTGACCGTCGACGATCTCGCCCATGCGCTTGACGAGCAGCCCGTCGCGATCCTTCGCGAGCAACGGATCCCACTCGCGACCCCAGAGCACTTTGATCACGTTCCAGCCCGCGCCGCGAAACGCCGCCTCGAGTTCCTGGATGATCTGCCCGTTGCCGCGCACCGGTCCGTCCAGGCGCTGGAGGTTGCAGTTGACGACGAAGACGAGGTTGTCGAGTTTTTCGCGCGCCGGCAGCGTGATCGCGCCGAGCGATTCGGGTTCGTCGGTCTCGCCGTCGCCGAGGAACGCCCAGACCTTCGCGTCCGACTTCGGCTTGAGTCCGCGATCTTCCAGGTACCGCATGAAGCGGGCCTGATAAATCGCCATCAGGGGACCAAGACCCATCGAGACGGTCGGAAACTCCCAGAAGTTTTCCATCAGCCACGGGTGCGGGTACGACGACAGGCCGCCTCCGGGTTTCAGTTCGCGCCGGAAGTTCTCGAGATGCGACTCGTCGATGCGGCCTTCGAGATACGCACGGGCATAGATGCCCGGCGCCGCATGACCTTGAAAGAAGATGATGTCGCCGTCACCATTCTCGTGACCGCGGAAGAAATGATTGAAGCCGACTTCGTATAACGTAGCCGCCGACGCGTAGGTCGAGATGTGGCCGCCAATGCCCTCTTCGGCCTTGTTGGCGCGCACGACCATCGCGGCGGCGTTCCAGCGCACGAGGCTCTTGATGCGGCGCTCGACGTCGGGGCTGCCGGGCATCAGCGCTTGTTCGTCGGCCGAAATCGTGTTGATGTAAGGGGTGTTCGCGGTGAAGGGTAGCTTGACGCCGTTTTGTCGGGCGTGAATCGTTAACTCGCGAAGGAGCCGCGCGACCTTGGCGGGTCCGCCACTCTGGAGCACATAATCGAGCGACTCGAGCCACTCGCGTGTTTCTGTGGCATCGAGCTCCGCCTGGTCTTTCGGAGCGATGTACCTCACGAAGATGATCCTTTCAGCTCGTCGGATGTGTCGGCGTAACAGCCCTCAAGCTGTAGGCCAATCAGTAATTGTACGCTACATCTTCGCCCTCGGAATAGCCTCGACGCTGGCTGTGGGGTTGTTACAGGCGCAGACACTGCGTTCTTCAACGCCGGCCTTGCGGCCTGCGGGCGTCGAGGTCGCATCGCTCGATCGCGGCGCCGATCCGTGTAACGACTTCTATCAGTTCGCGTGCGGCGGCTGGGTCGCGAAGAATCCGGTCCCCGCGGATCGCCGATCGTGGGGACGCTTCCAGGAAGTGCAGGACCGGAACTTCACAATCCTGCGCCGCATCCTCGAGTCGCCGAACGCGGGCCGTGACGTCGAAAAGGCGCAGGCGTACTACGCCGCGTGCATGGACGAACAGGCGATCGACGCGCGCGGCCTCGCCGCGCTCCAGCCGGAGCTCGCACGGGTCGCGGCGCTCACGTCGCGCGAGCAGATCCCGGAACTCGTCGCGCATCTGCATCGAGCGATTGGCGAGCCGCCGGCCGTGGGAGGCCCCGTTCGCCGCGGCGGCGCGTACGTGCTCTTCAACTTCGGTCCGCGTCCACGGTTCGACAACGCCACGCAGTTGATGGCGAACGTCGGTCCCGACGGCCTTGCGCTGCCGACGCGCGACTACTACGTCAAGACCGACGATCGCTCGGTGAAGCTGCGCGACGAGTACCGCGCGCACATCGCCGAGATGTTGCGGTTGTCCGGCGAGAGCGACTCGCAGGCCACGGCACACGCCGCCGCGGTCCTGACGATCGAGACCAGGCTGGCGACGGCGATGCTCGACGTCGCCGCGCGGCGCGATCCGAACGCGATCAAGCACCCGATGACGCGCGACGAGCTGCAGACGCTCACGCCCGCCTTCTCGTGGTCCCGCTATCTCGCCGCGATCGACGCGCCCGCATTCGACACCGTCAACGTCTCCGAGCCGAACGCGACGAAGGCGATGAATGAGATCGTCGCGTCAACGCCGCTCGACGATCTCAAGGCGTACTTCCGGTGGCACCTCGTCAACGGATCGACGCAGATGCTGCCCAAGCGCTTCGCCGAGGCGCACTTCAACTTCTTCAGCAAGACGCTGACGGGTCAGCAGGCAGAGGCGCCGCGCTGGCGCGAGTGCATCACCGACACCGACCAGGAACTGGGCGAAGCGCTCGGCAAAGCGTTCGTCGACGAAGCCTTCGGCGCGCGCGCGAAGGCCGACACGATGAAGATGGTGCGGGACATCAAGAACGCGATGCGCGCCGACATCGACGCCTCACCCTGGATGAGCGCCGAGACGAAAGTCGCGGCAAAGGCGAAGCTCGACGCCGTCGTCGATCGCATCGGCTATCCCGAAAAATGGCGCGATTACTCGTCGGTGCGCGTGACGCGCGACGATGCGCTCGGCAACCGCGAGCGGACGACGGCGTTTCTGAATCAACGGCGGATCGCGCAGATCGGCAAGGCGGCCGACAAGAACGACTGGAACATGACGCCGCCGACGGTCAACGCCTATTACTCGCCGCCGAACAACAACATCAACTTCCCTGCCGGCATCCTGCAGCCGCCGTTCTACGATCCGGACCGCGACGCGGCGGTCAACTACGGCGGCGTCGGCGCGGTCATCGGTCACGAGTTGACGCACGGTTTCGACGACCAGGGACGCAAGTACGACGGCCAGGGCGACCTGCGCGACTGGTGGACCGCGGCCGACGGCAAGGCGTTCGAGGAGCGCGCGCAGTGCGTCGCCGATCAGTACTCCAGCTACACCGTCGCGGGGGACACACACATCAACGGACGCCTGACGCTCGGCGAGAACACGGCCGACAACGGCGGCCTTCGCCTCGCGCTCATGGCCTATCTCGCGACGCATGCCGGCGCGCCGGTCGTCGACGGTTTCACTCCCGAACAGCGTGTGTTTTTGGGATGGGCGCAGGTGTGGTGTGAAGATGCACGGCCCGAGGCCGAAAGACTGAAGGCAACCACGAACCCGCACTCGTCTAATCGATACCGGGTGAACGGTCCGCTGTCCAACATGCCGGAGTTCGCGAAAGCTTTTTCGTGCAAGGCGGGCACTCCGATGGTGCGAGAAAACGCTTGTCGAGTATGGTGAACGGGAATCTTGTGGTGCAGAGTGCAAGGTGCAGGGTGCACCGTGCCACGGTGCGAGGTGCCGCGTGCGCCACGTGTTGCGCGCACCGGCGCACCCAGCAGGGTGCACCCAAGCACGCTGCACCTTGCACCCTGCACCTTGCACCACCTCGTTTATGGTGAGGCTTATGAAACGACTGCTGTGCGCGCTTCTCTTCGTCGGGGCTCCGCTCGTCGCGATCTCGGATGGCCAGACGAAGTCCGAATCGGGACTCGAGCTGGCAGCGCTCGACAAGACCGCCGATCCATGCACCGATTTCTATGAATACGCGTGCGGCGGGTGGATGAAGAACAATCCGATCCCAAACGATCGCTCGCGCTGGGGCCGGTTCGACGAGCTCCAGGACCGCAACAACCAAGTGCTGCACAGGATTCTCGACGAGGCGGCGGCGAAGCCGACCGGCGAGAACCAGAAGATCGGTGACTACTACGCGTCGTGCATGGACGAATCGACGATTAACGCGAAAGGTGCGGCGCCGCTGCAGCCGCTGCTCTCGAAAATCGACGCGCTGAAGACGCCGAACGATCTCGCGCCGCTCGTGGCCGAACTGCACACGATCCAGACGAACGTTTTCTTCAACTTCGGATCGGAAGCCGATTTCAAGGACTCGTCACTCGAGATGGCGATCGCCGACCAGGGCGGCATGGGATTGCCCGAACGCGATTACTACCTGCGTGACGATCCGAAATCGGCCGAGCAGCGCAAAGCGTACGTCGAACACATTTCGAAGATGTTCGGGCTGCTCGGGATCAGCGAGGCATCGACGAAAGCCGAGAAAGTGATGGCGCTCGAAACCGCGCTGGCGAAGGGCGCGCTCGACGTCACGACGCGTCGCGACCCGACGAAGATCTACCACAAGCAAACGCCGCAGGAACTGCAGGCGATGACGCCGCAATTCCAGTGGCAGCGCTACTTCGACGGCATCGGCGCGCCGCCGATCTACGCGCTCAACGTCACCGAACCGGATTTCTTCAAATCCCTCGGCAAGATCCTGGCGTCCTCGTCGATGGACGACATCAAGGCATACCTCACGTGGCACGTCGTCCACGCATCGGCGACGATCCTGCCGACCGCGTTCGTCAACGAGAACTTCGAGTTCTATGGCAAGACGATGACCGGCGCCAAGGAACTGCGTCCGCGGTGGAAGCGCTGCGTGCAGTACACCGACGGCGACCTCGGCGAGGCGCTCGGTCAGGCGTTCGTCAAGGAAACGTTCGGTCCCGAAGCGAAGGCCGACACGCTGAAGATGGTCCACGACATCGAGGGCGCGCTCGAAAAGGACATCAACAGCCTGACGTGGATGACCGCCGACACGAAGCGCGAAGCGCTCGTCAAACTGAAAGCGGTCGCGGACAAGATCGGCTACCCGGACAAGTGGCGCGACTACGGTCCGCTGAAGATCGTCCGCGGCGACGCACTCGGCAACTCGCAGCGCGCGAACGCGTTCGAATTCCACCGACAGCTGGGCAAGATCGGCAAGCCGACCGACAAAAGCGAATGGGGCATGACGCCGCCGACCGTCAATGCGTACTACAACCCGCTGCAGAACAACATCAACTTCCCCGCCGGCATCCTGCAGCCGCCGTTCTACAACGCGAAGAACGATCCGGCGGTGAATTTTGGCGCAGCAGGCATGGTCGTCGGCCACGAGTTGACGCACGGATTCGACGACTCCGGACGTCAATTCGACGCGCGCGGCAACCTGAAGGAATGGTGGACGCCCAAAGATGCCGAGGCCTTCAACGAACGCGCCCAGTGCATCGTCGACGAATACTCGAACATGACGGCGGTCGACGATCTGAAGTTGAACGGCAAGCTGACCGAAGGCGAGAACGTCGCCGACAACGGCGGCGTGCGGCTCGCGCTCATGGCGTATCTCGCGTCGAGCGCGGCGAGCAGTCCGAAAACGCTCGACGGCTTCACGCCCGAGCAGCGCTTCTTCCTCGGGTTCGGCCAGATCTGGTGCGAGAGCGCGCGGCCCGAGGTCAAACGGATGCTCGCGCAGGTCGATCCGCACTCGCCCGGTCAGGCGCGCATCAATGGCGTCGTATCCAACATGCCGGAGTTCGCGAAAGCGTTCTCGTGCAAAGCGGACGCGCCGATGGTTCGCAAGAATCAGTGTCGCGTCTGGTAGACGTTCACGCGGACATCGTTGCCTGTGAACGGTGTCCGCGGCTTCGCACCTACTGCCAGCGGATCGCGCGCGAGAAGCGGCGCGCGTATCGCGACGACACCTACTGGGGCAAACCGGTGCCAGGCTTTGGCGATCCGCGTGCGCGAATGCTGATCATCGGCCTCGCGCCGGCGGCGCATGGTGCGAACCGCACGGGTCGCGTCTTTACTGGGGACGGTGTCGGCGGCTCCGGCGACTTCTTGATGTCCGCGCTCCATCGCGCCGGCTTCGCCAACATCCCGACATCAAACCACCCGGACGACGGCCTGCAATTGCGCGACGCGTTTATCGCCGCCGCGGTCCGCTGCGCCCCGCCTGACAACAAGCCGACGCCCGAAGAGATCGCCAACTGCCTGCCGCATCTCGACGCCGAGATTGCGGCGCTGACGCGCGTCACAGTCGTCGTCGCGCTCGGCAGGATCGGTTTCGACGCGTATCTCGCGTTGCTCAAGCACCGCGGCATCGTCGTCCGGCCGAAGCCGCTCTTCGGTCACGCGCTCGCGCACACGCTGCCGAACGGCCAGATACTGATCGGCTGTTATCACCCGAGCCGCCAGAACACCAATACCGGCAAACTGACGGCGACGATGATGGACGAGGTGTTCCGGCTCGCTCGACGTCGGCTCACGTCCTGACATTTGCACCTGCGTGACCTCAGAGGTCATCGCATGGACACCTTATTCGCGCTGCAGGACAAAACGATTCAGGTGCAGATCGGCAGCGGCCACTGGTACCAGAATCCTGGCTGGGACATTCTCGCGGCCCTCGCGGCGATCGTCATTCTGTTGTTAATTGTTGTGGCGGTGCGCGGCGGCGGCGGTCCGACGACGATCATTCGTGACTAACGGCTCAGGTCACAGCGCTTGCACTGGCTGACCGTGGAGGTCAGCCAATGGAAACGCTGTTCGCCTATCTCTACCTACCGCTGCTCGCGCTGCAGGACAAGACGATCGAGGTGAACATCAACGGCGGCCACGTCTGGTATCACAACCCGGTGTGGATCGCGATCGGCATCATCGCCGCCGTCGTCGTCTTGCTGCTCATCATCGTCGCCGCTCGCGGTTCCGGCGGCACGACGATCGTCAAGGACTAGTTACTGGCGCTGATCGTGCGGCACGGCCACCGTCGTCGACGATGCGGTCGCGTTGCCCGATCCGTCGACGCAGCTCACGGCGATCGTGTAGATCCGCCCGTCGCCGCTCCCGTTCCGGTCCGCTTGCAGCGACACTGTCAGCGGGCCGGTGATCGTCCACTGATCGGACCCCGGTTCGTCGCTCGACACACCGGTCACGCTGCACGACGGCGCGATGCCGCCGAGATCCGTCGCGCTCACTTGAATTGCGACCGGCACCATCTTCTTGTTCGGCGGCCAGATTGAAGTGACGCTCGGCGTCACGCTGTCGATCACGGGCGGCGTCGTATCGACGATCGTCAGCACGCCGTTGTGCGCTGAGACGGTGTAGTTGATCAGCCGTCCATTCGGATCGCTCAGTACCGGCGTAATGACGTATTGCCCCACCGAACTCGTGATGTCGGCGGACGTCCCGAACGCGGCCGTGATGCCGTCGCCGCCGACGACGCCGCTGAGCGTGCCGGTCAACGCCGGATTCGGCGTGCCGAACTCGCGCGTCACGTCGTTGGCAGACACCGACAGCAGCGCCGGCGCAACATCGAAGGATCGATCGACGTCGCCGGCCGGATTGAAGTTGTCCGATCCCGCCTGCGACGCCCGAACGACGACCGTTCCCGCACCGCTGATGTGCACCGTCGACCCGCTGATCGTCGCCGGGCCGGACGCAATGCTGAACGAAACCGGCAAGCCGGACGAGGCGCTCGCCGTGACGCCGAAGTCCGACGCGCCGTACGTTTTAGGCGCAATCGTCGCGAAGTCGATCGACTGGTCGGCACGAGCGACGGTGAAGGTCAACGGCGCGGAGACGCTGGCGACAGAGTTGTCGTCGCCGGCGTACGACGCGGTCATCGAGTAATCGCCGGCGGGCAACGACGCCGTCGAAAACGACGCGTGCCCGGTCTCGTCGAGCGGCACGACCATCGAGGTGCCGTCGAAGAAGAACGTCAGGTCGCCGGTTGGCACATGGTCTGCGCCGCTCGTGACCGTGGCCGAGAAGCCGAGCGGCTGACCGAACACCGGCGTGCCCGACGACTGCAACGTTGTCGTCGTGTTCGCGCGGAAGAAGATCTCGAGCACCGGATGGAGTTCGATCGCGTTCGGCGCGACGCCCGTCTGGCCGTGTTCGAAGTCGAAGAAGCCGATGCCCTTCACGCGGACCGGAATGCCGGCGTTCTGGAAGAACGTCTGCGCCTGCAGCCGCGCGTCGAATGTCGCACGCGCGTTCGCGATCCCCGGGCCGAACGGGTCGGTGCTGTCGAACACACGAGGTCCCGACCCTGACGGGTTCGGCGCGAGCGTGCAACCCGGGTTTGGAATTTCGGCAATCAACGTATGGCCGTTCAAGTCGTCGAGGACGATGTGGTAGTCGACGTCGGTCTCGAGCTTGTAGAACGTCATCGTCGCGTCGATCTGATACAGCGTCGTTTCGACACCGTCGATGCGGACCGTGGCGAAGGTTGTGTTGAGCACGTTTTCACTCGGCGCCGGGAACCTCGCCAAATCGAAGATCGTCGACGGCACCGTCGTGCCAAGGTTTACCTGTCCTACCGTGCTGTCGGTGCCGACTTTGACTTCCCACCGCTCCACGCCGCACGACGGGCTTTCGACCGTCAACGTGATTGGCGCCGTGGCCGTTCGACTTTGCTCGTCCGTGATCGTCGCAACGAGGTACTTCGCGCCGGTTTCGATTGCCGCCCCGACCGTCTGCTGGACTGAGAAGATGTTGTCGCCCGCGGTCAGGTCGCCGTGGGTTCCATCGTCGTAGAAGGCCTGCGACGAAGCGCCGCCGATTGCCGCGAGGTTCGCCGACACGCTGATTCCCGTGCTCGGTGTCGCCGTCGCCGGCGTGACGCGAACCGTCAGCAGCGTCGAACTGCCGGGCAGGCGCGAGTCGGGCGTTGCGATGCCCAATCCCGACGGCTGCGTCGGATCGCCGCCGCAGCCATTCGCCGGCGCCAGACTGTTGCGCGGAATCGGTCCTGTGGCTACGAAGTCGGCGGCATTGTTGTCCGAGTCCTGACAGCCGTTGCCGCGACGAATCGCCGCGGTCGTGTTCGTCAACACGGGGGCGGCGGACGCTTCCGCGCAATTCGCCGATCCATATCCGACGAGATCGACGAACGTGCCGGCGGCCGGGCATTGACCGACGATCGGCACGTTGATGTTCATCAATGCGACCTTGGCGCTGCCTGCGCCCATCGCGATCGTGCCGACGACGTTCGGCACCGGCAGCGCGGTCGTGCCGGCGTTCCCCTGCGCCTCTTCGACGAGGAAGTAGTGCCCTGGCTGGATCAGGCACGGACCGGTCGGACAAATCTCGGTTATCTGCCACGCGCCGGTCGTGGTGCCCGCGGAGTTGTATTGCACCGACCAGCCGGTGACGTCGACCGGGTTGATGTCGTCGTTGAAGATCTCGATGAAATCGTTCGTGTAGGTCGCGCCCGAATTTCCGCCGCCGCCGTACACCTGACTGATCTTGACCGTCGTGGGTGGTGGCGGTGGTTGCACCGTAAGCGAGATCGACGTCGTGCTGCTCCGGCCCTGCGGTGTATCGCTGACGGTAATCGGCAACGATTGCGGCCCGAACGCCGCCGTGTTCGAGATCGTTGCCGTAAACGTGAAGTCGTTGCCCGAACCGGTGAACGCTTGCGTCGAGGATCCACCAATCGATGACAGATCGCCGACCACGCTAATCGTGCCGCTCGGAGGATTCGTGCCCGGCGTCACCGACACCTTCAACAGCGTCGACTCATTCCGATGAAGACTCGACGGGCTTGCCGATCCGGTGCCCGTTGGCGCCGTCGATGGAGGCGTTACCGTCAACCCGGAACTGATCGCTGCGGTCGTGCTCGAATGCTCTGGATTCGTGTCGGCCACGGTTGCGGTCAACGGATATGTCGCCGGCGGCAATGAGCTCGGCACCGCGGCGGAGAACGTAAACGTGTTGTTCGGACCGGCGGCAAACGTCTGCACGCCGGGAATGCCGATGGCAGTGAGGTCTGACTTCACCGTGAGGCCGATGCTCGACGGGTTCGTTCCCGGTGTGACCTGGACGGTCAACACGGTCGTCGTGCCGGCCTTCACGGGATTCGGATTCGCGGTGTAGACGCCAGTGGGATTCGTCGGGTGCGGCGGTTGTGAATTCGACGGCGTCAGCGCGACGCCGCGGAACGCTTTGTTCGTTCCGGCACTCGCCAGGGTGGTCGGCGTGCCGCTCAACGTACCCGTCGGTCCGCTGGAGTCGGTCACGCTGAACAAGGTCGCGCCGTTGCTGCCCGTGACGAACAACGTCACCGTGCCGCCCTGAACCGTCCCGGTGATGCCGCGAGCCGTGGCAATCGCAACGCTCCCTTTCGGCACCCAATTCCCGCTCACCAACGCGTACTTCTGCACCTGTCCGCCGTCGTCGGCGACGTAGAGGGTGTCGACGCCTGGAGTGCCGTCGAGGTCCGCAAAGAAAAACGCGTCGGGACTGCCGGACGTCGGAAAACCGGGCAGGTTCGCGATCGTCTGGCCGGTCGTCGTCGCGGTGCCGCCGCTGACGGTACCGACGCGCACGGCGGAGCCCGACGCGGTCGACACATAGAGCTGACCGGCGAAAATCCCGGCCACACGCAGATTCGTGATGGCACTGCTGATCTGCGTCGACGACGTGGCGCCGAGCGTTAGAAACTGGACGCCGCTCACCGATCCGATCGCCCAGATGCTCGTGCCGTCGGTGCTTGCGACGCTGCGAATGTTGCCACCGCTGAACGAATTGCCCGCGGTGCCGTTGAACACGGTGCTCGTGTCGACGGTCCCAGCGTTGTCGATGCGCCCGACGACCCGGTTCACAGCGGACGAAGTCGTCGTCGCGACGCTTGCGGTCGTCACGTTCGCGTCGTAACCGGAGACCATGACGTAGCGGCCGTCGGCCGAGAGCGTCAGGAAGCCGTCATTCGTCGCCGATCCGCTCGATGTCAGCCGACGGTTCGCACCGTTGACGCTCGTCGGCATCGCAATCGACTGCACGAGGGTTCCGCTCGCTGTGAATTCGTCGATGAACACCGGCGCGGCCGCACTTCCCAGGCCGGTGGATCCGTCGCCGACTCGATAGACCACGATGTTGCCGAGGGTAAATCCGGCCGCTTGAAGTCTGGCGAATTGGAAAACTGTCGCGATCGCGGCAGCGGCGATTACAAAAATTGTCAGCAGTCTGCGCATGGGTGCGCAGATCTTATCCGTCCTTTGTAACTTCCGTACGGAGTTTTTGCAGCGTTAGTGTGTCGCGATGACTTTTTTCAGCGTCGCCGCATCGATATTGCCACCGCTCATAACACAGACGACGCGTTTTCCGACGAGCGTTTCGCGGATTTTTTTCGCGGCGGCGAGCGATGCCGCGCCGGCGCCTTCGGCGAGATTGTGTGTCGTGCGCAGCGCGAGACGAATGCCATCCGCAAGTTCGTCTTCCGAGAGCTCGACGATGTCGTCGAGCTCGCGCTGCAGCAGTTCAAACGTGAGATCGAATGTCACGCGCGTCGCCATGCCTTCGGCAAACGTGTCCGCTTTGTCGCCGACGACGCGCGTGCCCGTCTTCCACGAACGGGTGAACGCGTTGGCGCGCGCCGCCTGGACGCCGATCACTTTCGCGCGGCTGCCGACGCCGGTGCGGCTGATCGCGCAGCCGCAGGCGCCGCTGCCGCCGCCAATCGCGACGAGGATCACGTCCACGTCTGGCGCGTCCTGAAAAATCTCGAGTCCGTACGTGCCGACGCCGGCAATGAGCAACGGTTCGTTGGCCGAATGCACGTAGCGGAGCTTGCGTTCGACGACGATCTGCTCGACCTTTTCTCGCGCTTCGTCGAAATCCTTGCCGAATTCGATCAACTCGGCGCCGTACGCGCGCATCGCCGCATTCTTCTCCGGGTTGTTTCCGATCGGGACGACGATCGTGCACGGCACGCCTTCGCGCTGACACGCGAGCGCAATCGACTGTCCGTGGTTGCCGGTCGTCGCCGTGACCACGCCGCGACGTTCATTGGCCGACAAGCTGGCGATCAGATTCAATCCGCCGCGGACCTTGAACGCGCCGGTTGGATTGTGATTCTCGTGCTTGACGCGGATGTCGAGTCCGAGCTCGTCGCACAACAGCGGATGGCGCATGAGCGGCGTCGGCCGCACGACGCGATAGACGCGTTCGCGCGCGGCGTAGATATCAGCGAGTGTCATATGGAGCGCGAGCCTTTCATCTGTGCATCGTAGCGCGAGCCTTTCAGGCCAGCGATAGGAACGACGATGTCCGGACGGTCGGTAATCAACGCGTCGACGCCCCACGCGAGCAACCGGCGCGCATCGTCTTCAGTGTTGACGGTCCACACCTGCACACCAAGCCCGGCGCGATGCGCGGCGGCTATGAAGCGGTGCGAAACCACGCGCGTCGATCCCGCCATCTCTGGAATTTGAAATCCATCGTAGGCCGTTTTCGTGGGCGCGCAGCGGACCCACGACCGATACAGGAACCATCGCACTTCTTCACGCGCCGCGCTCGTGGCGATCGCCGGTTCGAGCGCACGGACGGTCCGAAGCACGCGCATGCCGAACGAGCCGCAGCACACGCGGTCCACGGCGTCGCACCGCCGGACGACATCGACGGCACCGCGCGCCATTTCGACGGAGTTGACCTTGAGTTCGATGATGATCCGCGCGTCGCGGTACCGTGTCAGGACTGTCTCGAGCCGCGGCACGCCGGCGGCCTCGAGCTCAGCCGTCGACGCCGCGGCGATCGCGCCGGCGAGCGTCGTGGTCCGCTCGAGCGTCCGGTCGTGATGCACGACGACGTCGCCGTCGCGCGAGAGATGAACATCGAGTTCCAGTCCGTCCGCCCCAAGCGCAATTCCGTTATCGAACGCCTCGATCGTGTTTTCGGGCTTCAGCGCCGCGCCGCCGCGGTGCGCGAAGACGAGCGGCCGCGGCGCTCGAAAGAAGGCGTGACGCATCTGCTATAGAATCCATTCTATGGCGGCCATTCACACGCTCGGCGATTTGCGACGCTCGGGCCGTCGCTCGAAGCCGGTCAAACAGGAAATTCGCGACAACCTCGTCTGCAAGCTTCAGAAGGGCGAAGCGCTCTTCCCCGGGATCATCGGCTACGACGAAACCGTCGTCCCGCAACTGGTGAACGCGATTCTCTCGCGACACAATTTCATTCTGCTCGGTTTGCGCGGCCAGGCGAAGAGCCGCATCCTGCGGGCGCTCGTCGATCTGCTCGACGCCGAAATCCCGGTCGTGCCCGGTTGCGAGATCCACGACGATCCGCTCGCGCCGCTGTGCGCCTCGTGCAAGACGCGCGTCGCCACCGAAGGCGACGAGATGCTGATCTCGTGGCTGCCGCGCGAGGCGCGCTACGTCGAGAAGCTTGCGACGCCCGACGTCACGATCGCCGATATGGTCGGCGACATCGATCCGATCAAAGCGGCGCAAGCCGGACTGAACCTGTCCGACGAGCTCACGATGCACTACGGCCTGCTGCCGCGCGCGAACCGCGGCATCTTCGCGATCAACGAGCTGCCCGATCTCGCCGGGAAGATCCAGGTCGGATTGTTCAACATCCTGCAGGAAGGCGACGTCCAGATTAAGGGCTATCCGATCCGGCTGAAGCTCGACGTGATGCTCGTCTTCACGGCCAACCCCGAGGACTACACGGCGCGCGGCAAGATCATCACGCCGCTCAAAGATCGCATCGGATCGGAAATCCGCACGCACTATCCGCAGACGCGATCGAATGCGATGGCGATCACGAAGCAGGAAGCGTGGACCGACCGCGTCGACGGATTGAAGGTCGACGTCCCCGATTACGTGCGCGAGGTTGTCGAAGAAGTCGCCTTCCAGGCGCGCGCGGATCGCAAGATCGACAAACGATCCGGCGTCAGCCAGCGCCTGCCGATCACGACGCTCGAGCTCGTCGTCTCGAACGCGGAGCGGCGCGCGCTCGCGAACAAAGAAGGCATGGTCGTCCCGCGCGTCACCGACATCTACGCCGCGCTGCCGTCGATCACCGGCAAGTTCGAGCTCGAATACGAAGGCGAACTGCGCGGCGCCGAAAACGTCGCGCGCGATTTGATCCGCTCGGCTGTCGGCAACGTCTTCAGCGGCATGTTCGACGGCGTCGACACGCGGACCGTCGTCGAGTGGTTCGACCTCGGCGGCACGCTGCCGCTCAGCGACACGACGTCGGCGGCCGACGTCATCACGCAGGCGCGCACGGTGCAGGGGCTGCGGGAGCTCGCCGAACACGCCGGCGTTGCGAAAGGCGCGTCCGCGCCGGCAATGGCCGCCGCCATCGACTTCGTGCTCGAAGGCCTGTGCGCGCAGAAGAAGATCAGCCGCAGCGACGAGCGCGGCTACTCCGCGGCCGAAGCCGCGCCGCGCCGCCCGAGCCGGCGTGAGGAACAATCGCTCGAAGACGAGATTCGCATTCCAGGCTCGAAGAAGAAGTACTACAACTAGTGAAGTACAGGTATACGAAGTACACGGGCGACGAGCTCGACGATCTGGATCTCGAAGATCTGGTCGCGAAGCTCTCCGATCTGCTCCTCGCGAGCGGGTTCGGCAACCCGTACGGTACCGACGAGGAAGAGCGGACGATGCAGGCGCTGCACGACGCCATCCTCGACGCGCTGTTCAACGGCGGTGTGCTGCCCGAAGAGACGATCGAGAAACTGCTCGGCGATCCCGCGGACGGCGATCAGAGCGATGCGCGGTCGAAGCTCGAGGAACTGATCCAGCAAATCATCGAGCGGATGGCGCAGGAGGGCTACATCTCCACGCCGCCGGATCTCGACGCCGAACGCGAACGCCGGCAAGGACGCGGCGGCGGGCTCGGTCCCGATCAACCGCCGGTGACGTTCGAGGTCACCGACAAGGCGCTCGACTTCCTCGGCTACCGCGCGCTGCGCGATCTGCTCGGGTCGGTCGGCAAGAGCAGCTTCGGCCGCCACGACACGCGCGAGCAGGCGACCGGCGTGGAGGCCATGGCAGCGCCAAAGCCGTACGAGTACGGCGACACGCTGAACCTCGATCCGGGCGCGACGCTGCTCAACTCCGTGAGGCGGCAGCACGAGGCCGGCGAATCGACATCACGGATCACGGTCAAGCACGAAGATTTGATGGTCGCGCAAGGCGAGTATCAGAGCTCGTGCGCGACGGTGCTGATGCTCGACTGCAGCCACTCGATGATCTTGTACGGCGAGGATCGGTTCACGCCGGCCAAACGCGTGGCGCTGGCCCTCGCGCAGTTGATCAAGAACCAGTATCCGGGCGACGCGTTGAAAGTCGTGCTGTTCCACGATTCAGCCGAAGAGATTCCGCTCGCCGAGCTCGGGCGCGTCCGCGTGGGCCCGTACTACACGAACACCCGCGAAGGACTGCGGCTCGCGCGCCGGATTCTCGATCGGCAGCGCAAGGACATGCGGCAGATCATCATGATCACCGACGGCAAGCCGTCCGCGTTGACGCAGCCCGACGGACGCATCTACAAGAACGCCTTCGGCCTCGACCCGTTCATCGTCGCCGAAACGTGCGCCGAGGTCGCCGCCTGCCGCAAGAGCGGCATCATGATCAACACGTTCATGCTCGCGCGCGATTACGACCTCGTCAGCTTCGTGCGACGCGTCGCCGCGATCTGCAAAGGCAAGGCGTACTTCACGACGCCGTATACGCTCGGTCAGTACGTCCTCATGGACTATATGGACAAGAAGACGAAGACGATCCATTAAAGTCTGAAGTCTCAACTCTGAAGTCTGAAATGTCAGACCTGCTTCCGCTCTTCCCGCTGCCGAACGTCGTCCTCTTCCCCAACGTGTTTCTGCCGCTGCACATTTTCGAACCGCGCTACCGCGAGATGGTCGCGGACGCATTGAAGAGCGACCGCATGATCGGGATGGTGCTGCTGCGCCCGGGCTGGGAGAAG
>DASREL010000039.1:0-13679 GCA_035652075.1 Vicinamibacterales bacterium
GCGTCCGCACAGGTGTCCGATCTCGTGCACGATGCCGGTCAACTCTGGGCCCAGGGCCGTGCGGGCGGCTACTCGGCGATCGGACGGCGCGTGGGCGTCTACAAGATCACCGGGATCGCCGGCGAAGGCGGCATGGGGACCGTGTATCGCGCGCGGCGCGCGGACGGGCTGTTCGATCAGGAAGTCGCGATCAAACTCGTACATCGCGGTTTCGACACGCACGAAGCGCTCGATCGATTCCGGTTCGAACGGCAGATCCTCGCACGGCTGCAGCATCCGCACATCGCTCACCTGTCGGACGGCGGGACGCTCCTCGAAGAGGGCCGCGAAATTCCGTACCTCGTGATGGAGTTCGTCGACGGCCAGCCGATCACGGCGTTCTGCAAGCAGCGCGAGCTCTCGGTCACCGCTCGGCTCGAGCTGTTCCTGAAGGTCTGCAGCGCCGTGCAGTACGCGCATGAACGGCTGATCGTGCATCGCGATCTCAAGCCCTCCAACATCATCGTCACGGCCGACGGCGTGCCGAAGCTGCTCGATTTCGGCGTGGCGCAACTCCTCGACGCCAATCCCGAGCCGGAGACGACGATTCCGTTTACGCCGGAGTATGCGGCGCCGGAAGTCATCGACCGCGATCCGATCACGGCGGCCACCGACGTCTACGCGCTCGGCGTCGTCCTCGCCGAGATGCTGCACGGGACTGGCGGGCGCAGCGGCGACGTCGAAGCGATCATCGGCAAGGCTCGCTACGCCGACCCGGCGCAGCGCTACCAGTCGGTCGAACAATTCGCGGCGGACATTCGCCGATCGCTGTCGAAGCGTCCGGTGACGGCCCGGCCGTGGACGCTGGCGTATCGCACGAGCACGTTCGTCCAGCGCAATGCGATCGCGGTCACGGCCGCCGCGCTCGTCGTCTTGTCGCTGCTCGGCGGACTGTTCGCCGCGACGCGGCAGGCGCGCGCGCGGGCGATCGAAGCCGAACGCGCCGAGCGCCGCTTTGAAGAAGTGAGGACGCTGGCGAACAAGGTGCTCTTCGACGTCCACGACGAGGTCGAGAAACTCCCCGAGTCGACGCAAGCGCGGCAGGTCGTCGTGACGACGGCGTTGACGTATCTGGACAACTTGTCGCGCGAGGCGGGAGACGATGTGTCGTTGCTCGAGGAGTTGGCGACGGCGTACGAGCGCGTCGCGCGCGTGCAGGGCGCGCGCGGCGTGGCGAGCCTCGGGCAATTCCGCGCGGCGCAAGCGAGCCTCGAGAAGGCGCTGTCGATTCGGAAACAGCTCGCGGATCGGGAGCCGCGGAACGTCGTCCGCCTGCGCGCGCTTGCGAACACGTACGGCCTGCTCAGCGAAGCGCAGCGCGAGAACGGCGATCGGACCGCCTCGGCCGCCAGCGCAAAGAACCTCACCGATCTGCTCGAAACGATTCAACACTCGAACGGCGTCACGCCGCAGGACATGCGGATGCTGGCCAACAGCTACGGCTCGCGTGCCGACGCGTTCATTCAGGACGGCAACCTGAGCGAGGGGCTGGCGGTGCTGCGGCAGGGCGAACGGACCATCCGTGGCGTCATGAATCGCGTGCACGACGTCGGCACGACGGTCGCGACGGCGCGCCTGATTCGGCGAATCGCCAGGCTCGAGCGGCGGCTTGGCGATTTCGGCTCGGCGCTCCCGCACATGCGCGAAGCCGAGTCGATGGAGCGCGGCGTGATCGCCACGGATCAGCGCTACCGGTCCGACGTCACGCTCGACAACGAGGACCTCGGGTACTTCTTCTTCGATCCGTGGTGCCGCTCGTCGACCGACGAGCCGTCGAAGGCCATCCCCTACTACCGCGCCGCGTACGAGCTTTACACCGAGATAACGGCCGACGCGAACGATGCCGTCGATCGGTTCGACCAGACGGTGTCGCTCGCCCGCATGGGACGCGCGACGGTCGAGAGCGATCCGGCCGCCGGGTTGAAGCTGATTCGGCAAGCGGTCGAGATCGCGCGTCCGTTTGCGAAAGGCGAAAACCGCGGTTTTTACTACAGCAACTTCCTCGCTGAGTACTTGTCGTATCTGGCGCTGGCGCAGTCGCGGACGCACGCGCTGGGTGAGGCGCGCGCGACGCTCGACGAGGCGCTGACGTACGCGCGGGCGTCGGTGCGCGCCGATCCATCGAGCCGCGCGCATCGCACGAACCTCGCTCGCACCCTGTTGCGGCGCGGCGACCTGCTCCTCGAATGGAACAAGACGCGCGAGGCGCGAGCGGCGTACGAAGAAGCCGTGACACTGCTCGGCGGTCCAACGGCGCAGCCGCCCGTCGACCTCATGGCGTACGCCGATCTCGGCGACGCGTTCGAGGGCATGGCGAACACGACGACCGGACCTGACGCCGTCGCGTGGGCGAAACGGAATCTGCGCCTCTGGACCGAGTGGCCCGCGCGCGCGACCGACAACGTCAACACGATCCGGCGCCTCGATCGCGCCCGCCGCGCTATTTCAGCTGGCCCGTCTGATATCGCAGCGCGGCGATCCGTGATTGGTACTCGTATTTCGCCGTAGCCTGCGCGATCTCGGCGTTCGTCTTGTTCAACTGCGCCTGCGTGAGCTCCACGATCGAGCTGAGGCCAAGATCGTACCGGCCTTGCGCGAGCTCCATGGCAGCCGATGCCTGCGCAAGAAGCTGATTCGTCAAATCGAGACGCTGATACGCGGTCCGCGCCGCGAGCCACGCGACCGTCACGTCGCGCGAGACGCGGTTCTCGAGATCCCGCTCGGTCTGATCTTGCGCCTGCGCGCGGAACGCCGCTTCGGCGTGACGCGCTTGATACAAGTTCCCGTTCATCAACGGAATCGTGACGTTGATCCCCGCCGCGGAATAGCGATCGGTCAAGCCGACCTGGTGATACGGCGTGAATCCGGCGGCGCCGACGAACGACAGCGACGGCATCCACAGATTCCGTTCGGCGTCGGCGAACCGTTGCGCCGACTCGTTTTCGAGACGCGCGGCGTGGACGTCCGGCCGATCGCGCAGCGCCGCGGCGACGAGCGACGCGCTGTCGTCCGGCGGCGCCGGCGGCATCTCCTCTTCGTTCAGCACATACGTCGTCACCTGCGGCGCGCCCATCGCGGCCGCGAGGCCAGCGTATGCCGCCTGCACGTCGTTCTGCGCCTGGACGAGCAGCAGCTGCGCCTCGCCGAGGTTCACCTGCGCGAAGCTGACGTCGAGGCTCGACTTCAACCCGCTGTTCGCGAGGGCGCCAACTTGATCCGCCACGAGCTTCCGCGCATCGACGGTTTGCTGCGCGACCTTCAACACCGCCTGCGCGCGCAGCGCGTCGAAGTACGCGCGGTCGACCTGCAGCAGCACGTCGGCCTTGCGCGCGTCGACGTCCTGCTGACGCGAATCGGCGTGGAGCGACGAGCTTTGCACGAGCGCGTTCGTCCGGCCGAAGTCCGTCAGCAGCTGCGAGACGCCGAATCCGGCGGCGAAGCGATCGAGAATCGTCGGGTTGTTGAGACCGCCGGCCGCGATCCGCGTCCCGTCGGTGGCGCCGGCGCCGGTGAAGCTGCCGAAGCTCGTGGGGAAATACGCAGAACGAGCCTCGCGGATCCCTTCCGTCGCCGCCAACGCCGAGTAGCGTCCGGCACGCACGGTTGGATTGCTGTCGATCGCCTGCCGCTCGGCGTCTTTGAGGGAGAGTGGGGTCTGCGCAAAAAGAGAGGGACAGAGGAAACAGAGAAAGGCAACCACAGAACTCACAGAACTCACAGAAATCACGACACAACGTTGTTCTGTGCATTCCGTGCGTTCCGTGGTTGACGTTGTTCTACACGTGAGCACGTTGCCTCCGATACACGATCAAATACGCCGCCGGCACGATGAAGACCGTGAGGACGACGGATACCAGCAGGCCGCCGATGATCGCGCGGGCGAGCGGCGCGTAGGCCTCGCTGCCCGTTCCGAGCTTCAGCGCCATCGGGATCAAACCAAACACCGTCGCCAATGACGTCATCAAGATCGGCCGCAGACGAATGCGGCACGAGCTGACGACGGCGTCGAGGAGCGGCATGCCGTCTTCCTCGAGCCGGTGCGTGAATTCAACGATCAGAATGCTGTTGGACACCGCCATGCCGACCATCATCAGCACGCCCATCAGCGACTGCACGTTCAGCGTCGTCCCCGTCACGTAGAGCGCGACGAGCACGCCGGCGAGGCCTGGCGGGATCGCGAGCAGGATCAAGACCGGATCGGTGAACGATCGGAACTGCGCGACGAGGATCAGATACAACAGCACGAGCGCGAGGCTCAGCCCCATCGCGAAGCTGGTGAACGACGCTTGCATCCCCTGCACCATCCCGCGCATGTCGACTTTGACGCCGGTCGGCATTTTGGTGCGCTTCAACAAGGCCGTGATCTGATTGGCGACGCCGCCGAGATCCTCGCCGGCCGGGTTGACGTAGATATCGATCACGCGACGGATCTGGTAGTGATCGATCTCGGTCGGCGATCGCGTCGGCGTGACTTTCGTCACGGCATCGAGCAGCGTCGGATCGGTAATGCGCTCGCCGTGCAGCGGGATGCCGCGCAGATCGCGCAACGTCTTGATCCGGTTCTCGGGATACTGGACCGTCAGCAGGTAGTCGTTGCCGCTCTTCGGATCGACCCAGAAGCTCGGCGCGATCATCTGGTTCGACGTCAGCGCGGTGATGACGTTGTCGACGACCTCGCGTTGATTCAGACCGAGTTCCGCCGCGCGGACGCGATCGATGTCCAGTTGCAGCGACGGGTAGTCGATGTCCTGCGGGATGAAGACGTCGCTGACTCCTCGCAGCGACCGAATGTCGCCCGCCATGCTGGCCGCGGCCTTGTAGACGTTGTCCAGATTCGACCCGCTCAACTGGATGTCGATCGGCGCCGGCAGACCCTGATTGAGCACCGCGTCAACCATGCCGCCCGACTGGAAGTACGCCGTCAGCTGCGGATACTCCTGCTGGATTGCCGTCCGCACGCGCGCCATGTAGTCGTAGCTGCCGATGCGGTGATCCTCTTTGAGCGCGACCTGGATCGTGGCGGTGTGCGGACCGGCGTTCGTCGTGTACATCGCCGAAAAGTCGGCCGTCACGCCGATGTTCGACACGATCAGCTCGAGGTCCCGCGGATCCACGATCTTGCGGACGAGTTCCTCGACTTTCGCGACGTCCTGCGACGTCACCTCGATGCGGCTGCCCGACGGCGACTTGAGGTTGATGACGAACTGCCCCGCGTCGGTGCGCGGAAAGAACGCCACGCCGAGGAATGGAAACAGCACGAGGCTCACCGCAAAGATCGCGGTGATGCCCACGACGACCAGGCCTGGCCGCTTCAGCGATGTGCGAACACGCGCCTCGTACCACTGCAGCAGGCGCTCGAATTGATGGCTGAATGCGCGGTTGAATCGCTCCATCGTCGACAGCGGCTGCGGCAACTGTGGCGCGCCGCGCTTGACCGTCACCGCTCGCGCCGCTGGACATTCGTCGTCCGGCACGTCGCCAACGACACCTTCTTCGGCCCCGCTGTCCTGGCCGGGATGTTGCGGATGATGATGCGTGTGCGCCGGCCTCTTCATGAACCGGGCGCAGAAGAGCGGCACGACCGTCATCGCGACGAAGTACGACGCGAACAGCGCGAGGACGACCGCGAGCGCGAGCGCGGAGAAGAGGAACTTGCTCACGCCGTAGAGAAACATCACGGGGAAGAACACGACCGAGCTCGTGAGCGTCGCGGCGAGCACCGCCATCGACACCTCGTCGCCGCCCTTCTCGGCCGCGTCTTCCGGCGCTTCGCCAAGCTCCAGATGCCTGAAGATGTTCTCGAGCACGATGACGGCGTTGTCGATCAACCGCGAGAACACCAGCGCGAACCCGGCCAGGATCATCGTGTTGATCGACGCGCCGCCGGCGTAAAGCAGGATGATCGCGGCCAGCACCGACAGCGGGATCGCGAGGAACACGCCAACCGTCGCGCGGAAGCTGCCGAGGAAGACGAGCACCATGATCGCCGTCAGCGCGAGGCCGATCGCCCCTTCGTGCAGCAGCGTTTCGATCGCGCGCTTGACGAACAGCGACTGATCGAACACGACGTTCGTGACGACCTGCGATGGAACGTCGAGCAGCTTGCCCATCATGTCCTTGATGCCGTCGACCACCGCGATCGTGTTCGTGTCGCCGCCCTGCTTCATCACCGGCAGGAACACTGACGGCTGGCCGTCGACGCGCACGACGTTGGTCTGGATCGTCGCCGCGTCTTCGGCGTGGCCGACGTCGGAGACGGTCACGATCCGTCCGCTCGCCGTCTTCAGCGGAATCTGATTGATGTCGGCGATGCCGCGGACCTGGCTGTTCGTGTACATCGCGTAATCGACCGGACCGATCTTCACGTCGCCGGCCGGCAGAATCAGGTTCGCGTTGTTGACCGCACGGACGACGTCCATCGGACTGAGCTGGTACGCCTGCAGCTTGTCGGGATCGACGTAGATCATGATCTGGCGGTACTTGCCGCCGAATGGTTGCGGCACCGACGCGCCCGGCACGCCCGCGAGCTGATTGCGAATCGTGTACTGCCCGATGTCCCGCAGCTGCGCTTCGCTCATGCCGTTGCCCTTCAACGTGATGAGCGACACCGGCAAACTCGACGCGTCGAACTTCTGCACGATCGGCGGCAGCGTGCCCGGCGGCAGGCGTCGCAGATCAGCCATCGCGAGATTCGAGATCGTGTTGACGTCCGAATCGGCGTTCGTGCCGGGCTGGAAGATCACCTTGATGATGCTGACGCCAGGCAGCGACCGCGACTCCATGTGGTCGATGCCGCTGCCGAGCGTGAAGAAGCGCTCGAAGCGGCCGGTGATGTCGGTCTCGATCTGTTCCGGCGGCATACCGCTGTAAAACGTCGCGACGACGACCTGCGGGATGTTGATCGTCGGAAACAGATCGACGGGCATGCGGACGAGGCTCGTCAATCCGATCACCGTCACGATCAGGCAGACGACGATGATGAAGTACGGGTTGCGAATGGAAAAGCGGGACATTACATCTCCTTCGGAGAGACGATCTCTCCCGCTTTCAACTGCGCGCGGTTGCCGACGACGACGCGGTCGCCTTCCTGCAGGCCGGAGCTGATGGCGACGCGGTCCGCGGATTCGAGTCCGAGCTTCACGTCGCGCGGCTCGACTCTGTTGTCGCGCGTCACGACGAGCACGTGCGCCGCATCCCCTTCACGATCGATCGCCTGCACCGGCAGCGTCAGCGCGTCCTTCTGCTGCTCGAGCGCGATCGTCGCCTGCGCGTACATGCCCGGAACCAACTCCAGTCCCGGGTTCGGCACATCAACTTCGACGCGCATCGTCCGCGTATCGGGATCGACGCGGTCGGCAAAGCGTGCGACCGTCCCTGGGAACGTTCGGCCGAGCGCCTGCACCGCGACGTCAACCGGCTCCTTGAGGTGGATGCGCGTCACCGCCGATTCGGGCACCGGGATGATCAGCCGCAGCAGGTTGTTCTGCGACAGCTTCACGAGCGGCATCGTCTGCGTCTGCGACGAGGTGCCGGCCTGGATCATCGCGCCGGTGTCGGCGTAGCGATGCGTGATGACACCTTCGAACGGCGCCGTGATGCGCGCGTAGTCGAACAGCGTTTTCGTCTTCGCCTGATTCGCTTTCGCGAACTGGAACTGCTGGCGCGCGGCGGCGAGCGCCGCTTTCGCCGTCGACACCTGCGCCTCCGCCTGCCGATCGCGTCCCGTTGCATCGTCGATGTCCTGCTGCGCGATCAATTTCGGACGCTCTTTGCTGACCGCGACGAGACGTTGCGTCGCCAGGTGCGCCATCTCGTGCGCGGATTCGGCGCGCTCGAGATCCGCCTGCGCGCGATTCACCTCTTCGTTCGCGCGTCGCACGCCCGCCTCGTCCTGCTGCATTTCATCCTGCAGTTCGGGGACTTCGAGCACGGCGAGCAACTGGCCCGGCTTGACGCGATCGCCGACGTCGACGTTGATCGCCTTGACGTAGCCGGCGACCTTCGCGTGGACGTCGATCTCTTGAAACGGTCGAAATTCTGCGGCGACCGTCAGCGACTGCGACACGTCCCCGCGGGTCACCGTTGCGACCGCGACCGTCGGCACACCAGCGGCGACACGGGCTTCGGCCTGGGACCGCGAGCATCCGACCGCGAAACTGATGAGGCCGACAGCAGACAACACTGCGACAACTCTCATGAACGAACTCCCGAAAAAACAGTTGTGACGAACGAGACCGCGCTGGAGCGCGAAGGCTTAGCCGAGCGAGGGAGCGGGAGGACCGCGGAGCGTGTCTGTGTCGAGGAGGTCGGGAGTGTCGGGCAGCGTCTGTTCCGGCGCGACGACAAAACCGCGAACCGGATGCAGCACCGCTTCGATATCGATGAGCGTGACGGCCACGTCCGGCGTCACGTTGACCGCATCCGGCGGCACGTCGACGGACTTGGTAAAGCTCGACACCGCGGACGCGGTGCGTCCGACATCAAGCCGCTGCTGAGCTCGAACGAGCGAAGGGACGAGGAGCAGGGCGACGATCAGAAGCGACGTTATGCTGCGCAGAAGGATCTCAGTATACACATGGTGGTGCAGAGGTGCAGGGTGCACAGGTGCAGGGTGCATTAGGTGCACGGTGCGGAAAGTGCACGGGCGCGCCCTGCACCCTGCACCCTGCACCAAGTGCACCCTGCACCTGTGCACCCTTGCACCTTGCACCACCGGATTCACTAATTCGCCCTCATCTGTTCCACCCGCCGCGTCGCGAGCCGTGCGAGCAGCGAGCACAAGAACACCATCGCCACGAGCACCAGCGCGCCGGCCCACGCCTGTCGGTGCCAGTCCTCGTACGGACCGGTGGCGTAGGTGAACACCTGGACCGTCAGCGTGGAAATCGGCTGCGTCAGGCTCGTCGAGAAATAGCGGTTGTTGAATGCGGTAAACAGCAGCGGCGCGGTCTCGCCCGCGATGCGTGCGAGCGCGAGCACGACGCCGGTGATGATCCCGGGCAGTGCCGCGGGCACGACGACGCTCACGACGGCGCGCGCGCGCGTGGCGCCGAGCGCGAGTGCCCCTTCGCGCATCGATCCCGGCACGAGCAGCAGCAGTTCTTCCGTCGTCCGCGCGATGATCGGGATCATCATCACGCCGAGCGCGAAGCCGCCGGCGAGCGCGCTGAAGCCCCCCACCGAGACGACCACGACGCCGTACGCAAACACGCCGATTACGATCGACGGCACGCCGTTGAGCGTGTCCGCGGCGAAGCGCACGATCGACGCGAAGCGGCTGCCGGCGTACTCCGACATGTAGATGCCGCTGACGACGCCAATCGGGATCGCCATCAGGGCGGCGAGCGACGTCACGATCAGCGTGCCGACGATCGCGTTCGCCATGCCGCCGCCGGCTTCACCGACCGGCGCCGGCATGTGCGTGAAGAAGTCGACGTTCAGCGCGCCGATGCCTTTCGACACCACGAAGAACAACACGAACGCGAGCGGCACGAGCGCGATGAGGACCGACAGCGCGCAGAAGCCGACGAAGAGCGACGACAGCAGCTTGCGGAAGCGGTAGTGCATCATGCGGCCGACTCGGCGGCGAGCGGCGTCGCCGGCTCTTCGACGATCGTCGTCCGGCCCGACATCGACCAGATCAACAGCCGCGACAGCGAATTGATGACGAGCGTGATGATGAACAGCACGAGCCCGATTTCGGTCAGCGCCGACAGGTGCAACGCATCCGAGGCTTCCGAGAATTCGTTCGCGACGACGGCCGCCATCGTGTACTGCGGCGCGAACAGCGAGATCGCCATCTTCGGGTTGTTCCCGATGACCATCGTCACCGCCATCGTCTCGCCGAGCGCGCGGCCGAAGCCGAGCATGATGGCGCCGACGATGCCGGTGCGCGCGTAGAAGAGCGCGGCGCGGATCGCTTCGTAGCGCGTGGCGCCAAGCGCGTACGCGCCTTCTCGCTGGGCCGCCGGAACGGACTTCAGCACTTCACGCGAGACCGACGAGGTGAATGGAATGATCATCACCGCCAGAATCATCGCTGCCGACAACATGCCGAGGCCGAGCGGTGGTCCCGTGAAGAGCGACCACTGGCGCACCGAGTCTGGCAGCGAGGTCTCGAGCGTTCGCACCCACGGCACCATGACGAAAACGCCCCAGAGGCCGTAGACGATCGACGGAATCGCGGCGAGGAGCTCGGTCAGGAACACGAGCGGTTGCCGCAGGACGTCAGGACACAGCTCGGAGATGAACACGGCGATGCCGATCGCGATTGGCGTCGCGAGGATCAATGCGAGGATCGACGAGTAGAGAGTGCCCCAGATGAACGGCAGCGCACCAAAGTCGCCGATGACCGGGTTCCAGGTTTCGGTGCGCCAGAAGTCGAACCCGAACTTGCGAATCGACGGCATCGATTGCTGCACGAGCACGAAGCCGATGCCGCACACAATGACAACGAGGACGAGCGCAAACGCGCCCGTCCCCAATCGGAAACCCAGATCCCGAGAACGCTCTCTCACGAAGTCTTGATTTTAGCGAGCGCCGCCATCTCGAGCTTGACGACGTCGGCCGGCAGCGGCGCGTATCCGAGATCCGCACAGTACTTCTGGCCGTCGGTCAACGCCCACTTGACGAAGTCCACCATCGTCTTCGCCATCGCCTTGTCTTTCGGGTTTTCGTACAGCAGCAGCCACGTGAACGACGAGATCGGATACACGCCTTTGCCTGGCGCGTTCGTGATCGACACGCGGAAGTCCGCCGGCATCTGCTTCACCGCTTCGGCCGCCGCGGCCGTCACCGATTCGACAGATGCTTTCACGTCCTCACCCGCCGCGTTCTTGACGGTGCCGTAGCTGATCTTGTTCTGCAGCGCGTAGATCAACTCGACGTACCCGATTGCTCCCGGCGTCTGGCTGACGAGCGCCGCCACCTGTTCGTTCCCGCGACCGCCGACGCCGGTCGGCCAGTTCACGGCGTTCGCGACGCCGACTTTGCTCTTCCAGTCCGGCGACACCTTCGCCAGGTAGTCGACGAAGATGTACGTCGTTCCCGATCCTTCCGCGCGATGCACGACGGTGATGTCGGTGCCCGGCAGCGTCACGCCCGAATTGAGTGCCGTGATCTGCGGGTCGTTCCACTTCGTGATCTTGCCGAGAAAGATGTTCGCGAGCACGGGACCGGTGAAATGCAGCTCGGTTCGCACGTTCGGGATGTTGTAGACCGGCACCACGGCGCCGAGCACGGTTGGAAAGTGCAGGATCTTGCCTGGCGCCGCCTGCATCTGCTCCGGCGTCATCGGACCGTCGCTGGCGCCGAAGAACACCGTCTGCTTCGTGATCTGCTGAATCCCGCCGCCGGATCCAATCGACTGGTAGTTGATCTGCACGTCCGAGTGCAGCTTGTTGTATTCCGAAAACCACTTCGAATAGATCGGATACGGGAACGTCGCGCCGGCGCCGTTGATCTGCGCGGCGGCCGACAGGCCGGCCGTCAACGCAACGGCACCAAGCAACGCGCCGGTAGTGACACGTAGGCTCTTCATGTGCGCTCCTAGAAATTAATCAGCCCGTGCACGGCGATTTTTTTCTGGGCCGGCTGCGCGGGCGTGAAGTTGTTGAAGGTCTGACCGTCGTAGTCGAGCAGGATCGACGCCTGCGTCGGTCCCTGGTTGCGGAACCAGTACGCGACGCCGACAATCGTGCGCGTGCGATCCGCGGGGTTCAGCGTGTTCGGCTGCAAGTGGTCGTAGCGGAGCAACAGCTCCCATGACGCCGACGACTCGAACACGTACTTCGGCGTCGCCCAGAACGACCAGCCGCTCGCTTCGACGTCAGGGTTCTTGATCGACGTCTGGTCGTGCGCCTTGATCGCGTCGAAGCCGGCGTTGATCGGTTTCGATTCGAACGTCACCTGCCCCACCGCGCGCGTGCGCTCGGCGTCCTTGATGTAGTTGTCGCCGAAGTAGAACCCGGTGACGCGCAGCCCGCGCAGCACGGGCGTCTGGGTCGCGAACGGACGCAGCGAACCGCGGACCTCGATCGCTTTTTGATCGTTTGGATCCTGCTTCGTGTAGCCATCGCCGTTGTAGACGCCGACGTGCACGTCGCCGTAGTTCGAGGGGAAGTTGAAGTGGAAGGATGCGCCGCCGTCGGACGAGTTGTAGAACCCTTCGCGCTCGGTGAACGTCGTCCCCTGGAAGCGGTAGCGATAGATGTTTTCTTCGTAGTCCAGGAGCGGCGTCTGCTGGATGCCGAACCGCGCCCACGATCCCTTCGTCATCCAATCGTCGAGGTTGAACTGCGCGAACGCGTACTTGATGCGGAACACGAGGCTATCGTTCGAAATCGAGCTGCCGTTGGCCAGCGTCTCGAGCCCGCTCACCCGCTGCACGTCGGGCGTGATGCGGAACGCCACGATGTGGTTCACGGTGCCCGTGATGTTGATGTAGCTCCGAGAGACGTTGAACTGGCTGGGATTGATCACGTTGCCGTCAGTATCCGTAGCCTGCGGATTCTGCTGGTACGTGTAATCCATATAAATCGTCGCGCCCACCTTGATCGACGGCGTGTCGTCGGGCGGCGTATACCCCGCAGCCGGCGTCACCTGCGCGTATGCCGCGCGAGTCACCATCGAAGCCATGAACGCGAGAATTAGAAGTCGTCGCAAGCGGTCTCCTCCTGCAGTGATGCTAGGGAGGGCACGTGTCCGCCAGAATTCGCCCGTGTTACAAGACTGTTAAATCGGTTCAGCTGTCACACAAACGACACTTGGCAGCGTAATCCTTGGACCCTCATGCTAGGGACCTCGCACAACTTTCCTATGACAACGCTGAAAACAGTGCGTCACATCGCGAGCGCGACGGCCGTCGTCGTCCTGCTCGCGACCGGTGCCGCGCAACAACCCCAGACGCTGACGTTCGTGGTGACGTCCGACGCCCACTACGGCATCGCGCGCGCCGCGTTTCGCGGCGCCACGAATGTCGGCGCGCATGTCGTCAACCGCGCGCTCGTCGAGCAGATCGGCCGCATTCCGGATCCGCTCGATTTCGTCGTCGAAACCGGTGACGTCGCGAACCGTGAAGAAGCCGGCATCCCGCCGGCCGCGCAGTCGTGGAAGCTGTTCGAGACCGATTATCTGCAGACGCTCCACGTGCCGGTCTTCGTCGTCCCCGGCAATCACGAAGCGTCGAACGCGGTGGGCTTTCACCAGCCGATGACGCCGAAGATCGACGCGAGCGCCATGGTCGGGATCTACAACCTGATGATGCGTCCCGCGACGCCGTTGACGACGACCACGTACGACTACGCGCGCGACAAGGTCCTCTCCTCGCGCGACATCGACGGCGTGCACTTCGTGTTCGTGCAGGTGTGGCCCGACTCAGTAGCGCGGGCGTGGCTCGACAAAGATCTGGCTCGCGTGAGCGCGACGACGCCGGTGATCCTGTTCACGCACGATCAGCCGGACGTCGAGGCGAAACATTTCAGGAATCCCAACCCGCCGCACGACGTCAACCCGCGCGATCGCTTCGAGAACCTGCTTGCCGACACGCTCGAGGACGGCCGGACCATCGACACACCCACCGTGTCCGCGCAGCGCGCGCTCGCGTCCTTCGTGCGACGTCACCCGAACATCGTCGCCTACTT
>DASREL010000040.1:0-24065 GCA_035652075.1 Vicinamibacterales bacterium
TGTAACCGAAAACGATCGTTCCGGATTTGATGTTGATGATCTTGATACTCGCCTGCTCGTTAGTACTCGTCGAACCTAGGAACGCGATTTTCGCCCAGCTCGCGCGCTCAGACTCGGTGACTCCAGAGAGCTCAAAATCAGCCTTGGCGCGATCGGTCACTAAAATCAGAGGCACTTGCTTGCTGTGAATCGCAGCAGCCAGGTACGTGTCATAGCCGCCTTCGATTGGAGCGATGTAGAGCCGTGAACCTGGCGGAATGCGGGTGTCGGTGTCAGCTGTCGCCGCCTGAGCAAAGACAGAGTTCGAACAGCAGAACAGCATTGCGGCGAATATCAGCGCCTTGCGCATCGCATTCTCCTGTAGACCTGTGAGGATGTTTCGAATTGAGCTCCGGCATCCTAACACCGACCCACTCGGCCTCGCGCGATTTCGACACCGTCGAACGAGATGGGTAACGGGGAGAGTCCGGCTAAAGCCGGACACTACGTACTGATAGGGAACCGTAGTGGCAGCGAATCGTACTGGTAGCCAATCGCCAATCAATCCGCAATCCGAAATCCGAGATCCGCAATATCATCCGCGATCGCACACCTCGTTGATCACCGACTCGAGTTGCTGTGTCGTGAATGGTTTGGCCAGAAGCGGCGCCCCTGCTTCCCGTATCCGCTGCTGCGCCTCGGGGACCGCGGTATAACCCGACATGAATATGACCGGCATCGTCGGACGCGCGGTTCGCGCGGCGTCGGCGAGCTCGATGCCGTCCATGCCGGTGGCGAGGACGACGTCGGTCAGCAGCAGTTCGGGCGCGCCGGCCTGAATCAGGAGCAGCGCTTCGGTCGCGGCGTCGGCGACGAGGACGCGGTGACCGAGGCTCTCCAGCTGACGCCGGACCGCGTTGCGCACTTCCGCTTCGTCTTCGACGACGAGGATCGTGCGCGCGACGCTTGGTTTGCGCAGCGGATCCATCGGCAGCACCGCCGACGGCGCGTCGCGGCCGGCGACCGGTAGATACATCGTCACCGTCGTGCCGCGGCCCGGCGTCGAATCGATCGTCACCGCGCCGCCGGACTGTTTCGCAAACCCGTACACCATCGACAAACCGAGACCCGTCCCCGCGCCGCCGGTCTTCGTCGTGAAAAACGGTTCGAACACGCGCGCGGCAACTTCCGGCGGCATCCCCGTGCCGGTATCCGAAATGGACAACCGCACGTACGTGCCCGGTTCGATCTCCGCGTCCACCGTCTCCGGACTTTTCAGTTCCAACTTTTCAGTTTTAACTTTCAGTTCCCCGCCATCGCTCATCGCGTCGCGCGCGTTGAGCGCGATGTTCAGCACCGCCGCTTCGAGCGCGGCCGGATCCACGAACGCCGTCGCGCCGCCCGGCGCCGTCTCCGCGCTGATGCGAATCGTCGCGCCGAGCGTGCGCGCGAGCAGCCGGACCGCGTTCGTCACGAGCGTGTTGACGTCCACCGGCTGCGGATTCAGCAGCCGCCGCCGCGAGAACGCGAGCAGATGACTGGTGAGGTCGCGGCCGTGCAGCGCTGCTCGCAGCACCGCGTCGATGATCTCCGCCGCGTACTTGTCCTTCGGCAGATACGCGCGCAACAGCTCGACGTTGCCGATGATCACCGCGAGGATGTTGTTGAAGTCGTGCGCGATGCCGCCCGTCAACTGGCCGACCGCTTCCATCTTCTGCGCGCGAAAGAGCGCCTCGCGCGTCTGCTCGAGCGTGTGCTGCGCCGCGCGCAGCTCGGTGACGTCGTGCGAGATGCCGAACACGCCCGCGATCGTCCCGTCGCGATCGCGATACACCCCCTTCGTCACCAGATACGCCTGCTGCGTCCCATCGTCCGCCGTCGCGATCCCTTCGAACGCGTGCGCCTCGCCCTTCGCCAGGACCTTCTTGTCGTCGTCGATGAAGCGCTGCGCCGTTTCGG
The DNA here is from genome assembly GCA_035652075.1 of Vicinamibacterales bacterium. Classification (GTDB taxonomy): domain Bacteria; phylum Acidobacteriota; class Vicinamibacteria; order Vicinamibacterales; family CAVVIG01; genus Gp6-AA45. Next base: position 1,939 of record DASREL010000040.1, read on the forward strand.
CGGGATACAGCTCGAGGTCGTGCCTGCCGATGATTTCGTCGGGCCGCTTGTGGAGGAACTTCGCGAGCGCGTCGTTGACGATGACGTAGCAGCCGGCGAGATCCTTGACGAAGATCGCGTCGGGCGTGGCGTCGATGACCGCCTGCAGGATTTCGAAGCTGTTCGGGATCGCCACTTCGAGCGATTATAGGACCGCCATGGTGACGCGCATCCACGACATCGACATGTATTGGGAAGAAACCGGCGAGGGCGAACCGCTGCTGTGGCTCCACGGCGGCATGGGCCTCGGCACCGACTGGATGCACATCTACAAGGAATCGCCGCCCGGTTACAGATTGGTCGCGCCCGATCTCCGCGGGCACGGACGCACGAACGATCCTGAAAGTCGATTCTCGTTTCGTCAGTGCGCGCTCGACGTGCGCGAGCTGTTACAGCAGCTTCACATCAATCGCGTCAAAGCCGTCGGGCTGAGCGGCGGCGGCATCGTCCTGCTCCACCTGGCGACGCTGGAACCGGCGCTGGTCGAGCGGATGGTCGTCGTCAGCGCGCCGCCGTATTTTCCGGAACAGGCGCGCGCGATCCAGCGCAGCTTCTCGCCGGCGATGCTGGGCGAAGCGGACCTCGCGCGAATGCGCGACCGTCATCCACGCGACGGTCAGCTCGATCGGCTGTTCGAGTACACGCACGCGATGGGCAATTCATACGACGATGTAAATTTCACACCGCCGCTGCTGTCGACGATCAGCGCCGAAACGCTGATCGTCTTTGGAGACCGGGACTTCCTCTATCCCGTATCGATGGCGACGGATCTGCGGAACGCCATCCCACGCTCGTATCTGTGGGTCGTGCCGAACGGCGGTCACGGACCGGTGTTTGGCCACGACGCGCCGCGATTCGTCGAGACATCGTTGTCGTTTCTGCGTGGCGATTGGTCGGCGTCCAACCGGCAAAGCAATTCGCGATAAGACTGCTCCGCCCGCTGCTCAGCATCTGGGCCAGCGAATGCGACGACGCTCTGGCCGTTGACTTCCACGCGCCACTCGGTGTCGGGTTGTGTCGGTCGCATAAGTTCGACACGCATGATGGGGCGCTATGTCTGCAATCGCTGCGCCTGTAAGGCCCTGCCGAGCTGAGATGCTCGCAACAATTTGTGGCAGTCGCGTTGCACTCGCTGCCGCGCGAAAGGACCACGCATGGGACGGATATTGACCGGATGGATGGTGGCAGCGACATTCGCCGTCACGCTCGCGCTGCCGGCGACGGTCGGCGCGCAGTCGAAGAAGGCGCCCAAAGGCGCGACGGCGCTGTGCAAGGACGGCAGCTACAGCAGCGCCAAGACAAAGCAGGGCGCCTGCTCGAGCCACGGCGGCGTCGACAAGTGGCTCGCGGACGAGAAGCCGGCCGCGACGGAAAAAGCGCCGGCGACGAAAGCCCCTGCGACGCGCGCGCCCGAGTCGACGCAGACGTCAGCGCCGCCGGCCGATGCGCCGAAGAACGCGACCGCGCAATGCAACGATGGCACCTACAGCTTCGCGAAGCAGCATCGCGGCGCGTGCTCGAGCCACAAGGGCGTCAAGACCTGGTTTAAGTAGCTTTCACTTCGATCGCGCCGTCTTTTTCGCGGACGACGAAGGTCGGCTGCTCCTGCGTGGCGGGCCCGTTGATCACGTGCCCGTCGCGCAGATCGAATTCCGACCCGTGCCACGGACAGACGACCGACCCGTCCTTCAGCTCGCCCTCCGACAACGGGCCGCCGAGATGCGAGCAGGCGTGCGCGAGCGCGCAGGTGCGTCCATGCTGACGCGCGAGCAGGACGTCCGTGTCGTCCTTCCGTGCACGACGCGTCGAGTTGTCGGGCAGGTCCGATGTGCGCGCGACGGGCGTGAACTCGTCCGGTTGATCGGTCGTCGCGTGCGTGACGCCGATGCGGTGGCCGTAGACGAGATCGCCGCCGAGATAGGCCGTCGCGGTCGCGATCGCGTAGCCGGTCCACGCGCAGGCGCGCCCGCCGCGATGGTTGTTCGTGACGCGCTGCACGTAGGCGGTCGCCATCAGCGACGTCGCCGCGATGTTCAGCAGTCCGTGGACGAGGCCTTCTTTTTTCGCGCGGCCGTCGGTCTCGCTCCAGTCGGTCAAGCCGGTGACGGCGGCGCCGAGCGCGCCGAGCAGGCCGACGCCAAGCGCGAACGTCGCCGCTTTGCGCATGCCGCGGTCGCCGTTGGCGCTCGCGTCGAGCGCGAGCGCGGTCGTCCAGGCGCCGACGGGAAGATCGGTAAACACGGGATGCAACGGATGGCCCAGCCACACGCCGTGCATCGCGTTTTTCGCGATCTGTCCGGCCGGCCCGGCGGCGGCGTACGCATCGCGGACCGCTTTGCTGAGCGGCTCCGCGATGGGATCGAGTGGAAGGCTGTCGACAGCTTTCGCGAGTGCGGTCGTATCGGCCACGGCTTGGCTCCAGCAGCCCTCAAGGGCTGCGCTACGTCGTTATGCGGCGCGCTACGTCGTTACGCGGCGCGCGGATGCTTGACGGTGATCGAGTTCGGCGCGTTCAGGTTCGCGCCGCTGTCGACGCCGACGCCCAGGCGATCCACCAGCTCGCCGCCCAGCCATCCGCCGAGCGCGCCGAGCAGGAGGCCGATCACCTCGAGCGAGTACAGGCCTTTCGTCTGGAAGAGCGACGATCCGTTGTAGCGCATCCACCACGCGGCCGCGAAGCAGACGATCGCGATCACGTTGCTCGCGGCGTGCATCAGGCCGATCCGTTTCGCGCGTGTGCCTTCAGGAATGGCGAGCCAGTCGATGGCGCCGAAGACGGCGGCGAGCAGTCCACCGAGGATGCCGCCGGCGATGTTCCAATATCCCACCGTCGCGAGCGTCGTCGATCCGCGCCACACGGCAATACCGTCGAACACCACCGCGCCGATGAACAGGCCCAGCGGCAGCACGATCAGCATGGGATGAATCGGGTGACCGAGGAGTTTTGCACGGCTCTCCATAGATCCCTCCTGGAGAGTACGAACTTGCAATCAGTGCGCCTTAACGAGCGACCTCAGCTTGAGCACGAGCTGCCAGCGCTGCAGTTCGGGGATGTTGCTGAACGACGGCATGTCGCGGCGCACGTTGCCGCCGGTGATTTTCTGGAAGAGCTCGCCATCGCTCAGCGCCTGCAGTTCGTCGCGCGACAGATCAGGTGCTTTCGACGTGCCGCGGCCATCCTCACCGTGACACATGGCGCACTTCTGCTTGAAGAGTTTCGCGCCGCCGGGCAACGCGTCCGGTCTGGACGCGAGCGGGTTGACGCGTTCCGCCTGCGCGAAGAGCGCGAGCAGCAACAGGATCTTCATGGCCGCGCTTTCTTCACCGGCAGCTCGTACGACCAGCCGAGGCGCAGCAGAAAGCGATCGCTGGCGTCGGTCAATCCGAATCCGGTGGACAGCTTGAACGTCGATCGTTCGCCGATGTGCCAGCCGAGGACGGGCGCGATGAAGTGGCGCGTGTCGGTGAGCGTACGTTCCATGCTGCTGCCGAGTCCGCCGTACGCTTCGACGCCGACGACGAAGTTTTCGCGGCAGAAATGGCAGGACGTGCCGCTCGCGAGCGATCCGAGCGACCGCGACACGCCGACGGCGTAGCCGTACTCGATCCCTTCGGCTTCGGTCAGGTTCTTTTCGAAGATGATGTTCTCGGACACGTTCCACGCGCCGGCGGCGCTCGACAGAATCAGCTTGCCTTCGAGTTCGTGGGCGCGCGTGCGACGCAGGTCCGCGATCGGCTCGAACGACAACGCGCCGCTCCCGACGATCTCTTTCTGGATGCGGCTCGCTTCGGTGGTGTTCTCGTACTCGACGTACAGCACCGGGTTGACGCGGTGCTCCACCTTGAACGCACGAAATCGATTCTCGACTCGGAAGCCTTCGCGCTCCGCGTAAAACTCCGTCGTCCACCATCCGCGGACGCCGTATTCGATCTCGAGCCACGGCGCGCTGTAGACGCTGTTGTCGCTGCGCGGCGCGCCCGTCGTGCTCGCGATGCCGATCTCGAGGTTGCCCGGTTCCTCGAGGTAATGGTCGTACGTGACGAAGTACGCCTTCTCCTGCGCGTGCGCGACACCGGTGGACATGAGCAACGCGAGCACGACGCCCGACCCGAAGCGAATGTTCTTCATGCCCTTCTGAAAGGCACGAACCGTACCCGCCGTTTTCCGTGAGTTTTCAACGAGTTACCCGCGGTCCGCGCGAGAAAACCCGCGACCGGACCGGAATAGTCCGCATTGAAAAAGCAGAACCACAGAAGGCACAGAACCCACAGAGAGGTTTGTTCCGTGGATTCCGTGCGTTCCGTGGTTACTTCAACTGTCGCGCGACCCAATCGATGACTTCGTCGGGCGCCGCGAAGCCGTGTGCGGCGGCGGGATAGTTGATCACGGTGAGCGGCAGATCGCGCGTCAGCGCGTCGGCGACGAAACGATCGAGCGTCGCGTTGAGGCCGGCAAAGGCATCGGCGCCGGCGCGCGCGACGAGCATCGGCACGTCAGTCCGAAGATCGCCGACCGACTTGCCTTCCGTCGGGTTCGCAAACCCGAACTGCTTCGCCGCGTCGGCCACCGCTCCGGAGCCTGGCGCATCGAGCAGGAACGGACAGAGCAGCGCCGCGCACGCGACGCGGACCGGAGAGTCCCGCAGCAGCGCCGACAGCGCGGTCGGCGCGTTGCCGGACGCCGCCCACAGCGCGATGCGGGCGCCCTGACGATCGAGCGTCTCGAGTTCTCGCGCGAGGTCGCGCGGCGGATCGTGCCGCGCGTGCGTCACGGCGCGCATGCCTGCCGCGGTGATGCGGTCGCCGAGCGCCGTCATCGCCGCCTGCACCTTCAGACGCACGTCTTCGGGAACGACGATCGTCTCCGGATAGCCGCTGACGACGACAACGACAGACGTGTTTGAACGGTCCATACGCATCGTTATAATGCGTTTCGTCTTATGACGCAGGTCGCCTCCGCTCCGGGAGCGTGCGTCAGCTGCTCGAGTCCGGTGACCGGCCGGTTCTGTTCCGCGTGCGGCGAAGAAGTCTTCGACCCGCACACCCTCACGGTCAAACACTTCTTTCTCGACACCGTCGCCGACGAGTTGATTCACGTCGACGCGAAGGTGTGGCGCACGCTTCGTGCGCTGCTCTTTCGACCCGGATTCCTGTCGGCCGAGTACGCCATCGGACGCCGGCGCATGTACGTCAACCCGATGCGGCTGCTGGTGATCGCGATCCTGATATACGCGCTCGCCACGCGCGCCGGAGGCGTGATCGTCACGCTCCAAATCGGAACCGTGTCGCTCAGCATCGCGCCGACGCGCGTCCGGGAGTCGGCCACGATCGAGAAAACCATCGAGCAGCTCGATCGCTTCCACGTGCTCGCGCCGCTCGTCGCGGCCACAGCGAAGACGGTGGATCTCCATGCGCCGGACGTCCACGGCGCGTTCCACCGACGCCTCGAGGCGGTGTCCGAACCGCTGTCGTTCTCGAACGTCGCGCTGCTGGCGGTCGCGCTCTTCGCGCTGTTCCACCGTCGGCGGGCGTTGTTGGTCGAGCACGCCGTGTTCAGCATGCATTTCGTGGCGTTCGTGCTGCTGTCGAGCCTGCTGCTGCTCCCCGGTGTGTCGCTCGTGCGCGCGGCTCCGGTCGTCGCCGGAAACATCTTTCTCGCGGTATCGCTGTGGCAGTTCGCGTATATCGCGACCGCCCTCCGGCGCTTCTACTTCGCCGGCCTGGCGACGTGGCGCGGACGCGCGGCGGCGATTGCGGCGGGCATGGCGATTTACATCCTGAACTCCGCATTTCTCACGGCCGTTCAGGCGATCGGCGCGGCCTACGCGTTGTGGTCGCTATGAGAGGTACTTGCGGACGATGTTCGGCAGCTCGCGGGTGCTGACCGGCTTCGGCACGTACTCGACGAATCCCACTTCTTTCGCGCGCGCTTCGTCGCCGATGCGGCCGTACGCGGTCAGCGCGATGATCGGAATGTGACGCGTCGCGGCGTTGCTCTTCAACCGCGCCGTCAGCTCCCAGCCGTCCATGCCGGGCAGCTGGATGTCCATCAGGATCAGATCGGGATCGACATCCTTGAGCACTTCGAGCGCCGAAATGGCATCGACGGCGACGTGGACCTCGAAGCCTTCCGCTTCGAGCAGCGCTTCCGCCAGGGCGAGATTCGCCCGGTCGTCATCGATGACGAGAATCGTCTGCGGGTCGCGAGCAGACTTCGACCGGTGCTCCGCCGCAGAGTGGATCCGCTCGCGCGTCGTCTTAGTTTTCCTGTACAGCCGTCGCGGGTTCAGCTGCCGACGAGACGTCGGCCGATCGCGCGACGGCGACACGCGGCAGAATGGCGAAGAACGTGCTGCCGCGGCCAAAATCACTGCTGACGCCAATCTTGCCTCCTTGCGCCTCGACGATTCGTCGCGTCAACGCAAGCCCGAGTCCGGTGCCTTGGTAACGCTTCGTGGTTCCCACATCGAGTTGTTGAAAGTCGCTAAAGAGCAATCGCTGATCCTCGGCCTTGATGCCGATGCCGCGATCGATCACCTCGATGCGAAAGCGATCGCGGCCGTCGGCGGACACACGCACGATGACGAGGCCGCGATCGTGACTGAATTTGATCGCGTTCGAGAGAAAGTTGTAGAGCACCTGTTTCAGCCGCTGCGGATCGAGGTACACGTCGTCCAGGTCCGGCTCGATCTCGAGCTCGATCCGGATGTCGCGCGCCTCCGCGACGCTGAGGAGCGTCGATCGCGCCTCTTCGGCGATCGTCTGCACCTTGATCCAGTCGGGGCGGAGGTCGATGCGGCCCGACTCGACTTTGGCGAGATCGAGGACGTCGTTGACGAGCTGCAGCAAGTGGTGACTGCTCCTCACCATGATCCGCGCGAAGTCGGCGTACTTCGGTGCAATCGGCCCGAACTTCTGGTCGGCAAACAGCTCGGCAAAACCGATGATCGAGTTGAGCGGCGTGCGCAGCTCGTGCGACATGTTCGCCACGAACGCGCTCTTGAGCCGGCTGGCCTCGTTCGCGCGCCGATTTTCGGCCTCGAGCGCTTCGCGGTGGGCCGCACGCAAGCGATTCTGCTCGGTGACATCGCGCGCGATCTTCGACGCACCGACGACGACGCCGTCGGCGTTGCGGATGGGCGAGACGGTGAGCGAGATGTCCATCAGGCGGCCGCTCTTCGCGCGGCGGACGGTCTCGAAGTGCTCGACCGCGAGCCCGGCGCGGATCCGACCGAGCACGTAATCTTCTTCACCGAGCCGCTCGGTCGGAATGATCTTGGTGATCGACTGGCCGATCATTTCTTCGGCGGTGAACTCGAACATGCGTTCGGCCGCGCCGTTCCACGACGTCACGATGCCGTTGAGATCCTTGCTGACGATCGCATCGTCCGAGGACTGGACGATCGCGGCGAGGCGTCGTGCCGCGACTTCGGCGCCGCGCTGCTGCGTGATGTCGCGTGCGATCGTCGACTCGCCGAGCACGTCGCCGTTGCCGTCGCGAAGAACTGATGCGCGCAGCGACACCTCGATGCACTGGCCGTCTTTGCGCCGCAGCGATGATTCGATCTGAACGGGGGCCTCGGTCGCGCGCTGACGGTCGCGTGGGTCGACAAACAGCGAACCGATCGGTTGGCCGAGCGCTTCGTCCTTCGTGTAGCCGAGCAGGCGTTCGGCCGCACGATTCCACGAGGTGATCAGCCCGTCGCGATCGCTGGCGATGATCGCGTCGTCAGACGACTCGATGATCGCAGCAAGATAAGCGTCAGCGGAAATTGCGCCCGCGTTCGACACAGAATTTTTATTCTAACTTTTATGCTATGGCTGAGGTTCGAAGGCCAGCAGCACGTTGCCGGCGTGCCCCATGTGGTCGCCATATCCGGCATTCACGTACATCATGCCGCCGGCGATCGTCGGGCCCGGACCTTGGATCGATCCGCCCGCCGCACGCACCTGGTTGAGGGTTGAGAATTCGCGATTCGTATCGAATTCCCAAATCACTTCACCGTCTTTTGCCGAGTAGGCGCGCAGTCCACCGTCGTTTGCCCCTGCAAAGAGCACGCCCGTGATGAGCGTCGGCGCGGAGATGAGCGCGGCGTTGCACGTCGCGCTCGCTTTGCACTTCAGTTCAGTCGGCGGCTGATACCACGCGCGTTCGCCGGTCGCGAGATCGATCGCGTGCAGTCCGCCAGGTTTCGGCAAGCGGATGTCGGACACCGGCACATATACGCGCGTGTCGTCGACCGACATGCCCCACTGGATGCCGCCCCAGATCGATCCTTCAGCGGCGCGGTATTGCCACACGATCTGGCCCTGCCTGTCGGGATCGACGGCGTACGCGATGCCGGATTTCTGTCCGAGCAGGATCAGATCTCTCCCGCTGCGCGTGGTGACGAGCATCGCCGGCGTGCCGAAGTCGAAGTCGGGACCGGCTTTCTCGAGACAATTCGGTCCGCCGGCGCGGCAGCCGAACACGTCGTTCGTGGTGAACGCCTTCGACCACTTGATCGCGCCGCTTTGCGGATCGAGCGCGAGCAGCGAGTCAGTCAGCGGCTCCGCAGTCGTTCCTGCGTACGTGTTGCCGGTCACGACGTAGATCAGATTCCGTTTCGCATCGATCGTCGGCGACGCCCACACGCCAATGCCGGCCGGCGCGAGCAGCGTCGTCCCGGCAGCATTCTTGCCGACCGTTTTCGCTTCGGCGATCGTGTAGGTCTTCCATGCAACTTCGCCGCTCGCTGTATCGATCGCGACGACGCTGCCGCGGAAGGTGCAGCAGGAGTAGCCAGGCTGATTCGCGGCGGTTTCTTCGATCGAGGAGACGCCGACGTAGAGTCGGCCGCGATCGAGCGTCGGCGTTCCGGTGACGCGCGCGAACGGATGATCGTCCACGCGCCGCGTCCAGAGCAGCGTGCCGGTGGCCGCGTCGAGTCCGTAGATGTTGGCGCCGGTGTCGCCGAAGAAGACCGCGTGCCCGCGTCCGTCGGCGCGGTCGCCGAAGACGAGCGCCGTGCGCACGCCGGCTTGCGCGGTGAACGTCCACGCGATGCAGCCGCTCTTGGCGTCGAGCGAGTAGACGGTCCCGTTCTGGCTGCCGACGAACACGCGTCCGCCGGCGACGGTCGGCTGCGACCACGCGGACGTCGCGTCGGGAAATCCGAACGCCCACTTCAGCGTCAGCCGTGACACGTCTTTGATCGAGAGCCCCGCTTGCGCGTCGGATTGGAATCGCGTGTTGCTGTTGGACGGCGACCAGCCGCGCCATTCGGATTTGCCGTCGACGACGAGCGGTGGAACGGTGGTGCAGCGGCCGACGGACGCGCCGGTGATGTCGCCGCCGAGCGGACGGCCGCTCAGATATTCGGCGACGGCGCGACGCTCGGCGCCGGTCAGGCGGCCGCCTTGCGGGCGCATGCCGCCGGCGGTGAGCGCGGAGAGAATCGCTTCTGGCGATCGCTGCTTCAGGACGTCAGGCGCCGGTGCGCGGTTGCCGGTCTCGCCGTTGTGACAGCTGGCGCAGTTGCGCGCGAAGATCGCGGCGCCGTCGGGCGATTGCGGAACGGTCCGGCCGAAGCCGGACACGACGGACCACAGGAGCAGCGCGATCACTTCGTCGGCTTCGTCAGGTATTCCTTGTCGCTGACCGGACCGAGCCAGTTGACGGTGCCTTCGTAGATCGTCAGCTGCAGCATGTCGGTGTCCGGCGCGGCGCCGTGCCAGTGTTCGACGCCGGCTTTCGTGAAGAACGGCTGGTTCGGCAGCATCTCGCGCACGGGACCGCCGCGCTCCTGCGTCAGGCCTTTGCCGTCTTCGACCATCAGCAGTTGTCCCCACGTGTGTGTGTGCCAGTTCGATCGGCTGCCGGCTTTGAACTTCAACCGCGTCGTGCGAACCGCGGTCGCGTCGACGCTCGTCGGCGTGCCGCCAGTGAAGTAGTTCTGCGCCTGCGCGACCATCACCTCGGCGCGATACGCGATCGTCATCGACGCGACGCCGACCGCCAGCACGATCGTCAGCAGTTGAATGCGTGTCATCGGACCTCCACGGTCACGTTTTCGTAGGTGAACGCCGCGCCGTCGGTCGCTACCGCGCGCAGCACGTAGGTCCCCGGTTTGTGGAACGTAATGTAGGTCGTGTAGACGCCGTCCGCGGGCGGTTCCGGAATGTCGTACGGCGGCGACCACATCGAGTTCGCGTACGCGCGCGTGTCCATCCACGTCTTCATCTGATCCGGATTGAAGGTCACGTCGCTCGCCTTGCCGCGATAGACGATCCACGACAGGTGGAGTCCAGGTCCGGCGGATGCGACGACCGAGACGGGTGGACGGTAGACGACGGCGGGGCTATTGCGCGGCGGGCCGGGCCGTGCGGCAGCGGCCGGCCTCGCGGATTTCTTCACGCCGGGCTGCGGCTTGCCGTCACGGCGCGGCGGCAGGTTGTCGGGATCGCCGGCGATGGCGACGAGCGTCAACGGCTGACCGAGCGGCACGCTGCGCTTCAGCGCGCCTTCGATTTTCAGATCCGGCGGGATGTTCGTCCGGAGATCGTCGGCCAGGTTGCCGTTGTCGCCGCCGACTTCGGTCGAGATCACTTGCGGATCGATCTCGTAGTCGCTCTTCAGCGACGCGTACGCTTTGCGCGTCTGGCCGTTGGCGGTGATCGTCCACGTCAATTCCTGTTTGCCGAACTCCTTCGGCACGTTCAACGTGAACAGAAACGGATTGCGACGCGGATAGAAATGCGTCGGCTGGCCGCGGTCGGGATCGCCCGGCTCGAACTTGTTCTCCGCGCCGACGGGGATGTCGAACTCCTGCTGCCAGTTCGTGTTCATGTACCCGAAGTACAGGGTGTACGAGCCGTCCGCGTTCTGCATCCACCCTTCGTACGCCGGCTCGAGCGGCTGGCCCGACGAGTACGAGAACCGCGTCTGTGCGAAAGCACCGCGCACCATGGCACCCTGCACCAAAGCACCGTGCACCATGCACACTGCACTCAGCACCACCGCCGCCGCGGTTCTCATTTCTGCTGCCCTTGCGCGGTCGTCTTCGTCGCAGTCGCAACTGGCGGCGCCCAGCACAGCGGACAGCCGATGTCGTAGTCGTTGCGGCTCTTCATCCGCTCGCGACGCTTCGCCATCTCCGCCTGGAACTGTTCTTCCGTCAAGCTGACCGAATATCCCAGGTCGATGAACATGTTCGCGACCGATCGTCGTCCGCCGCCGGCCCAGTTGCGCGGGTCCGCGGGATTCTTGTTCGCCGGCGTCGTGTCGAGGAAACCGATCAAGTGGAGGATCGTGCCTTTCGGCAGGAGCGGCGCGTAATCGTCCTCGTAGATGTACTGCTTCACCCAGTTGTGGTCGTAGCCGGTGCAGGTGAGCTGCTGGATGTTCATGCCCCAGATCGCTTCGAGGCACATGCGCGTGCCGGGCGCGTGCAGGTGCGGCTCGAACGCGATGATCTTCGTGTGTTCCTGCAGCGTCGCGTACGCGTGGATCTCCTGCCCCGCCGTGTTCGGCTTGACGTCGAGATCGTTGCCGTTGCCGACGAGCGTCGGTGATCGTCGGTACAGCGGCTGATAGCCTTTCGGGAAGAAACGGAATCCGAACTCGAGGTGCGCGTGCGTGTCGTGGCCGTTCGCGTGGATGTGCGACGCGTTGAACTCGAGGACGGAGTTCGCGGCGAGCAGGCGTCCCGCCGCGTCGGGGAACACATCGGGATTGCGACCGATCTCGTGAATCGGCCACGCAACGCTCCCCGGTTGCCCCGGCACCTGGCTGTCGTAGTTCATGTGGTGGAAGACGAAACGGCCGCCGACGGTCTTCGTCGCGTCGCCGCGCGGGATGTCGTTGATCTCGCGCACTTCGACCGACTTCACCCAGCGATCTTCGGTCAGCCCGCTCGGCGACGATCCGATCGATCCCCAGCGATCGGGCGCGACTGCCGGCACGAACACGTCAGGTGACTTGACGATCAGATCCGGTGTGCCGAGGATCCACGCGTCCGCCGCCGCGAATTTGCGCGGCGGCGGCATGTCGGCCGGGTTGCCGCGCGGCGATCCGCTGTCGACCCACGCCGCGATCTTCGCGATCTCCTCGTCGCTCAGCGACGGATCGCTCTTGTAGTGCTGGATGCCGATGTTCTTCTCGACGAACCACGGCGGCATCACGCCGGCGCGCGGCCCCATGCTCGTGCGCTGCTTGATCGCGCGCGCGAACGGCCGCACTTCTTCGTAGGTGACGAGCGACATCGGCGCGCCGCCGTCAGCGGTGTGGCACTGCTGACAGCTGCGCTGCAGGATCGGCGCGATGTCTTTGGTAAACGTGACTTGCGGCGCAGACGCGGGCGTCTGCGCGTGAGTGACTACAACGGCCGCCGCGGCCACGATGAGCCCGAGACGCATGCTTGCCATCGGCCCTCCAGCAGGGCAGATGGTAACGCCTATCGTCGCCGCGTCAAGCCGAAATCGAAGGCCAGATTGGCGTTATTCGTCCCGCATCAGCAACAGCGGGCTGACGGCGAGCGCGCGCTGCGCCGGAATCCACGTGCCGACCAGCCCAAGCAGCGCCATCGCGACCACGACGCCGGACAAGACGATCGGATCGCGCGGCGTCGCCTGGTAGACGATGAACGCGAGGACGCGGCTTGCAAGCAGGCCGAGCACGAGGCCGGCGATCGATCCGATCGCGAGCAGCTTGACCGAGCGTCCCAGCACGGCGCGCAGCACCTCGCGATGGTTTGCGCCGAGCGCGATGCGGATCCCGATTTCGCGCGTCCGTCGGCTGAGTGAGTACGCCGCGAGGCCGAAGATGCCCGTCACCGACAACATGGCGGCCATCACGCCAAGGACGCCGAGCGCCGCGCTCGCGACGCGCGGACCGAAGTGCACGGCTCCGGAATTCAATTCGCTGTCCCAGGTTTCGGTCGTCACCGGCAGCGCCGCATCCACCGACAAGAGCGCCGTCCGCGCCGCGCCTGCCAGTTCCTGCGGATTGCGTGCGGAGCGCAACACGAACCAGGTCGCCGTCGACGGCAGTTGCTGGAACGACACGAACATCACCGGCAGCGGGTTCTCGGTCAACGACGCGTATTTGCCGTCTTCGACCACGCCGACGACCTCGACGCGCGTACCGCCGCGCAGCTTGAAGTGCGCGCCGATCGGATCCGCAACCGAGCCAAGTATCTTCCGCACGAACTGCTGGTTGACGACCGCCACGAACGGTGCGCTGGCATCGTCGTGCCAGCTGACGCTGCGTCCTGACAGCATCCGCGTGCCCGCGGCACGGAAGTAGTCCGGCGACACGTGAAAAACGGCCGGGTTCCCCGCGGCATTCACGGGACGCAGATCCGTCGTCCGATCGTTGTACACCGTCATCGTGTTGGTGCCGACCCAGAGCGGCGGCTGATCGATGTAGCCCACCGACTCGACGCCCGCCAGCCTGCCGAGCGCATCGAGAATCCGTTTTTGCGCCGGCGCCGCCGTGTTGGGCGCGTAACCGGCCATGCCGAGATCGGTGTCGAGGAGCAGCGCGTCGTGCGGATCGAAACCGAATCGGCTGTGCGTCGAGCGCACGAGCCCGCGGATCGCGACGAGCGATGAGGTGACCAGCACGGCGCAGATCGCCAATTGCGCGACGAGCAGCAGATCGCGGACCGCAAACCGGCGCGACGTGACACCAATCGGTCCGGCCTTGACGATCTCGTACGGCCCGGTGCGCAGCACCTGTCGAATCGGCACCGCGCCACAGAACAATCCACTCGCCAGACTGACGAGCAGAGCAACAACGTAGACCTTCGCGTCGGGCGCCACGGCCATGTGAATCGGAAATCGCGCGAACGGCTGCCACGCACTCAGTCCGCGCAGCACGACGAGGCTGACCGCGACGCCCGCTGCGCCGCCGAGGAGCGCGATCACGACGGCTTCGGTGAGCAGTTGGCGAACGATGCGCGCACGGCCGGCGCCGAGCGCAAGACGCAGCGCCACTTCGCGCGCCCGATCCGCTGCTCGCGCGGCGAAGAGGCTGCCGAGATTCGCGCACGCCGCGACCAGAATCAGCGCGGCGAGCAGCATCAGACCGAGCAGGAACCCCTGCACGACCGGCCCAAGATAATCGCCATACAAGCCGGGACGCGCCAGCACGAACGTCATCTGCGCGTCGTCTTTCGGGTACGTCTTCTCGAGGTCGGCGCCGATCGCATTGAGATCGGCGACCGCCTGCTGGATGGTCACGCCCGGCTTGAGATGACCGACGACCTGGAACAGCCAACGGGAGCCACGGGCGTTGAGCCGATTCGTGGCGGCCGCCTCTTCGTGCACGAGCGGCACGAACATCTGCGGCCCGAAGAACAGCATCGTGCCGTGAAAGTCGGGCGGTGTGACGCCGAGGATCGTCACCGGCCGCCGGTTGATCCGCACGACGCGGCCGATGACCGACGGATCGTCGTTGAAGTGGGCGTGCCAGAACTCGTACGTGAGGACGGCGTACGGCGCGCTGCCCACGCCGTGCTCGTCGGCGCTGTGAAAATAGCGTCCAAGAAATGGCTGCAGGTGCAGCGCGTCAAAGTAGTTTCCCGTGACCACGTCGACCCACGCACGCGTCGGGTTGCCGTCGCCGGTATCGAGCCCCGCGAGCGCGATGTCGTAGGCGGCGAGATCGTCGAAGCTGTGATTGCGGTCGCGCAGATCGCGATAGTCCGGGTACGACTGCACGCCCTCCTTGTCCTTGCCGCGCTCGAGTTGATACAGCGTCTCGGCGTCAGGAACGTTCAGCGGACGCAGAATGAACGCGTTCAGCACGCTGAAGACGATGGCGTTGGCGCCGATGCCGAGCGCAAGGGTGACGATCGCCGTCACGGCGAATCCGGGTGACTTGCGCAGGACGCGCACGCTGAACCGCACGTCCTGCATCAGCGTGTCGAGCCACGCGATACCGGCGGCGGCACGCGTGTCTTCCTTGATTTTCAGCTCGCCACCGAACTCGATCCGCGCGCGGCGCTCGGCCTCCGCGCGATCGAGACCGGACTGCTCGAGATCGTCGGCTCGCATTTGGATGTGGATGCGCAGTTCCTCGTCGATCTCGCGATCGATCCGTGATCGGGAAAAGAACGTCATGCTTCCTCCGGCGTCGCGCCGAGCGCGGTCGCAATCGCGGCGGCGGACCGATTCCATTCGGTGGTTTCTTCGCGCAGCCGCGCGCGGCCGGCGGCCGTCAATTCGTAGAACTTCGCGCGGCGGTTGTTGTCCGACGTCCCCCAACTGGTCTTCAGCAGGCCCTGCCGCACCAGACGGAACAACGCCGGATAGAGCGCGCCCTGCTCGATGAGCAACGCATTGGCCGAGATTTGCTGGATGCGCAGCAGCACCCCGTACCCGTGGAGCGGGCCGAGCGACACCGCTTTCAGAATCAGAAGATCAAGGGTTCCTGGCAGCAGTCGGGCTTCGGGTGACATCGGTATTCTCCTAAGACGATTAGGA
Organism: Vicinamibacterales bacterium; assembly: GCA_035652075.1. GTDB lineage: Bacteria > Acidobacteriota > Vicinamibacteria > Vicinamibacterales > CAVVIG01 > Gp6-AA45. The sequence goes on from DASREL010000040.1 coordinate 17,446, forward strand.
GAGCGCCGAAGTTCACTCGGGGAGGGTCAATGGCGAACGATCGTGATTCCGAGCTGATTCTCGAGCTCGCGGACGCCACGCTGGGTGACCCTGATCGAGCGTGTTCCGCGCACTGGAGCAATCCATCGGTGCGCCTCGAGATGAGAGAACAGGGCCGCGCCGAGGGCGCCGCCGAAGTGATGACGCCGCTCGGTCCAGTCGATGCAGGCGCGGCTTGCGGCAGGCAGATCCGCGGACCGGTCGCCCAACCACGCGCGTCCGTGGTCGCTTAGCGAATACATGCGGTCCGCATGCGTCGTCACGAAACCGCGATCGACGAAGGCGCGATGGAGATCGACGGCTAACGCTCCGGCGAGATGCGAGTAGCAGACGCGCGCGAACCGCAGGTCCTTCACGTGGTCTGATTCGAATCGTGTCCGCTCGCGCGCTTCCACATGCGTCCGGATTGGCGCGAGCGCGGCCAACGATTCGATCGTCGACGCAACAGTGCCGCTGGCGAGCCGGTAGTAACTGTGCTTGCCCTGTCGTTCGACCGCGAGCAACGATGCATCCATCAGCTTGCGAAGATGAAAGCTCGCCGTCTGCGGCGCGACGTTGCCGAGCAGCGCGAGCTCGCCCGCTGGACGCGCGCGGCCGTCAACGAGCGCGACGAGGATCGCCGCGCGAACCGGTTCGCCGATGAGCTGCGCAATCCGCGCGACGTCTGGTGCGAGTTCCATGCGCCGATGGTATCGCATCGCGAGAGAAGATCGGTTCGATGCGCGTCGAAGTGTTCGTCGTCCGCGTTTGCTACCGTCACGATCGGAGGCGATTGTGATCAAAACTCTCATCGTGATGTTCGGCGCGCTCGTGTGGACCCCGCCATCACCCGCGCGTTGGACAGAGTTGCAGCGGCGGTCGCTCGATGACATTGGACGCGAAGGCGTCGAGATGCTGATTGAGATTCCTGCCGGTAAATCCAGCGCGCGGCACAGCCACCCCGGCGACGACTTCGGTTATGTCCTTCAAGGAACAATCGTGCTGCAGGTCGATGGCAATCCGCCGCTGACGGTGACAGCCGGGGAGACGTTTTTCACGGCGCGAGGTCGCGTCCACAACGCACGCAACATCGGTACGGTGACGGCGAGGGTTGTGGACACATACATCATCGACAAGGGTCAGCCGGTCGTCATCCCACAGAAGTAGCGTCCAACAGATGCAGCGTCCAACAGATGTAGCGCAGGCCTTCAGGCCTGCTGGTGTAGCAGCCCTGAAGGGCTGCGCTACAACTGTTCGCGTTACTTCGCCGGGTCCCAAAGGACGCGGCCTACTTCTTCGGCGAGTACTTGGTGAACGCCCCGCCGGCCTGCTGGATCGAGTTCGGTCCTTCGGCGGCGAAGATGTTTCCATCTGCGTCGACCGCGATCCCTTCGCCCGCCGTGCCCTGATAGCCGCGGTCCTCGCGATCGAACGGCGGAATGAATCCGACGACGCGGTCTTCGTTGACCGGACCGATGCGGACGCCGTCGTGCCAGTTCGGGTGATTGAGCGGTCCTGACTCCGAATCGATCACGTAGACCGTCTCGCCTTTGATGAAGATGCCGCTCGGACGGCTGAACATGTACCGCGACTCGAGGTACTTGCCGTCGGCGTCGAAGATCTCGATGCGGTGGTTGCCGCGATCGGCGACCCACAGGCGCCCGCGCGAATCGAACTTCAGCGCGTGCGGCGTGCGGAATTCGCCGTGCTTCGTGCCGATCGATCCCCACGACTTGAGGAACTTGCCGTCCGGCGAGAACTTGCTGATGCGTGACGTCGCTCCGCGCTTGATGCCGTCCGCGATCGCGTTCGCCGTTGTCATCCCCTGCGCGTCGTGCCCGTCGGCGACGTAAATGCTGCCGTCCGGTCCGACGACGACCGCGTTGGGCTGATTGAACTGACCGTCGTCTTTTCCCGGTTTGCCGGCCACGCCGAGGCTGAGCAGCTTCTCACCTTTCGGACTGAACTTGTGGACCTGATGGCCTTTCGTCCCCGCCTTGTTTCCGGCGAAATCAGCGACCCACACGTTGCCCTGTTTGTCGACGGCGATGCCGTGCGGCGTCACCATCACGTTCTTGCCGAAGTTCGCGAGCACCGCGCCGGTCTTGCGATCGAACTTGAAGATCGGATCGAGCGGCGTGTTGTCGCAGTCCACGGGACCACCGCCAGCGGTGCCAGCGCCGCAGCGTTCGTACGCCCACACGTTGCCGTCCGTCGGATCGATATCAATCCCGGCCGTCGTCCCCCAATGGCGGCCGGCCGGCAGCTGGCCCCAGTTGCGAGTGACGTTCGGCGCTGGATTCGGCAGCCCTTCGCCGGTGATCGGGTTCGCCACTTTTGCCTGAGCGCGCAGGCCGGCGTGCGGCATCGCGAGCAGCAGCGCCGCGCCGAGACCAAGAACGGAGACGTGCAGTCGTGAGAACATCATGGCAGGCTCCTTCGATGAGCCTGCATTGTAGGGTCAAAGCCGCGGATAGAGGATCTCGAGACCGCGTCGAATCTGCGCGGGCCGTTTCGCGATCTCGCGCGTGAACATCCACTTGAGGATCGGCTGGATCAACCGCAGCACACCGTGCGGAATGACTTCCATCCGCATGTGCATGCGCGTGCCGGTTGCCGTCGGCTCGTATTCGAACCGGCAGTTCATGTCCATCGGCGTGCCCGAGACGACGCACGCGAACATGCGCGGCGCAGCGAACTCGGTCAAACGAATGCGCATCGTGCCGAAGCCTTGATACACGGTGACGAATTCGGTCCCCGCGCCGACGGGATGAGTCCCGGTCATCACCGCTGATTTCACGCCAGGCATCCACTTCACCTCGTTGCGGATGTCGGACATCAACCCGAACAGCTGATCTGGCGTGTACGGAAATTCCGCAGTCTTCTCGACGACGAACATACGAGTGAGTTTACGTATGCGAGGGAGGAGAGGATTGGCCTCGCTGGCGGTCGCGGAGAGCGCGGGATTCGGTGCCGGAGGCGCGAGCGAAGCGAGCGTTGGCGAAGGTTGGCGGAGAGGGTGGGATTCGTTCCGGTGGAAATCGCCACCATCAGAATTTAGGCCTATTTTCAATCGTCAGAACCGCCAGAAACGCTCGAAATGCCCCGGTCAGGTACAAAACAGGTACAGCTCAACAGGAGCCGTTGAAGCGACGAAATCGCATCTGCCGCGAATCGTGACGGCGTTCGTGCATGTCGAGACAACGCAGCAGTCACTTCTGGCGGTTCGGGATTTTCTGGCGGTTCTGGCGAATCGCTCGATCCACGAATCTGACGCTCGCGTGTAGAAACACCACTGCCAATCGGCCATAGGTGATGTGGCTCCGCACCGATGCGGCTGTCAAGGACGCGTTCGCGCCGCGTCGCGGTGCCGCGTCTGCGCGGCATCCTTGACAGCCGGATCGGCGCGGGGCGAATTGCTCATAGGTCCGATTGGCAGACGCCCGTTTGTCGCCGCCGGCGGCAAGTCGAACACCGCACGATCGTGCTCGCGTGTGAGCTGCTCGTCGAGCCAATGCAACAGCTCGGATGTCGACGAAATCGCTGGCATTCCTTCATGTTCCACGGCCGCCAGCACCGCGCCGCCGATGAGAATCTTGCGTCGCGTGTCGCGTTTGCGCTCCGTGCGATTCGCGCGTGCGAGCAATCGACTCTTCGACGCGCGCAACCGCGCGAGCCGTTCATCGATCGATTGAATTCGCGTTTCGACGTTCTCGTGTTTTGCCATTGCGAAATCTCCCTCGCGCAGGTGTGCTGCAGCGACAGTGCCAGTGCGTGGCACAACGCCTGCAGGACGGTGAGAACCGGCCAAAGGCGCACTTTGGCGTTTCTCCGAAACGCTCGCGCGTGCGCCTTTGGCCGTGGAGGTCGCAGCGATGGACTTGTTCGATCGAAAACCGGAACTGATCGGCGGCGGTCGGCCGCAATCGAACGGCTGTTATCACTTGTCGTTTCGCTCGGGCTCACGTGCGAGCGGCGCATCCGCCGGCGCCGCGCACGCCTACATCACGCGATCGGACCAGTACGACGACGATGATCGCGATCCGGCGATCTACACGGAGTCCGCGCACATGCCCTCTTGGGCTGAGGATGACGCCAATGCTTATTGGGATGCCGCGGATCTATTCGAGCGAGCGAACGCGCGGCTTTACGTCAGCGCGGATTTCGCACTGCCTCGCGATCTCGATCGCGAGGATCAGATCGCGCTCGCGCACACGTTCGCCGACGAGCTCACGTCAGATCATCATCTGCCGTATACGCTCGCCATCCACGCCGGCACAGACCAGGACGGCCACGAGCACAACCCGCACGCGCATCTGATGATCTCTGAACGCCAGAACGACGGGATCGAGCGCGATCACCAGCAGTGGTTCAAGCGCGCTGACAGCGCCCATCCTGAGCGCGGCGGAGCGCCGAAGACGCGCGAGATCCACGGTCATGACTGGATGGAGAGCGCACGTGAGCGGTGGGCAGAGCTCACGAACGAGATGTTCGAGCGGAACGGCAGAACGGAACGCATCGATCACCGGAGCTACGAACGGCAAGGGGTCGATCGTGAACCCGGCGAGCACTTCGGTCCAGCTGCAGCGTATATGGTTAACCGCGGACTCGAACATGATCGCCTTCGTGACGCAGCCGATGACGCCACCGCGGCCTCGCGCGTGCCACAAATCGACCGCGCGATTGCGTCACTCGAGGATCAACAAGCCGACACCGATCGAAGCTCATATCGGGGCACGGCCCGAAGCTATGACCAGGGCTACGAGAGGTAACCATGTCGAGCGCTCTTGACACATTCCGCGCGCAACAGCAAGCCGCTGGTGCGGTCTATCACCGGTTGCAGGAGGTGGCGGTCCTGCTGCGCGAACTTAGGACCGAGGCTGAACGACTGACGAACGTCGGCGAACTCAAAATGCTACTCGAGCGTCAGGAGCGCTGGTTTCAGCAAACGCGACAGACGGTGATCGAAGTCAGGCGCTTACGAGAGACCGACTCGCGAGGATTCTGGCATGACGCTGGGCGCTGGATCATCGCAGCCGCGTTCGCAGTACTGGCAGCCCTCGCCGGTGGCGCTGGATACGGAGCAGTAACCAAGCCGTATTTTGACGAGGTTCAGAAGCTGCACGCGAGAATCGCACTGACCGAGCTCGTTGAAGACCGCGTTCTAGCTATGACTGCGGCCGAGCGCAAACAATTCGACGCACTGATGAAATGGCCGAAACGATGACCAGAGGTCATCGCGTGAACACACGAGCACGGTCGTTGTCGAAGTAGCTGCGTTGCTGCCAAACGTCGGGATCCCAGTCCTCGCCGATGCGCGTGAAGAGTGCACGTGAGGTCGCGTTGTCAGATGCAAACAGGGAGAGCAGCGTAAACGCATTCAACGTGTGGCGATCGACTCCGTACAACGCTTCTTGATCCGCAAACGCCCGCTTCAGCCTGTCCCATCGCACGCGGTTTTGCGGGAAAAAATTTCGTGCACCGTACAGCGTGCTCATCTGCAGGGCGATATGGCCATAGATCGCCGACCCTTCCCGACCGCCGATCCGTTGAGCGATCCAATCCGCAAACCGCTCCCAGTCGCCAGGCTCTCCGTACCAACGCGGCGTCAAGTAGCGCGTGACGGCGCTGTACATGTATTGATACTGCGGCTCCGCCTCCGATCCTCGCGCAGCGAGATCTACGACCTCGCTCGTGCTCCATCCCAGGCCACGCGCGAGGTCGATCATCACGCAGTACCAATGGGGATCTTGACGCAGTGGGACGGTGACATCGGTGAGCACTGACTTGGCATCGTTCAAGCGCTGCGTAAATCGTTCGGCACCTGCGTCGGTCACAGTGGGCGCAAAGCCGGCGCCTCGCGCCTTCCATGCATAACTGACGAGCACATCGCCCAGTGCGATTCGAGCGAACAGCGATTTCGGCCTCGCGGCTTGCCATTGTCTTAACAGCGCAATGTGCGTCTGCCACATTTCGTCCGACCGGGCGGATGCACCAAGGCTTACGGTTGCGCGATCGCTGAGATCGCCCCAGCCAGCGGCCGGTCGTCCCAAGGCGCCGTAATATCGGTACAATTTCCAGTCGCCGCCGACAAAACGCGACTTGTCTCGCAGAAGCCGTTCTCCGAGTTGATCGAGCTCGTCGAAACGCTTCTGGACAAGCAGGATTCGAGTATCGCGGATGAACGAGCGCTGCACGTCGATGGCTTGCGCCGCCCAGCTGGATATTGAGGCGCAACACAATGTGAGTGCTACGCTCATAATCGTTGTCAATTTCTTCATAGCACTTTCATGCACCGGCCCGCCTACAACCTGATCGCCTCGCATTGCCCCAATTCATGACGGCCGGATACGATCCTGATCCTCTGCAGGCAGGACGTCTAAGTCCGCTTCTTGAGGTCGACCAGACCTCGTTGCATCGAACTCCTGGCTGCAACAGTGGATTCGCGCTGCAATGCGTCCCTAAGCGCTTCGATCGCAACTGCCCTATCGTCCGGTCGCGAGATAACGTGGGCGAGCATATTTGCTGTCGCGCACCGAACACGATACTGTCGGCTCGCTAGCCCCTTGAGCATGAATTCAAGCATTCCGCGGTCGCCCAAG
>DASREL010000041.1:0-20319 GCA_035652075.1 Vicinamibacterales bacterium
TGACCCGGACGCCACCGACCGATTGGAAGCAGAGCGACGCGCGTCGGTGGTCGTCGACCACGCGCTCCGCTGGATGGACGCACACGAAGCACCTCAGGCACCCCAGGCACCCCAGACACCCCAGGCACCTCAGGCACCCTGGTTCGTGTGGATCCACGTATACGACCCACATGCTCCCTACGCACCGCCGGCGGGCTACCCGCAGTCGTATGACGGCGAACTCATGTACGCCGACGCACAAATCCAACGCGTCTTCGAGTGGCTCGACCAACGTCAACTCACGCGATCGACCTTCATCGTGGTTGCCGGCGATCACGGCGAAGGGCTCGGCGATCACGGCGAATCAACGCACGGGATGCTGCTTTACGATTCGACGCTTCGCGTGCCGCTGATCGTCGTCGACCCGTCGAAAGCGGCTTCTGTCGACGACAGGCCGATTTCGTTGACAGCGATTGCTCCGATGATCCTCGGCGCAATCAAGAAGCCGGACACCGAACCCTCCTCCGACGTGTACGCGGAAACCGAATATCCGCGAGTGGCCGGTTGGAGTCCACTGCAGGCGTTGACCGATGGCCGGTGGAAAGCGATTCGCGCGGACGCGACGACCGAACTGTACGATCTGCAAACCGATCCAGGCGAGCAGCGGGACGTCGCTCGCTCCCAGGCGGGCACGGCGGCGGCACTGACGACACGGATCGCCGCGATCCGTTCGTCGACGTCCGGTGCCGCGCCCACGGCCATCAGCGCGGATGCGCAAGAGCGTCTGCGCGCGCTCGGGTACGTCGCGAGCAGCGTGCAGCCGACCGCGCAAGCAAACGCGCCGAGTCCGTCCGCGAACATCGCCGTCTGGAACGCGTTCGAGGACGCGTTGTCGTTGTTGAACGCTCGCGAGCCATCGGCGCTGCCGCGACTGGCCGCGCTCGCACAGGCCAATCCAGACGCGCCGGTGCTGCAGACCACGTACGCGCAGGCATTGCGGGATGCGCACCGATCGGCCGACGCATTGGCCGTCTATCGCTCGGCGGCACGCAAGTGGCCGACCGACGCGACGTTGCTGCACGACCTCGCGGCGGCCGCGCGTGATGCCGGACAAATGGACGAAGCGAAGAAGGCCGACGAGGCGGCGATAGCGCTCGCGCCGGACAGCGCGCTCGCGCACAACGGCGCGGGGCTGATCGCCATCGACCAGCGACGGCCGTCCGACGCCGTGCGCGAGTTCGAGCGGGCGACAACGATCGATCCAACGAATGCGAGTTACTGGACGAACCTCGGTAACGCCAGACGTGCGGCCGGTGACGGTCGCGGTGCCGAAGACGCCTACCGCCACGCACTCGCCGTCGATGCGCGCGCGGTCGACGCCGCCAACGGGCTTGGCGTCGTGCTCGTCGAAGCCCACCGCGCCGCCGAAGCAGTCCCGCTTTTCGAGCGCGCTGTCGCCGCATCGCCCGATTTCGTCGAAGCGAAGCTCAATCTCGGCATTGCGCTCGAACAAAGCGGACAGCGCGACCGCGCACGCGCGACCTATCGCGACGTGTTGAAAGCACCCGCGCGATTCGTGCGCGAACGCGACGCGGCGACGAAATTGCTGGGACAACTCGATCGCCGATGAAACTCGACGCGATGGACACCAGGGCCAACAAGGCTTTGCTTCTCGTTGTGGCGACGATGTCCCTCGTGTCAAGCGTCGTCGGCTGCGCGCGGCAGCCTCAGACGATCCGATCGGTTCGAAACGTCGTGCTCGTCACGATCGATACCCTTCGAGCCGACCATGTCGGCGCATACGGCTACCCCCGCGCGCACACGCCGACGATTGATGCCATCGCGAACGGTGGCGTTCTGTTCGAACACGCGTACAGCGCCGCGCCGATCACGTTGACATCGCACGCGACGATGATGACGGGACGGTATCCGCCGGGCCATGGGGCGCGCGACAACGGCGTTCGGGTGTCGGACACCGTTCCGACACTCGCATCAACGCTGAAGGCAAGCGGATTCGCGACCGCGGCGTTCGTCGCCGCGTTTCCGCTCGATCATCAGTTCGGACTCAACCGCGGCTTCGATCTGTACAGCGACCGCATGCCGCGCGGACCGGACGGGAAGCTGCTGAACGAGCGGCCAGCGTCACAGGTCGTCGACGAAGCGCTGAGGTACCTCGAATCCCGAACCCCGAATCCCGAATCCCGACGCTTTGTGTGGATCCACCTCTTCGAGCCACACGCGCCGTACGGAGACCCGTCGAGCGGCGGATCGGCGATCGATCGCTACGATGCCGAGATCGCGACCGCGGATCGTGAACTAGGCCGTCTGCTGCCCTCCATCAACCGCACCGACACCGCCATCGTCGTCGCCGCGGATCACGGGGAGGCCTTCGGCGAACATGGCGAGTACGCGCACAGCATCTTCGTGTACGACACGACGCTGCGCGTGCCACTCGTCATCAACGCGCCGGGCCTGTCTGCGCGTCACGTGATGAATCGCGTGACGCTTGCCGACCTCGCGCCGACGATCGCGAGGCTCGCGGGCGCGACGATGACCGATGTCGACGGGATCGATCTGGGACCGGCGCTGACCGGTGGTTCGCTGCCGGCGCGCGAGCTGTACGCCGAATCGTTTGCGCCGCTGCTGGAATTCGGATGGGCGCCGCTGCGATCGATCCGCAGCGGCAACTGGAAGTTCATTGCCGCGCCGACGCCGGAGCTCTTCGACATCGATCGCGACGCGGGCGAGGATCGCAATGTCGCCTCGCAGGAAACACAAGTCGCGCAGCAACTCGGTCAACGGGTCGGTCGCTACGCGTCCGCATCGTTGACCGCGAACGGCGCTGCACCTGATGCAGCGGACCGTCTCCGAGCCCTCGGATACTCGTCCAGGAGCCAGCAGCCAGCAGCCAGCAATCGACCAGATCCGAAGGATCGCCGAGAGATCGCTGCGAGGATCGCCCAAGTCACCGCGGGCGAGTTGACCGGCGATGCGCTGATGTCGGCGCTGAAGACGATCCTGTCGGCGGATCAGACGAACTCTCAGGCGCATCTGCGCCTCGGCTACGGATACGTTGCGAAGAACGATTGCGCGCACGCGATTCCGGAGTTCGCGGCGGCCGCCAACGCGGGACTTCCATCAGCCGACGCGCACCTCGGGCTCGCGACGTGCTACGGACGCCAGGGCGATCTCGCCGCCGCCGATCGTGCATTGAAGGAAGCGCAACGCCGCGAACCCGACAATCCGGTCATCTCCGCAAATATCGGAATCCTGCAGGCGTCGCGCGGCGAATTCGCGGACGCGATCCGCTCGCTGACCGCCGCGCTCGCGAAAGATCCGGATCTGCACGAAGCGCGCTTCAATCTCGCGATCGTGTACGCCAAGGCGGGACGCCGCGCCGACGCCGCCGCCGCGGCGCGAGAACTGCTCGCCCGTCTGCCATCGAACGCGCCTCAGCGTCCCGAAGTCGAGCGGCTCCTCCAGTCCGTGCAATAGCGAAAAACCGTGTAAACGGGCTTTTACGATGTCGTCAAAAGAGCGTAAGCTTGCCCGTTGCCGATTTCGAACACTGCACCATTTCGAACATTGTCCGTATAAGGACGATTGATCGGCTTTTGCCTGGAGGACAGGATGAGAAGGTACTTACTCGGAGCGGTGGCGATGATGCTGCTCTCCTGCGCGTCGGTGTTTGCCCAGCAAACGGCGGGCAATATCACCGGCCGCGTACTCGACCAGCAGGGCGCAGCAGTACCGGGCGTGACGGTGACTGCGAGAAACCCGCAGACCGGCTTCGTCCGGAGTGAAGTCAGCGACGCTCAAGGCTTGTATCGTCTGAACGCGGTTCCGGTCGGCACGTACGATGTGACCGCCGAGCTTGCCGGCTTCAAGACTGTCGTCAACAAAGCGATCGACGTCTTCGTCGGCCAATCAGCGACGGTCGACTTCGCGCTACAGGTCGCTGCGGTGGCGGAGACGGTCAACGTCACCGGCGCGTCGCCGCTCATCGAAACGACCGCTTCGTCTGTCGGCGGGGTCGTCGATCCGAAGCGTATCGAGACGCTGCCGCTCAACGGCCGTCAATTCGCGAACCTCGCGGCAACAGTACCGGGCGTCGGCCTCAGCTTCCACAGCGACCCGACGAAGAGCACGCAGTACGCGCCGCTCGTCAACGGCGGCGCCGGTCGGAACATCAACTACCAGATCGACGGCGGCGACAACAACGACGACACCGTCGGCGGATTGCTGCAGCAGTTCCCGCTCGAAGCGGTGCAGGAATTCAACTTCCTGACGCAGCGGTTCAAGGCCGAGTACGGCCGCAGCAACGGCGGCGTCCTCCAGGTCGTCACGAAGTCGGGGACGAACACGCCGTCAGGCAGCTTCTTCGAATCGTTCCGCGACAAGTCGATGAACGCGCTGAGCGAAACCGAGAAGCTCGCGGTTGTCGGCACGAGCGCGTCGCCGACCAAGGGCGACTACCGCCGCAATCAATTCGGCGGCAGCTTCGGCGGTCCGATCATGAAGGACACCGCGCACTTCTTCTTCGCGGCCGAGCGGACGCAACAGGACACGACGCAGACCGTCGACACGGCCGGTCTCTTTCCGGACAAGAACGGCGTCTTCGCGGTGCCGTACCGCGAGAACCTCGTGACGGCAAAGGTCACCGCCAACTTGAACGCGTCGCAGTACCTGTCGGTCCGCTACGGCTACAACAACAACTCGCAGCCGTATGGCGCCGGACCGAAGAGCACCTTCGACAACTGGGGCGACAGCACGAACAAGCTGAATTCGCTGAACTTGAATCACAACTTCGTACTCGGTGGATCGAAGTTGAACGAGTTCATCTTCCAGTTCGCCACGTTTGCGAACAACATCGCCTCACGCAGCTCGGCCCCGTCGGAAACGTTCCCGAACGGCGTCAGCATCGGCGCGAACGGCAATACGCCGCAGACCACCGAGCAGCACAAGTTCCAGTTCCGCGACGACTTCTCGTGGCACGTGGCCGGGCACGGCGGCCTCGGTCACGACTTCAAGACCGGCGCGAACTTCATCAACGAGCCGCGTCTCTTCATCACGTTCAACACGGGCAAGGGCGCGGTGTTCTACACACACCTCACGAACGACCTGAACGGCCCCATCTCGACGATCAGCATCAGCGACGGCGATGCAGCGGCAAACATCCCTACGAAGCAGTTCGCGTGGTACATCCAGGACGATTGGCGCGTCTCGGACCGCCTGACCGTCAACTGGGGCCTGCGATACGACATCGTGCACGGGCTGAATTTCGATCAGTCGCTCAACCCGAACTACGTGCTGATCCGCAACGCTGCGATTGCCGGCAAGTTCAATTCGCTGCCGGGCCCGGTCGCGTCGCTGATGAACGACTTCGCACAAGACCCACGCGACGACAAGAACAACTGGCAGCCGCGTATCGGCGCGGTGTACGACGTGAACGGCGACGGCAAGGACATCGTGCGCGGCGGCTGGGGCGTGTACATGGACTTCGGGTACACGAACTCGAACGTGCTGTTTGCGGCGGCCGACGCCAGCGGACAGGGCTTCGGCAACACGTTCAACGTGAACACGGCGAGCGGTATCAAGAACCCCGACGGCTCGTTCTTCCACGTGGGGCAGCCGCTGACCAACCTGGCGAGCCAGAACCAGGCGGTCGTGGTGCCCGGTCAATATCCGCTGTTCGGACAGTTCGTCGATCCGCTACTGCAGATGCCGTATCAGATGCAGTCGAACGCGGGTTGGTCGCACGAGTTGACGACGGATACGGTGATCTCCGCCGATTACGTCAACTCGCTCGGACGCGACCTGAACTTCCGTCCGCGCGTGAACCAGCGCATCCCCGGCACGACCATCCGTCGCATCTCGGCGGCGATCGGCACGCCGCTCAACCCGAACGCCACGGGCACGCGCCCGGCGGCCAGCCTCGGCCAGAGTCGCTACGACGCGATGATTCTCAGCATTCGCCGTCGCATGGCGAAGGGTGTGGACTTCACGGCCGCATACACACTGCAGCGCGGCAAGAGCACGATCGGCGCGGCGTCCGACGAGCTCAACACCGCCAACATCCAGGATCCGAACAACCCGTTCGATGATCCGCGGCAGTACGGTCCGAACCTGACGACCGACGCGCGTCACCTGATCAATCTCAGCGCCGTATTCGAGTTGCCGGGTGGATTCCGTATCGCGCCGATCTTCTTCTTCCGCTCGGCGCTGCCGGTGGCGCTCGTCGATGGTCGCGACCTGAATCTCGACGGCGATGCGACCGAGATTCCGACGACCGCATACAAACTCGCGTCGTTCGATCCGGCCACCGGTGCGTGGACGACCGAGCAGATGGGCACGTGCGAAACGGTGAACTGCGGCCGCGGCACGTATCAAACGCAGACGAACCTGCGGCTCGAAAAGGTGTTCCACATCGGCGGCCATGCGAACCTGCAGGCGATCGCCGAGGTGTTCAACCTGTTCAACGCGATCAACCCGAGCGGCTTCCGCGCCCGCGTCAACGTACCGTCGACCGGCGCGCCGGATCCGGCGTTGCTGCAGCCGACCACCTACTCCGGCGACTTCCGTCGTCCGGAACAGCGCGTCGGTCAGTTGGGATTCAGGTTCTCGTTCTGATCCAGGGCAGGTAAGGCAGGTAAGGCTGGTAGGGCGGGTGGGTAAAACCACTCGCCCTTTTTTTAGTCTTTCACTTCAACGACAGCGCGCCTGCTGCGATGCGTGCTGATCATTTCGGGAAGCAACTTCTTGCTCAAGTAGACCTTCGATTCGGCGTTGTCGGCGCCGTTGCGCTCGTACTTCACGACCTCGAAGTGGAGGTGATCGAGCGTGCCGCGCATGTCGTAGAACTTGTTCTTCGTCTTGACGATGACCTCGTCGAACCCCTGCTCGATCGCCCAGTGTTCTTGTTGTTCCGTAAGCGCGCGGAAGAAACCCTGACCGCGCCAGTCGCGGCGCGTGCCGCCAATCCACGTGTAGAGCACACGGCGGCCGTCGAACTGCACGAACCCCTGCAGGCGGTGCATCAGGTCGACGAGCTTCGGCTCTTCTTCGGGCACCTTGATTTCGTGCGCCACTTTGAACGCGACCGGCACGACCATGCCCGGATCGTCCGGCAGCGGCGCCATCGCAAGCAGGATGAGGTGCGCGCGCCCCTGCAGACGACGGATGATTTCCGGCGCCGTTTTCTTGCGCGGGAACTCGCCAAAGAACTCTTCGATGTACTGGATCTCGAGCGCTCCCTGCTCGAGCTCGTACTGAGAAATGCGGTATTCCACGGCTTGGAAACGCCGATTGTATGATGAAACGGTGATCACGCGCAGGCAGTTTCTGCAGTTCGCCGGCGTCGCCGCCATGCAGCGCGCGGGGAAGCCGCGCGGCAACGAATTCGTGTTCGCGCGCCTGCGTTACGAATCGGGCGACTGGGATTACAACCCGAAGGTCGCTGCCAACGTGCTCGACTCGGTCGTCCGCTACACGTCGATTCCTGTTTACAAAGACGAAGTCGTCATCTCCGCCTCCTCGTCCGAATTCCTGTCGTTCCCGTTCGTGTTCATGACGGGACACAAACTCGTGCGCTTCACGAAAGCCGAACGGACAAACCTGCGCCGCTTCGCCGACGCCGGCGGACTGCTCTTCTCCGACGACTGCAACCACGACGTCAACGGCTTGTACGCAAAGTCGTTCGAGGACGAGATGCGCGAGACGTTCCCGGAAACGCCGATGGCGAAACTCCCGGCAACGCATCCGATCTATCGCAGCTTTTTCACGTTCAACGGCCCGCCGCAAACGTCGCACGAGCTGAACGGCTGGGGCGACAACATCGTCCACGAGTACCTGAAAGGCGTTGAGCGCGAAGGGCGACTCGCCGTCCTCTACAGCAACAAGGATTACGGCTGCGAGTGGGATTACGACTGGCGGAACAAGCGATTCTTGCGGGAAGACAACACGAAGTTTGCCGTCAACATCGTGATGTACGCGATGACATGAACCACAGAATGCACCGAACGCACAGACCAAAGTGGTTTCTGTGACTTCTGTGACTTCTGTGTTTTCTGTGGTTATTTCTTACGGATGCGCGACGGTGACCGTGTAGGCTTCGGACGCCGTCAACACAACGTTCGGGTCGCTGACGCTGACGCAGAAGGTTCCCGAAAGTGCGTGTCCCGTGATTTGCGGCGTCGTCCCCGGAATAACACTGACGCTTTGAATCGTCGCGCATTGGCCGACGACGGACTGCGACGGCAATCCGATCGCCAACACCACCGGCGTCGTCGAATCGATTGCCGGATCCATGCTCGTCAGCGTGATGTTGACGACGCCCGCCACGGGGACCGCAAACGGATGCGAGTCGGTGCCTGCAATCGTGAGCGTTCCGGTGAAGGTGTCTACGGTCGTCGGATCGGCAAACGACGTCGGCTGCGTCGGAACGGCCGTCGCCGAGTCAGTCGATGAGCAGCCGGCGGCAAGCACGCACGCCGCCAGGAGCGCTGGAACCCACTTGAACATCTTCTCTATGTTACCCGCCTTCGCGCCTCGGCGTTTCGGCGCGACTGGCTCGTTTATCTCAGGCCGCGGCGGCGGCGGGTCCACCACTCGCCCGACAGCGCCGCGACAAACGGAACGATCCACCATATAGACCGCATCGGATGAATTACGGTCTGGACGTTCGGCGCCTGTGCCACCGTGCGCAACCAGCCGTCGAGCTCGCGAGGATCGCCGCTCGATACGTTGACGCCGCCGTGCGAGGTCGCCAGCAGCGATAGCGGCAGCCTTTCGTCATCGTCTTTATCATCTGTTGTCGCGATGACCGGCGCCGCTCCGCGAATCGATTGCCCGCCGCCCGTCGCGGTGACGACGATGCGATCGGGGGTCGAGCGCAGGCGCGTGGCGATCGTGCCGGAGTACGTGCCGACCTCTGAGTCGGGCCACAGCCGGACAGGATCGCCTGACCGCAGGGCGGCGCTGACGCTGAGATCGGCGGTGGACGCGAACGGGTCGCGGATCCGGACGTCAACGTGCCGGCCTCGGACCGAGACGTCGACAGGCGGCGGCACGTCGAGCGCAAGAGCGGCGAACGCGGCTCGCCAGAACCGATCGAACTGCACGTTCGCCTCTGCTCGATACCGCCACGCGTCGAGCGCGCCGGACACGAGGATGGTTCCAGTGCCGTGCGGTGCCGTCCAGATCACGGGCCAGGACGATCGCGTCGCACGCGCCAGCACCGTCGCCGCTGCAGGCAACGTGTCAGTCGCGGTCAGCAGCTCCGACGCGTCGAGTCGCGGCAGCGCGACCGTCGCGGCGAGCGTCGTTGGCGCATCGAGCAGCGTTTCGCGTGTCTCGACATCTGCCAGGAGCCGTCGCGCGCTTCCGCCGACACGCGCGTCCGGCAACAGGACAATCGCGCCGCCCCGCTCGCGCGCGAACCGATCCATCGTTTCCACGTCATGATCGCTCACGCGATCGAGACCGCCGGCGACGAGGATGTCGGCATCGATGTCGCGAAGGGCCGTCACCGTCTGCACGCTGAAACGCGCGTCGCGTTCGATCGCCCGCCGCACGAACGTGGTCGGCCACGACGGCCGCGGTTCGAAGAACATGACCGTCAGCGGCGGAGCCTGATCGACGACGACCGGCCGGTCGTTGACGTCAATGACGAATGGCGGCCGGCCGAGCGGCACGACGTCCATCGCCACGTGCCACCGCTCGCGATCGCGCGACCACGTATGCGTGGCGCGCGCGACCTCCACGTCGTGGGTGCGAGCGACGAGAACCGTCTCGCGACCGCGCATAGCGTCAGCGTCGACATCCGCCTCGACTCGAATCGCCGTCGCGGGTGGAACCGCGCGTGGCGCCGCGAGCCGTACCCGCACAGGATCCCGGTCCGGCAGCGTCACCGTCGAAACACGCTGGTCAGCGCCAATGTCGATTGACGGATAGTGATGGTCGACGACGATGGTGGCCGCTGTCGTCGGATCGATACCGGGGATGATGTCGTAGTCACCGCGAAATCGATCCGCGACGCGTGAACCGCTCGGGTCGACGACGCTAATCCGTGGGCGCGCGCGTACCGTCGTCGTCAGCGGCGGATCGATGAACGCCGCGACGGCAATCGCGATCGCAATGGTCCGCAGCGCCCTCATCGTTGCGCCTCCAGCGCTCCGCGAAGCCGCGGCGCCACGTGCGGCAGCAGCGGCGGCGCATCGGCCAGCGCGCGGCGGACTTCGTCACCGAGCGACGTCGCGATCGCGTTCAACGCAGCCGGATCGCTCGCACGCTGGAGATCGGCCGCCACTCGGCGCAGTTCGGCCGAGTCCGAGTCGATTCGCAACGCCGTCGCCGCGAACACGGCGAGACGTTGACGATCGATCCCACCGCCGCGGCTGTCGTGCGCGAGCGCCGTGACGCCACGAAGCAGATCCTCCAACTGAGCGGCGCGGCGGTTCTCCGGCGTGCGCGGCACGGGCGTCCGGATCTGTTGCGCCTCGGATCGATCGCCGGTCAGGCGACGTTGAAGGTCCAATTGGCTGCGGCTTGCGAGCGCGCGGAGCAGGTAACGGTCGCGCGCAAACGCGCGCTGCAGCGCCGTCACCGCTGCCCGCTCGGCCGCCAGCGCCGCGAACGGATCGACGCCGGTCAAGATCTTCTCCGCCTGGCTCATCGCTGTCGTCGCATCGCGCAGGTCGCGTTGGCCGCGGTTGGCGAGACGGCCGGCCTGCAACTCGATCGACTGCTCTGCTTCGACCTCTTCGTCTTCGATTTCGCCGCCAAGCATGAAGACGAACTCCGCGCGGATCATGCGCTGCTCGACTGCAAGGTTCGTCGATGCGTCGGCGAAGTCGGCCGCGGGCATCGACGCGCGCTGTTTCGCCAGGCGGTCGGTCTTGATAATCAACATCTGCTCGCTGAGTGCGTATCGCGTTTCTTCTTCAGGCAGCGTGAACGCGTCGCCGGCGGCGATGCCGAGCTTCGAGATCTCGACGAAGAACGCATCGGAGGTGCCTCGCCCGTCGCCCGGCCGCGCGTCGAGGGCGCTGCCGCGGTACACGAGCATGTCGCCGTCCTTCAGACCGAGCGACGCCAGCGATCGCGACGCCGTTCCGATCCACTCGCGACCACTCTTTCGTTGAATGGTCATCGGAATCTCGCCGTCCGAAAACGTGTATTCCTCACCAGACCCCGACACTTTGGTGAACTGCAGCGTCAGCGAGCGCAGGCCGTAGTCGTCGCTCGCCTCGACGTTGAATGCGATCGTCGGCGTCGCGTCGCGGAAGACGAGATCGCGCCCCGGCGCAGTGACGCGCACGGCCGGCAAGGCGTCCGGCGTGACGACGATCGGGATGACGCGTCGTAGTCCAGCGGCAGCCACGGTGACGTAGCCGTTCTTCACGACGGCAAAACGTGCGTCGGTCGTCCGGTCGTCATGCTCGATGACGGCCTGCATCGGCGGATCGACGCGCACGTCGATGATGCTGTGCTCGAGCGCTCGAATCTCCTGCGGGTCGACCGTCGTCGTGACCGGCGCGCCCGTGTACGACGGCGGCTGAACCGTCACATGGATCCGGATGGACGCGGCTCCGCTCACGGCCAACACGCCAGACGCGTTCGTGGCCGTACGCGCAATCGCACCGACGGGACCGCGAGACAGCGTCGCGGTCGCGACGACGGTCCACACGATCGCTGCCGCGCCAACGGCGCGGACGAAGGGCGTCCACGGTGCGATCGCGCGAGGATTCACTGTCATGGCGAGCCGCGCAGCCGCCTCGATCACCCGATCCCGGACGGCCGGCTTTGCGGCGAGTCGTCCGGCGATCAGCTCGTCAGCCGTGACGATCACGTTTCGCGCGCTCGCCGCGGCATCGATCGCGCGGACGAGTGCCGGCCGGGTGAGACGCCGGCTGCGCCAGACGGCGATCGCGATCCCGACCAGCGCGCCGGCGACGACCGATACGGCGGCAATCGCTGCGCCCCACGCGGCGGCAGATGCCGCAAGCGTCAACCGCGCGCGACGCGTGCTGCGATCGATCATCGAGGAAACGATGGCCTCAGGCGACACGGCGTCGCATCCAGGTTTCGAGTCCAATCAGGATCAGCACGACCGCCCAGATCACACGACGGTCGTCGACGTCGATCGTGTCTCGACGCGGCGGCGCCGCCGGCCCCGGCGCGCGGGACCACGCGGCGAGCTGCTGATCAGAAATCGTCACGATGTCAGCCGACCGAACATCCAGTTTGGGCGCCAACGCGTTCGCGACCGCTCGAAGCAGCAACGCCGTGAGGAATTCCTCGGATCGCGCGCCGCTGACGATCAGCAGCCGTCCGTCCGCTTGTGCGGCGCCGACAAGCGGCTCGCCGGCGCGGTTGCGCGCGACGACGATCAGCCCATTTGGCGCGACGGCGCCCTCTGACGTGGCGGATGCTGCCGTGAGGTCGCGGTCGCGCGCGATGGCGGCGACGGCATCGGCGATCCAGCCGGCCGTGATCGGACCGGCGCCGCGACGAACTTCGGCGAACTGCGGCGCGTCGACCGTGACAACGCGTGCACGATGATCGGGTGCCGCACGGAGCACGCGTTGCGACAGCACAGCGGCCAGTGCGCGTCGGCCAGATGCAGGGGCGACGAGTTCGACCGCGGACGTCGCCGGATCAGGCGGTGCGTCGACGACGCGCGTCGAGACGCCATCGAGCGTGATCTGACGTGCGCGGCTGAACGCGCCGTCGATGACGGGGATGCCGTCGACCGTTCGCTGCGAGGGAAGCGTTCCGACGCGTTCGAACGAGACGCCGAATGCCGGCGGGATGCTGGCGATGTCCTCATCGGTCAGCGAACCCAACGGAAATGTCGACCGAATCACCAGCTCGCGGCGGCCCGGCGGCGACGCGTCGAGCGCGGCGATCGCACGCGCGAGGTCGCCTCGCTGCATTCCTGGCGTCCGATCGACAACGTGCCGGTTGACCCTCGCGTCCCAGTCGCGGATGCGGCCGCGCGTCATCAGGACCGGCGCGGCGAAGGCGGCCACGGCGGCGATCACAATCCCGCAGCGGATCGCCAGCAGCAACCCATCCTCGAGGACCTTGCGCCGAATCGACGCCAGGCGCGTCGACTGGATGAACCGCAGCGTGGGAAAGGTGACGAGGGTCGCGCGCGTCCGCGACAGCAAGTGGATCGCGATCGGCACCGCAACGAGCAACGCCGAACTCCAGGCGAGCGGAGACAGCCAGATCATGCACGAGCCAGCAGGAGATTTCGCAGCGCGCGATCCGGTGGCGTGTCGGTGACGGCCAGCGAGTACTGAAATCCTTCTCGCGCTGCGCGCGAACGCCACCGCTCGAGGAACGACGCGACGGCGTCTTTGTATTCGCGCCGCGCCAGCGGTCCGTTCACGGCGACGCGTCGCCCGCTCTCGGCATCGGTGAACTCGATGTCTTCGTCGTACGGGAAGTCGATTTCTTCGCGCGCGACGACCTGGACCAGCACGATCTCGTGGCCGCGGCGCGATGCGCGCCGCAGTTCGGCATACGTCTCCTCTTCCTGATCGTAGAAGTCGGAGAACACGAGGAGGAGCCCTTTGCGACCGAGACGTTCGGATGCCCGACGGATCGTCGGCTGCGGCTGCCACTCGCCGGCGGTCGACACGGCACCAAGCGCCGCTAACAGCGACCGCAGGTGACGCCGGCCGCTGCGCGCGGGCAGGAACCGATCGCGCGTGACGAGCCCCACCGCATCGCCCTGTCTCGAGACGACATGCGCGAGCGCCGCCGCGAGGATCGTCGCGTAGCGGAATTTCGTGACGCGGCCGAAATCCATCGACGCGCTGCTGTCGACGACGAGCGCCGACGCCATGTTCGTCGTCTCGCGAAATTGTTTCGTGTAGACGCGGTCAGTGCGCGCGGCGAGCTTCCAATCGACGTATTTGAGATCGTCACCGGGCTGGTAGTGCCGGTACTGACTGAACTCCGCGCTGTAGCCGTGGAAGGGACTGCGGTGGAGACCGGTGACGAGGCCTTCGACGAGAATCCGCGCGACGAGCTCGAGATCGGCGAGGCTGGCGGCGAGCGCGGGATCGATCACGCCCGCACAGCTTCGAGCAGCCGGCCGACAATCTGATCCGCGTCGATGCCGTCGGCTTCCGCCTGGAAATTCAGGACGAGGCGGTGCCGGAGCACCGGTAACGCAACGCTCCGCACGTCATCTGGTGACGCGACCGTGCGCCCGTCGAGGAGCGCGCGTGCTTTCGCGCCGAGCACGAGCGCCTGGCCGGCGCGCGGTCCGGCGCCCCAGCGCACCCATTGGCGGATCGCCTGCGGCACGCCGTCGCTCGCATCACCGGCGGGACGGCTTGCGCGCACGAGGCGAAGCGCGTAGTCGATGACGTTCGAGGCCGCGGGGACGTCGCGCACGGCATGTCGCATCGCCTCGACTTCGGCAGCCGTCGCGACCGCCCGAATCACCGGTTCGGTATCAGTCGTCGTCGACGCCAGGATCTGCTGCTCCTCAGCGGCGGTCGGATAATCGATCACAACGTTGAACATGAAGCGATCGAGCTGTGCTTCGGGCAGCGGATACGTGCCCTCCTGCTCAATCGGGTTCTGCGTCGCCAGAACGAACAACGGCCGCTCGAGCGGATAGCGAACGCCGTTGACCGTCACCTGATATTCCTGCATCGCTTCGAGCAGCGCCGCCTGCGTTTTCGGCGGCGTGCGATTGATTTCGTCCGCGAGAATCACGTTCGCGAACACCGGCCCGGGGATGAATCGAATCTGCCGATGACCGGTGGCGCCATCCTCGTCGATCACTTCGGTGCCGATGATGTCCGACGGCATCAGGTCGGGCGTGAACTGGATGCGCGTGAATTTCAGCTCGATCGCCTGCGCCAGCGTCTTGATCAAGAGCGTTTTGGCGAGGCCGGGCACACCGCGCAGCAGGCAGTGCCCGCCCGCGAGAAACGCCGTCAGGATCTCGTCGACGACGGCGCGCTGGCCGATGATGGCGCGCGACAGCTCGCCGCGCAGGCGCGACGCCAGCTGCTCGACACCGTCGACGTTCGCGGACGAGGTGTGCATGGGGACCGAAAAATTGTAGCAGCTTGCGTCGACGGAAAAGTTTTTCCTCTGGCGAGCCGCGTGCATCGTGCCCAAGCGGGTGGATGCGATGCGAACCGCACTTGTGGCCGCGCTTGGCGCGGGTTTGATCTCCGCGATCGGCTGCACGTCGACCGCCACGTCGGTGACGGCGCCGTCCTCTGACAAATGTCAAATCTCGGTCAGCAACACGCCGACGACGTTCGGCGACTCCGGCGGCGCCGGAACGGTGACGATCGGCGCGCCGCGTGACTGCACGTGGTCGCTGTCGCCGTCGGTCAATTGGATCACGCTGACGGGCCCGCAATCGGGGCAGGGCGACGCCAGCGTCGGCTACGTCGTCGCGGCAAACCCGGTCCCCAGCACGCGCGCCGGTGCCATCGCCGTCGGATCACAAAGCTTGTCGCTGAGTCAGGCGGCGGCGCCGTGCCGCTTCTCACTCAGTCGCACCGGCGACCACGTCGGATCGACCGGTGGACGATTGTCCGTTGCGGTATCGACGTTATCCGGCTGCGGGTGGAATGCAGCCAGCGGCATGAACTGGATCGGCGTCACGTCGGGACAGAACGGCAACGGCAACGGAACCGTTGAGCTGACCGTCGCACCAAATGTCGGATCGGCCCGTGTCGGCCAGGCGAACATCGCCGGACAGACTTACACGGTGAATCAGGATGCTGCACCGGCTCCCGAGCCGGCGCCCGCTCCTCCTGCGCCTGCACCACCGACGCCTCCAACGCCAGCGCCGACACCGACACCGGCTCCCGCGCCGGCGCCGGCACCGGCACCCACGCCTACACCAGCGCCACCGGCGCCGACACCCGCACCGACACCTGCGCCGTCGCCGTCACCGAGTCCGACACCGGCACCCGCGCCGGCGCCGACCTCTCAACACGTGTCGTTCACCGGAGTCGTCAACTCCGCGAGCGGGAAATGTCCGGACCTCACGCTGAACATCAGCGGCCGCACGGTTGTGACCGACAAGTCCACGAAGTTCAAAGGTCTGACCTGCGGCGACCTGTCGAAGCCATCCAAGGATCCGCGGATCGTGAACGTCGACGGCACACAGGATCCGAGCAGCGTCGTTCATGCCGACACGATTGAGAAAGCTGGAGAACATGACTAAGACAATCGCCGCGATCGTGATCGCCGTCACGATCGGTGCGTCGAACGCGTCGGCGCAAACCGTGTCAGACGCGTTGACGTTTCTGATGACGAACCAGTCGGTATCGACCGGCGACTTCGAGCGCGATCGGTCCGCGGCCGAGGCCACGAGCGCGACGATGCAGCGGGCGCTGCTGGCGAATCTGGCGACGCTGCCGGTCGCGACCTCGTCCAGCGGGTTTCTGTACCGGCTGAATCCCGAACTGGGCACGGTCGAGCGCGCGTCGCAGAACTTCGGCCCGTTCTTCGTCGAGCGCGCCTTGACGGCGGGGCGTCATCAAGCATCAGTCGGACTGACGCTGCAGGAACTGCGATTCACCTCGCTCGACGGCCGCAACCTGCGCGATGGATCGCTCGTCACGACGGCCAATCAGTTCGTCGACGAGAGCGCGCCCTTCGACGCGGACAGGTTGACGCTCGACATCAACGCGCACATCGCGACGCTGTACGCGAACGTCGGCGTCACCGATTGGATGGAAGTCGGCGTGGCGGCGCCGATGGTCGACCTGACGCTCGACGGCACCCGCATGGACACGTATCGCGGCCGAACGTTCACGCAGGCCCACGCGACTGCGCGCGCCATTGGGCTCGCCGACCTCGTCGCGCGCATGAAGGCCACCCTCTACCACGACGGCGGCGCCGGCGTGGCCACAGCGGCGGAAGTCCGCTTTCCGACCGGCCGCCAGGAAGATCTGCTCGGGACGGGCACGGCCTCAGCGAAGTTTTCGGCGATCGGATCGCTCGAGAGCGGCCGGATGTCGACGCACGCGAACGCCGGTGTCACCGTCGGCGGCCTGGCGCGCGAGCTGAGTTACGGCGGCGCGCTCGCGTTCGCGGTCACGCCGAAGGCGACGGTGACGGCGGAGCTCCTCGGCCGATGGATCGACGGCGGCGGCCACATCATCGACGTCAGTCAGCCGCATCCGACGCTGCAGGGGGTGGAGACGACGAGGCTCGTGCCGGACGGCAGCGCGCTGCAGATGATCACGTTCGCGCCAGGCTTCAAGTGGAACGTCACCGACACGTGGGTGCTGGCGGCAAACATCGCGCTGCCGCTCACGAGCGGCGGCCTCACCGCCCGTGTTACGCCGTTTGTGGGATTGGATTATGCGGTCGGCCGGTAGACGCGATCAACCACAGAACGCACAGAAGTCACAGAACCACGTTGTGCTGTGGGTTCCGTGACTTCTGTGGTTGCCTTTATCGCTCGGCTCTGGCGCTTTCGATCTTCCAATCCGCGCCGTTCTTTCGCAGCGCGAACGTCCAGCTGCGCGGCTCGGTGCGCGGTTCGCGGCTGCCGATCTTCGGAACGTAGCGCGCGGATCCGCGGCAGACGGCCGTGGCGCCGTCACCATGCAGTTCGACGTCACACGCGTCAAATGTCAGCGACTGCGATTCGAGGCTATCGAACGCCCGCGCGAGCGCCGCTTCGTTGACGGCCGGATAAACCGTCCGCGCGAGACGCGCGTCGAGCCCGTCGTACGCCGAGCGATACCGCTGCAACGCCTGCTTGATTTGCACTTCGTCGTTCACAACTGCCGGGACAATCGGTGCCGGCGCGGTGACGAGGTTCGCGACCGGCGTGGGGATCGGCGCTGTAAGCGGGGCGTTCAGCGCCGTGGACTGCGGCGCCGGTGGCGGAACGGCCGACGGGCCGGACGGGCCAGACGACGGGATTCGGGATTCGGGAATCGGGATTCGCGCGAAGGCTTGCGGTTCCGTATCAACAATCGGCGCGGCGACGCTGTTCGCACGTGGACGTTCGATCGGCGTAACGACCGGATGATCATCGCGCTCCCCGCTGGTCGCGACCGGCTGCGCGGCGTCCGCTGGCGGCGTGGCGATCGGTTCGGGCGTGTACGCTTCGACGAGCGGCGTCACGGCCGACATC
Organism: Vicinamibacterales bacterium; assembly: GCA_035652075.1. GTDB lineage: Bacteria > Acidobacteriota > Vicinamibacteria > Vicinamibacterales > CAVVIG01 > Gp6-AA45. The sequence continues at coordinate 18,125 of DASREL010000041.1, forward strand.
GGGTGCGAGAGCAACACCTGTCCTTCGTGCAGCCACGTCGCGCCGAACAGGATTCCACCGAACGCCGCCGCCGCCGCGAGCGCCGGGCCAAGACGCGAGCGACGGCTGTTTTTCCGCAGGTCGTCGAATGCCGCGGTCAATTCGGAGAGTTCCGGCAAATTCGGATCGAGCTCGATGACTTCGTCAAGCGCCGATGCCGCCTCGCGCAGCTTCTTCTTCGCGATCGCCGCCCGAGCCGCCTCGAGCCGGCGATCGACCCGCCGCCGCTTCGCCCGCTGCTCGAACTTTGCGTAGCCGTCGGCGTTCACCAGAGGCCGTCTCGCCGGTTCAGGCTTCAGTGTGTTCGGGGACTTCGGTGGTTGTTCTCCACTTGCGATTCGGTCGCGCAGCGAGATGGCGGCGAGAAAGTTCGGATCGAGGTCGAGCGCCGCCGTGACTTCGGCGAGCGCCCGGTCGCGATCTCCAGCTTCGAGGGAGGTTCGAGCGGCGGTCAGCCGCGCTTGAAGAGCTTGCCAGCGTTGACGTGCATCCACGTCCTGCTGGGGTGCTAAGTTCGTGCCGCGATCCGGGCCCACGTGTCGCGCAGCGACACCGTCCGATTGAAGACCAGCGCGCCCGGGTTCGAGTCGAGATCCACGCAAAAATAGCCGATTCGCTCGAATTGGTAGCGTGTGCCGACCGCTGAGCCGGCGATGCTCGGTTCGCCGACCGCCCGATCGAGCACCTCGAGGGAAGTTGGATTCAGGTTCTCGAGAAAAGTTTTTCCTTCGGCCGCACGCTCCGGATCCTCACTCGCGAACAGCCGGTCATACAAACGCACTTCGAGCGGGATGGCGTGCGCCGCTGAAACCCAGTGCAGCGTCGCCTTCACCTTTCGACCGTCCGGCGAGTCGCCGCCGCGGGTCGCCGGGTCGTACGTGCAGCGCAGCTCGACGATCTGGCCGGCGGCATCTTTCACCACCTCCGTGCACGTGATGAAGTAGGCACACCGCAGGCGCACCTCTTTGCCCGGCGAGAGGCGGAAGAACTTCTTCGGCGGATCCTCCATGAAGTCCTCGCGCTCGATGAACAACTCGCGCGAGAACGGCACTTTGCGCGTGCCCGCCGCCTCATCTTCCGGGTTGTTGATGACGTCGACGTGTTCGACCTGACCTTCCGGGTAGTTCGCGATGACGACCTTCAGCGGACGCAGGACCGCCATCACGCGCGGGGCGCGTCTGTTCAAGTCCTCGCGGATGCTGTGCTCGAGCTGCGCGACATCGATGACGTTTTCTTTTTTCGCGACGCCGATGCGCGCGCAGAAATCGCGCAGCGATTCCGGCGTGTAGCCTCGGCGCCGCAGGCCGGCGATCGTCGGCATGCGCGGGTCGTCCCACCCCGACACGTGCCCCTCGTTCACCAGGCGCAGCAGCCGCCGCTTGCTCATCATCGTGTACTCGAGCTCGAGGCGCGAGAACTCCGTCTGCTCCGGCGGATGCTCGAAGCCGCACTCCCGCACCAGCCAGCGGTAGATGTCGTTCGAGTCTTTGAATTCAAGAGTACACAGCGAATGCGTGATCCCCTCGATCGCGTCGGAGAGCGGGTGCGCGAAGTCGTAGAGGGGATAGACGCACCAGGCATTGCCCTGCCGGTAGTGGTGCGCGTGGCGAATGCGCAGCAGGAGCGGGTCGCGCATCACCATGTTCGGATGCGCCATGTCGATCTTGGCGCGCAGCACGTGCGCGCCGTCGGGGAACTCACCCGCCTTCATGCGACGCAGCAGGTCGAGATTCTCCTCGACGCTCCGGTCGCGGTACGGGCTGTTGGTTCCGGGCGCCGTAACCGTGCCGCGCGCGTCGCGAATCTCTTCTTCGTTCTGCGAATCGACGTACGCCTTGCCCTTCTGCACCAGCAGCTCGCCGAAGTCGTAGAGCTGCTGGAAGTAGTCGCTCGCGTAGAGCTCGGCGTCCCACTCGAACCCCAGCCAGCGGATGTCCTGCTTCATCGCCTCGACGTACTTCACGTCTTCCGTCGAGGGGTTCGTGTCGTCGAAGCGCAGGTTGCAGCGCCCGCCGAATTCGGTCTTGATGCCGAAGTTCAGGCAGATCGACTTCACGTGGCCGAGGTGGGGGTACCCGTTCGGCTCGGGCGGAAAACGCGTGGCGATCTGGCGGCCGAAACGGTTCGTCGCCACGTCCTCCGCGACCATCTCGCGG
>DASREL010000042.1:0-7748 GCA_035652075.1 Vicinamibacterales bacterium
GGCGTCGCGTGGCTCGCGGAGCAGAAGCGCATCGCGCGCGGCCGGACCGATTTCGTCATCATCCCTAGCCGCTGAACGTCGACCGGATCTGCGTCGGTCATCGGGGCGTCTACTGGTTCGAACTGACGACCCGTGGACGCATCGCGCACGGCAGCATGCCGTTTCTCGGTGTCAGCGCGATCGACGGCATGAACGAGGTGCTGGCCGCCATTCGACGCGAGCTCGAACCGTCGCTCGCGCGCCGCGTCACGGCCATGCCGGTCGTCCCCGATCGGGCGCGCTACGCGACGATCAACGTCAACGCGATCGAAGGTGGACAGCCGATCGACGGCGTCCAGACGCCGTGCGTCGCCGATCGGTGTCGCGCCGTGTTCGACCGGCGGTTCCTCATCGAAGAAGGCTTCGTGCGCGCGAAGGACGAGATCGAGACGCTTGTGAAGCGCGCGATCGCGACGATCCCCGGCATCGAATACGAGCTGCGCGATCTGATGATCGTCGAGCCGGTCATGACGCCGACGAGCTCGCCGGTCGTGACGATGCTCGACGGCGCGATCGAACGCGTTCTTGGTGCGCGGGCGACGCTCGTGGCGAGTCCGGGCACCTACGACCACAAGCACGTCGCGCGGATCGCCGGCATCCCCCACTGCGTCGCCTACGGGCCCGGCGAGCTCGAACTCGCGCACCAACCGGACGAGTCGTGTCACATCGACGATCTGCTCAACGCGACGAAGGTGATGGCGCTGGCGACGCTCGACCTGATGCACAACCCCTAGCGCGAGCCTTTTAGGCGAGCGTTGGGTAAACTGAGGCCGCTATGTTTTCTCACGCTCGGCTGAAAGCCTCGCGCTACATCGTTCTGTCTTGTTGCCTCACCGCGGCCTGCAAGTCGACGGCGCCCGCCGCCGAGGCCCCCGGCGTCACGGCATCCACGTCGCAGCAGATTGCGATCGGTCAGTTGCCGACGATCAATACCGACGCGCTGCTCGAGCACACGAAGGTGTTGTCGTCAGACGAGTACCAGGGCCGGCTGCCCGGCACGAAGGGCGAGGATTTTTCGGTCGCGTACATCGAAAGTCAATTCAAGAAGATCGGGCTGAAGCCGGGCAATACCGACGGCACGTACATCCAGAAAGTGCCGCTCGTCGGGATTACCGCGTCGCCGGCCGATCTCACGTTCGCGAAGGGCTCCCGGAAACAGACGCTGAAGTGGAAAGACGACGTGGTGGCGTGGAGCAAGCACGTCGCTGACACGGCCAGCATCGACAACTCCGAGCTCGTGTTCGTCGGCTACGGCGTCGTCGCGCCCGAGTACAACTGGGACGACTACAAAGGCGTCGACGTCGCCGGCAAGACGCTCGTGATGCTGATTAACGATCCGCCGGTCGAAGGTGCGTTCGGCGGCAAAGCGATGACGTACTACGGGCGCTGGACCTACAAGTACGAGATCGGCGCCGAGAAGAAAGCCGCCGGCGTGCTGATCGTCCACGAGACGGAGCCGGCGGCGTACCCCTTCAGCGTCGTGCAATCGAAGGTGACCGAGCAATTCGACCTGGTGACACCCGACAAGAACATGGGCCGCGTGAACGTCGAAGGGTGGATCACGCTCGACAAGACGAAGGATCTGTTCAAGCTGGCCGGTCAGGATTTCGACAAGCTCAAGGCGCAGGCCGCCACGCGCGATTTCAAACCGGTTCCGCTCGGCGTCACCGCATCGATGACGATCCACAACACACTGCGGACGATTGACTCGCGCAACGTGGTCGCGAAGCTCGAGGGCAGCGATCCGCGGCTGAAGGACGAATGCGTCGTCTACAGCGCGCACTGGGATCACTTCGGCATCGGGCCTGAAGTGAAGGGCGACAAGATCTATCACGGCGCCAAGGACAACGCGGTCGGCGTCGGCGGGCTGATCGAGCTGGCGCGATCGTTCACGCAGGTGCAGCCGCCGCCCAAGCGATCGATCCTGTTCCTGTCGGTCACCGCCGAGGAGCAGGGGCTGCTCGGGTCGCAGTACTACTCGGTCACGCCGATCTATCCGCTCGCGAAAACCGTGGCGAACATCAACATCGACGGCATGAACGTCCACGGACGGACGAAAGATCTCACGCTAATCGGATTCGGCGCGTCGGATCTGGACGACTACACGGCGGCGGCTGCCGGCGAACAAGGCCGCGTCATCCGTCCAGACGCGGAACCGGAAAAGGGCTTCTACTATCGGTCGGATCACTTCAACTTCGCGAAGCAGGGCGTCCCCGCGCTCGATCCGGACGAAGGCATCGACTTCATCGGCAAGCCGCCCGACTACGGCAAGAAGGTCCGCGACGACTACACCGAGAACCGGTATCACAAGCCGCAGGACGTCATCACTCCCGATTGGGACTTGAGCGGCGCGCGCGAGGACCTGCGCGTGTTCTTTGCGGTCGGCTACCGCGTCGCTCAGGCTGACAAGTGGCCCGAGTGGAAAGCGGGGAACGAGTTCAAAGCAAAGCGTGAGGCGATGCTGAAGAGATAACCACGAAGATCGCGAAGCTCACGAAGATCACGAACGTTGTTTTTTCGCGGTCATCGCGGTCTTCGTGATCCTCGTGGTGAGATGGAGCTGAGATGGCTACCGAGACATTGAATACGACGATGAGCGGCGAAGAGATGGTGGCGCTGTCGAAGAAGCACACGCTCTTCGAGTGGTCGGCGCAGGCGAAAGTGGATCCGATTCCGGTCGCGCGTGCGAAGGGCATTTACTTCTGGACGCCGGAAGGGAAGCGCTTCATCGATTTCAACAGCCAGTTGATGTGCGTCAACGTCGGCCACAGCGATCCGCGGATCATCCGTGCGGTGCAGCAGCAGGTCGAGACGCTCGCGTACGCGAATCCGTTCATGGCGACGGAGCCGCGCGCGCGCCTCGGCGCGAAGCTCGCCGAGATCGCGCCCGGCGACATCGACGTGTTCTTCTTCACCAACGGGGGCGCCGAAGCGAACGAGAACGCAATCAAACTCGCGCGGCAGGCCACGGGCCGTCACAAGATCCTCGCGCGGTACCGCTCCTATCACGGCGGAACGGCCGGCAGCATGATGCTGACCGGCGATCCGCGTCGGTGGGCCGCCGAGCCCGGCATGCCCGGCGTCGTGCACGTCCTCGACCCGTATCACGGCATCGAGCGCGGCTGGGACACGGCGGAACAGGCGCTCGCGCTCATCGAAGAGACGATCCAGCTCGAAGGTCCGCACACCATTGCGGCGTTCATCCTCGAGTCGGTGACGGGCACGAACGGCGTGCTCACTCCCCCCGACGGTTACATGCAGGGCGTGCGGAAGATCTGCGACAAGCACGGCATCTTGATGATCTGCGACGAGGTGATGGCCGGATTCGGCCGCACTGGTGAATGGTTCGCCATCAATCATTGGAACGTCGTCCCGGACATCATCACGATGGCGAAGGGATTGACGAGCGCGTACGTGCAGCTCGGCGCCGTCGGCATGCGCCGCAAGATCGCGGATCAGTTCGCCGACAAAGTGTTCTACGGCGGGCTGACCTACAACAGCCACCCGCTCGCGTGCGCCGCCGCGCTGGCGAGCATTCAGGTGTATGAAGACGACAAGCTGATCGACAACGCGCGGAAGATGGGCACGCTGATGTCGGAGTTGATGGCCGATCTGTCGAAGCGTCATCCGTCCGTCGGCGTCGCGCGGTCGATCGGTTTGTTCGGCCTTGTCGAGCTCGTGCGGGACAAAGCGACGAAGACACCGCTGGCGCCGTTCAACGGTACGTCGGAAGAAATGCAGGCGCTCGGCAAGTTCTTCCGCCAGGAAGGGCTCTACACCTTCGTCCGCTGGCACACGTTCTTCACGAATCCGCCGCTGTGTATCACCGAGGCGGAGATGCGGGAAGCGTTCGGGATCATCGATCGAGGCCTGGAGATCACCGACAAAGCGGTGTCCTAAGAATTAATCACGAAATTCACCGAACGCACAGAAGGTGTTTTCTGTGGGTTCCGTGCGTTCCGTGGTTAATAATCTGCGCCTATGTCCACCATGCACGAAGTCGACTACCGGATCCTCGGCGACGACATGCAGTACGTCGAGATCGATCTGGATCCCAACGAAGCCGCGGTCGCGGAAGCGGGCGGCATGTTCTATATGGACGACGGCATCGTCATGGAGACGGTGTTTGGCGACGGGTCGCAGCAGTCGGGCGGCGGTCTGCTGGATGTCCTCGTCGGCGCCGGCAAGCGATTGCTCATCGGCGAGTCGTTGTTCATGACGGTGTTCGGCAACAAGTCGACGCAGAAGAAGCGCGTCGCGTTCGCCGCGCCGTATCCGGGGAAGATTGTGGCGATCAACTTGTCGCAGGTTGGCGGCGAGCTGATCGCGCAAAAGGATTCATTCCTCGCCGCGGCGAAAGGCGTCAGCATCGGCATCGCGTTTCAGAAAAAGCTGGGCGTCGGTTTGTTCGGCGGCGAAGGGTTCATCATGGAGCGCCTGCAGGGCGATGGATGGGCGTTCGTGCATGCCGGCGGATCGCTGCTCGAGCGCACGCTCGCGCCGGGCGAATTGCTGCGCGTCGACACCGGGTGCCTCGTCGCTCTTCAGCCGACCGTCGAGTACGACATCGAGATGATCTCCGGCATCAAGACGGTGATCTTCGGCGGCGAAGGACTGTTTTTTGCGACGCTGCGCGGACCCGGTCGCGTGTGGCTTCAGTCGCTGCCGCTCAGCCGCATGGCAAACCGGATCATTGCCGCGGCTCCGCGCGCGGGCGGAAGCCGCAAAGAAGAAGGATCGATTCTCGGGACTATCGGTTCGATCATCGACGGAGACAACTGATGCGCATGTCGCTCGTCGGCGCGTTCGCCCTGGCTGCCGTCACTTCGGTGGCCGCGCAAAAGGAGACGGCGTGGTTCGGGACGCCGCTTCCCCCGCCGCTGAGCGATCCGCGCAAGCCAGTGCTGAAGTATGACGACGTGTTCGCGCCGCTGCCGACGCACTTCGCACATCGCACGAAAGCAGACGAGCTGCTCGACGGTGCCGCACTGAAAAGAGATCACCGCACGGTCGTCGATTTTTCGCTCGAGAGCCTTGCCGCAGGTGACAAAGTGTGGGGACGTCGAGCCGGGACGCCGGCCTTCATGCACACGCTCGACTGGACGGCGAGCGCGATGAAGGCCGCGGGGCTGAAGGACGCGCACGTCGAGACGTATCCGGTCCAGGGCACGATGTGGGTTCCCGAAACGTGGAGCGTGCAACTCATCGGAGACGCGACGTTTGGCGCCGGCACGCAGGACGTCACGCTGCAGTCGGCCTTTCCGCAGCAGGGCGGCACGTCGACGCCGGCTGGCGGCATCACGGCGCCGATCGTGTACGTCGGTCACGGCACCGATGCGGATCTTGCCGGCCGAGACGTGAAGGGCAAGATCGCGATTCTTCGCGTGCGGCCGGAGCCATCGCTGTTCGGCGCCGGCGAACAAGGTGTCGCGCGGCATCTCGCGGAGCTCGGCGCCGTCGGCGTCATCAACGCGATCGAAGGTCCTGGCAACGCACAGTACATCGACACGCGGTTTGCGGCGGGGGCGACGCCGGCGTTCATCATCGGCGGCAACGGCGCGTGGTTTCTGACGCAGGTGATCGGTAAGGCGGCCGCCGCCGGCGCGCTCGACACACTGAAGATGCGGCTCACGCTGACGTCGACCGAGAAGAGCGGTCTGACGTCAGGGAACGTGATCGCGACCATTCCCGGCAAATCTTCGAAGCGCATCATCGTCAACGCGCACGCCGACGGATTTTTCCAGGGCGGCGACGACAACGCGAGCGGCATGGCGGTGCTGGTCGGCCTCGCGAAGTACTTCGCGAAGCAGCCGCAACCGACGCACACGCTGATGTTCGTCGCGAGCGGCGGTCACCACGGTCCCGGTAACGGCCCGACGTCGCTGGTCAACGCGCATCCCGAGTTGAAGGACACGCTCCTCATCATCAATCTCGAGCACGTGGCCTATCTCGACGCCGTTCGCGGCAAGACGCGCGCGCCAAACAACATCGGCATGACGTGGGAGACGAGCGTCACCGAAAGCGCGAAGGCGGTCGGCGTCACGAACATGTCGCCGTTTCTGATCGATGTGTGGTCCCGGGCGCCGAAATGCTTCGGCGTCGCCGTTTATCAATCCGCCGGGACGACCGTGTCCGGAGATTTGGGTGGGTATCGACCGCTCAACGTGCCGATGACGCAGATGATCCAGTCGGGGACGTTTTATCACTCGTCAGGTGACGTGTTCGAGCAGGTCCCGGCCGAAGGACTCGAACGGGCCGCGCGTTTCCACGCGTACCTCATCGAGCAGGTCGATCGCGCCGACGAGTCGCTCGTGACGTCCGGCGCGGGGACGCCGTATCGCTCGACGCTTGGCGCGTGCCCGGCCGGCGCGGTCCCTTCTTCGCCGACACAGTTCTGATGCTGATCGACCGGCGGCGCCGCGGATCGAAGCGCGCGTCGCCGTTCGCCACCGCCTGATCGATCAGCGCCGAGAGCGCCGGCGCATCGAGGTCCGATGAGGCGGCCAGCCGCACGTGTCGAAACTGCGAGCCTGTGCCGACGAGTACGTGCTCGGGATCATCCAGCAGCGCGCCCTCCATGAATCCGAGGTTGATCCAGCGCGGATACAGGGTGATGCCAATGACGGCGTGCGACGGTTTGTCGGTCGGCGAAAACGCGATCGTGAGCGCGTAGTTGTCGTAGACCATTTCCGTCGCGCCAGGAAAACGCACCCGCAGCTTCGCGAGCAGTTCCCTCGCGAGCGCACGGACGTCTGGCGAGTACTTCGCGATCGCGCGTCGCAGTTGCGCGGCCGGTTTGTCAGCCACGGATCATCGCCGCGATGTCGAAGGCGGCGCACGCGAACGCAAATCCCACGAGCACCATTCGTGCGAGCGGACGTTTGGGTGCAAGAAGACCGGCCGCGCCGAGCAACAGGATGCTGATCGGCGACAGCCACGACGTTGGACGAACTGCCGAGTGCCGCGTCGTCGTCACGTACACGTTGACCGCCAGCGTTACGGTCGCGATAGCGACGAGAAACCCGTAGAGCGGCCGGTACCGCTGCGCGTCATTGGCCATGTTTCACCGCCCAATCGTAATGTTCTCGTGCGTGGTTCAGGAGATCGGCGACATCTTCCGGTAGCACGTATCCCTTCGCAACAAGATCCGTCGTCGCGATCGCATACCTTCCGAGGTAGTCGTTGCGATCCCGATATCGCTCTTCGATGGATCGACGGGGATCGTTCGCGCGGGCCCGGTCGGCTTTCGTCAACGGGAACGGAATGTACGACCCGATTTCGCCGGCGAGCTTGTCGGACGCACCGATCGACGCGTCACGATAATTCCATCCCGCCTGCGTCGCGAGCGGGACGGCGATGTCCGGCAGCCGGATTCCCGATCGCACGTTGCCGTCCTCGTCCACGGCCGGCACGCGCTGGACGAACGGGCGGCCGATTTCCGGCGGCTCGACGCTGACGATGCCTTTGGTCCAGTCGGCGCCGAAGTTGAGATGGAATGCGCGCAGCGGCTGTTGCGGAAAGGCAAAATTCGGAATCGCCGGCCAGCCGGCGCGATCCGGCGTCGTGAGGGTTCCGTCCGCGATCTTCGGGTACGCGCTCGGCGGCGGTTCCACGCCGTCGACGACCCATCGGTCGAGCGCGCGGAACAACGCGCGCGTCGCAAACGCGTAATTCAGAGGGTTCAGGACCGCGCGACCAACCATCCCGCC
>DASREL010000043.1:0-27114 GCA_035652075.1 Vicinamibacterales bacterium
TTGGCGGTCTGATACACGACCTTCGTGTGCATCGTGCCGCCGTACTCCGTGTGTGGATGGCCGAACACGACCGCCGCCCGCACGTCGCCTTCGGGGGCATCGAGCAGGCATTCGAGACGGCCGACGGGACCGGCGAATTCACGCAGCATCGGGATTTTTATATTGCGGATTGAGGATTGCGGATTGCGGATTGAAGTCTGCATTGACGACGAAAGCGTGCACGATGTCAGCAAACGCTTTCGGTTGCGTAATCGTTCCAATGTGTCCAGTTCTTGCGAGCACGATTGGCCGCGCGCCAGCGATGAGTTCGGTGTATTTCAACGAGCCATCGGCGGGGACCACGTAGTCGAGCGCCGACTCGCCGGTGACGACGAGCGTCGGGGTCGAGATCCGAGCGCAGTCCGCGGTCGAATCGACGTCGGACATCAGCAGCGCGCGCTTCGCCATTTGCGGGAGAGAGATCGGCGCCGTCAACACCGTCCGCAGCGCTGCGAGCCGAAATGCCCATCGGTCGCGCACCTGCGGAAACGCGGCGGCGATCTCTTTTCGCAGACGCCACGGCGACTCGACGAGAAACAGCGGTCCGAAGATCCACGGCAGCCGCGCATACAACCGATGACGCGGCTTCAGCGAAAACCCTGGCGCAGGCGTCGACGCGAGGACGAGCGCGCGCGTGCGGGCGGGATGCGTCGCCGCAAGGCGCAGCGCGACGAGGCCGCCGAACGAAACACCGCAGATGACGGCGTCGCGGATGCCACGTTCGTCCAGTGCATCGACGACCTGCTGCGCGTAGTCGTCGATCGAGCGGGCATCGCCGCGCAACGAAAAAGTCGTCACGCGGAAATGCTTCGACAGCGCGTCGACCGTCGGCCGCATGTATTCCCAGCGGCCCTGGATGCCGGGAATCAAGACTAGTTCCGTAACGGCTTCCCCGTCTTCAACGTGTATTGGATCCGCTCGAGCGTTTTTCGCTCGCCGCACAGCTTCAGGAACGCCTCGCGCTCCAGATCCAGCAAGTACTGCTCGGTGACTGTCGTCTGATGCGGCAGCGATCCGCCCGCGATGATGTTCGCGAGCGCGCGGCCGACGACCGCGTCATGCTCGCTGATCCGTCCTGCGCGCAGCGCGAGGTGGACGCCGAGCTTCAGCGCGGCGAGGAGTGTCTCGCCGCCGACCGGAATCGCCGTTCGCGGCTGCGGCCGGCGATAACCTTCGCGAACGCGCTCCAGCGCAAACGCCTTCGCGTCGTCGAGCAGGCGATCGCGGTTCATCGTGACCTGATCGGCGTCGCGCAGGAACCCGAGCTCGCGCGCGTGCGCAGCGCTCGTCGATACGGTCCCGAAACCGAGCAGCTCGAAGACGCGCTGCGCAAACGGCAGCAGATCCCCCGTGTTCTTCGGCAGATCGTCGACGACGCGCGCGTACATTTCTTTCGTGCCGCCGCCGGCCGGAATCAACCCGACGCCGACCTCGACCTGTCCCATGTAGGTTTCGGCAGCCGCCTGGATGCGGTCGCCGTGGATCGCGATCTCGCAGCCCCCGCCGAGCGTCATGCCGGCCGGTGCGACGACGACCGGCACGTCGGCGAAGCGCAGCGCCTGGGTGCAGTTCTGAAACGTGCGGACCGCGAGATCGATCTCGTCCCAGTTGCCTTCCTGCGCTTCGAGCAGGAGCAGCATCAGGTTGGCGCCGGCGGAGAAGTTCGGCGCGTCGTTGCCGACGACGAGCGCGGCGAAGTTCGCGGCTGCTTCCTTCACGCCGGCATGCAGCATCGCGATCGTGTCGGCCCCGATCGCGTTCATCTTCGAGTGGAACTCGACGCACAAGACGCCGTCGCCGAGATCGACGAGCGACGCGCCGGCGTTCTTCTTGACGATCGTCTTGTGCCGAAGAACGGACGCCGACGCTGCACGGTCGGCAATCTCGAACGGACCGAGTTCCCATCCGAAACCCCACTTCATCGCCTTGTCGACGTCCTCGCGCGAGTAGGCGATGTCAGGTGCGACGCGTGCCGCGTAGTCGATCGTCGGTGTCAGCGTCGCGCGCAGGAACTCGCCAGCCTTGTCCTTCGCAGACAGCAACATCTGCGTCCGCTCGCGCACGTCGTCTATCGACTTCGCCGCTTCGAGCGACGCAATCTTCGCAGGCTGCTTCGGCCGGTATTCGAGCGTTTTCGGATCGAGCGTCAGGATGTCTTTGCCGACCTTCTTGTAGAACCCTTGTCCGGCTTTCTCGCCAATCCAGCCGCGTTCGACCATCTGCGCGATCAACGGCGGCAGATCGAGATTCAAGTTCTTCGCGACGTGGGCGAGGATGTCGATCCCCGCGATATCCATCGTCCGAAACGTCGCGCTCTTCGGCCGTCCGAGTGCGGGCCCGGTGATCGCATCGATCTCCTCGATCGTGTAATTGCCCGAGTCGAGCGCCTTCAGGACCTGCGACACGCCGTAGAGGCCGATGTGGTTCGCGATGAAGTTCGGCGAATCCTTCGCGACGACGACGCCCTTGCCGAGCTGACGATCGAGAAAGGTTTTCATCCGATCGACGACGGCCGGATCGGTGTCGGCGAGCGGAATGATTTCGACGAGATGCAGATACCGCGGCGGGTTGAAGAAGTGTGTGCCGAGGAAGTGGCGACGGAAATCGGCGCTGCGACCCTCGGCAATCTGCGCCATCGGGATCCCGGAGCTGTTCGAGCTGACGATCGATCCCACGCGGCGGACCGCGTCGATCTGCTCGAACAACGGCCGTTTGATGTCGAGCCGCTCGACGACCGCTTCGCAGATCCAATCGACGTTGCCAAGCTTCTTCAGATCCGTGTCGAACCCGCCAATCGTGATCAGCGATGCAGTGCTTTTCGTGAAGAACGGATCGGGCTTCAGTGTCTTCGCACGCTTGAGGCCTTGCGCCGCGATCTCTGCTGTCAGATCGAGCAGCAGGACGGGGATACCGGCGTTCGCCACGTGCGCGGCGATCTGCGCGCCCATGACGCCGGCGCCGAGGACGGCAGCAGATCGAATCTGGTGGCTCATCGTGCGCGTTTCACACCGTTGATGAAGAGATCGACGACGAGATCGGCCTCGGGTTCGAGGGCGTAGCGTCGTTTGCTCAGGATCCAGTTCGTCGCCATCTCGTCGAGCGCGCCGAACAACATCTTCGCCGCGATCGTCGGCTTGATCTCGCTGCGGAACACGCCTTCTTTCTGGCCGTCGCTGATGGCGTCGCGAATCAGCCCGAGGTAGTCGCGCAGCAGCGTCGACGACAGCCGTTCCATGAACTTCGTCGACTGGCGCAGTTCGACCTGAAAGACGACGGCGAGGTTGCGATCGTGACCGAGCCGGCGCAGGTGCAGCCGCGCGAACTGCCGCAGCCGCTCGCGTGGATCCTCGATCGCCGCGACGAGCGCGCGTCCCTCGTCCAGCGCGACGCGCATGCCGCGCTCGAATATCGAAATCAGCAGATCGTCCTTGCTGCGAAAGTAGAGGTACACCGTGCCGGCCGCGACGCCGGCCGCGCGCGCCACGTCGGCAACCTGCGCGTTGAAGTAGCCGCGGTCGGCGAAGACATCGATGGCCGCGCGCAGGATGGCGTCACGCTTTGGCCCCGGCAACGGCTCAGCTTTGGGTCGACGAACGGCGTGCAAGGCCATACTGAATGAATGGTCATTCAGTCACGGCATGGATGTCAACGCCTACGTTCGTGACGCAGGCCGTTAGGCATGTCCCAACGGTCGTAGCGCAGGCCTTCAGGCCTGCCCACGTGTGTCGCGCAGCCCTTCAGGGCTGCCTGTGCACAAAAAATATGGGTAGATCAGCCGGCGCGCCCAGAACATGGCACGACGCAGTCGTGCGGTGAGCCGACGACGCAAGGAAATGGTCGGTGACGGCGTGGAAATGGTCGCTGCATCCAAAACATCGTCGCGCGCAGACGTGAAATGGTCGCTGCATCCAAAACATCGTCGTGCGCATACGGATCTTCGTCCGACGCCGCCGGATCTTGGGCGCGCGCCCGGTGATCATGGTCGCGCGCAGGCCGATCATGAACGGTGACGACGATTACTTCCACCGTGTCAGGATGGATTCGCGGTCGAACAGCGCGACGCTGAACAGCGTCAGCAGTCCCCAGAGCGCGAGCAGCCCGAACCCGACGAGGAGCAGCATCGGCAGCGTCAGGTAAAACGCGCCGGTGAACTGCGCGACGAAGATCGCGGTCAGCGGCAGGATGATCAGGATGCCGAACTGCTGCGCCGTCCGTGGATCGTTGACGCGCGACGAGATCACGATCGCGGCCTGCAGCGACACCAGCGCCGCAGCCGGACCGAGGAACACCACCAACATCAGCGTCTGCACGGTCAGCATTGCCGCGAACACGCCGGCGTGTGCAAACAGCGCAATGCCGGCGAGGTACAGCAGCAGGCCCGCGAGCGAGATCGCGAGCGTCGGGATCAGCGCGCCGAGAACCTTCGCGACGAGCAGTTCGTGCGTCCGGACTGGCGTCGCGAGCAGCGGTTCGAGCGTGCGCGCCTGCTTTTCGCCGACGACGGCATGCGCGGCGAGCGACATGGCGCCGGTAATCGGCGTCAGCAGGAACAACAACAGAAACTGCTGGAACAGAAACGCTTCGACTGCAATGTCTCCGGGCACGCCGGGTCGGATGCCGATCTGACCGCTGACGCGCGCGAGGCCAGGGTCGTCGCCAATTGGCCGGCCGGTCATCGCAGGCACGGCGATGATCACGATGAACGGGATGACGAGCGAGACGATCGTGACCAGGGCGACCGGCACCAGCGCGGTCCGATTGCGCGAGAGGTCGAGTAGTTCTTTCGCGATGAGGGCTCGGATTCTTGCGAGAGGTTCAAGAGGTTCAAGAGGTTCAAAAGATTCAAGAGGTTCAAGAGGTTCAAAAGGTTCGGGAGATTCAGACCGAACCTCTTGAACCCCTTGAACCCTTTGAACCCCTTGAACCTTTTGAACCCCTTGAACCTCTTGAACCCCTTGAACCTCTTGAACCCCTTGAACCACGCGAAAATACACCTCTTCGAACGCCGCCATTTCCGGTCGCACCTCGACGACCTGTGCGCCCGTGGCGACGAGCGCCGCGACGAGGCGTGGGGTCTCGCGTTCGAGGTGCGCGAGCGGCACGACGAGGTGGCCGTCATCGACGTGCGCCGCCGCGCTGATTGCCCGCACGGTGTCGAGATGAGCCGCCGGATCGCCGACGAGGCGGACGAGCAGTCGTCCATTCGTCAGCCGCTGGCGCAGCGCCGCTGGCGTATCGATCGCGAGCAGCCGTTGTTGCAGGACCGCCACGCGATCCGCGAGCCGTTCTGCTTCGTCCAGGTTGTGCGTCGAGACGACGATCGCGCAGCCGGCTGCACGTTTGTCGGCCAGCAACAGCCGCACGCTGCGCGCGATCTCCGGATCGAGACCTGATGTCGGTTCGTCGAGCAGCAGAATCACCGGATCGTGCAGCAGCGCGCGCGCGATGGCGACCTTCTGCCGCATCCCTTTCGACAATTCCGCTGCACGTGCCGACCGGTGATCGCGCAGCTGAAACTGATCCAACGCTCGCTCGATCCGCGTCGACGCGTCGGCGAGGCCGTACAACTGCGCGTAGACGCCAAGATTCTCGCGGACCGTCAGGCGATCCCACAGGCCGGGCGATTCGGTGAGGAAGCCGACGCGCGCGCGAAGGCTGTCGCCGGTCGACCGCGTCAGCGCGACGCCGTCGACGGTCACGCGGCCGCTCGTCGGCGCGATCAAGCCCGCCATCATTCGCATCGTGGTCGTCTTGCCGGCGCCGTTGGGGCCGAGCAGCGCGACGATCTCGCCGCGGCGGATCTCGATCGTGACGCCGTCGACGGCGATCCGCGCGCCGAATTGCCGTGTGAGGTTCGTGGCGGCGATCACTGCGTGCGAAATTCGAAGAGCCCTGGCGTGACCAGCACGCGGTCGTCCACGCCGAAGAACAGGCTGGTCGGCAGCATGACGCCGGTCGCGCGGAACTGGACCGATCGAATTTTGTCTCCATCGCGGTCGAACACGTAGGTTGTCGGCGTCGCGAGCGCGATCCACACGTTGCCGTGGTGGTCGACGGCAGCCGTGCGCACGTTCGGCGTCACGATCGGCACTTCGCCCTCATCCGTCTTGCGCCGCGGCCACGTCGTCGGCATCCGCGCCAGGATTTCGTCGACCTCGCGTCCTTGCACCCGCCGCTCGAAGACCAATTCGCCGCGCGTGTCGTACTTCTGGAGAACGGGTTCGCCGGTCTGGAAGACGAACCAGCACCCGCCATCAGCGGCTGGCAGCGGGATGCCGCTGTTCAGTGCGAAGTGCACTTGGCGATCGTCTTCGTGCGAGGTGCGACGCAAACGGCCGAATGATCGAATGAGCGATCCATCGATGCCGTACTCGGTGACGAGCGACCCGGTGTCTGGCTGCGAGATCAGGATCGAATGGCCGGTGTACTGCAGCGATCCGATCCCGTTCATGACGTAGCTGTCGAGCATCACGCGCGGCGTCTGCCGGATCGGCAGCACGAAGCCGCTCGTCCGAAATCCGGCGACGGTGAAGAACTGGATCCGCTCGCGACCGTCCGGCGCGTCGGCGACCGCGAAGGTGCCGTCGGGCGCTACCGAGAACGCCGTGGGATCGATGATCCGTCCGGGCTCTGCGCCGATGTGCACGATTTCCCACGCGCTCTCTTTCTTCGAATCGATGCCGAAGACGACGTGCGATCGACGATCGAAGACGAAGTACTGACCCGACGATGATTGCTGAAAATTCGTGACTTCCCGAAAGCGGCCCGCGATGTGCGCCGGGATCGCGTCCGCCGACAGGAGCACGACCGGCGACAACGCGGTGACTGACGCTGTCAGAAGCGTCGCCGCAATCGTCAGTAGCGCACTGTTTCGCGTATGGCCTTCAGGATGTCTGAGGACTGCGGCAGGATCGCTTCTTCGAGCTCGGGGTAGTACGCGACCGGCACGTCCTTCGCGCCGACGCGGCGGACCGGCGCGTCGAGGTATTCGAACAACTCGCCCGACACGCGCGCGGCGATTTCGGCGCCGAAGCCGCAGTGCACCTGATCCTCGTGCGCAACGACGATCCGGTTCGTGCGCTTGACGTGCGTCGCGATGGCGTCCCAGTCATACGGCGCGATCGTCCGCAGATCGAGGACCGCCACGCTGATGTGATCTTTTTCGGCCTGCTGTGCCGCGAGAAGCGCCCGCTGCACGAGCGCGCCCCACGTTACGACCAGCACGTGATCCCCTTCACGCTTCAGGCTCGCCTTGCCGAACGGGATCATGAAATCTTTGCCGGGATACTCGCCTTTGTTGTACGTCTGCCGGTAGAGATGTTTGTGCTCGAGGAAGAGGACCGGATCGTCGCAGCGGATCGCGGTCCGCAGCAGGCCGGCCGCGTCGATCGCGTTGGACGGGAACGCGATGCGAATGCCGGGGCAGTGCGCGAAGATGCTCTCGCCCGACTGGCTGTGATACGGGCCGCCGCCGCGCAAGTAGCCGCCGATCGGCGTGCGAATGACGACGGGGCACGACCAGGTGTTGCCCGATCGATACCGCATCATCGTCAACTCGTCGCGAATCTGCATGAACGCGGGCCAGATGTAATCGAAGAACTGAATCTCGACGACCGGCTTCAACTTTCGCGCTGCCATGCCGATCGCGCGTCCGACGATGTTGGCTTCGGCGAGCGGCGAGTTGAAGACGCGGTCGTCGCCGAACTGCCGCTGCAGGCCGTGCGTCAGCTTGAAGACGCCGCCTTTCCCCGACACCTGCGGTAGCGCGTCCTTCTTGCTCGCGTCGGCGACGTCTTCGCCGAACACGACGATGCGCGGGTTGCGCGTCATCTCGTCTTTCAGCGTGCGGTTGATCGCCGCGACCATCGTGTCGGGCTTGCCTTCGGGCTGCGCCGGTGTATCGAACGCCGCAGACGTCGGATCGACGTCAGGCGAATACAGCCACTGCTCCGCGGTGTTCTTGGCCGGCTTGGGCGCGGCAAGCGCGGCGTTGGCCGCGTCGTTGACGTCGCGGTCGACGTCCGCCGCAATCGTGGCCAGGTGATCGTCGGTCGCCAGTTGATGTTCTTTGAGGAACTCGGCGAGCCGCTTGATCGGATCGCGCCGCGCTTCGGCCTCGCGTTCCGCCTGCGGCTTGTACAGCTTCTCGTCGTCTGACAGCGAGTGCGAGTACGGACGCGTGACGCGCGCGTGCACGAACGCCGGTCCTTTGCGCGCGCGCACATAGGCCACGGCCTCCCGCATCGTCCGCAGGCTGGTGAAGAAGTCGGTGCCGTCGATCGAATCGACGTGCAGGCCTGGGAACGATCGCACGAGGCGCGAGATGTCGCCGCCCGCGGTCTGCACTTCGACGGGAACCGAAATCGCGTAACCGTTGTCTTCGACGACGAACAGGACGGGCAGCTGCTTCGTGCACGCGGTGTTGAGCGCTTCCCAGAATTCGCCTTCGCTCGTCGCGCCATCGCCGAGCGACACGTATGTCACTTCGTCGTCGTGCGCGCGCTCGTCGCGATCGGGAATCTCGCGGACGCGGCGATAGATCACGCCCGCTTCCGCCGCGCCCACCGCGTGGAGCACCTGCGTGCCGGTTGGACTCGAACCGGAGATGATGTTGATGCGCGTGTGGCCCCAGTGCGACGGCATCTGCCGCCCGCCCGAGCTCGGGTCGTCTTTCGCGCCGACCGCCGCGAGAAACATGTCGAGCGGCGTCATTCCGAGCTGCAGGCAGAGCGCGCGGTCGCGATAGTACGGGCAGAACCAGTCGTAGCCGGACTTCAGCGCGAGACCGGCGGCGGCGCCGATCGCTTCGTGTCCCGCTCCGCTGATCTGAAAGAAAATCTGATTCTGGGCTTTGAGCTGGATCTCCTTGTCGTCGATGCGTCGCGACAGGAGCATGCAGCGATAAACAGCGAGAAGGTCGTCGCGTGTGAGGCCGTCGAAGTCTGTCGCGGCAGCCGCTTCTCGCCCGTTGAGAACAGCCTTCATGCCGTGACCAAAGTATCACAAAGGCAGGTGCGTGGTGCGTCGTGCGGGGTGCGTGGTGCTATGCTCGGTCCCATGAGCACGCAGACCGTTCGGCTCCACCGGTGGGACGAAATTGCGCTTGAAAAAGTGACCGAAATGCTGTCGCGCAAACTCGTGACGGGCGAGCGCGAGATGATCGCCCAGATCTATTTGAAACGTGGCTGTATCGTCCCGATGCACTCGCACGAGAGCGAGCAGATGACGTACATCCTGCAGGGCGCATTGAAATTCCTTATCGCCGGCGAGGAGATCACCGTGCGCGAGGGCGAGGTGCTGCACATCCCGTCATGGGTCGAACATCAGGCCGAGGCGCTCGAGGACACGTTCGAGCTCGACCTTTTCAGCCCGATCCGTCAGGACTGGCTCGATCACACCGACGACTACTTCCACCGCTGATGATTCCGCGCATTGCGTTCGTGCTGTCGGCCGTCTGCGTCATCGGTATTGCCGCGGCCGAACAGCATGATGTCGAGCGGCAGTTCAAATCGCTCATCTCCGCGAAAGCCAACGAAGCGGACTTCGATGTGATGACCGCGGAGCCGCATCACATCGGCTCGCCGTACGAAATCAAACTCGCCGACTACGTCGCCGATCAGATGAAGGCGGCCGGGCTCGAGACCACGAAGTACGAATACAGCGTGCTGCTGCCGTGGCCCGGCGAACGGCGAATCGACATCGTGTCGCCGGATCCGATCAAGCTGCAGGTCGAAGAAGAGACGCTGCCGAACGACAAGTGGGCGAACATGCCGGGCATTCTGCCGGCGTACAACGCGTACTCGCCGTCCGGCGACGTCACCGGCGACATCGTCTACGTCAACTTCGGCATCCCGGCCGACTACGACGAGCTGAAGAAGATGAACGTCGACGTGCGCGGCAAGATCGTGCTCGCGCGGTACGGCGGAAGCTGGCGCGGCATCAAGCCGAAGGTCGCCGCCGAGCACGGCGCGGTCGCCTGCATCATCTATTCGGATCCGCATGAGGACGGCTACTACCAGGGCGACGTCTATCCCGATGGACCGTTCCGCGGCTGGGGAATGATTCAGCGCGGCAGCGTCATGGACATGCCGCGCTATCCAGGCGATCCGTCGACGCCAGATCGTCCGTCGAAACCTGGCGTGGAGCGGATCCCAACCGATCGGATCACGACGCTCTCGCCGATTCCGGTGCAGCCGATGTCGTATCGTGACGCGCTCGAAATCCTGAAGCGCCTCAACGGCGCCACGGTTCCCGAATCGTGGCGCGGGTCACTGCCCGTGACGTATCACGTCGGGCCGGGCCCGGTGAAGGTCCACATGCGCCTGCAGATGGACTACGGTCAGCGACGGCTCATCAACGTCGCCGGCAAGATCACCGGAGCGAAGTTTCCAGACGAGTGGGTGATCGTCGGATCGCACCGCGACGCGTGGACCTTCGGCGCGTCTGATTCGGTCAGCGGTCACGTATCGATGATGGCGACCGCGCGCGCGTTCGGCGACATGATGAAGAGCGGGTGGAAACCGGCGCGCACGATCGTGTTCGTCAGCTGGGACGGCGAAGAACCGGGACTGCTCGGATCGACCGAATGGGTCGAGGACCTGACGGCTGACCTCCGCGCGCACGCCGCCGTCTACGTCAACCGCGATGCCGGCGCCGGCGGACCGACGTTCGGCGCGAGCGCGGTCCACTCGCTCACGCCGTTCGCGTACGGCGTCGCGAAATCGATCCAGGTCGACGGCGAGCAGAGAACGCTGTACGACACGTGGCTGGCGCGGTCGCGCGAGCAGTCGCCCGCGCGCGACGGGCGGCCGATGGTGAAGACGCCGACGGTTGGCGCGCTGGGATCTGGATCCGACTACACGGCGTTTCTCGATCACGTCGGCATCGCGTCCATCGACATCGGCTTGAACGGCCGCGGTCAGGACGGCACCTATCACTCGACGTACGACAACCCGGCGTGGTTCAAGAAGTACATCGATCCGCAGTTCAAGTACAGCGTCCTCGCGTCCGAGGCCACCGGTGTGACGCTGTTGCGCCTTGCGGATCCGGACATCCTGCCGTTCGACTACGAGTCGTACGGCATGCAGATCGCCGAGTACATCAACGACATCGAGCAGCAGGCGACGAAGGCGTCACCGTCGGACGCAAAGAAGATCGACTTTGCCGGATTACACGCGGCCGCTGACGCGTTCACGAAGGCGGGCGCGAAACTCCGCGACAACGCGACGAAGATCAAGGACGCGAATCATCGTGTGATCATGGCCGAGCGCGATTTGATCGAACCGGCCGGTTTGCCCGACCGTCCGTGGTACCGTCATGTCATCTACGCTCCGGGTTTGTATACCGGCTACGGTGTGAAGACGATCCCGGGCGTCCGCGAAGCCGTGGACGCCGGCAACTACACGCGCGCGGCGGAGCAGGCGACCGTCGTCATCCGCGCGCTGCGGCGAGCGACGAAGACGTTATGGCCATAGATCGACGCGGGACTGGATTGACGCTGCTGCGAGTCTGCCTCGGCGTCTTCTTTTTGTTCGAGGGGCTGAGCAAGGTCCGCTGGTTCGGCAACTCGGCGCTCCTCACGAACCAGTTGAGCGGGTGGGCCGACACCGCGGGCGCCGCGTCGTGGAGCGGCCGCTATCTGTCGGCCGTCGCCATTCCGTACGCGACGTACTTCGCGCGCCTCGTCCCGCTCGGCGAAATCACATGCGGCATCGCGATGATCATCGGCGTGTGGACGCCGCTCTTCGCGTTCATCGCGTTCTTCATGGCGCTCAACTTCCAGTTCGCGAGCGCCGCGCTGTTCAAGTACAGCTTCCTCACGAGCGGATACGGTCTGCCGGTGCTCGGTGGAACGCTGGCGCTGGCGATTGGGGGCACGCGGCTGCCGTGGAGCATTCACGGCGGAGGATCCGCGCGTGCCACAAAAGCGCCGCGCAGTTCGTGACCGCGAGGACGACCGACGCGTCGACGATCGTCACGCTCCGCGGGATCGCAAAGCCCACCCCGTTTCCAAATCCATAAAACAGATTCAGGTTCAGCGCGACGATTGCGGTCATCGCGATCGCGATCGGCCGGTACGCCGGCCGGCCAGCAGCGGCGAGGATCAG
Source organism: Vicinamibacterales bacterium (assembly GCA_035652075.1). Taxonomy (GTDB): domain Bacteria; phylum Acidobacteriota; class Vicinamibacteria; order Vicinamibacterales; family CAVVIG01; genus Gp6-AA45. The sequence goes on from DASREL010000043.1 coordinate 12,147, forward strand.
CAGCGGCACAACGGCGAACGCGTGATTTTCATGCACCTGCGCCGACAGCGTCGCGTACGCGTGCAACAGAAACGCCCCGACGCCGGCGACGAGCCAGAGATCACGCGCGCGTCGAGCGTTCCAGAGCGCCCACGCCCACGCGGTTGATGTCAACGCGACGCCGACCGCCCGCGGATTCGGGTAGCCGAGCTCCATCAGTCGCGGAATGCCGAGGATTTGCGTCGGCCGCGTGAACGCGTCCCACACGCCGAGGTCGTGCATCGACGCGCGTGCGCGGACGATGTAGCCGACGAGCCACCAGAGGTTGGCGGCGTAGGCGGACAGCATGTCGTGATGCGCGAGGCGCGACAACGCCTGCACCATGTTCGGCCAACCGCCGGCGGCGACGACGGGCGCGATTGCGACGGCCGCGACGACGAGTGCAGCGCTGCCCGCGATGCCGAACGACACGGCGCGTCGGCGCGAGTTCGTCCACAGCGCGAGCGCGACCGCGGGCGCAACAAACAGGGTCTGCGCTTTGGTCAGCAGCGCGATCGCAAGGAGTCCGCCCGCCAGCGCCGGCGACGCGGACGCGGCGGCGACGATCGCGCCGACGATCGGCAGCACGAACTGCGGATCAAGATAGCCGAGGACAGCGCCATCGATCAGGACCGCCGGGTTCAGCCAGTACGCCGCAAACGACGAGCGTGCGATCGCGAGACCTGCGCGGGCGCGCACGGCGAAGAAGATCAACAGCGCGAGGCCGATGTCGCACGCCAGGCTTGGCAGCTTGACGAAAACGGTCAGCGCATCGTCGTTCGGAAACGATCCGTGATTCCACGAACGAAACGCGCGGCCGGCCGCACCAAGTTCGTACAGCGCGATCGGCGGATAGTCGACGGGCGCGTCCGCTCCGGCAAAGTGGAGCAGCCGCCGCTCGGGCGGCGAGCCGCCGACGCCATACATCGAACCGACGCGCCCGCGTGCCGCGTGGTACGCCCAGATCTTCCAGGCGGTGACGTCGCCGGTGCCGGGCGAGGCGAGCGCCACCGCGCGCAGCAGGCATCCCGCCGCGAGAAGCGCAGCAAATTGTGCGCGAGACAAAACGGAGGAATTCTAGTGGACTCGGCGGTCCCAGTCGTCGGCGCGGCCGCCCGAATAGACGTCGAACTTGCGGCGGACGCGGTTGATCTTCCACTTCAGATAGCGGTACTTCAGTTCCGACAACGGATGCACGCGGGAGGTCTTCAGGTAGAAATACGCGACGACGAGTCCGCCCAGGTGCGTCGCGTTGGCGACGCCGCCCGCTTCGCTCAGCGAAGAAATAAACGCAATCGCGCCCATGATGGCGACGAAGACCTTCGCCGGAATCGGGAAGAGGAAGTACATGTAGATCGGACGGTTCGGAAAATAGAGCGCGTACGCGAGCAACAGTCCGTAAATCGCGCCCGATGCGCCGATGATGTTCGAGTACTGCAACTGCTCCGCGAAACCGAACGGCAGCAGCGAGAACGCCACCGTCAGCACCGCGGCGCCGATGCCCGACACGAAATAAAACTTCAGGAAGTTTCGCGTGCCCCAGATCCGCTCCAGCTCAGCGCCGAACATCCAGAGCGCGAGCATGTTGAAGATGATGTGGAAGAACCCGCCATGCAGAAACATGTACGTGGCGAGCTGCCACACCGCGAATCGGTGCAGTACGAAAACCGGACGCAGGCCCAACACCTCTGTGACGACCGGTGAAAGGATCTGCGCCACGAACATCACGACGTTCGCGGCGATGAGGGCCTTCATCGCGGTCGAAATTGGGCCTGGACCGAAGGAAAAAGACGAAACGTACGGGGATGGCGAACGCCGCATCAGGAAGTCCGCATCGTACTACGCAACCTTTGTACCGACGAACAAAAAGACCCTCGCTCGCTTGCGCGGGCGAGGGTAAAGGAGGATGGATGAGAAGACGTTTATCTGCGTCAACTCACAACGGGTTAGACGGCCCGTTTGGCGAAAAAGTTTAGACGGCTGAAAGTTTTTGTCGAACGAGCTCGTTGACCGCTTTTCCGTCAATAGTTTGCCCGGCAAGCTTGGCCATCGCGGCTTTCATGACGCGGCCCATATCCTTCGCGGACGAGGCGCCGGTCTCCGTAATCGCTTCGGTCACCGCCCGGTCGATGACGGCCGGATCGGCAGCGGGCGGCAAGTAGGTCTCGAGGACCCGAATTTCCGCCGCCTCTTTGTCAGCCAGATCTTGACGTCCGCCTTTGACGAACTGCTCGATCGAATCGCGGCGCTGTTTCACGAGCGAGGTGACGACTTGACGCGTGTCCGCCTCGTCCAGCGCGCGACCGCGCTCGACTTCGCGGTTCATCAAGGCAGCTTTCAGCATGCGTAGCGCGCCGAGACGCACCGGTTCGTGCTGGCGCATCGCATCGGCGATCGCGGCGTTGAGCTCGTCGACGAATGCCAACGGATTAGAGGCCTTCGATGCCGCCAGGACGCTTCGGCGGCTGGCCCGGCTGGACGACGCCGGGCTGAACGACCTGTCCAGGCTGCTGGCCGGGCTGTTGCGGAGCCGGCGCGACCATGCCGGGAACCGAAACGCCGCCAAAGGGCGCCGTCGGGAACGTCGACGTCGGTTGCTGCGGGGGCGCCTGCTGCGGTTGCCCGTTCGGCTGTCCAGGATTGAACGGCTGGGGCATCGGCTGACCCGTTTGCGGGTTCACCACCTGCGGCTGCGGGAACTGATTGAAGATCGGTCCGCGCTGCGCGCCCGCCGGCGGCACCGGCGGCTGCGGGCGCTCGTCATCCGCGTCGTCGTCTGTCGTCTGGGGCACCTGCTGCTGCGGGAAGGCGGGTTGCGCCGACGGCGCGACCGATGCGCTGACCGGTGCGCGCGGCGCGGCAACGGTCGGCATCACGACGATGCGGTCGAATGTCGAGGCGTTCGGTAGCGCCGCGGCACGTGGCGCCGCGATGTAGCCCGAAATCGAACGGAGCAGGATCTCGAGCGCCTCGGCTTCCGGGACGTTCGTCAGTTCGAGCGTCTGCGGCGCGCCCGGGATGCGCTCGACGTTGACGATCTTGGTCTGGCCGACGCGTGCCCACTCGGTCAGGATCTGTCGCACGGTCGCGTCTTTCGCCACAATCGTGACGCGGCCGTTCTGCATCGTCACCTTGACGTCTGCGGACGCGGCCGAGGCGAGGCCGAATGTAAGGGCGGCGACGAGCGCGAGCGGTAGAGCCTTCATAACTATCCTGACGTTCAGTATACGCGCCTGGTTTGGGGTCACCAAGCCGAGCGATTACTTCTTCCGGAAGTAATCGATCACTTGCGTCAGGATATCGTCGAGGCCGAATTTCGGCTCGTAGCCGATGAGCGCGCGGATTCGGCTCAGTTCGGGGACCCGTCGCGGCATATCCTCGAACCCAGATTCGTACGCTTCTTCGTACGGGATCAACTTGATGAGCGATTTCGACCCCGACAGGTCGCGCACACGCTCGGCGAGCGCCTGGATCGTGACCTCTTGCGTGTTGCCGATGTTGATCACCTGACCGATCGCCTCTGGCGTCGCGACGAGCTTCAACAGCGCGCCGACCACGTCAGCGACGTGCGTGAAAGACCGCGACTGCTTGCCGTCTCCGAACACGGTGATCGGCTCGCCCGCAAGCGCCTGGCGCACGAAGTTCGGGATCACCATCCCGTATTGACCCGTCTGTCGCGGACCGACCGTATTGAAGAAGCGGACGATGATCACCGGCAGCTTGCGTTCTTTCCAGTACGCCAGCGCGAGAAACTCGTCGATCGCCTTGCTGCACGCGTACGCCCAGCGATGTTTCGGCGTCGGTCCCATGACCAGATCCGAATCCTCGCGGAACGGCACGTCTTCGCTCTTGCCGTAGACCTCCGAGGTCGACGCGATGACGACGAGCTTCTTTTTCTTGTTCGCGTGCTTCAGGACGACTTCGGTGCCGTGCACGTTCGTTTCGATCGTGTAGACCGGCTGTTCGACGATCAACTTCACGCCCACCGCGGCCGCGAAATGAAAGACAACGTCGCTGCGATCGATCAGTTCGGCGAGGAGCGGTTCGTTGTCGACCGAGTCGATGAAGTACTCGAACCCGGCTCGCCCTTTCAGGTGCGCGATGTTGTCGAACGAACCGGTGGACAGGTTGTCGAGCACCAGGACTTCGTGTCCCTGGGCGAGCAAAGCTTCGGACAGATGGGAGCCGATGAAGCCGGCTCCGCCAGTAATCAACGCGCGCACTCGGATTGTCCTTTCATGCCGCACACCGCTTCAGCGATGTCATCGATCGCAGCCGTCGTCAACGTCGGATAGAGCGGCAGCGACAGGATTTCCGCACAGGCGCGATCGGCCTGCGGGCACTGTGCCGGCGACGCAGAGGCCACGGCCGGCTGCCGCGGAATCGGAATCGGGTAATGAATCAGGGTCTCGATGCCGCGCGCGCGCAGATGATCCTGCAGCGCCTGCCGCTCGCGACTGCGGACGACGAACAAATGATAGACGTGCCCCGGGTCGCATTCGCGCAGAACGCCGATCGAGCCGTGCGCGAGTTGCTGCCGATAGCGCGCGGCCAGCGCGCGTCGGCGCGCGGTCCAGTCCGGCAGCCATCGCAGGCGCGCGCGCAGGATCGCCGCCTGCATGTCGTCGAGCCGCGAGTTCACGCCGAACGTCTCGTGGTGATAGCGATCGGTCTGGCCGCCGTTGCGCAGGCGTTTGATCGTCGTCGCGAGCGCCGCGTCGTTCGTGACGATCGCGCCGCCGTCGCCGAGCGCGCCGAGGTTCTTCGTCGGATAAAAGCTGAACGCGCCTGCGACGCCAATCGTGCCGACGGGACGTCCGTTCGCGGTCGCGAGGTGCGCCTGGCAGCAGTCTTCGACAACGGCGAGATGATGTTTGGCGGCGATGGCGGCGATCGCGTCCATGTCTGCCGGTTGCCCGTAGAGGTGCACCGGCAGGATCGCGCGCGTCCGCGGCGTGATGGCCGCTTCGATCTGTCCAGGATCGATCATCAACCGCTCGGGATCGATGTCGACGAAGACCGGGCGCGCGCCCGCCATCATGATCGCCAGAGCCGAGTACGCCGCCGACAGCGGAGAGGTGATCACTTCGTCGGCCGCGCCGATCCCAAGACCGCGCAAGATCAACGCGATCGCATCGGTGCCCGTGCCGACGCCGATCGCGTGCTGCGCGCCAGACGCGCGTGCGAATTCGTCTTCGAAGGCGTCGACTTCGGGCCCCAGCACGAACCAGCCGCGCGCGATCACGCGATCGATCGCGGCGCGGACATCGGCCGCGTCTTCGCCCGGTACCAGCGATAAAAACGGAATCATGCGTTCACGTACCTGTCGAAATGCTGCCGATAGAACTCAACCGTCCGCCGCAGGCCGTCGGCGAGCGCGACGGTCGGCGTCCATCCGGTGGCGCGCTGAAACTTCGTCGAGTTGGCGTAGAAGTCGCCGATGTCGATCGCCTTTTTCTCGGCCGGCCATTCGACGAACGTCATCGATCCGGATCCGGCGACCCCGATCAGCAGCTGTGTGAGGTCGCGATGGGTGATCGGTTGATCGCCGCCGACGTTGAACACTTCGCCGTTGCACCCATCGCTCGCCCCCGCACGCAAGAACGCATCGGCGGCGTCGTCGACGAACACGAAATCGCGCCGCTGCGATCCGTCACCGTAAATCTGAATCTGCTTGCCTTCGATCGCCAGGCGAATGAACCACGCGATGAATCCCTGCCGGCTGTGCTTGATCAACTGGCGCGGGCCGTAGACGTTCGTCAACCGCAGCGAGCAGGCGCGCACGCCGAACACGTTGTTGTACAGGAGATGGTAGTACTCGCCGGCCGCTTTGTTGATGCCGTTGACGTCGGTCGGCCGCACGAGGTGCGACTCGTCGACCGGCAGCGAATCGGGACGCCCGTACACCTGGCGCGTACCGGCGAAGACCAGCTTCACGCCGGGATTGTTGTAGCGGCAGGCTTCGAGGATCGTCAGCTGACTGCGACAGTTGATGTCGAGATCCGTGTACGGATCGTTCATGCTGTCGATGTGGCTGACTTGTCCCGCCAGGTTGAAGATCACGTCGCGATCGCGGACGAGGTAATTCATCGTCGTCTGCTGACGGATGTCGGCGATGTTGACCCTCACGCGATCGGCGACCCCGTCGATGTTGAACAGGTTGCCGCCGTAGTCGGAGATCAACGAGTCGACGAGCAGCACGTCGGCGCCGAGGTCGACGAGTTGACGCGCCAGGTTGCTGCCGATGAACCCGAGACCGCCGGTGATCATCACGCGGCGTCCGCGGTAGTAGGCGCGGTAGTCCATCAGTGCACGCGCCCTTTCGATCCCACGAGACGCCACGGTGTGATCGCCGACTCGAGGATCACGCCGTGCGACATCTTCGATTGCCCGTCACGCCGTTCACTGTACGTGATCGGGACCTCGGCGATCCGGCGGCCCTGTTTCGCCGCCACGAACAGCATCTCGACGAGAAACGAGTAGCCGTCGGAGACGAACTCGTCGAGCGGCAGCGCGGCGAGCGCGTCACGCCGCCAGCAGCGGAAGCCGCTCGTGCAATCGTGCGCCTGCATGCCGGTCAACGTCCGCACGTACGCGTTCGCGAATCGGCTCAACCATCGACGCCTCACGGGCCAGTTCTCGACGCCGCCCCCCGCGACGTACCGCGAGCCGATGACGATGTCGGCGTTCGAGGTGGCGGCGATCAAGGCGGGCAGCCGCGCCGGATCGTGCGAGAAATCCGAGTCCATCTGACAGATCACGTCGACCGGTTCCTGGATCGCGGCGCGGATGCCGTCGATATACGCGCGTCCGAATCCGCGGTTCGCCGTCCGATGCATCACCGACACGCGGCCGGCGTGCGCCGCCGCGAGCTCGTCGGCGATGGCGCCGGTGCCGTCCGGCGAGTTGTCGTCCACGACCATCACGCGCACGTCGCGATGTTTCAACAGCTGCTCGACGATTGCCGCGATGTTATCGCGTTCGTTGTAGGTCGGAATGATCACGAGTGCCGTCACGTCAGGAGCGGCCCTCGAATCGCAGCGAGGAGATCTGCTCCGAGATCAACCCGACGAGGAAGATCACGACGCTGAGCAGGATCAACAGCACCGACGAATTCGTCACGTGCGACTGCGTCGCGATCGTCCAGAGCGCGTACGCCGCGCCGAGCGCAAACGACGTGGCGCTGATCGGCACGAAAATGCGAAGCGGGCTGAAAATGGTGATCACCTTCAACAGAATCAGGAAAAAGCGGAACCCATCCGATCCGAAGCGGATCTTCGACGATCCCTGGCGCTGCGCCGCCTCGACCGGCTCGAACCGGACGCTGTACCCCGCCTTGATGAACGCGAGCGTCGTCGTCGTCGGCGTCGAGAAGCCGTTGGGCAGCAGGTGAAGGAATTCTACGAGATATTCGCGGCGCGCTGCGCGGAATCCGGACGTGAGATCCGGGATCGGGTGCTCCGTCAGATACGTCGCGAGCTCGTTCAACAGCATGTTGCCCATGCGCCGGGCGGCGCTCGCGTGCGTGTGCATCGCACGCGCCCCGACGACGAGGTCGTAGGTCGCGAGCTGCGACACGAGCCGCGCGGCGTCGGCGGGCCGATGTTGACCGTCCGCGTCCAGGATCAACACGAACTGTCCTGTGGCCGCCCGAATTCCGCTCTTGACCGACGCACCGTTGCCTTTGTTGTACGGATGACGGATGACGCGCGCGCCTGCGGCGGCGGCCTGCGCGCCGGTGTCGTCCGTCGATCCGTCGTCGACGACGATGATCTCGCGCCATGCGTCGGCGCCGCGCACCGCCGAGACGAGCGATGCGATCGACATCGATTCGTTGAATGCCGGAATGACCACCGATGTCTCGGCTGCGAGCGACGTCGTCATCGCGCGGGCTGCAGCAGGCGTTCGACAACGCCGTCCCACGTAATCGCGCGGGCGCGCTCGAATCCCGCAGAACCGAGCGCCGCCGCGCGCGCCGGATCCGACGCGAGGTCGGCGATGGCGGCGCCGAGTGCTTCCGCGGTCGGGTCGCACACCAGTCCGGTGACGCCATGCTCGACGAACTCGAGCGGGCCGCCCGCGTCCGTCGTCGTGATCACCGGCTTGCCCGAGAGGAACGCCTCGAGCGTGACGTATCCGTAGTCTTCGTCGAACGGCGGAAAGACGACCGCGCGCGCGCCGGCATACAGCTCGACGAGGTCCTGCGTCGATGCGGCTCCGGTGAATGTCACGCGTGCGCTGACGCCGTGATGTTCCGCGACCTCCTCCAGATGTTGCCGGAGATGGCCGTCGCCGACGATCACGAGGCGTGTGCTGGTGTACTTCATCGCCTCGATGATCAGATCGACACGTTTGTTCGCTTCGAGCCGTCCGACGGACATCACGTAGTCGCCGAACGGTCCGCGCGTGAGTGATTCTGCGAGCGGCGGCGGGTGATACAGCGGCTCCGCCGTCATGCCGTTGTAGCGCGATAGACGACTGGCGGTGTTCCGCGCGTTCGCGAAGAGCCGCGTCGATTCGCTCAGCACCTCGTTATCGAGTTCGATCAATCGATCGCGCAGGCGTACGTCGGCTTCGCTGTGCGTGAACTCGCTGTACGGCGTGCCGATCAAGTCGTAAATGGCGCGGTATTGATGGAACAGCCAGGTGATCTTGTTCGGATGGCGCACGAAGTACGTGGGGAACTTCGTGGCGACCACCGCGTCGATCCGTTTTCCGTTCGATTCGGTGATGTCGACCATGCGCCACGCTGCCGCGTGCGCGAGGAGCTGGTCTTTCGGATACCACTTGAAGGGAATCGAGACGCGCTCGGCCTCGTATCCGCGTCGCCGAAGTTCGCTGACAAGCCCGCGGACGTGCAGCTCGGCGCCGCCGTGGACGAGAGGGACCTGCGCCTCGCAGACGAGGACCGTCTTGATCATGTCGCGAACCGGAAGTTGATGATGTCGCCGTCCTGCACGACGTAGTCCTTGCCTTCGAGGCGGACCTCGCCATGATCGCGGCACGCCGCCATCGATCCGCGCGTCGTCAACGCGTCGTAACTCACCACTTCGGCGCGGATGAAGCCGCGTTGAATGTCGCTGTGGATCTCGCCCGCGGCGAGCTGTGCCGGTGTCCCGCGCGGGATCGACCAGGCGCGGCATTCGTCCTCGCCGACGGTGAAGAACGACATGTAGCCGAGGAGCTCGTAGCTTGCGCGGATGACGCGATTCAATCCCGATTCGGTGAGTCCCAGATCGGCCATGAACGCCTGCGCGTCGGCGGGTTCGAGCTGCGCGATCTCCAGCTCGATCTTCGCGCAGACGGCGGCGGCGCCGGTCGCCGCGCGCGAGAGGAACGGTTTCAGTCCGGTCGCGTCGATCGCGCCGTCAATCGGCATCGACTCGTCGACGTTGACGACGACGAGCAGCGGTTTCGCCGAGAGAAACTGAAAATTTCGCAGGCGTTTCTGGTCGTCGCCCTTCAAATCGAGCGCGCGCAGCGGCGTGCCGTCCTCGAGCGCGGTCTTGCACGCGAGCAGCACGTCGCGTTCGCGTTCGAGGTCCGCGCTCTTGTTCTTCTTCAGATCTTTTTCGATCCGCTCGAGCCGTCGTTCGGCGACGCCGAGGTCGGCGAGGATCAGCTCGTCTTCCATGGACTGCGCGTCCCGCGCCGGATCGACCGAGCCGGACGGGTGCGGGACCGCCGGGTCCTGGAACGCGCGCACGACGTGCACGAGCGCGTCGGCGTTTTTGTAGGCGACCACGTCGACGAGCGCTTTCGCGCCGCCGGTCGCGCCGGTCGCGGCGAGGTCGGTGAACTCGACCGTCGCCGGCACCCGCTTTTTCGGGTTGAACATCGCCGTCAGCTTGTCGAGCCGGTCGTCCGGCACTTTGGATATGCCGACGGTCGTCTCGCCTTTGCCGTGCGACGCCCGCGCCGTCTCGCGGGCACTGGTCATGAGCTGAAAAAGCGTGGTTTTGCCGGTGGATCCGAATCCTATGAGGGCTGCCCTGAGCATCGCGAAACTTCGGATGGTACCACGGCACGTCTGACTACTTGGTCTGACTAAGGAGTCTGACTTGGAAGTCTGACTTGTTGGTCAGACTCGAAGGCGATGAAAGGGCGAAAATTTGGCGTAACTTACTGATGTAACAGATTTTGGGGTTGACGTACACAACACCGTCCCCTACTATTTCGGTGGAATTTTGTGGTCAAAATTGGGCTGAAGGGGTTGGTGTCTCGTGTTTAGAGGACACGAAACCACCCGCATCGATGACAAAGGTCGACTCAAGGTGCCGAACGTGTTCCGTTCGCTCCTCGAAACGAAGTACGGCCGCGAGGTGTTTCTCACCAGCCTCACGGGCGAATACGTCCGTGTCTACCCCATGCCGGTGTGGAGCGAGATCGAAGAAAAGCTCGGACAGATGCCGACGACGCATCCGTCGCGACTGCGCTTTCTCGATCGCGTCAACTTCTTCGGTCAGGTCGCCGAGCTCGACGCGCAAGGCCGCGTGTTGATTCCCGTGCGTCTGCGCGAGACGGCGACGATGGCGGGCGACGTTGACGTCATCGGCCAATACAACTACCTCGATGTGTGGAATCACGATCGATTCCTCACGAAGCTGCAGCGCGAACCGTACACCGACGACGATGCGCGCGCGCTGTCGGAGTTCGGCATTTGACGACCCACGTTCCCGTCATGCCGGCGGAGGTCCTGGACCATCTGCGGCCCGAACAGGGCGGACTCTTCGTTGACTGCACCGTCGGCCTGGGCGGCCACGCACGCGCGCTCCTCGAGCGCGGCGCGACGCGGATCATCGGCTTCGATCGCGACCAGGACGCGCTCGCGATCGCGCGCGACACACTGACGCCGTGGCGCGACCGCGTCGAGCTGGTCCATGCCGACTACCGCGAGATCGCTGATGTGCTCGACGCGCGCCAGATCGATCGCATCGATGGCGCCCTGGCGGATCTCGGCGTCTCATCGCTGCAATTCGACGCCCTCGGTCGCGGATTCAGCTTTCAACGCGACGAGCCGCTCGACATGCGGATGGATCGCTCTGCCGGCGACACGGCCGCCGATCTCGTCGCACGCGCGACCGAGCGCGAGCTCGCCGACGCCATCTTTCAATACGGCGAAGAGCGTTTTTCCCGTCGCATCGCTCGCGCGATCGTCGACGCACGCCGGGAATCGCCGATTACGACGACGGGCCGTCTGGCATCGATCGTGCGCCGCGTGATCCCACGGCGCGGCCACGTGCGCATCGATCCGGCGACGCGCACGTTTCAAGCGCTGCGCATCTGGGTCAACCGTGAGCTCGACGGGCTCGATCGTTTTCTCGCCGACGCCGTCCAGCGCCTGCGCGCCGGCGCGCGGCTCGTCGTGATCACGTTCCACTCACTCGAGGACCGGATCGTCAAGCACACCTTCCGCGCGCTCGAACAGAGCGACACCGCGCGCGTGCGCGTGCTCACGAAGAAACCGCTGATTCCCACCGATCGCGAAATCGAAACCAATCCCCGCGCGCGCAGCGCGAAGCTGCGCGCCGCCGAGAGGGTGGCGTAACGATGGCTGAATCCTTCGAATACGCAATCAAGAAAGACGTTCGCAACAATCCGATCGTCCGCGAAGTGGACGAAGCGCGGCAGCGCGAGATGTGGAAATCGGTCGGCATCGCCGGATTCCTGGTGCTCGTGCTGCTCTTCTCCGCATGGCAGCACTTCGAGCTCCTGCGCCACGGGTACCAGATCGAAGAGATGCAGAAGCAGAAGACGGTCGAAGAAGAGGCGACGCGCCGCCTGAAGCTCGAAATCGAGACGCTGAAGTCGCCGACGCGCATCGAAACGCTCGCGACCGAGAAGCTCCACCTCGTCGCGCCCGCGCGCGACGAGGCCGTCGTCATCGAACGCGTCCAGCCGACCGATCCACCCGCGAAGTCGGTCATCGCCCGACGCTGAACAGCTGACTATGCCGCCTTCCGGTTCAAGCGCACACGACTGGCGCAAGACGCTTCGCCGACGCGCGATCGTCGTCGCGGTCCTGCTCGCGTCGTGGGTCGCGGGGATCGAAGCGCGGCTTGTGTATTTGCAGGTCGTTCGTCACGCGGATCTCACCGCGCGGGCCGAAAAACAGCACATGCGCACGATCGACGCGCCCGCGATGCGCGGCGACATCGTCGATCGCAAAGGGCGCGTGCTGGCGACGAGCGTCGATGCGGACACGGTGTACGCCGTGCCGTCGGAAATCGGCGACGACGCGCCGGCGGTCGTCGCCAAATTGTGCGGTGCGTTCGGCGACTGCTCGGACAAAGAGCGGCAGGCGCTGACGGATCGTTTGAGCCAGCGGCGGCCGTTCGCGTACGTCCGCCGCCAGATCTCGCCCGACCAGTCGCAGCGCGTCGCCGCGCTGAACCTCGATGGGATCGGTTTCATCAAGGAAAGCAAGCGCTTCTATCCGAACGTGCAACTGGCGGCGCATCTGCTCGGGTACGTCGGCATCGACAACAACGGGCTGAGCGGCATCGAGTACACGTACGACCCGCAGATTCGCGGCAAGAAGGGCACGATCCTCATTCAGACCGACGCGAAGCGACACGCGTTCAGCCGCTTCGAACGTCCGCCGACCATCGGCGCGACCGTCGAGCTGACGATCGACGAATACCTGCAGCACGTGGCCGAGCGCGAACTGCATGCCGCCGTCATCGAAGACCGCGCGCAAGGCGGCAGCGTCGTCGTGATGAACCCGCATACGGGCGAGATTCTCGCGATGGCGAACGAGCCAACGTTCAATCCGAACGACTATCGCGACGCCGACGAGATCGAGCGGCGCAATCGCGCGGTGCAGAACCTGTACGAGCCGGGTTCGACGTTCAAGATCGTCACCGCGTCGGCGGCGCTCGAAGAGAAAGTGCTCGCGCCCGATGCCTTGATCGACACCAATCCCGGCGTCGTGAAACTCGCCGGGCGGCCGGCGATCACCGAAGACAACCATCACAACTACGGCGTCCTGTCGTTGACCGACGTCATCGTCAAGTCGAGCAACGTCGGCGCGATCAAGATCGGATTCAAAATCGGCACCGAGCGGCTGAGCCGCTTCGTCGGCCTCTATGGGTTCGGCAAGTCGGTGTCGCCCGACTTCCCGAGCGAGAACTCCGGCATCGTGTGGCGACCAGAGAAGATGACCGAGAGCGCGCTCGCCTCGGTCTCGATGGGATATCAGGTCGCGATCACGCCGCTGCAGATGGTGTCGGCGGTCAGCTCGGTGGCGAACGGCGGCGTGTACATGGAACCACGCGTGCTGCGCGCCGTGTATCGCGGCAACCATCGATATTCGGTGCAGCCGAAGACGGTGCGCCGCACCGTCAGCGTGGACACCGCCGCGGCGCTGACGCAAATCATGGAGCAAGTCGTCCTGCGCGGAACGGCGAAGCGCGCGCAGATGGACGGCTACACGATAGCCGGCAAGACGGGCACCGCGCAGAAGCTCGAGAACGGGCATTACTCGAAGTCCGATCACTTCGGTTCGTTCGTCGGATTCCTGCCGGTCGAGAATCCGCAGCTCGCCATGATCGTCGTCATCGACTCGGCCAAGGCGGTGAGCGATCACGGCGGCGTCGCGGCTGCGCCGGTATTTCAGCGGATCGCACAGGCCGCGGTGCGGTATCTCGGCATCGCGCCGACGATCAACGCCGCGCCGCCCGTGCTGCTCGCGAAGAAAGACGAGACCCCGATCGAACCGACGAGCGATGTGACGGGCGCCGATCCGCGCGTCAGCCTCGTCGCCGATGGACCGCCAGGAACAGTGCCGGACCTCCACGGGATGAGCGCGCGCGAGGCGATCCGCAAACTCGCGAAGCTCGGCTTGAACGCCCACGCGACCGGCAACGGATTCGTCGTCGCGCAACAGCCAGAAGCCGGCGCGCCGATCGAGCCGGGCACCATCTGTCAGCTCACGCTGACCAGGCAGGTTACGCACCCATGACGTGGGCCGAACTCCACGGCGTCCTGCGCGGTCGCGGATTCGTTCGCGCGGACGCCGCGGCGCGCGCGGAAGCGGCCGTCGGACCGGTGACCGGGATCGCGTACGACTCGCGGACCGTCGCGCCGGGCCAGGTCTTCGTGGCGTTGAAGGGTCAGCACGCCGACGGCACCGCCTTCGCACGGCAGGCGATCGCACGCGGCGCTGTCGCCGTTGTCTCGGAGAGCCCGGCGCCGTCAGATGTGAACGTCGCATGGGCCGTTGTCGACGATGCGCGCGTTGCGCTCGCCGCGCTGGCTGCCGCGTTCGTCCACAACCCGAGTCGCGAGATGCAAGTCGTCGGCGTGACCGGCACGAACGGAAAGACGACGACGTCGTATCTGCTCGCATCGATTCTCGAGGCGGCCGGACTCCGCTGCGGCGTGCTCGGCACCGTCGCGTACCGCATCGGCGACGAAATCCGCGAAGCGACGCGCACGACGCCGGAAGCCCCGGACGTCCAGGCGCTCTTGCGCGAAATGGTCGATCGCGGCTGCGGCGCCTGCACGATGGAAGTGTCCTCGCACGCGCTGTCGCTCCATCGCGTCGACGACATCACCTTTGCCGCTGGCGTGTTCACGAATCTGACCCGCGATCACCTCGACTTCCACGGAGACATGGAAGCGTACTTCCAGGCGAAGCGCCGGCTGTTCGAGATGTTGCCGGCGTCGGCGCCGAGCCTGCTGAACATCGACGATCCGCGCGGCGCCGCGCTTGCCGACGCGGGCGGTCGTCCGGTGACGTACGCGATCAGTCGTCCGGCCGACATCACCCCAGGACCGCTGTCGTTCTCGATCGACGGCCTGACGTTCGATGTTCGAACCCCGCGCGGCACCGTGCACGTGCGCTCGAAGCTTGTCGGTCGACCGAACGTCTACAACATCCTTGCGGCGACCGCGACCGCCGTGGCGCTCGACATTCCGTTCGACGCTATCGAGCGCGGCCTGCGGA
>DASREL010000044.1:0-48709 GCA_035652075.1 Vicinamibacterales bacterium
GATCGCTTCGACGCCGTCGCCGCGCTCGATCGTTGGATCGCCACCGGCCACGCGCCCGATCGCATCGTCGCGGAGAAGAAGACGAACGCGGCGGTCGTCCGCACGCTGCCGCTCTGTCCGTATCCGCAGCAGGCGATCTACAACGGCAGTGGCAGCATCGATCGCGCGGAGAATTTTGTCTGTGCCGTGGACGAAGCGGCTACGCCGTCATCCACGTCATCGCCTCGGTCGCCACGTCCGGCGGGATCTCGTGACGGCCGTCGAATTCCTTGAACGTCACGTCATACCCCTTCGACCGCAGCTGCGGGACGATGATCCGGCTGCACTGATCGATTGGCAGGATCTGATCCGATCGGCCGTGCGAGATGAAGAAGCGCGCGTGACCGTGGACCGCCGCTGGAATCACGAAGCCGGGTGAGAACGCGGCGACGCGCGGAAAGAGGTCGCCGTTCGCGAGGCCGAGCGACAACGCGTACGTCGCGCCGTCAGAAAATCCACCGAGAATCAATCGCTGCGGATCGACGTCGACGCGCGCGAAGACGCGTTCGAGCACGATGTTCAGATGCGCCACGTCGTCTCCGAAATCGCCGCGGATCGCGTCCCACGTACCGTTGCGCGAATCGGGACAGACGAGGACGATGCCGGCGGCGTCGGCGGCGGGACCGACGCGCCGGAGCATGCGTGCGCCGTCCTGCGTCGCGCCGTGGAGGAAGAGCAGCAGCGGAAGCTTTCCAGGTTTCGGATTGCTCGGGACCTGAATCACGCCGTCGCGGCCGTTGCTGGCGAGTCCGATGTCACCGCTCGTGAGCGTCGTCTTGACGTCCTTGATCGGACGCGCCGTCAGGCGCGCGTCGCGGTCCGCGGCGAACGACGATAAACAGGCTTCGCTGAACGCCAGCGATCCGAGCGCCGACGCGGTGGTGAGGGTGAATTGACGTCGTGTGATGCGCATCATCTCCGCCATTCTGGCGCATAGTCGCGCTCGCGGATCCGTCGTTCGACGGACAGGCTCGCGATAAACAGGATCAGCACTTCAGCCAACCCGATGGACGCGTAAATGGCGTAGCGCGCGAACGCCGTCGGCGTGGGCATGCAGATGATGCCGCCGGCGTCGAAGCAGGCCTGACGCGCGGCGTCGAGCATCGCCGCCTCGCGAAAAATCAGCGCGAACGCGGTGCCGAAGATGACGACGGTGCCGGCGACGTTGCCGAGGATCATCTCTTTTCGGCGCCACACGGGCGCGGCGACGAGCGTCCCGATCGGCAGCGGCGCGACGAGCATCAACACGATCCATGGCCAGCTCAGTTCCGTCATCCCATTGCAGTCTACGAGATAATGTCGTCCATGCTGAACACGCTGATTCTGGCTGCGGTCCTGATGTCCGCCTCCGCTGAAGCTGCGGCGAGACCCGCCGAAGCCTTCGGCGAAGGCGGGCAGGCGGCGGCCGCGACGTTTCCCACTCCGACCGATGTGAAGCCGGGGAGCATCACGTGCGAGGAGTGTCCGTATCCGTACCCCGCTTCGTATCTGCCGCTGACGGTCTACGGCCAGGACGTGCGCATCTCGTACATGGACGTCGCGCCGAGCGGCACGCCGAACGGTCACACGGTCGTCATCCTCCACGGCAACAACTTTGCCGGATTTTATTTCGGCAACATCATCGACGCGCTGCGCAAGGAAGGATTCCGCGTCATCGTGCCGGATCAGATCGGCTACGGACGGTCGTCGAAGCCGATCATTCCGTACTCGTTCAACGACATGGCGAAGAACACGCGCGCCATCCTGCAGCATCACAACATCGCGAAGGCGATGATCGTCGGTCACTCGATGGGCGGCATGCTGGCGGCGCGCTTCGCGACGCAGTATCCCGACATGACCGAGCGTCTCGTGCTGTACAACCCGATCGGCCTCGTCGACGGTCGCTACACGCGTCCCGCCGGGGACATCGACGCAACCTACAAACGCACGCTCGCGGTCGACTTCAACGGGGTGAAGAATTCGCTGATGCGCTACGTCGCACACAATCCGAAGGCGTGGACGCCGGAGTTCGAGCAGTACGCGCGCATCCGCTACTCGTGGACGCTCGGCGCCGACTGGCCGCGGCTCGCGATGATCCAGACGCTCATCGGCGAGATGATCTACTCGGATCAGGTGATCTACGACTGGCCGCACATCAAAGCGCCGACGCTCGCGTTCGGCGGCGATCAGGACATGCTCGCCGGCACGCCGCAGGTCTTCCAGGATCGAATGAAGTACATCGTCGCGACGATCCCGAACGGGAAGGCTCGATTGCTGCTGCTGCCCGGCCTCGGCCACGTGCCGCACATCGAAGCGCCGGAGAAAACGATCCCGCCGCTGGTGGCGTTCCTGAAAGAAGGTGTGTAGAAGGCAACCACAGAACGCACGGAATGCACAGAAAACTCCAATCAAGAGATTCTGTGCGTTCTGTGAGTTCCGTGGTTAATTCTGTTTGTCCATCACCCGCGCGCTGTGGAGGAGGCCTTCCATGCTGCGGAAGTTGCCTTCGTGGCACGCGTATTCGTACATCCGCTCGTTGACGCGGTGCAGCGGGAAGCGCGCGGTCCACGGCGCGGTCCACACCGTCGGATCGTCGACGGTGAATTGGTAGTCGATCGTGTTCGCGTCGAGTTTCGTGAAGCGCTCTGTGAGATGTAAATTCTGATCGCTGCCGCGGAAGCTGTACTTGTCCGAGAAATTGATCGTGTCGACGACGAGCGTCGACGCGTCCCAGTGTCCGCGCGAATCGCCCATCCATCTTCGCAGTGTCCCGTGCGGCGTGCCGTCGAGCGGGACGATGCGCGCGTCGTGGATCATTTCGTTGACGATCACCACGTTGTTGCGTGACTGGACGAACTGGACGTTGTTGTTGTAAACGCCGGGCGTCATCGGCGGTCCGGCGACGGTCCACGCGAGGCATCGCACGTTCAGCTCGAGATCTTCGGGGCCGTCGGGCCACTGGTGCTCGCGTCGCAGTCGCGCGCGTTCGGCCGCGCGCTTCTGACCGTCAGCGGTCAGCGGCGGGACGCGCCCGTTCGGCGGATCGACGACGAGCGAGGTCCGGCGATTCGACAGGTGTCGGGTGCCGGGGTCCCACCAATCCGGTCCCGCGGTGTTGTTGGTGTTCGCCTGCCGCGTGTTGGTCTGGTTTTCGTACGCGGCTGCTTCGTCTGCGGTCAGCGTTTCGCGGTCCCCAAACTGCTGCGGCCGCTCCATCGGCGTCATCGTCGCGTAGTTCCAGACGCCGGAGAGGTCAGGTTGTGTCGGTCCTGGCGCGGCATGGGCAATTCCGATCACGCCGACGGCAATGACCGCGGTCAAAATCCGCACGCCGGTCATTCTAAGGGGTCCGACCCGAGTCTGACCCCAGTCTGACCCGAGTCTGACCCCAGTCTGACACCGGTCTGACCCCGGTCTGACCCGAGTCTGACCCCGGTCTGACCCCAGTCTGACCCGGGGCAGACTCGCTAATCCTTGTAAGGATCGAACTCGTGCGGGCCGGCCATGACGACGACGCGGGGTTTCAGGCGGTGGACGACCTTGATCGTTCCCTCGTGCGCGCGGAGGACCGCGTCGAGTGACCGGTAGACCTGCGGCGCCTCGTCGGGACCGCCGCCGCGCAAGACGACGCCGAAGTCGCGGACCTGGTCTTGTGCCGCGCGCCAGTCGACGAGACCGGGTTTGATGATCTTGCCGGTTCGACGCACGCGTTTGCCGGCCGCCTGCGTCCGACTCATCACGCGTCCCGCGCCGTGGACCGTGGAGTAGAGCGCCGCGCGCGCGGCCGGTGATTCGACACCCTCGAGGATCACCGACATGTCGCCCATGCTGCCGCCGACGAACCCGAGCTGACCGGGAAACGCCGGCGTCGCACCCTTGCGCACGACCAGCATCGGATCGCCGCTGTGCGTTTCCTTCCACGCGAAGTTGTGGTGATTGTGGACGCTGTCGACAATCGTCGCGCCGAGGATCTGTCGCACGCGTTCGACGACGGCCTCGCGCCCGGCGTACGCGTACTCGCCGGCGATCGTCATCGCTTCGAAATAATCCTGACCGCTGGGCTGCGCGAGCGGCAGCAATAACGGCGGCGACTCCATTTCTCCCTCGGCGCGGCCACTCTCCCACGTGCCGCCCTGCGCGATGCGCATGAACCCCGTCGCCGTCCGATGACCGAATCCGCGCGAGCCGAAGTGGACGCCGATCCACAGCGTGCCGTCTTCGTCCTCGAGCAGGTCGACGTAGTGATTGCCGCTGCCGACGGTCCCGAGTTGCTCCTTCGCGAGCTGCAGCAATTGCCGCTGTTGGATGACCGGCGAACTCGCGATTCGCGCGAAGACCGGATGATCCTTGATCGGGTGATCGTTCTTGCGGCCGATCCCGAAGCTCACGCGCTTCTGGATTTCGCCCGCGAGCCGCGTCCAATCGTTGATCTCGTCCGCTCGCAGGTTCGTCTTCGCGGCGAGATTGCCGCAGGCGATGTCGTAGCCGACGCCAGATGGTGAAATGAATTTGTGATAGCCGACGACCCCGCCGATCGGCATCGAGTAGCCGACGTGGCCGTCGGCACACAACACCGCTCGCGCGTCTTCCTCGACAGAGACGCATCGTTCGAGCTGCTGGATCGTCTTCGTGTCGTGCGAGCCGAAGATCGTGATGTCGGCGCTGACGTCAGAGGGCATACGTCACCGCGAGCGCAATCGCAGCCACGATCAACGCCCGCACGCGTCTGACCAGCGCCATCGTCAAACCGATCGCGCCCGGCAGACCGAGCGACGCGAACAGCATCGTGTAAACGCTTTCCTGCGCGCCGAGCTGTCCGGGGACGAAGAAGAAGGCGATGCTGATGAATTTCACCGCGCCTTCGACGATCATCGACTGCAGCGACGAAAACGGAAAGCCGAGCGCGTGGATCGTGACGAGGATTTCGCAGACGAGCAGCGCCTGGCCGGCGAGCTCGATGCCGACGACCTGCGCCAGGCGCGTCGCCGTCAGCGGAATCCATCCGACGATTGCTGCGATCGCCGCGCCGACCGTGAAGATCACCATCGCGGCGATGATCCAGAGGACGGGCGTGTGCAGCGCCGGCGGCAGGACGCCGCGCGAGACGAGCAACGACAGCGCGAGGACGGCGAGCCATGCGGACGACACGGTGTACAGCGCGTACTCGGTCGCGATCGCGCGGATGGCATCCGCCTTCGAGACGCCGTACTTCGTCAGCATCACGCCTTTCGCCGGCTCGGCGAGGAACGGTCCGGTGAACGTCAGCATCTCGACGGCTTCGCCCGAGAGGCGCACGTGCAGCACATCGCGTAAACGGGCTCCCGTCACCGTTCGCCACAACGCGAACGCTCGAACACAAACATGAGCGAGATAGAGAAGCGCGACGATCGGGAACGCCCATCCCACGCGTAGCAACAAATCCGCGACCGTCTTTGCGCCGACGTTGCGGATCAACATCGTCAGCACGACGGCGCCCGCAGCGACGAGGAGGAGGCGAAGCCAACGCGGCATCGAACTGATCTTACGGCTTCGTCGCGGCGCCGACGATGACGTGGGCCAGCTCGGGCGAGCAGACGCGGATCCGCGACTCGACGAGGCGCGAGACGAGCGGCGTCGCCATCCACACGCGAAGCGTCGGGAAGTACGGAATCAGACCGCGGAGCTGCAGACCGGTCAGCCCGCGGAAGAGCGAACGAAAACGCGTCAGCGAGTAGTGACGGTAATGCTTCAGCTCGCACGCGCTCCGATCGGTGTTCGTCGAGATCACGAGCCGCCCGCCCGGACGCAGCACGCGTCGAGCTTCGGCAATCACGCGACCTTCGTCGTCATCAGGGATGTGCTCGATGACGTCGAGCAGCGTGACGACGTCGAACGAATCGGATTGGAAGGGAAGCGCCGCGCCCCCGGCGTTCACGAAGCGGGCGTCAGCGACCAGCGAGCGCGCGTGCGCGAGAGCGCGGCGCGAGACATCGGTGCCGACGACGCGCGCGACGCGCGTGGCGTCCGCGGTAAATCGTCCGTCGCCGCAGCCGATGTCGAGAAGATGGAGCGGCGGGTCCGAGAGGACCCGCCCTACGTTCGATGGTGTGACGTCGGATGTGTTCGACGGGGCGACGTCGGACGTGTTCGATGGGGCGACGTCGTGGGATGTGTAGGCCGGGTCCTTTTGGACCCGGCGCACGCCCGCGAGATCGAGGACCGACTCCGTTCGCAGCTGGTACTCGCGCTCGTCGTTGTGTCGCTGGTGCCAGTGATACGGCGTGTCGTATTGCCGCTCCTGCAACCACCCTTGCAGCGACATTCGCGCTCGCTATTGCTTCGGCGGGCAGCTGCCCGTCACCGGCTGGACGCTCTGCACGCGGAACTCGGGCAACGTTTGCCCCGTTGCGCCGGCGCTGCCCGCAGTCGCCGACGCGTTCGTGCCCGTCGCGGCCGGGACCACGACGCCGACGATCTGCACGCGCTGACCGGACCACGACGTCATGTCGTTGCCGCTCAGGCGATAGCCGTTCATGGCGTTTACGGTGCCTGGAGTGCCTGGAGTGCCTGGAGTGCCTGGAGTGCCTGGGGTGCTTAGGGTGCCAGAGGTGCCGACGGTGCCAGGGGTGCCAAGGGTGTTGGAGGTGCTAGGGGTGCCAAGGGTGCTGGAGGTGCTAGAGGTGCCAGAGGTGCCAGAGGTGCCAGACGTGCCAACGGTGCCGGAGGTGCTCGCCGTGCCGGTCGTGCCGGAGGTGCTCACCGCGCCGGTCGTGCCGGCCGTCGCCGGTGGCGTCGTCCCCGCTGTGCCTGCCGTGCCCGTCACACCACCTGCGACGCCGACGCTCGACGTTCCCGCAGTGCCTGTCGTCGCTGCCGTCGGCGGTTGAGTTGCGGTCGGTGACGCTGTCGGCGAAGCAGACGCTGTGGAAGAAATTCCTGCCGTCGGCGTTCCGGGTTGCGCCGAGCTCGGCACGACCATCGGATTGCTCAGTACGAAGCCACCGCCCGATCCTGTGGCGCTGCCGACGCATCCGGTCATCGTGACCGTTTGCGCTGCGTTGGTCGATGCGGTTGTCTGTGCGTTTGTCGGAGCCGTGGGCGTTGTGGCGGCGCCGGTCGTCTGAGCAGACGCCGTCGCCGCACACATCAGAGCGATACCGCTGAGAACACTGATTCGCATTTTGCACTCCTTTGTGATCGCACGCAGGAGTGCAAGTTCGTTACCGCCATGGCGGCGTTGCGAGCCAGTCGTACGGCGCGTCGCCGATCGGTGCGCCCGGAGGCGCATCCGGTGCCGGCGCTTCGATCACGCGCGCGGCCTCAGCTGGACGATCGAGGAAGCGTTTGATCTCGCCAGCCATCAGCGCGCGATGCGCGTTGTCGAGCTCCGTCGCTTTCGCGTTCGGCGCCTTCATCCGCGCCATCAGCTTCTGCAGCTTCATCGTCGCGATCGCGCGGACGCCGCTGTTGGGCGACGCGCTCGCCAGCCACATCACGCGATCGACGAGCACTTGCTCTTCCGCACGACGAACGGCCGCTTCGTACGGATTCGCGGTCGCCGCGTCGAATGTCGCTGCGGTGAGGCGATCGATCACGTCCTCGAGACCGGGCAGGCGTGGATCGACGGCGTGCTGTCCGACCATGCGCGCGGCGCGAGCGGGTTCGAGCAGGAATCCGACCGTGACGTCCGCCGCGATCGTTGCCGGCGCGAGCGGATCGAACGTGTCGCCCGTCGTACGCGGGAAGAGCTCGCGGTGCATGCCCCAGCCCGGCGGACGCGGCGGGATCATGTCGAGCACTTTCTTCGGCACCGTCAGCTCGTTCGGGCGCAGCGTGTACATCAACGCGTCGAGCGCCTTGCGCTGATCGTCGACGCCGACGCCCTTCGTCGGCGTGCGGTTGTCGCCGCGCATGCCATAGATGTAGTCCTGGCCCGCGACCATCGATGACGCAGATTCGACCGCGTAGCGGTGATACATGTAAATCGGCACCAGCGGTTCTTCGATCGTCGCCATCGGCGCGCCGGCGCGGATCGAATGCTCGCCCATGTGATCGAGCGCCGTGCGGCGCACCTTCATCAGCCGATAGAGTTCGTCGGCCTGATCGACGCCGTTCGACCACTGATCCACCTTCGGATGCGAGTCGGTGTCCTGATTCGTCATGTAAATCAGGTCCTCCTTCCACGCATCGTCGAGGATCTTCGTCAGCTGCGCTTTCTCGTCGGTGCCGGGCGCGAACTGACGATAGCCATAGTTGATCGTCACCTTGTCCCAGTCGCCGATGTGCTGCGGATAGGCGTCGTTGATGTCGATCGTGCCGTTGTCGAGCAGCTTCTCGAGCGGATGCGGGTAGTCCATCACCGAGATCCAGCCTTTGGTGCTGTCGTAGTAGTTGTGGCCGAGGCCGAGCGTGTGGCCGGTTTCGTGCGCCGCGAGCTGACGAATGCGTTTCAGCGCCGTCTCGTACAGCACCGACGGACGCTCGTTGCCGTTGACGTACGGCGACAGCAGTCCTTCGAAGATCAGATAGTCCTGACGATCGCGCAGCGAGCCGAGCGTCACCGTCGCTTTCATGATTTCGCCGGTGCGCGGATCCGCAATCGATCCGCCGGTCGACCAACCACGCGTCGAGCGATGAACCCAATTGATCATGTTGTAGCGGATGTCCATCGGGTCAGCGTCCGGCGGCAGCACGTCCACCTTGAACGCGTTGCGGAACCCGGCCGCTTCGAACGCCTGCGCCCACCAACTCGCGCCTTCGACGAGCGCCTTCTTCACGTCCTCGGGCGCGCCGGAATCCACCCAGTACTGAATCGGCTTCACCGGCTCGCTGACCGCGGCGTTCGGATCCTTCTTCTCGAGTCGATGGCGGCGGATGTAGCGCTGCACCATCTGATCGCCGATCGGAACCGAGTAGTCGACGTAGTTCAGTCCGCCGTAGCCCGCGCGCGGATCGTCGTAGCGCGGCTTGTAATTGTTGTCGGGCAATTCGACGAGCGAGACGTGCTCGCGCAGCGTCACCGCTTCGGCGGTCGGCGTCACGCTCGCGACGGTGCCGGAAAAGAGTCCGCCGCCGCGTCCACCGCCACCGCCGCCGCGACCTGCGGCCGGTCCCTGTTCGATGCGCTGCGGACCCTGCGCCGGGCCGCCGCCACCGCCGCCGCGTCCACCAGCGGCGTCGTTGACGAAGGTGAGCGTCATCTCGAGCTCGGTGTTCTTCGGAAACGATTTTGTGCGCGGCATGTAGAACGCGCTGCGCGTCGCGTCGACGCGGTAGTTGCCGGGACGCAGCGAGTTGGCGGCGCCGAAGACGTCACGCAGCAGAAACGGCGTCGCGTCGACGATCACGTGTCCGTTCGCTTCGCCGGCGACCGTGAATCCCCACAGGATCGATTTCGCGAACGAATCTTCGACCGACTTGCGCTCGGCCGCATTCGCGCTGCTCGAACGAAAGTTCTCGTTCGGCTGCACGAGGAAGACTTTCGGTCCGACGCGTTCGAAGTGGACGATGCGTCCGCCGCCGCCGATGCCGCGGTCGAGACCGATGTCGTTGGAGCCGAGGCCGGCGGCGAGTCCGGTCACGTACAGGAACTCGCTGTCCATCTTCGGGATTTCAAGAAACAGCGATCCGGTGCGTTCATCCCAGTAGACCGGGACGAAGCCGTCGAGTTTTTGCATTGAGGCGAGCCGGTCACCGAGCGGTCCACCTCCGGCGCCTGCCGCTTGCTGGCCCCCACCACCGGCGCCACCACGGCCTTGCGCGAGCAGTCCAACGGATGAAAGGACTGCGAGCAGGAAAACAAATCTTCGTAACATATGGGTTCCTCGTGTGAAGAGGGGAGATTATGACTGATTTGGAGCGGTTGAAGTATCCGGTTGGCAAGTTGGAGCGCGCGAAAACACCGTTGGATCGCGCGACACGAGAAACACATTTGAAGACGATCGAAGATCTGCCGTCAAAGTTTCGATCGCTCGTCAGTGGTTTGACCGACGCACAGCTCGATACACCGTACCGACCAGGCGGGTGGACGATCCGTCAGGTCGTGCACCACGTTCCCGACAGTCATATGAATGCCTACGTCCGGATGAAGCTCGCCGCGACAGAAGACGATCCGACGATCCGGACGTACGAAGAGCAACTGTGGGCCGAGCTGCCGGACGGCAAATCCGGTCCGATCGCGATGTCACTCGATCTGCTCGACGCGCTGCATCGGCGCTGGATGGCGTTCCTGCGGTCACGCAACGAAGCGGATCTTCAGCGCGTGTTCCTGCACAAAGAATGGGGACGCGTCACGATCGACGAAGCGATCGCGATGTACGCCTGGCACAGCCGTCACCATACCGCCCACATCGAGCAAGCTCTAGCGTTGCGCTGAGTCTGACCCGAGTCTGACCCCAGTCTGACCCCAGTCTGACCCCGGTCTGACCCCAGTCTGACCCGGGCCAGACTGGGGGCCGAATCGCGGGTTCCGGGTTTGCATTCGCGACCCCGGAGGCATCCTCATGCGACCGCTCTTCTTGCTCGGCCGCGCGATCTTCGGCGGTTATTTTCTTTACAACGGCATCAATCATTTCGTGAACGAAGAAATGATGAGCCAGTACGCTGCGGCAAAGGGCACCGCCGCGCCCGACGCGGCCGTGACGACCAGTGGCGCGATGCTGGTCGCCGGCGGACTCAGCGTCCTCGCCGGACTGAAACCGCGACACGGCCTCGCGGCCATCATCGGCTTCCTGATTCCGGTCAGCCTGCAAATGCATCGCTTCTGGGACGAGCAGGACCCGCAGAAGCGCATGGCCGAGACAATTAACTTCACCAAGAACATGGCGCTCGTCGGCGCGGCGCTGATGATGATGCAGCTCGAGCATCCGTGGCCCGCCAGCGTCGACGAAGCACAGCGTGATGACGAGGAGATGTTCATCCGCCTCGGCAATCACGAATTCCGATCTCTTCCGGCGTGATTTATGCACCGGCTCCCCGCGTGAGAGTTTCGTTCATCTGGATGCTGTTCGCGCGTTCGGTCGGACTCGCCGCGGGGATCGCCGTCGCGTTGATCACAGCGACGTTCCTCTGGGTGCGATGATTGCCGTCGGTGTCCTTCAGAACATCCTCGATCCCGCGGGGCCGCAAGCCGCGCACATAAGCCGCCTCTGGTGGCTGATGTTCTGGGTGGCGGCTGCCGTCTTCGTCAGCGTCCTCTCGTTCCTGCTCGTCGCGCTCGTCAAACGTAACCGCGCATCAACTGAATCGTCGCTGACGTTCGGTGTCGCGACCGCGACAGCGGCGACGGTCGCAACACTCCTGGTTCTGCTTGGCGCGACGATGTTCACGCAGCGGTCGGTCGCCTCACTCGGCGCCGCGAGCGCAGTCACAATCGAGCTGACCGGACATCAGTTCTGGTGGGAAGTGCAGTACGACGACGCGGATCCGAGCCGGCGCGTGACGACCGCCAACGAATTTCACATCCCCGTCGGACGTCCGGTCGTGCTGAAAGTCACATCACGCGACGTCATCCACAGCTTCTGGGCGCCGAACCTGACCGGCAAACGCGATTTGATGCCTGGTTACACCACGGCGATCTGGCTGCAGGCGGATCGCCCCGACGTCTTCCGCGCGCAGTGCGCCGAGTTCTGCGGCAAGCAGCACGCGCATATGGCGCTCGACATCGTCGCCGAGTCGGAGGACGCGTTCGAGAAGTGGCTCGACGGGCAGCGCAAGCCATCGCAAGAGCCGACCGATGACGCGCAGCTCCACGGCCGCGACGTGTTCATGAAACGACAGTGCGTGCTGTGCCATCAGATCCGCGGTACGTCCGCGAACGGACTCGTCGGTCCCGATCTGACGCACCTTGCGACGCGCGGCACGCTCGCGGCGGCGACGCTGCCGAACACCGCCGGTCACCTCGGCGGATGGATCGTCAACGCGCAGGCGATCAAACCAGGCAGTCAGATGCCGCCGAATCCGATGACGAGCGACGAGCTGCAGTCGTTGCTCGCCTATCTCGAGAGCCTGAAATGAGCGAACCCGATCGCGAACTGCCGCCGGTCGTCGAAGACGATGCGGCGATGTTGGAACGGACGTGGGGTGACGAGCCCGGCATCGTCGGATGGATCACGACGACCGATCACAAACGCATCGGCATTCGCTATCTCGTTACAGCCTTCATCTTCTTCCTCGCCGGCGGGGTTCTCGCGGCGCTGATGCGCTATCAGCTTTCGCGTCCCGAGAACACGTTCTTGTCGCCGGATCTCTACAACCAGATCTTCACGACGCACGGCTCGAACATGATGTTTCTGTTCGCCGTGCCGGTGACGCAGGCGCTCGGGATTTATTTCGTTCCGCTGATGGTGGGCGCACGATCGATCGCGTTCCCGCGGCTCATCGCCTACAGCTACTGGATGTACGTCGGCGGCGGGTTGATGCTCTGGATCCCGCTGTTCCTCAACAACGGCCCCGACGCGGGCTGGTTCGCGTACACGCCGCTGTCGGAAATCCTGTACTCGCCGATGAAGCGCGTCGACGTGTGGGCGCAGATGATCACGTTCACCGAGGTCGCCGCGCTCGCCATCGCCGTGTCGCTCGTCACGACCGTGTTCAAGATGCGTGCGCCGGGGATGTCGCTGAACCGCATTCCGGTCTTCGTGTGGGGCATGGTCGTGCAGTCGTTCATGGTGATCTTCGCGATGCCGGCGGTGATGATCGCGAGCACGGCGCTGATCCTCGACCGTCTGGTGAACACGCACTTCTTCGACACCGAGCGCGGCGGCGATCCGCTGCTGTGGCAGCACCTCTTCTGGTTCTTCGGGCATCCCGAGGTCTACATCATCTTCATTCCAGGCACGGCGCTCGTATCGACGTTCGTGACGACGTTTTCGCGCCGTCACATGTTCGGCTACCTCGCGGTCGTGCTGTCGCTCGTATCGACCGGCTTCATTGGCTTCGGTTTGTGGGTCCATCACATGTTTGCGACCGGCATCCCGCAGCTCGGCGCCAGCTTTTTTACGGCGGCCAGCATCATCGTCGCGATTCCGACCGGCATTCAGTTCTTCTGCTGGATCGCAACGCTCTGGAGCGGCCATCCGCAGTTGAAGACGCCGTTGATCTGGGCAATGGGATTCTTCTGGGTGTTTCTGATCGGCGGTCTCACCGGCGTCATGCTCGCCGCCGTGCCGCTCGACATCCAGGTGCACGACACCTACTTTGTCGTGGCGCACCTGCACTACGTGTTGATCGGCGGAACGGTGTTCCCGCTCTTCGGCGCGTTCTACTACTGGTTCCCCAAGTTCACGGGCCGGATGATGAACGAGAAGCTCGGCATCACCTCGTTCATCCTGTTCTTCCTCGGCTTCAACATCACCTTTTTCCCGATGCACATCCTCGGGCTCCACGGGATGCCGCGTCGCATCTACACGTACCTGCCGGAAACCGGCTGGGGAACGCTGAACGGTCTCGAGCTCATAGGCGTCGTGCTGATGACGCTCGGCACGCTGACGTTCATCGTGGACGCGTGGATGTCGCTGCGCGCCGGCGTCGCCGCCGGCAACGATCCGTGGCTCGCGGGCACGCTCGAGTGGATGACCTCGTCGCCGCCGCCGGCCTACAACTTCCTGCATCCGCCGACCGTCGCCGGCCGCGAGCCGGTGTGGGACAACCCTCCGGATCAACCGGTGGTCGTCGGACTGCGGAACGACGTCCGCGACGTGCTCGTGACGCACGTGATGGACGGCACACCGGATCACCGCACGGAATTTCCTGATCCGTCGAAGTGGCCGCTGCTGACGGCGATGGCGACCTCCGCCCTCTTCGTCGGATCGATCTTCACGCCGCGCGCGGTGATCACCTGCCTGTTGCCGCTGTTCGTGACGATGACCGGATGGTTCTGGCCGAAGAAGTCTGGCGAAACCGGCACGCAGCCGTGGCCGATCGAGCATCGCACGCTGCCGATGCCGAACGAACCACCGACGGGGAAGGCGGCATGAGCCCGGAACCTGCGGTCCACACGCTTCGCGAACGCAAAGTGCTCGACGTGTCGATGCTTGCGCCAGGCGGCTTCGGCTATCGCAGCTTGATGTGGTGGGGCACGCTCGGCATCGTCTTGATCGAGGGGACGATGTTCGCGCTGGTCATCGGCGCGTACTTCTACCTCCGATCGCGCAACGCGTACTGGCCGCCGCAGAACATCGCGCCGCCGGATCTGACGTGGGGCACGCTGAACCTGTTTCTGCTGCTTGCGAGCGCGGTCCCGAACGAACTGGCGAAGAAGGCGGCGGAGAAGATCGACCTGCGCGCGGTGCGGATCTGGCTCGTCGTGTGCCTCGCCTTCGGCGTCGGCTTCAACGTCATCCGCGCGGTCGAGTTTCTGCACCTCAACGTGACGTTCAGCAACGACGCGTACGGATCCGTCGTGTGGACGTTGCTCGCACTGCACACGGTCCACATCGCGACCGACGTCGTCGATACCGGTGTCCTGACGGCGTTGATGTTCAAGGGGCCGATCGAAGAGAAGCGGTTCGTCGACGTCGAAGAAAACGCAGTCTACTGGTATTTCGTCGTGTTCACCTGGTTGCCAATCTACGGGGTGATCTATTGGGCGCCGAGGATCATCTAGCCGCGCAGTGGACGGGCGTATTCGCCGGTCCGATCGCGTGGGCGACAGAGTTCGGATTCATTTACAGCCTGACGAAGTGGAGCTGCAACCACACGGCGATCGTGCTGCAGCTCGTCATCGTCGCGGCGCTGGTCGTGACCGCGTTCGGCGCGTTCGCGGCGTGGCAGACACTGACCCTCGTGCCCGTTGGCGCGACGGATGACGGTGGACGATCGGTCGATCGTTCGCGGTTCATGGGGATCCTCGGCTTGTGCTCGTCGGCGCTCTTCGCGTTGCTGATCCTCGCGCAGTCCGTTCCGATTTGGACGCTTCACGGTGTTTGCTGGTAGCGCGCTCGTCGTGTCGGCCGTGCTGTATGCGGTGGGCGTCACGCGTCTGTGGCGTCATGCCGGCGTCGGTCAAGGCATCCGTCGCTGGCAGGCGATCGCGTTTGCGTCGGGCTGGCTCACGCTCGTCATCGCGCTGATTGCGCTGGACGAGTTGAGCGACCGGCTGTTCGCCGCGCATATGGCGCAGCACGAGCTGTTGATCGTCGTCGCCGCGCCACTCCTAGCCGCGAGCGGATATTGGATCGCGCTGCTCTGGGCGTTGCGGATCCGCATGCGCACGTGGCCGAAGATGACGCTGATCACGGCGCCGGCCGTCGTGTGGCTGCTGCACGCCGCCGCGTTGTGGGTGTGGCACATCCCGTCGCTGTACGACCTCGCGGTCGAGCACGAGCCGGTCCACGTGCTGCAGCACGCGTCGTTCCTCGGCAGCGCGGTGCTGTTCTGGTGGGGACTGCTGCACGGCCGCTACGGCCGCGCGGGCTACGGCGCTGCGGTGATTTACATCTTCGCGACCGCTATCCACAGCGGCATCCTTGGCGCGCTGCTGACGTTTTCGTCGACGCTCTGGTATCCGCATTATGCGCACGCCGGTCTCGAGGATCAGCAGCTCGCGGGGCTGCTGATGTGGATCCCGGCGAGCGTCATCTTCATCGCCGGAGGGCTGTACTTTTTCGCGGCGTGGCTGCGCGAGTCCGAGCGGCGCGCGCAGATCTTCGCCGCGCGATGAAGAACCTCAAGAACATCGGTCTCGGGATCCTGACGAGCGTCGGCGCGTATCTCGAAGTCGGCTCGCTCGGTACCGCGCTGCAGGCGGGCGCGCAATTTCGCTATCAACTGCTGTGGGCGATCGCGGCCGGGACGATCTGCTTGATCTTCCTCATCGAGATGACCGGACGCCTCGCGGCCGTCAGTCAGCACACGGTCGTGGACGCGATGCGGAAGCGCTTCGGGTTTCCCTTGCAGTGCGTGCCGCTGCTCGCGCAGGTCGTCGTCGACCTGCTGGTGCTGGCGTCTGAAATCGGCGGCGCGTCGCTCGCGCTCGAGTTGGCGACTGGTGTGTCGATGCGCGTGTGGGCTCTTCCGGTTGTCGTCGTGTGCTGGGCGCTCTTGTGGTTCCTGACGTTCGATTCGATCGAGCACGGTGTCGCCGTTCTGGGTTTGGTGACGCTCTGTTTCGTCGTTGCGGTGTGGACGCTCGGTCCTTCGTGGAGCGATGTGGCTCGAGGACTCGTCGCGCGAAGGCTTCAGCCGAGCGCGCATTACGCGTATATGGCCGTCGCCATCCTGGGCGCAACGATCAGCCCGTATCTGCTGACGTTCTATTCGTCCGGAGGCGTCGAGGAGAAATGGAAACCGAAAGATCTGATGGCAAACCGGATCGTCGCCGCCGTCGGGACCGCTTTCGGGTCGTTCGTCGCGATGGCCGTGCTCATCGTCGCCGCGCTGGTCCTCGCGCCGCGTGGTGTGAAAGCGGAAACGTATCAGGAGGCGGCGTTCATCCTCACGATTCCGTTTCCGAAGTGGGGACACACGCTGTTCTGGTTCTCGCTGTTCATCGGCTGCGTCGGCGCGGCGCTCGAGCTCGCGCTCGATTTCAGCTACATCGTCGCGCAGACGTTCGGGTGGGACTGGGGCGAGAGTCAGAAGCCGGCGGACGAAGCGCGCTTCGCGATGCTCTACACGGTCGCGTTGCTCGCGGCGCCGATTCCGACGCTCTTCGGCGTCGATCCGCTCCAGCTCACGATGTTTTCGATGGCGCTCACCGTCGTCGCGCTGCCGATCGTCATCGGACCGCTGATCGTCGTCATGAACGATAAGCAATACCTGAAAACGAAAACGAACGGGATCGTGACGAACGTCGCCGTCACGGCGATCGTCGTGCTCGCGTTCGCGCTCGCGCTCGTCGCGATCCCGCTGCAGGTGATGGGCGGCAGTTGATGGATCTCGTCCGCGACATCCTCGACGTTCGCCTCGTCGATCGCCACGATCAGGGACTTGGGCGCGTCGACGGCATCATCCTCGAAGTGCGCGACGGCACGGCGCCGCGCATGGTCGCGCTCGAAGTCAGCGCCGTCACGCTTGCGAGGCGCATTCACCCGCGCGTCGCCCGGCTCGTGCGATGGTTGCAGCGCAAACTGTCGCCGGTGCCGATTCGCCGCGTCCGCTATTCTCCGGAACAGTGTCGCGACATCGGCGTCGACATCGAGTTGG
This sequence comes from Vicinamibacterales bacterium, assembly GCA_035652075.1. Lineage (GTDB taxonomy): Bacteria > Acidobacteriota > Vicinamibacteria > Vicinamibacterales > CAVVIG01 > Gp6-AA45. The sequence goes on from DASREL010000044.1 coordinate 17,143, forward strand.
ACGTCGTCGCGGCAACCGATCCGCGCCTGTTGACGTTTGAGAAGTGGTTGAGCCGGCACATCGTTCAGAAGCTGCCTGGCGGGAAACATGAAAAAGAGAGTACGCGTTGAAGATTTGGTGGGCGCGCAGGTTCGCGCGGCGGATGGCCAGGCCGTCGGACGCATCGAAGAGATACGTGTCGCGCGTCGGAACAATGCATACGAGGTGACCGAGTACCTGCTCGGTCCGGGAGCGCTTCGTGAGCGCCTGGCACAGCACCTCTGGTTCGGTCGCCGGCGGAAGTCGCTGATCGCCAAATGGGATCAGCTCGATATCCGTCGTCCCGAGCGCCCCACGCTGCTATGTGCGGCGGAGGAGTTGACGCGTGGATGAAAACGTCGTTGCGATCGCCCATGGCACGTAGTTCGCGGCGACGGGCGGGTTCGTCTGGTTGACTTTATTTAGCTAGTACGCTAAATAATAACGCGTGACGCCGAAGGATGCCTACGAGGCCGTATTCACGGCGCTCGCGCATCCGGTCCGCCGCCGCATCCTGATCACACTGCACTTTGCCGGCGGCTCGATGACCGCCGGTGAGATCGCCGCGATGTTCGAGCATGCCTGGCCGACGACGACGAGGCACGTTCAGGTGCTGGTGTCGGCGGGACTCGTCCGCCACGAACGTGACGGCCGCAATCGGACGTATCACCTCGATCGCGGCCGGCTCGCGCTCGTGCGCGACTGGCTCGCGTGGTTTTCGAAAACGGAGAAGCCGACATGAGCGACGTTCCCAGCCTGTTTCGCATCAACGTCGAAGTAGGGAATCTCGACGAAGCGCAGAAGTTCTACACGACACTGTTTGGCGTCGACGGACGGCGGCAAGCGGGCAGCCGCTGCTATTTCACATGCGGACCGGTGACGCTCCAGGTCGTCGACGTGTCGTCGGTCGGCACGCCGCACCCGGCCGCGAAGGCGCTGTACTTCACCGTGACTGACCTCGACGCCGTCTACGCGCGCGCCCAGGCGCTCGGCTGCCTGTCGACCGAAGCGGTGCACGGCCAGTCCGGCGGCGAAATCAGCGTGAAGCCGTGGGGCGAACGGTCGTTTTACGCGCACGACAAGTGGAACAACCCGTTGTGTTTCGTCGAGGCGGGAACGGTCTATCCGGGCTAGTCGCTCAGCGCGACGAAGACGGCAATCGGCGCGACGAGGAGACAGAACGCCAGCGTGAGCACGATCATCAGCGCGTGTTGCGTCACGAGCGACGGCATCTCGTTCCAGATCGCGCCGACGGCCATCAGCGCCACGGCGATGACGCAGGTTGCGGCAAAACTCTGCGCGAACGTGATCGGCCGCTCCGCGACGCGTGCCGCGTCGGCGCGCGCGCGGATCGTCGCGCGCCAGAAGACGAGTGCGGGCGGCGGCACTGGAGCCGACGCGGCCAGCGTTTCGTGATCCTCTTTGAGCGCCGCGGCGAGTGCGAGATCGTCGAGCTCCATCATTCGGCCAACAGCGCGGCGAGCCGGCGCCGCGCGCGAAACAATAACAGCTTGATGCTCGTCGTTTGAAGACCGAGCGTGTCGGCGATTTCTTTGTGCGACGACCCGTTGACGTACGCGAGCCACAGCATCGCGCGATCGCGCGGCCGCAGCTTGGCCATCGCACGGTCGACGTCCATGCGCCGCGCCGCGTCCGCCGCAGCATCGCCCGGTGCGCGCAACGCCGGATCGTCGTCGTGCTCGGGCGTCGTCTCGTCGACTCGGGGACGCCGCTTCGCATCGAGCACCAGGTTCGTCGCGATGCGGAACAAGTAGTTCTTGCGATGGGCTTCATCCTCGATCGGCGCCGACGACTTCAAGAACCGGTAATAGCATTCCTGCAGGAGGTCGTCGGCCTGCCGCCGGTCACCGCTGATGCGCGCAAGGTAGGCCCACAAGCCGCGCGCGGTGCGGTCGTAGAACAACCGGAATGCGTCCTCGGTCATCTGGAACGCCTCGTCGGCATCAGCAGCGACAGGAACCGCGGCAACGAGTTGATCGAGCGTCACATCACGCATTGGTAGTCGTCGGCGCGATCAACCCGAGTTGTCGCGACAGCAGGAACGACGCGATCGCCGAGACGATGAAACCGATACCCACCGCAATTGATAGCGTCGCGACGATGCGCAACGCTTGAGAGAGTTCTTCGAACACGCCAGCCGAGGCGATCCACAACCCGCCGCCACCGATCGCGACCACGAGCCCCGTTTGCAACGACCACAGGATACGAGCAATCGGTGCGGTCGCACGCGCAGGTTCGGTGGCCGACGGTGCGATCGCGAGCCATTTCTGTCCGCTCGGCGACTGCAGATACGCGAGCAGGTCTTCGTTGTTCGTCAGCCGGTCGATGATCTTGGTGTGAGCGTCCGTCTGGATCTTCATCGACTGGAGCCAGCGCCGATGGTCGATGAGCCCTCGAATGAGATGAACCGCGCTCGCCAGCGCTGCCATGAGGCCGCAGAAGACGAGGATCCCCGCGATTGTGTCGTCCACCTGGCGCATCGTCTGAATCCGCTGCGAGTCCTCGCCTGGGATCGTGTTCGGCCGACCGAGGAAGAACGACGGGTTGTGCACGATCTCGCCGTGCTGCTTCACGAAGGCCGCCAGCGCAGGATACGGCGCGAGGTAGTCATCCTTGGCCAGCAATGACGGATCGAGCTGCAACACCTGGCTGAGCGACGGTGGATACTGACGCAGCAGCGCGCTCAGCTGATCGCGCGTTTCGCGGGCGTTTTGGTCGACTACCGACTGTGCCCGCGCCGCCGGGGCCGCACTGGCAACGAAGAGGATGGCGAGAATAAGCTGCTTCACACCCTGTATATACGGAGCGCTGGCCCGGAAGTTAACAAACGAGATACCCTAATCGCCCAATGCCCCCCAGCCCGAGGAAACCGGCCGGCGACGTCACCCAGCTGCTGACCAAGTGGCGGCAGGGGGCGCCCGACGCCGAAGAGCAGTTGATGTCGATCGTGCAGTCCGAGCTGCGCAAGCTCGCTGCCAGCTACCTGCGCCGCGAGCGCGGCGGCCACACGCTGCAGCCGACCGCCGTGGTGAACGAAGCCTATATCCGGTTGATGCCGCAGCGCCGCGTCAACTGGGTGAACCGATCGCACTTCTTCGGGATCGCGGCCAAGATGATGCGCCGGATCCTCGTCGACCACGCACGCCGCAAACGTGCAGCCAAGCGCGAAGGATTTACCGGCGATCCGGTCACGCTGTCGCATGTCGCCGACCCGAACGGCGGCCAGGACATCGACGTCCTCGCGCTGCACAACGCGCTTGCCGAATTGCAGGAGCTCGACGAACGGCAGGCCGAGATCGTCGAGCTCAGATTTTTCGGCGGGCTGAAGATCGACGAGGTCGCGGACGCCGTCGGTGTGTCGCCCGCCACCGTCAAGCGGGAGCTGACGACGGCGACAGTGTGGCTGCGGCATCGCATGCGGAGCCGCTAGTGGATCCGGCCAGCTGGCAGCGCGCGAAACCGATCATCGAAAAAGCGCTGACGCTCTCCGGCACCGACCGGCGCGCCTTCGTCAACGCCGCGTGCGATGACAACGAGCCGCTGCGCGTCGAAATCCAGGCGCTGCTCGATTCGTACGACGAAACCACCTCCGGAAAGTTAGAACTTAGAAGTGAAAACTTAGAAGAACGGACCGAAACCGGCGAGCACGAGCCGGCAGCGCCGGTAACGTTCGATTTTTCGGCCGGGATGGAGGTCGGCGGGCGCTACGTGCTGCTCGACCCGCTCGGGCGCGGCGGCGGCGGCGAAGTGCATCGCGCAAACGACGTCAGACTGCAGCGCGAGGTCGCGATCAAGATCGCCGCGAAGCGTGATGACGATGGCAGCGCGCGGCGGATTCGGGAGGCGCGGGCAGCGGCGCAGCTGAATCATCGCGGGATCGCGACCATCCACGACGTCTTCGACATCGATGGCCGTCTCGCGATCGTGATGGAACTCGTCCCCGGGCCGACGCTCGCCGATCGCATGCGCGCCGGCAAGCTGCCGATCGACGTCGTCGTCAATCTCGGCGTCGAGATCGCCGATGCGGTCGAACACGCCCACGTGTTCGGCATCCTGCATTGCGATCTGAAGCCGGCCAACATCAAGTTCGCGGCCGACGGGGCCGTCAAGGTTCTCGACTTCGGTCTCGCGCGCCGAACCGAAAACAGCGCGCTCGCCGTGCGCGGCGTGACGGGCCTTACCGGATCGTCGCTGGAGGGTTTGGCGCTGGGGACGCCGGGTTACATGTCGCCCGAGCAGTTGCTCGGCATGCCGATCGACTTTCGGTCCGACGTCTACAGCCTCGGCGTCATCGTGTACGAAATGGCAACCGGTGAACGCTTGTTCGACACCGGCACGGCGATGTCGGCCGCGGTTGCCGTGTTGACGTCACCCGCGGTGACGATGCCGCGCGATGTCCCGAAGCGCTTGCGCGACGTCGTCGGTCGCGCGCTGAGCAAGAAGCCGGAGAATCGCTTTCCATCCGCCGCCGAATTTCGAGATGCGCTCGCCGCCGCTCGCGCGCTGTCGTGGCGCGACAAGCTCGTGTCCGCGTTCAGGAGATAGCCATGCTGAAACGGTTGGTGTCAGGTTTGTTGCTTTGTGTCCTTGGTGTCCTGTGTCTTGAGTCTCTCGTCGTGCGCGCGGAGGAACGTCTCAACACGGATATCAACGCGAAGATCCGCCATGAAGAGGCCGACCACTCGCAGATCATGAAGACGCTCCACATGCTGACCGACGTCTACGGTCCACGTGTAACTGGCTCGCCGAACCTGAAGGCGGCGGGCGAGTGGGCGATGAAGCAGATGACGACGTGGGGCTTCGCGAACGCGCACCTCGAGTCGTGGGACTTCGGGCATCCGGGCTGGACGAACGAGCGGTTGACGGCCCATATCGTCGCGCCGGTCAAGGATCCGCTGACCGTGGAAGTGCTCGCCTGGACGCCGGGCACCAACGGCGTTGTCACCGCGCAGGCGATCGAACTCGACGTGCCCGATCGACCGACTGCCGAGGAGTTGACGACGTTCCTGAACGGCTCGAAGGATAAAGTGAAAGGGAAGATCGTCCTCGTCGGCAAGCACATCGTCGTGCCGATGAATTTCGATCCCCCTGCCAAGCGACGGCCCGACGATCAGTTGCAGCGGCAATACGATCCGTCGAACCCGGACGGCGGGAATTTCGGCGGCGGCCGCGGTCGCGGCAATCAGCCTCCGCCGCCGCCGATGACGGCGCTCGCGTACAACAAAGCGATCGACGAATTTCTCGTCGCGAACGGCGCGAAGCTGCGCATCAACGACGCTGGTCGCGAGTTCGGCCAGATCATCGCGCAGCAGAACCGCACGTACGACGTGACGACGGCCGTTCCGACGGTCATCATGCGCAACGAAGATTACGGCCGCATCACGCGCATTCTCGCGGACGGCACGCCGGTGCAACTCGAGTTCGACATCGTCAACAAGACGTATCCGGAAGGGCGGACGGCGTACAACGTCATCGCGGAGATTCCTGGCGGCGACAAGAAGAACGAGATCGTGATGCTCGGCGGCCACCTCGATTCGTGGCATGGCGCGACGGGCGCCACGGACAACGCGATCGGCTGCTCGATCATGATGGAAGCGGCGCGCATCCTGAAGGCGATTGGCGTGTCGCCGCGCCGCACGATCCGCGTCGCATTGTGGAGCGGGGAAGAAGAAGGCTTGCTCGGATCGCAGGCGTACGTGGCGCAGCACTTCGGCAGCGTCGAGAGTCCGAAGCCGGAGTTCACGACGCTCGATGCGTACCTGAACGTCGACACCGGTACTGGTCGCGTGCGCGGCGCCAGCGTGTTCGGCCCCCCGGCTGCAGCGCAGATCGTCCGCGACACGCTCGCGCCGTTCAAAGATCTCGGCGTCGTCGGCGCTTCGGCGTCGCGGAGCCGGAACGTCGGCGGCACCGATCACACGTCATTCAACCACGCAGGCTTGCCGGGTATCGGATTCAACCAGGATCCGATGGAATACAACACGCACACGCACCACACGAACCTCGACACGTACGAACGGATCAACGAAGAGGACGCGCGGCAGGCGGCGACGGTCATCGCGGCGACGCTCTATCAGCTCGCGATGCGTGACGAGATGGTGCCGCGTTTCTCGGCGACCGAGATGCCGAAGCAGTGACCGAGTTCCGTCGCGAACTCGGTCTCTTTGATTCCGTCGTTGTCGTCGCCGGCGGCATCGTCGGCGTCGGCATTTTCGCGAATCCGTCGAACGTTGCGCGCGTCGTGCACGATCCGCTGCTGATCCTGCTTGTGTGGGCGATCGGCGGAGCCGTCGCGCTGATCGGCGCGTTCGTGTGGGCCGAACTCGCATCGCGCTTTCCCGACGTCGGCGGACAGTACGTCTACTTGCAGCGCGCGTATCCGCCCGTCGTCGGATTCCTCTACGGCGTCGCGCTGCTGTTCATCATCAACGGTGGATCGCTCGCGGCCGTGTCGATCCTGTTCGCGAGCTACGTCGATCGATCGATTGTGCCGGTGGGTGCAACTGGCATCCGCGTCGTGGCGGCGACGGCGCTGCTGTCGTTGACCTGGATCAACGTCGTCGGCGTCCGCGCCGGCAAGTGGACGAACAACCTGTTGATGACAGCCAAGGTCGTCGGCATGGTCGCGCTCGTCGCGCTGGCGTTCGGCCGCGGCGCTGCGCCGGCAAGCCAGTTCGACCCTGCGCCGGCGACGATCTTTCGCGGCGCGTCGCTCGGTGTGCTGCTGACGGCGCTCGTGCCGATCCTGTTTGCGTACGGCGGATGGCAAAGCTGCGCGAACATCGCGGCGGAGATCAAGGATCCGGTGCGCAACCTGCCGCGCGCGAACGTCCTCGGCGTCATCGCCGTCGTGACGCTGTATCTGTCGCTGAACCTCGCGTATCTGTGGGTGCTGACGCCCGAACAGGTCGCCGCGTCGCCGGCGCTTGCCGCCGACATGGCGTTCGCGGCCGCCGGGGCTGCGGGCGCGCGATTCGTCGCGCTGTTGATTGTCGTCTCGAGCCTCGGATTTCTCGCGGTCGTCATTCTTACTGGACCGCGCTTGATTTATGCGATGTCGCTCGATGGACTGTTTTTTCAACGCGCCGGGCGACTGCATCCGCGGTATCACACGCCGGTGTTCGCGTTGTGGTTTCAGGCGGCGGTGTCGCTCGTGCTGTTGACGACGAACACGTACGATCAGTTGCTGTCGTACGTCGTCTTCGCCGACTGGTTGTTCTTCGGGTTGACCGCCGGCGCCCTCGTGCTCGTGCGACTGCGCGAAGGGCGACGAGGTCCGGTCACGGCGTACGCATTCATCGCGGTCGCCGCCGGCATCGTCGTGAACAGTTTCGTCGCGTATCCAACCCAGTCGCTGATTGGTTCGTCGATTCTCGGCGCGGCGGCCGTGGGATTCTTCTTCGTCCGATGAACTTCGAACGATTGGAATACATCTCGTGGGCGAAGTCGATGCCGCGTGCGGACATCAATCTCGCTCGGTCTGGCATCGACGCGTGCCCGCCGTCGTTGCTCGGGCTTCGTGCGGCGGATCTCGTGACGTCGCTGCCGGTGAAGTACGGCTACGCGCCGTTGCTCGAGGCCATTGGTCGGCGATATCGCGTCGCTTCGAATCGTGTGCTGACGCTCTCCGGCGGCACGAGCTTCGCGAACTACGTCGCGGTCGCGGCGGCGCTGGATGGCGCGCCTCGCGGCGCCGACGTCCTCGTCGAGCGCCCGACGTACGAGCCGCTGTGGCGCATTCCGCGTGCGCTTGGCTACCGCGTCAAGCGGTTCGATCGTGTATTCGCCGACGCATTCGCGATCGATCTCGAGCGATTTGCCAACGCGATCACCCCGCGGACGCGGCTTGCGATCGTGTCCAACCTGCACAATCCATCTGGCGCCAGAATTCCGATGCCGACGCTCCGAAAGATGGCGGCGGCGCTCGCGCGCGTCGGCGCGCGGCTGCTTGTCGACGAGGTGTATCTGGAATGTCTGTTCGGCGCGCGTCCGCAGTCTTGCGTCCATGCCGGACCGAATGTCGTGACGACGAATTCGCTGACGAAGGCGTACGGCCTGGACGGACTGCGAGCCGGCTGGATCCTCGGTCCTGCGGCATTGATTCGCCGAGCCGGCGAGATCAACGACTACATGACGAATAACGGCGTCGCGCCCGGCGAACAGTTGTCGCTGGCGGCTTTCCGTCATCATCGGGCGGTCGATCGGCGAGCTCACGGCATCCTGGATCGCAATCTGGACCGCGTTCGTCGATATTTCGAACACGAGCCGCGATTTCGCGTCTATATCCCAGAGGGGGGCAACGTAATGTTTCCGCGGCTCCCCGCGTCGATTGACGGCGACCGCTTTGCATCGCGTTTAATCACGCGCTATTCGACGCTCGTCGTCCCCGGCCGCTTCTTCGAGTCGCCGCAGCACGTGCGCATCAGTTTCGGCTGTGCGCCGGCGAAACTCGATCGCGGCTTGATGAACCTGTCGCGTGCGCTCGACGATCTGGAATCAAGAGGTGTGTGATGGCGGACCGAACCTTCAAAGAGTCGTTCAAAGTCGCCGCCGACCAACTGGTTGATGCGGTCAAGAAGCTGCTGCACGAAGGCAACGTGCGGCGCGTGATCATCAAGCAGGAGACAAAGACGATCGCAGAATTCCCGCTGACGATCGGCGTCATCGGAGCGGTCCTCGCGCCGATGCTGGCCGCCGTCGCCGCGATTGCCACCGTCGTCACCGACTGCACTGTCGAAGTCGAGCGAGAGATCGTCGACGACAAGAAGCAAGGCGCCGCGTAGACCGGATGTAGGGCGGGCCCTTTTGGACCCGCCGACCCGATCAACGCCGGTCCGAAAGGACCCGGCCTACATCTACGGCCCCGGGCCTACATTCGTGAGAACGAAAACAACTCATGATCGGGTGATCGATCGCCTCGATACCATTCCAGAAGCAGTTTCGCGGCGAGGAAGCCGAAGGTCATGCCGTTGCCGCCGTAGCCGAGCGCGAAGAGATGACGCGGATGATGCCGATGCGGCCCGATATACGGAAGGCCGTCGGGCGTCATCGCGAAGAGCCCTTCCCACGCGTAGTCGAACACGATGTTGGCGAGCGACGGATACAACCGCACGAAGTAGTCGACGACCGACAGCGCGCCCTTCCGGAACTCGCGCCGCCGGTCACGTGGCGATTGCTGAGGACGGTCGCCGCCGCCGAGCATCAAACGATGATCGGGCGTCCAGCGGGCGTAGTGGTACGGCCATCCCGTTTCCCAAATCATCACCGGTCCGAGCCCGATCGCTCGACGTTCTGACGCCGTCAGCGGACGCGTGGCGACGACGTAGGTCTGGAGCATCGTGAAGCGCGCGCTCAGGCGTTCGAAGTACGGCGTCGCGTAGCCGGTTGCAACGATGACGCGATCCGCGCGAATCGATCCGTGTGTCGTGCGGATCGACACGTCGTGTTTCCCTGCATCGATCGCGCGGACCGGCGATCGTTCGAAAATGCGCGCGCCGCAGGCCGCCGCCCCCGACATCAACCCGGCGCAGCATCGATACGGATCCAGCTGCGCGTTGCCGGACGTTCGAATGCCGGCCACTCCGTCGATGCCAGTCACCCTGCGCAGCTGAGCTCGATCGAGCCATGCGCCGCCGACATCAGCCCGCTCGCGTCGGCGGTGTTCGACGCGCAGTCGCGATCCAGACGCATCCGTCAACGCGTAGTACACGGAATCGCGCTGTCGCAAATCGCATCGAATGCCGAGCTGGCGGATCGTGCGAACGGCATCGTGCGTCGCATCGCGGCTGAGATGCCAAATCCGACGCGACCGCGTGTCACCGTAACGCTTCGAGAGCTCGCCGAAATCGACGTCGGGCTCCTGCATCAGCAGCGCTGTGCTCGCGGCCGTGCTGCCGCGGCCGATGCGATCCGCCTCGACGAGCGCGACGCGCACGCCGGCATTCGAGAACGCGTACGCGACCGCCGCGCCGGTAATTCCGCCGCCGATGACGACGACGTCCGCGTCGATGTCGTGGCGAAGCGGCGCGTAGCGGCGGACGCGATCGACACCCGGACGATCGAGCCACAACGGACGACTGAGTCTGAGCGACACCATGAACGGCTGACCCATGTTTGGCGGTTCGCTTGCTTCGGGTCAAGGACATGAAGCTGCACACGGACACGTTGCCCCTCTGGACCGAGTCGACGCCGTTCCCGCGTTTCGCGAAGCTCGACCGCGACGAAGAGGTGGACGTGCTCGTCGTCGGCGCCGGGATCACCGGACTCACCACCGCGTACCTCTTGACGCTCGCAGGAAAACGCGTCGCGGTCATCGACCGCGAACGCTGCGCACAAATCGACACCGGTCACACGAGCGCGCATCTGACGATGGTTACCGATCTGACGCTGACGGAGCTCGCGAAGAACTTCGGTCGCGATCACGCGCAGGCGGTGTGGGACAGTCAACGCGCCGCCATCGCGCAGATCGACACGATCGTCCGCGCGGAGGAGATCGATTGCGATTTCGCGTCGGTGCCAGGCTATCTGCACTCGCCGATCGGTTCGAACGGTCACGACAAAGCGATGTTCCGCGACGAAGCCGCGCTGGCGTCGGACCTCGGGTTCGAGGCGTCGTACGTCGACGACGTGCCGTTCGTGGGCGGACCGGGCGTGATGTTCTCGAACCAGGCCCGCTTCCATCCGCGCAAGTATCTCGCGGCCGTCGCACGTGCGATCAGCGATCGCGGCGGGATGATCTTCGAGATGACGACCGCGGACGAATTCTCCGACAAACCGTTGTCGGTGACCGCGAACGGCCGCACGATCGTGTGCGACGACATCGTGCTCGCGACGCACACGCCCCTGATGGGCAACGCGAACCTCGCGAGCGCCACGCTGTTCCAGACGAAACTGTTTCTGTACACGTCGTACGTGGTTGCCGGCGAAGTCGAGAAAGGACGGATTCCGGACGGACTCTTCTGGGATACCGCCGACCCGTATCACTACCTGCGTCTCGAACGCTTCCGCAATCGCGACATCGTCATCTTCGGGGGCGAGGATCACAAGACCGGACAGGCGGTCGACACCAACGCGTGCTTCGAACGCCTGGAGCGGACGTTGACGTCAATGGTCGGCGACGTGACGGTGACGCATCGCTGGTCGGGGCAGGTCATCGAAACGCCCGACGGCCTGCCGTACATCGGCGACACGGCCGCGCATCAATTCGCGGGGACCGGTTACTCCGGCAACGGGATGACGTTCGGGACGCTGGCGGCGATGATGGCGGCCGATCGCATCCTCGGTCAAAAGAATCCCTGGGTCGACCTTTACGATCCGAGCCGCAAGAAGATCAAAGGCGGGGCGTGGGACTACATCAAAGAGAACGTCGACTATCCGTACTACATGATTCGCGATCGGTTTGCGCCGAAGACGGCGGGCACGCTGTCCAAGGTCTGCACGCACATGGGCTGCATCGTCGACTGGAACGAAGCGGAGCAGACGTGGGATTGCCCGTGTCATGGGTCGCGCTTCAAGCCTGACGGCAAGGTAATCTCGGGCCCGGCCGAATCGCCGCTCGAGAAGATCGAATAACATCCCATTTCGTGCGGACGGTCTACCTGCTCGATGTCGACAACACGCTGCTGGACAATGATGCAGTCGTCGAGGATCTTCGTCGGCATCTGATTTCGCGCTTCGGCGAGGACTGTCAGCGGCGGTATTGGGACATCTTCGAAGATCTCCGCCGCGAGCTCGGGTACGCGGATTACCTCGGCGCGCTGCAGCGCTTTCGCATCGAGCATCCGCGCGACCCGCACATGCTTGGCGTCTCGTTGTATCTGTTCCACTACCCATTCGCCGATCGCGTGTATCCGGGCGCGCGCGAGACGGTGCGTCATCTCTCGACGCACGGTCAAGTCGTGATTCTGTCGGACGGCGACGTCGTTTTTCAGCCGCGCAAAGTGGAGCGCTCAGGATTGTGGGACGCCGTCGCCGGCGAAGTCCTGATTTACATCCACAAAGAGCAGATGCTCGACGACGTGGAGCGGAGGTATCCGGCGGACCATTACGTGATGGTCGACGACAAGGTCCGGATCCTGGACGCGATCAAGAAGATCTGGCGCGAGCGTGTGACGACGGTGTTCGTGCGCCAGGGGCATTACGCCCACGATCCCTCGCTGCTCGCCGCGTACGACACGCCGGACGTCACGATCGACCGCATCGCTGATTTACAATCGCTGGATGCCGACGACTACATCCGCCGTTGAGCTGCGCGATCCGAAACTTTTCCGCCAGGCGTGCTACATCGACGGCGCCTGGATCGCATCCGGCTCGAAACAGACGATCGCGGTCGACAACCCAGCCACGGGCGATGTGATCGGGAGCGTGCCGAAGCTCGGTCGCGCCGAGACGCGGCACGCCATCGCCGCCGCCGCGCGCGTCTTTCCGGAGTGGCGCAAGAAGACCGCGAAAGAACGCGCCGCGGTCATGCGCAAGTGGTACGACCTGATGCTTGCGAATCAAGACGATCTCGCGAAGCTGATGACGATTGAGCAAGGCAAGCCGCTCACGGAATCGAAAGGCGAAGTCGTCTACGCCGCGTCGTTCCTCGAGTGGTTCGGCGAGGAAGCGAAACGCGTCTACGGCGACACCATCCCGCCGCATCAACCCGACAAGCGCATCGTCGTCCTGAAGGAGCCGATCGGCGTTGTCGCATGCATTACACCGTGGAATTTTCCGCTCGCGATGATCACGCGCAAGGCCGGGCCAGCGATCGCCGCCGGATGCACGGTGGTGTTGAAGCCGGCATCGCAGACGCCGTTTTCGGCGCTCGCGTTGGCCGAACTCGCCGAACGCGCCGGGGTGCCGAAGGGCGTGTTCAACGTGATCACCGGCGCGGCCAAGGATATTGGCGGCGAGTTGACCGAGAATCCGATCGTCCGCAAATTGTCGTTCACCGGCTCGACCGAAACCGGCAAGGTGCTGATGGCGCAGTGCGCGGGGACGGTGAAGAAGCTGTCGCTCGAACTCGGCGGGAACGCGCCGTTCATCGTGTTCGATGACGCGGATCTCGACGCGGCGGTCGACGGCGCAATCATGTCGAAATATCGCAACACCGGTCAGACCTGTGTGTGCGCGAACCGCCTGCTCGTGCAGGATTCGGTCTACGACGCGTTTGCGCAGAAGCTCGCGACGGCCGTGCAGAAGTTGAAGCCGCTGCCTGGTCTCGATGCGGGCGCGACACAGGGTCCGTTGATCGACGACAAAGCGGTTGCGAAGGTCGAAGAACACATTAGCGACGCCACGTCCAAGGGCGCGCGCGTGGTCGTCGGTGGCAAACGGCACGCGCGCGGCGGACGATTCTTCGAGCCGACGGTCCTGGCCGACGTCACGCCGCAGATGCTGGTCGCGCGCGAAGAAACGTTCGGTCCGGTGGCGCCGCTCTTTCGGTTCACGACGGAAGACGAGGCGATCGCGCTCGCGAATGACACCGAGTTCGGTTTGGCCGCGTACTTTTACGGCCGCGACATCGGTCGCATCTGGCGCGTCGCCGAGGCGCTCGAATACGGCATCGTCGGCATCAATACCGGATTGATCTCGACAGAAGTGGCGCCGTTTGGCGGCGTCAAAGAGTCGGGCCTCGGTCGCGAAGGATCCAAATACGGCCTCGAGGAGTTCCTCGAGATCAAATACCTGTGCATGGGGATCGCATGAACGTGTTGTTGATCGTGTTGACGTTCTTCCTGCAGGCGGATGCGCCGAGAAAAGGCGGCAATCCCGAAGCGGCGAAAATCAAGAATCCCGTCGAAGCGACCGCTGAGTCGCGGGCGGCCGGACGCCGCATCTATCAGCGTCTCTGCATCCGGTGTCACGGACCCGAAGGGAAGGGCGACGGCGAAGCCGCCGTCGGCGCGCAGCCGTCGGACCTCACGGGCACCCTTCAATACGGATCGAGCGACGGCGAGATCTTTTCGGTCATTCGTCACGGCACGTCGAAGGACATGGAAAGCTACGCCGAACGCATCAGCGAAACCGACACGTGGAACGTGATCAACTACTTGCGCAGCTTGCGGCGGTGACCGTTCGTCAGCACCAGTCCGCCGAGCGCGATGTCGGCGATCGTGTCGGCGACGTCGTTCTGCGACATCCGGCCATCCTGACGGAACCAGCGCGGCAGCCAGAGGATCATGCCGATGACGCTGAACGTCGCCACCGTCGGGTCGACGTTCTGCAGGCGTCCCGCTTGCTGCAGCTCGCGAAGCGTGTCGCGCAATAAATCGAAATAGACCCGGTGACGTTCTTCGACCTGGCGGCGCGCGCTGGGCGGCAGCGCGCGGATTTCGTCGCCGAGGTGGGCGACGGCGCCCTGGCCGCGCGTCGTGATGCGCGCATGGCGGACGATCAACTGCCGCAGCCGCTCGCTCGGATCGCGGATCGCGCGAACAGGAATCACCACTTCATCGCGCACTTTGTCGAGACCGAACATCATGATCTCGAAGAGCAGCGCTTCCTTGCTCTCGAAGTGATGATACAAACCGGCTTTCGTCAGCCCCAGCGCGCGGGCCACCTCGCTCACCGAGGTCGCGTCGAAGCCGCGGTCTCGAAATAACTGCGCGGCGGTTCTGCACATGGCGGCACGGCGGGAGTCGGTCTGGCGGCGACGGGGTTGAGTGCCCATGGCGCGGCGGGTATTATGCGTTACCGACCGGTCGGTCGGTCGATTCAGTTACCAACGACGAATACCGAAATACGAAAGTTTGGAGTGCTGGCCGCCGGGGTGTGGAATTTAGGCCTAAATAGACCCGCATCGGGCGGCATAGCTACTGCACAATACGGCGAAACTCGTTCGACTTGGAGGAGGAGTTAGGCATGCGAAGGTTCGCAAGATTGTTCCTCGGAGCGTGCCTCGCGTTGTGGCCGGCTGTGGCGTTCGCCCAGACCAGCACCATCGCGGGCACGGTCAAGGACACGTCCGGCGCGATTCTGCCGGGCGTCACCGTTGAAGTATCGAGTCCTGCGCTGATCGAGAAGACGCGGTCGGCGGTCACGGATGGCTCGGGTCAGTACAAGATCATCGAGCTGCGTCCGGGCACCTACACCGTCACGTTCACGCTGCCGGGCTTCAGCACGGTCAAGCGTGATGCGGTCGAACTGACGTCGGACTTCACCGCGACGATCAACGCTGACATGAAGGTCGGCGCCGTCGAGGAAACGATCACGGTTGCGGCCGTGTCCCCGGTCGTCGACGTCCAGAACATCACGACGCGCACCGTCATGACGCGCGACGTCCTCGATGCGCTCCCGACCGGCCGCAATATTCAGGCGGTCGGCATCATGATCCCGGGCACCGCGATCGCCCTCGGCGGGGGCGGCGCGCTCTCGCGCGACGTCGGCGGTTCGGGCAACCTGCAGCAGTCGCCGCTCCAGTATCGCGGTTCGGGCGACACCGTGCAGACGATCGAAGGTCTCCGGTTGAACAACCTGTGCGCGCAGGGCGCGTACAGCGGCGTCTACTGGAACCAGAACAGCTTCGAGGAATTCAGCTACGTCACCGGCGCCGATTCGGCGGAAATGGGCCAGGGCGGCATGCGCGTGAACATGGTGCCGAAAGACGGCGGCAACCAGTTCCACGGCGTGGTGTTCGGCAACACGTCGCCGTCCTCGTGGGCGTCGGACAACTGCGGATCGCCGGGCATCGGCCAGGCGTGCACGAAATCGAACCTGACGGGCGACACGACGTTCAACAAGACGAACAACTACCTGACCAACGTCAGCCAGCTGACGAAGAACTACGACTTCAACCCGGGCTTCGGCGGACCGATCATGAAGGACAAGGCGTGGTTCTACGCCACGTTCCGCTATCTCGGCGTCAACAAGACCGTCGTCGACAGCTTCTACGACGCCGATCCATCGCCGTTCAAGTACGTGGCGGACACCAGCCGTCCGGGTATCGACGATGGGCACATCCGCAGCGTCGCCGGCCGTGTCTCGGCGCAACTGAGCTCGAAGGACAAGGTGTCGTACTACCACGACGAGCAGGACAAGGTCCGCGGTCACTGGGGCATCGCGTCGACCGTTCCGCCGGAAGCGTCGGCGATCCAGGCGACGCCGACCAGCTTCGTGTCGGTGACGAAGTGGACGCGCACGCAGAGCAACAAGCTGCTGCTCGACGGCGGCTTCGCCGTCTACGACCAGGAATACCAGGAGAACTATCAGCCGGATGTGTTCGCGTCGGCTGTGCCGTTGGTCACGATCAGTGATACGTCGACGGGCAAGATTGCCGCGGCATGGAACAACCCGGCGGATCACTTCTCGAAGCTGTTCACGGAGCAGTTGGCGGCATCGTACGTCACTGGCGCGCATTCGATGCGCTTCGGCGGCACGTTGACGCAGGGCCGGTGGCGTCTCGTCCAGCAGTTCACGGGCGACGCGCAGCCGATCACGTACAACTCGGGCGTGCCGGTGTCGATCACGCTTCGTATTCCGACCGATCGCCGCAATGCGATCAAAGAGGACCTCGGCCTCTTCGCGCAGGACAAGTGGACGATCCAGCGCGCCACGATCAATCTCGGCATTCGCTACGACCAGTTCGTCGGCGCGACGCAGCCGGAGACGTTGCCGGCCAGCCGCTGGAACCAGACCGTGACCTTCAGCGATTGCGCCGACGGCGTCAACAACCTGAACGCCGGCTGCACGGGCCGCGTCCAGAACTGGAAGGACATCAGCCCGCGTCTCGGCGTGGCGTACGATCTCTTTGGCAACGGCAAGACGGCGATCAAAGCCAGCGTCGCCCGCTACGTCGCCGGTCAGCAGATCGCCACCGCTGACGCCGCGAACCCTGAGGCGACGGTCGGCCTGACCGACACGCGCGCGTGGAAAGATCTCGACGGCAATGGGTCGCCCTACGACGCGTCCGGCAACATTCAGCTGAACGAGCTGACGAACTCGACGTCGACGCCGAGCTTCGGCAAGAACATCCCCTCGTCCACCCTCACGGATCCGGCCGTGCTCAACGGCTGGGGCGTTCGCGGGTACAACTGGGAATACACGGTCAGCGCGCAGCACGAACTGCTGCCGCGCGTGTCGGTCACCGGCGGCTGGTATCGCCGCAAGTTCGGCAACCAGACGGTCACCGTCGACAACCGGTACAGCATCGCGAACGGCAGCTACGATGGTCCGTTCTGCGCGAACGCGCCGGCCGATCCGAATCTTCCCGGCGGCGGCGGATATCAGGTGTGCGGTCTGTACGACTTGAAGCCGTCGGTCGTCGCGCAGAACCTGCCGGCGAGCAGCACGATCACCTTCTCGTCGAACTACGGCGGAGAAACGAACATCTACGAAGGCTACGACGTGTCGCTCAACGCGCGTCCGCGGGCAGGGATGTTCTTCTCGGGCGGCATCAACGCGCAGAAGCGCATCTTCGATCAGTGCAACCTGGTCAACGCCGGCATCCTGAGCGCCGTGATCACCGCGGCGACGGAAGTCGCCGAGATCTTCCCGGACGGTTCGCGCGCCTGCCATCAGGATCTCCCGTACCGTCCCGACTTCAAGTTGTCGGGTTCGTACACGCTGCCGTTTGACATTCTGCTCAGCGGCAACTTCCAGTTCACTCGTGGCGTGCAGAACGGCGGCGCCGCGCCGAGCATTCTCGCGACGTGGACGGCGACTCCGGCGTCGGCGACGACACTGGGTCGCGCGTACTCGGCGGGTGCGACGACCAAGACGGTGCAGCTGATGGCTGTCGGACAGAACTACGGCAACGACAACCTCGAACAGCTCGACCTTCGCGTGTCGAAGCGCTTCAAGGTGCAGAACTACCGGTTCCGCGTCGACCTCGACGCGTACAACCTGTTCAACAGCGACTGGCCGTTCACGGTCAACACCACGTTCTCGACGGCGGCGACCAGCAACTGGCTGAAGCCGACGAACGTGCTGCAGGCGCGGTTCCTCAAGATCGGCGCGCAGTTCGACTTCTAGGCGTACACGGTGCCTAAGGTGCCTGGAGTCCAGGCGCCTTGGGTGCCCTCGAGAAAGATGACGATGAGACGACTACTCTTTGTATTCATGGTGTTCGCGACCGCGTCGCTCGCGGCCCAGAAAACGGATCTCACCGGCAAGTGGACGTTCACCGTGACGACCGATGCCGGCACCGGCACGCCGACCGTCACGTTGAAGCAGGACGGCGAGAAGTTGACGGGGCACTACTCGTCGCAAACGCTCGGTGAGGCCGATCTCACCGGGACCGTCAAGGGCGAGGACGTGAAGTTCTCGTTCAATGCCGATCTGCAGGGCCAGGCGGTTCCCGTCACCTACACGGGAAAGATCGACGGGAAGGACTCGATGAAAGGCACGCTGGACCTCGCCGGCGGGATGGCGACTGGCACTTTCACGGCGAAAAAGCAGTAGGCAACTGGCGACTGGCAACTAGAGGTTAGAGGCTGGGCTGGGCTGGAGGGTGGAACCTCCAGCCCTTTTTTCTCGTCTCTTGACATTGCAATACGTGATATATATATTGCTAATTGCGATATGACGCTTGGAGAGAAAGTCCGGTCGCTGCGCAAAGTCGAGGGCGAACTCCGCGGCCTCGGACGCGAAATGAGTCAGCAGGAAGTCGTGCGCGCGATTGCGACAGAGCTCGGCGCGTCGTTCAGCCAGTCGTACCTGTCGCAGGTCGAGAGCGGCGCGCGGCCCCACCTGACGCAGCGCACCCGCGATGTCCTCGCGCGCTTCTTCAAGGTGCATCCGGGCTATCTCGTCACCGACCCGCCCGGATTCCAGACCGAGCTCGTATCGGATCTGCGCACCGACGAGGGTCCGCTTGATGAGTGGCTGCGGCAGGGAGCGGAGCAGTTCGCGTCGGATCATCAGCTCGCCGACGCGTTGGTGAGGCTCGCCACACACGACGACTCGAGGAAGTGCCTCGTTCTGCTCGGCGCGATCGTCGACACCCCGTCGCTCGTCGATCGCCTGTTCGAGGCGCTCAAGACGACATGAGGAAACGCCATGACGTGGACGAACGTGTATCTCGTCTGCTTTTTGTTGGGCTTCTCGCTCACTGCGCTGTCCTGGCTGCTGACGATGATCGGCGTCCACGTGCCGCACGTGCACGGGCCGCACGGTCACGTGCACGCACACGGGCACCACGCCGGAAGCCACGTCCACGTTAGCGACGCCCCGTCGCCGGTCAACTTCTCGACGGCGATGGCGTTTCTCGCCTGGTTCGGCGGCACCGGCTACCTGATGACGCGGTACACCGAGATCTGGCCGCTCGCCGCGCTCGTCGTCGCGATCAGCGTCGGCGTCATCGGCGCCGCGTTCGTGTTCTGGTTCATGGCCAAGGTGCTCTGGTCGCCGAACGAGAACCTCGACCCCGACGACTTCGACATCGTCGGTCTGCTGGGCACGGTCAACAGCGCGATTCGTGCGGGCGGTACAGGGGAGATCTTGTTTCAGCAGGGCGGTGCGCGACGTGTAGCCGGCGCGCGGAGTGAAGACGGCAACGCCATCGAACGCGGCGTCGAAGTGGTGATCACCAAGTACGAGAACGGGCTCGCCTACGTGAAGACGTGGGAGGAGATGAGCCAGGGCAGGTAGGGTAGGAGGGCAGATATGGAGATGTCTACCGGCGTCGTTGTCATGGTGGGCCTGATGGGGCTCACCGTGATTCTTCTCACGAGCCTGATGGCGACGCTCTACCGCAAGGCAGGGCCGCACGAGGCGCTCGTTGTCTACGGTTTCCGCGGGACGCGCGTCGTCAAGGGTCACGGCACGGTGATCTTTCCGATGATCGAAACGTGCCGGCAGCTGTCGCTGGAGTTGATGTCCTTTGACGTCGCGCCAGTGCAGGACCTGTACACGAAGCAGGGCGTGGCCGTCACGGTCGAAGCCGTTGCGCAGATCAAGGTGAAGTCGGATCCGGTGTCGATCCAGACCGCGTCGGAACAGTTCCTGACGAAGACACCTGATCAGCGCGAAGGATTGATCCGGCTGGTGATGGAAGGTCACCTGCGCGGCATCATCGGTCAGCTGACGGTCGAAGAGATCGTCAAGCAGCCAGAGATGGTCGCGGACCGCATGCGGTCCACGTGCGCGGATGACATGAGCAAGATGGGGCTCGAAGTCATCTCGTTCACGATCAAAGAAGTCCGCGACAAGAACGAGTACATCGTGAACATGGGCCGCCCCGACATCGCGCGGATCAAGCGCGATGCGGACGTCGCCGCCGCCGAAGCCGATCGCGACACGGCGATCAAACGGGCGGAGGCGATGCGCGCCGCGGCGATCGCGAAAGCGCAGGCCGACCAGGAGCGCGTTCTGGCCGAGACGCTGTCCCAGGCGAAGCAGGCGGAGGCGACGCGCGACCTCGAGGTCAAGAAGGCGCAGTACGGGGAGTTGATCAAGCGCCAGCAGGCGCAGGCCGACAAGGCGTACGAGATCCAGACCAACGTGATGCAGCAGCAGGTCACGGCCGAAGCGGTCAAGGTGCAGCAGGTCGAACGCGAGTCGCAGATCAAAGTGCAGGAAGCCGAAATCCTGCGCCGCGAGAAAGAACTGATCGCGACCGTGCTGAAGCAGGCCGAGATCGAACGTCAGCGGATCGAGACGCTCGCCAACGCCGAGAAAATGCGGTTGATGGTCGAAGCCGAAGGTCTGGCGTCGGCGACGCGCGCGAAGGGCGAGGCGGAAGCCGAGATCATCTTCAAGAAGGGCGAGGCCGAGGCGAAGGCGATGAACGTCAAGGCCGAGGCGTATCAGGAATACAACCAGGCGGCCGTCGTCGACAAGTTGATCACGAACATGCCGGAGGTCGTGGCGGCGCTCGCCACCCCGCTCAGCAAGATCGACAAGATCACCATCGTGTCGACCGGCAACGGCGACACGGCGGGTGTCAACAAGATCACCGGTGACATCACGAAGATGGCGGCGCAAGTGCCGGCGCTGTTCGAGGCGCTGTCGGGGATGGATCTCGGCACGCTGATGTCGAAGGTGCGCGGCATCGGTGACAGCGCGAAGAAACCAGATGTGTTAGGGACGTAAAACTCTATGGTGCCGGGTGCAGGGTGCACAGTGCACCGTGCTTTTGGTGCACCGTGCACCGTGCACCAGTGCACGTTGCACCCTGCACCCTGCACTTTGCACCACCGTGAAGGGAGTCTTGTATGGGCCTCTTAGAACGCGTCAGTACGTTGGTCCGCGCGAACCTGAACGATCTGATCGATCGCGCGGAGAACCCGTCGAAGATGATCAAGCAGGTCATCCTCGACATGGAAAATCAGCTGCTCCAGGTCAAGACGCAGGTCGCGATTTCGATCGCGGACCAGCACATGCTCGAGAAGAAGCAGACCGAGAGCGAGGCCACGGCGGCCGGCTGGTTGAAGAAGGCCGAGCTCGCCGTGGAAAAAGACCAGGACGATCTCGCGCGCGCCGCGCTCGAGCGTCACAAAAGCGCCGAGCGGACTGCCGAGAGCTTTGCGCAGCAGGTCGAGGATCAGCGGGCGCAGGTCGCCACGTTGAAGTCGGCGCTCGGCAAGCTCGAACAGAAGCTCGCCGAAGCCAAAGCGAAGAGTGACATGTTGATCGCGCAGCATCGCCGCGCCCGCGCCCTCGGCAAAGCCAGCGACGCGCAGATGACGATTGGCGGCCAATCGGTCATCCGCACATTCGAGCGGATGAAAGACAAGGTCGCCATCAACGAAGCGGTCAGCCAGGCGAAAGCCGACATGGTGACCGATAACGTCGACGAGCGGTTCGCGCAACTCGAGCGAGACGAGGAGGTGGACCGCTTGCTGGCGGAGTTAAAAGCGAAGAAAGGTGTTACTGCGTAGAGTCACGAGGTTCACGAGGTTCACGAGGTTCAAGAGGTTCAGGAGGTTCACGAGGTTCGCCCGAACCCTTTGAACCTCTTGAACCGCTTGAACCGCTTGAACCGCTTGAACCTCTTGAACCTCTTGAACCTTTTGAACCTCTTGAACCTTTTGAACCGCTTGAACCTTTTGAACCGCTTGAACCTTTTGAACCCTTTGAACCTACTGTGAGAGCCGCGTCGTCTTGCGGTGGTTGTCGAAGAACTCGACGATCGCCGCAAGGTTCGGCGCGACGACGTCGCTGTGCACTCCACCGGGCACTTCGATGTATTTGTATTCGATCCCCAGCTCTTTCATCTTCGCGACCATGGCGCGCGAGCCGGCGACCGGGACCGTCGGATCGTTGTCGCCGTGGACGACGATTTCGGGAACCTGGCGAATTCGCTCGAGCGTCGCGGGCGCGCCGCTTCCCGAAATCGGTGCGATCGCCGCCCAGAGCTCCGAATATTTCGGCGCAATCTTCCACGTGCCAATCGCGCCCATCGAATGACCCAGCAGATAGATGCGCGCGTCGTCGATCTTGTACTGTTGCCGCACGCGCTGCAGGACCTGCATCACGTCCTGCTCGCTCAAGTCCTGCGTGCGGCGCGTGTTCGGATCCGCGGGCGGATTTCCGAGCCCCCAGCCGTACGAGCCATCGACGCGGTACCCAAGCGGCGCCGCGACGATGTACCCGTGCTGTTCGGCGAGCGGTGGCAATCGCTTTTCGTAGCCATCAAAAAAGGCATCTTCGGTGCCGCCGAGTCCGTGGAGCGCGAGGATCAGCGGAAATGAACGCGTGCCGTCGTAGGTGGTTGGCACGTACATTCGATACGGGATGATCTCGTTCGCGGCCTCGAGCGTGTAATGACGTTTGAAGTCGCCGGTCTTCGCCGCAAAGGGATCTTTCTTACCTTTGGCGGCCACCGCAATCATCTCGGCCGCGGCGAAATCTCTGTCGGGATCGAACGTCCGCAACTCGAGCTTGCCGCGATTCACGTTGCGCATGCGGTCGACCGGAAACAGGATGTCGGCGCGGATGTCGGCCGGTGCTTTTTTTGCCTCGTTTTCGAGCCGGACGACCGCGTCATCGACCGCTTTCTTCACCGCCACATTCAACGTCGCTGTCGCGATCGGCGTCGCGTCGTTGACGACTTCGACCGCGAGTTGGTATCCGCCGTCGGGCACGTCATGGACGTCGACGTCGATCGCGAACGGAGATTCGCGCAGGTCGCGGGCGACGCCGTTGAAGGTTCCAAGATCTTTGACGAGATCGCCGGGCTGTGGCGCGCCACCGGCCGCTGGCGGCGTCGGACGCTTGCGCAGCATGACGTGCGCAGCGAGCGCATGGTCGAGCGCGATCGCCGGTTGATAGATTTGCTCCAACCGGAACGAGTACGGCTTCGTCGAATCGACGACGACGCGATCGGTGCGCACCACGACGGAACTGCCGTAGTCGAGCGCGTCGGTCCACGGCCGGCCGGAGAGCAGCACGAGACCCTTCGCGAACAGCCGGCGTAATTCGCCCGTTCGGCCGAGCCGTGTGGCCTCGGCAATGTCCTTGTCGAGCGCGTCGATCTGCGCCTTCAGATCGCCCTGCGGCTTGACCGTGTTCTTCCGCGTGTTGTAGCCGACGCGCACCGACGCGAGGCTGGTGAGCGCCTGGGCTTGCGCGACTGCCGGAAGAAGGAGCGCGGCACCGATGACTGCGAGGATGCTGCGTTTCATGCGGGCGATTATACGAGGCTTGCCGCGTGACGAGCGAGATAAGCGACGCGGCTGTCGAATGTGGCGAACCGGGCGTCGCTGGTCTGGCCGACGGTGTACCGGTAGTAGATCTGCTGGATGACGACGGCAATCTTGAAGAGCGCGAACACCAGGTAGTAATCGATATTCGACAGATCGCGGCCGGACTGCGCCGCGTACCGGTCGATGATCTCGGACCGCGTGAAATATCCCGGCCGATGGGTGACCGTCGTCAGCGCGTCGCGCTGTTCGGGCGGCGCCGTCGGTTCCCAGTAGGCGAGCAGGATGCCGAGGTCCACGAGCGGGTCGCCCAGCGCGCTCATCTCCCAGTCGAACACGGCGACGATGCGGCCGACGTCGTTCGCATCGAGCATGACGTTATCCAGCTTGAAATCGCCGTGGACGACCGATGGCTTCACGGGATCCGGCGGCAGTCGATCGCGCAGCCACTGCGACAGCATGTCCATCTCGGACAGCGTCGTCGTCTGCGATCGCACCCAACGGTCGGACCAGCCGCGCACCTGGCGGGCGACGAAGCCGGCGGGTTTGCCGAGGCCCGCCAACCCGCTCGCCTCGACATCGATGGCGTGGAGGTCGGCGAGCGTGTCGATCATCGCGCTGCTGATTCTGCGGCGGGCTTCGGGATTCGCAACGTCCGCCGGTTCCTCGGATCGGATCACACGTCCCCTGCGTCGCTCCATGGCGTAGAACACCGAGCCGATGACGCTCGTATCGTCGCAGAGGGCGTACGGCCGCGGCGCCAACGGAAACACGCGGTTCATCGCGCTCAGCCATCGAAACTCGCGAGCCATGTCGTGTGCGCTGGGCGCCACCGGACCGAACGGCGGCCGGCGGACGACGACGTCTGCCTCGCCGAACCGGATCATGTAGGTGAGATTCGAGTGGCCGCCCGGGAACTGCGCGATCTCGGGCTCACGCGTCGCGTCGAAGCCAGCGATCCCGCACGATGACAAATGGTCGCGGAGCCACTCGATTAACCGTCGCCAATCGAGTTCCTCTCCCGCGCGGACGCCGCGAACATCCGGTTCCATAGACGAAGGCGCCTAAATTATCATGCGCTCCATGCATTTCGAGCATTCGCCGAAGGTCAAGGAGCTGCAGCGCCGCTTCATCGCGTTCATGCACGCACACGTCTATCCCAACGAGACGACGTATCGCCGTCAGATCGCGAGCCGCGGTGTCGACGACTGGAAGAACTGGAAGCCGGTGCCGATCATCGAGGAGCTCAAGCCGAAAGCGAAAGCCGAGGGGTTGTGGAACCTGTTTCTGCCGGAGAGCGAGTACGGAGCAGGATTGACCAACGTCGAATACGCACCGCTGTGCGAAATCATGGGCCGCGCGGCGCCGTTCGCACCCGAGGTGTTCAATTGTTCCGCGCCGGACACCGGCAACATGGAAGTCCTCGTTCGCTACGGGACGCCGGAGCAGAAGAAGCAGTGGCTGCAGCCGCTCCTCGACGGCGACATCCGATCATGTTTCGCGATGACCGAGCCCGATGTCGCCTCGTCTGACGCCACGAACATCAAGTCACGCATCGAGCGCGACGGCGACGGCTACGTGATCAACGGCCACAAATGGTGGATCTCCGGCGCCGGCGATCCGCGCTGCAAGATCGCAATCTTCATGGGCAAAAGCGATCCGAAAGCGGAGAAGCACAAACAGCAGTCGATGATTCTCGTGCCGATGGACGCGCCCGGCGTGACGATCACGCGCATGCTGCCCGTGTTCGGGTACGACGACGCGCCGCACGGACACGCCGAAATCACGTTCGACAACGTCCGCGTGCCCGCGTCGAACATGCTGCTCGGCGAGGGACGCGGCTTCGAGATCGCGCAGGGACGCCTCGGTCCGGGGCGCATTCATCACTGCATGCGGTTGATCGGCGTCGCCGAGCGCGCGCTCGACGCGATGTGCGCACGCGTCCAGAAGCGCGTAGCGTTCGGCAAGACGCTGGCGGAACAGGGCACCATTCGCGCCGACATCGCCGACTCGCGTATGGAGATCGAACAGGCGCGGCTGCTGACGATGAAGGCGGCGTTCATGATGGACACCGTCGGCAACAAAGCGGCGCGCGGCGAGCTGGCGATGGTCAAGGTCGTCGTCCCGCGGATGACGCTACGAGTCCTCGACCGCGCGATCCAGGCTCACGGCGCCGGCGGCGTCTCGTCAGACTTTCCGATGGCGGCGGCGTGGGCGCACTCGCGCACGATTCGACTCGCCGACGGTCCCGATGAAGTCCATCGCGAGGCGATCGCCAAGCTCGAACTGAAGAAGATCGTTTGACACACGCCCTTGGAGGTCAAGCCCACGCGAGGTGGAATCACTAACCTGTTTGCGATGGCGGCACTGCTCGCTGGGTTCATGGCCGCAATGCGTCGATGAAGAACTCCAGCATCCTTTCCTGATTCACGGCGCTGTGTCCCTGATCGGGGCCCACCTGCACGTCGAAGCTTTTCCCGGCCGCCTGCAGCGCCTTGATGATTTGCAGCGAGTTCGTCGGGTGGACGTTGTTGTCGGCAGTCCCGTAGTAGAGCAGCAGACGTCCCTTCAGGTCCCTGGCGTACGTGACGACGGCTCCGGCGTCGTACCCGGACGCGTTCTCCTGCGGAATCCACATGTACCGCTCGGTATAAATCGTGTCGTAGTTGCGCCAGTCGCTCGGTGGCGACGAAGACGAGGCGGCCGCGAAGACGTCGGGATGCCGCAATAATTCCATCGCGGCGGTATAGCCGCCGTAGGACGTCCCGTAAATGCCGACGCGCGACTTGTCGACGTAGGGTCGATTCCACAGCGCTTTGATCCCTTCCGCCATGTCGTCCATCTCGGCGACGCCCAGCTTCAGGTAAATCGAATCGAGCACGCGCTTGCCGAGACCCGGAATCGCGCGCGAGTCGACGTTGACGACGAGGAATCCGAGCTCGGCGATCGAACTTGGGGTCACCCAGGTTTCGCGCGCGGTGTTGGACGCGAATTCAGGTCCGCCATATACGCTCATCAACATCGGATACTTCTTCGCGGGGTCGAACGACGATGGAAATTGCAGAATCCCACGCAGAGTCGTCTGGCCGTCGGCGGCGGTGAACGTAAACAGCTCGGACTTCTTCAAGTGCAGCGATTCGAATTTCGAGGCGTCGCTGTGCGCGATCTCCGCGACGACCGCTGACGTCGTCGCATCGATGACCCGCGTCGCCGGCGGCACGTCATGCGTCTGATACACATCGACGAAGTAATGGTCGTCTGGTGAGATGCCGCACGGTCCCGGGACCGGCAGCTGCAGCGGAATGCGGGCGCCGGCTTCGGGCCAACAATTGCCGACCGTGTGATGAAATGCCGGATCCGTCAGGCGCGTATCGTGCGTGCCGTCGAGTTGCACGCGGTGGAGTTGCAGCTTCAGCGGGTTGTCGCCGTCGCGCGCCATGTAGAACAGCAGTCTGCGCGCTTCGTCGAGTTTGACGAGCGAGTACGCCTCGAAGTTGTTCTTCGTCAGCGCCGTGACGCGCGTCGAACTGAGGTCGTAGAGGTAGTAGTTGTTGAAGCCGCTTCGCTGCGACTCCCAGATGAAGCGCTTGCCGTCGCCGAGGAACACGAGCCGCGGATCTTCGTTCAGCCATCCGGTCGGCCATTCTTCGTGGACGACGACGCGGACGGCGCCGGTCGCCGGATTCGCGGCGGCGACGTCCATGGTGTTTTGACGGCGGTTCGTCCGAAGGAAAAGCAGCTCGCGGCCATCCGGCGACCATTCGACGCGATACACGTAATGGCCGACGACGTCATTGCCGAACGGCTTGCCGCTGCGCACGTCCACCTTGATCGACTTGCCGCTCGGTACGTCGTACACGAACAGATCCACCGCAGGATTGTCGGCGCCTGCCAGCGGAAACGCTTCCGTGTCCAGCGTCGGCTCGCGGTCCGTTTGATTCAGCGTCAGGTAGAAGTCGGGGATCTTCGACTCGTCGAAGCGGTAATACGCGAGTTTCTGACTGTCCGGCGACCACCACATCGCCGTGCGTTGATTCAGCTCCTCGCCGTATACCCAGCTCGCGGTGCCGTACTTGACGCGCGTCGACGCAGAGCCATCGGTCGTGACCGCTGTCTCGACGCCAGACGCATCCCGGACGAACACATTGCGGTCGCGGTAGATCGCTTTCAGCTTGCCGTCGGGTGACTCTTCACTCTCGAACTGACGTCCGCGATCGGGTTGGTCGCCTCGCGACCGCGACCCGCGGCCGCGTCCCGCGCCCTCGGCCGCCGTTGTTTCGGTGGCTTGCTTCGAACCAACGTCGAACCTGTACCGCTTGCCGCCGCGCGAATACTCGAACGTCGTCGTGCTCGTCCATGTCGCGTTGATCGAACCGGACTGGATCGCTGCAGGGATCTCGCGCGCCATTTGCTGGTAATGCGGGTAGATCGGAAGGGCACGAAGACGGTCTTGTGCCTCGAGGTGGACGGAGGACACAGAGAGGATCACCACGGAGGACACAGAGAACAATAAGGCTAGGAAACCTCGGTGTTCCCGGTGTCCTCCGTGGTGGTTATGTTCTCGGCGTCCTCTCATATTCAGAATGATATGTCGCCGCTGACGTGAACGCGCGTCGACGACCCGACGCCGTGCGCGACCGCGACGTTCAGCCGGATGATCGTGGCGGTCACCCAGACGCTGCCGCCGAAGCCGTGCTTCCACGTGTCGTCGCACGACACGAGTTCGGCGCCGCAGGTCACCGCGCCGGCGTCGGCGAACGCTGACACGCCGAGTCGCGCCAGGTGCAGCGGCGACGTGATCGGCAGAATGAGTTCTGCGGACGTCGCCGTCAGCGAGTCGCCGATCGTCGTGCCGGACGAGAAGCCGCGGACGTTCGCGGCGCCGCCGAAGATCGGTTTCAGATACGACGGCAGCGACGGGTCGGCATCGGTCCGCTGTGCCCGCACGCCGAACACCAACTGCCCGAACAAACCGACGTAGCCGCGGCCATCGAGATCGGTGATGTGGCCGCTGCCGAGTTGCGTCCATGCGGCGCGTCCGTAGATCGCGTTGCGTGGCAGCGCGGGATCGACGCGCGTATCGATGACGATGTCGGTGCTGAGGCGCCCGAATGTATCCCGCTCACCGGCGAAGGTGTCGTGCTGGACGCCGGCGGTGACGCCGACACGGAACTGCGGACGAAACCAGTGTTCGCCGCGCGCCGATACGTCGATCCGATCGTCACGCTCTTCGAACACCGGATGCAGGCGCTGCGACCATGTCGCGCCCGCCTGCACGCGGTTCAGGAAACCCGCATCGTCTTGCTTGTCCATCTGGACCCCGGCCTGCTTTTCGCCGCCCCAGGCGAACGGCACGATGAGCCGGCTGTTCTTGCCGAAGTACTCCGGCACGGCGACGCGGACGCCATACGTCGTTCCGTACTGATCGCTGCGCCGCAGAATGGGCTGATACATCAGCCGCGGCCAGTGGTTGCGGACGGCTCGATACGGATGCTCTGGATCGTTCGTATGTGCGATGCGGACGCGACCTTCGTCCACGATGATGACGATGACGACTTGTGTCGGATCGGCGATCGAGGCGAAGCGCTTCAGGACCTGGACCGATTCGAACTTCCTCGTCGCGCGCAAGCGCGCAGCGACCTGTTCGACCGTCGTGTCGTCGACCGGCGATCCGATCTCGACGCCGGCCAGCTGACGGACCTCGTCGTCGCTCGAGAGCAGATTTCCGTGAACCTGAATCGCCGTCACGCGCTCGGCGAGCAGCCAGACGGCGAAGAGCAGCCACATCTCAGGGAATCTTGACCTTGGTCGTCACATCGGCCTGACGGTAATCGTGGTACTCGATGCCGTAGTGGAGCTCGATTCGACCCGACACGAGCGACATCCCGGCGTCGATCTCCACGTCACGCGGGAGCCACACGTCGGGAAACGGCTGCCCCATGTTCATCGACGCCTTGACATCGTCGACGTGCACGAGCCACTGCGCCGGCAGGAAGTCGAGCGCGACGTTGTCGAACGTGTACTTGACGATCTGGTGCGCGTTCGGTTCGACCCATAGGGTGACGAGCGCGACTTTGTTCATCAGCCGGCGAAATTCTTCGTCGTAGGCTTTGTCGTTTTCCGATCCGTTGTGACGCCGGCGATCGGTTCCGGTGAACAAACGGCGCGGATAGTACTCGATGCGCAGGGCGTCCCGGCCGTCGATGGATTCCTTGCCGACGAGCGCGTAGTTGCCAGGTTCGAATTTGAACCGCAGGAAGTACGACGAAGAGATGAACTGCGGCTGACGCGATTGCTGCAGGATGCTCGTTTCGTCGAGCTGGCCGTCCGCATCGCGCCCCTCGCGATGTTGCATGCGCTTCAAGTAGTCTGCTTCGTACTTCCGCCGATCGCCGTCGCTTACCGCGGCGCCGTTGATCTTCGTCGGACTCCGCACGAAGAACCCATCGCGGATGAACCAGGTGTACTCGCGATGCTCGCCCCAAATCGGTCGTTTGCTCGGACCGCGGAGCTCGACCGCTTCGCGTTCGTCGAGGATGTACTGCTGGAGTTTCTTCCAGTTCTCGTCGCGCCTCGACAACACCTGACGCATCAGCGCATCGAGGTCCGATTGCGCGGACACTGATGCGATGAGCAGGAGGGACGCGACGGCAGCGGCGAACCCACGCATGCCTGCACGATATCAGATTGCAGAGGTTCGAGTGGCTCGTGTTTTGCTCAACAGTTTGTGCATGATCGCGATCCTTTTCGCTGTTCATCTGTTGGCTGACGCGCCGCTCGTCGCGGACCACCTCGTCACCGGACAGCATGCGCATGTGACGCTCACGAACACCGCGAATCAACCGGTCACCGCCTGGGCGCTGGCCGTCGTGACCCATCAGGCGGACGGACGCACGCACCGCGAGGTGGAGTCGGTCGATGGATACCTCAGCGAAGTGACGCACGGGATCGCCGGCGCGGCCGAGCGGCTCGAGCGCCTGATGCCGGGCCAGTCGCGCCAAATCGATCTCGAGTCGCTGCCCGGTGATGCGACCGTGGAAGTGGCCGCGGTGATTCTGGACGATGGGACGTCAATCGGCGACGAGAAGATCATCGGGCCGATATTCGAGCGGCGGGCGAAGGAACGAGACGCCCTCGGCGCCGTATCGACGACCTTTCGCGACGTGCTGGCGTCGGTGCACGGCGAAGCGGCGCTCGACGCGCTGAGAACGCGGCTCGATAGCCTGCCGCAGCGCGACACCGTGCCGTGCCACGCGGCGATGGATGCGGTCGACACCTACAAGCAGCGGGTGAAGGACCGCACGCCGGAACAGATCGACGAATCGCTGCGGACCTACGCCGCCTTCGTCACTCGCGAATGGGAGCTCGCCCAGAAGCACGCGACACGCAAGCATTGACCGTACACTATCGGCTCGTATGCGAATCGGCGTCGATCTCGGCGGGACGAAGATCGAAGCGCTCGCCCTCGACGGCGACGGCCGCGAGCTCGTGCGAATGCGCGTGGCCACGCCGAGGGGCGATTACGACGGAACACTGACCGCGATCGCGGATCTCGTCGCTGAGATCGAGCGCGACACCGGCGCCCGTGGAACGATCGGCGTCGGCATTCCTGGAACAATTTCGCCGGCGACTGGCGTCGTCAAGAACGCCAATTCGACGTGGCTGATCGGCCGCGCGCTCGGCGACGATCTGCCGCGCCTGCTGAATCGACCCGTTCGCTTTGCGAACGACGCCAATTGCTTCGCGCTGTCCGAGGCGACCGACGGGGCCGCTGCCGGCGCGTCGATCGTCTTCGGCGTCATCATCGGCACCGGGACCGGCGGCGGCATCGTCGTCGACGGCCAAGTCGTAGTTGGGGCGAACGCGATCGCCGGCGAGTGGGGGCATAACCCGCTGCCAGCGGCGCGCGGCGGCGAGAGTCCTGGGCCGTCGTGTTATTGCGGTCGCGCCGGCTGCATCGA
>DASREL010000045.1:0-11099 GCA_035652075.1 Vicinamibacterales bacterium
GCACGGCCTTGCCCGCGTTCTCGTCGCGCGGAAACCCGTTGCCGGGGAAGATCGTGCCGCCGTCGGGATGCTGCTGCTGCCAACTGAGCGTGCTGCCGCCGTCGGCCATGTCGCTGTCGCTGCCGCGATCGAATGTCGCGACGACGCCTTCGGCGACGTAGAAGTCATCTACTTTCTTGCGGAACTCCTGCGCCGCCTGGCCGCGACCGCCACGTCCACCGCCGCCCGCCGCCGCGGGAATCGGCGTCTCTTCCGCTTCTTTCGTCCATTTCTCGTCCATGCGTAGGATGTTCGGTCCTTCGTACATCCGCACGCGCCGTTCGGGCTGCGTCAACACGATCTTTCCCGCCAGCTTGCCGCGATACTTCGCGAAATCGTTCTCGTTGTTGATCTGGACGCGCACGACGTCGGCGGTGACGGTGCCTTTCGTGCCGGACGACCATTCGCGCGGATAACCGATGATCGGCTGCGGCTGCGGTTCGAGCATCGTCGCGGTGAAGCGGACGACGTTCCATCCTTTGCCGAACTTCCACCGTTCCTGGTGGACGTTGGTCAGGCCCCACTCGGTGAACTTCTTCATCGCCCATTCGCTGGCCTGCTGGATCGCGGGCGATCCGGTCACGCGCGGCCCGTAGACGTCGCTCAGCCACGACACGTGATCCATCACCTGCGAGTGGTTCAGCCCCTCGTCGCGGATTTGTCCGATGGTTGCGTAATCGAGTTTTTCGGACTGCGCACCGACGAATGCCGCGGCGGAACCGATCAGCAGGATGACGAAGACAGCCCTTTTCATAAGAGTCACATGATACGCTCTCGCGCGTGAGACTGGCCGCGATTCTTCTCCTCGTGACGGCCTTTGCACAGGACGTCATCCGCACCGCGGACTACCACGTGCGCGGGTTGAAAGAAGCCGATTTTCCGCGCGTCACGAAACTGTCACCAAACGTCTACGCCTTCGAGCAAATCGATCCGACGAAACGCACCGTCACCGTCAACAACTTGATCGTGATCACCTCGGCCGGCGTCGTCGTGGCGGAGGGGCAGGGCACTGTCGACAACGCGAACACGCTGATCGCCGAAATCCGGAAGATCACGCCGCTGCCGATCAAGTACGACGTCATCGGATCCGAACACGGCGATCACACCGGCGGCGACGCCGCGTTTCCCGACAGCGTCACATTTCTCGTCCACCCGTTCTCGAAACCGAACGTCGAGCGGCGCTTGAAAGGGCCGATCGAGACGGTGGCCGACAAACGCGTCATCATCCTCGGCGACACGGAGATCGACGTCCTGTTTCTCGGCCGCGCGCATACGGGCGGCGATCTCGAGGTGTACCTGCCGAAAGAAAGGATCCTGTTCATGAGCGAAGTGTTCTCGAACCGGATCTTTCCGTCGATGGCCAACGGCTACCCGAGTGAATGGATCGAGACGCTGAAGAAAGCGGAAGCGTTGAACGCGGACTGGCTCGTGCCGGCGCACGGGTTCGTCGACAGCGCGGCCATCTTGAAGGACGAGGAACGCAACTTCCGCGCGGCGCTCGAGCGCATCTACTCGGAAGGGAAGCGCCTGCACGATCGCAAGACGGATCTCGAGAACGCCACGACGAGCGCGGTGCTGGAACCGTACGACGCGTGGACGCGCGCCGGCAACAACGCGTTCAGCGCGCTGAAGCGCGTGTACATGGAACTTGATGGAGCACTGAGATGAACCGACGCGAATTCTTGGCCGCCACGGCGGTTGCAACGAGCGTACGTAGCGCGAAGGCTTTAGCCGAGCGTCGAACCTGGCGCGACGATTTCCCGATCGCCTCACAGCAGACCTATCTCAACTCCGCCGCGATTCATCCGCTGAGCGTGCCCGCGTCCAAGGCATTCCAGCGCTATGTCGACACGCGCCTGACGGGCGCCGGCCGCGACTTCGACGCCGAGCTGCAGACGGATCTCAAGCGTCGCTTCGCGCGATTGATCGGCGCCAAGGGGCCCGAGGAGATCGCCTTCATCCAGAACACCTCCGACGGCGAAAACATCGTCGTCATGGGCATGGACCTCCCGAAGAAGGGCGGCAACGTCGTCCTCGACGAGCTGCATTTCGAGACGTCGCTCTACATGTACAAATCGCTCGAAGCGAAAGGCGTCCAGCTTCGGGTGGTCAAACATCGCAACTGGAAGATCGACATCGAGGACATGTCGAAGGCCATCGATCGCAATACCCGTCTCGTGTCGATGGCGCTCGTCTCGAACGTCAATGGCTACCTGCACGACGCGCGGCAGATTGCGGATCTCGCGCACGACCGCGGCGCCTACGTGTTTGCCGATCTCGTGCAGGCCGCCGGCGCGGTGCCGATCGACGTCAAGGCGATGGGGATCGATTTCGGATCCGCGGCGACCTATAAGTGGTTGATGGGCGAACGCGGCTTCGGATTCCTGTATGTCCGCGACGATCTGCAGGGCACGGTCGTGCCGACGACGCGATATGGGCACCGGCAGATCGCGAACTTCGATCGCGTTGGGATCACGTGGGAACCGCTGCCCGGCGCCGCGAAGTACGAGACGGGCACGATCCCGAACGCGCTTGCGGCCGTCGCGCACGAGTCATTGCAGTACATCGACGCGATCGGCGTGCCGAGCATCCGCGCGCACGCGAAGCACCTCACCGATCGATTGCAGAACGAGTTGCCGCCGCGCGGCTACACGTCGGTGACGCCGCCCGGCAACGAGACGCCGATCGTGGCGTTCGAGGTCACGGATCCGGCGGCGGTCGCGCAGAGGCTCGCCGCGGCGAAGATTGCGTCGACGACGATCGCGCAGGAGAAGCGGCTGCGGTTATCGGTGTCGGTGTTCAATAACGATCAAGACGTGGACAAAGTGGTGCAGGCGCTTTCTTAAGGGTGCAGAGGTGCAACGTGCAGGGTGCAGGGTGCAGGGTGCACCGTGCATGGTGCGAAGGTGCACCGTGCACGCCGCACCGAAAGCACCGTGCCCCCCTGCACCTTTGCACCCTGCACCACTGCCACCGCTCTACCTCTCGTACATCTTTCCATACCCAAGGTATTGCTTCACCGCGTCGCGCGGATACGAGATCTTCACCGACGTCACGTTGCCTTTCGCATCCAGCTGCGCGTCGAGTTGCGTGTTGACGCCGGCCCAGTACGTCGGCAGATTGAGTTTCTTGAAGCGCTCGACGACCTGATCGCGCAGCTTCGTATTGATGTGCACGCCGTATTTGTCGATGAGCGCTTTGATCGCGTTGTAGTCCCCTTCGGCTTTGATCCGCATCAATTCCGCGAGCAGCATGCCGACGCCTTCGCGCATCTTCGCGTAGTCGGTCACGCGGATGTAGGTCTTGCCGCCTTTGTCGAAGTACTCGATGCCGCCGGTCTTGTCCATGATGTAGTGCGCGATCAGCTGGCGACCGCGCTGGTGATCCTCTTCGATCGTGTCGCCCTTCGTGATGCGGCGGAGCTGCGTCAACGCCACACGCGCGGCGGCGTCGTACATGGCCTTCATCACGTCACCCTGATCCTTGATCAGGCCGAGCTCCTTCAACTTCGGATCGCCGACGTTCCACAGTCCCATGAGATCGGCGCGCGCTTCTTCGAGCGTTGAGAAGTATTCCTTCAGGTACGGACCGGCGCCGCCCTTGGCGAGCCGCTCGCTCAGCTTCCCGGACCCGTGACCGATGACTTCGTGCATCGCCACGAGCATGTCTTCGGCCTCTTCGCCGTATTTGTCGGCGCGCTGCGCTTCGTCCGGGGACGCCGAGAACTCCGTCGCGATGCCGCCGGCCGACGCCGCGTCGAGGGCGTGACTGCTGCCGAGGAAGAGGAAGTTCTTCGTGCCGTACATCTCGTGGATTTCGTTTTCGTTCGGCAGGTTGTCGCCGATCGTCGAGACGTGGAAGTCGCCGGTCTCGATCAGCACTTCAACCGCTTTGACGACCGGTTTATTGAACGACTGCTGCTTGTACGTCGCGTCCCACGGCGCTTTCTGCTCGAAGTACGCGGCGTTCTGCGCCAGCTTGTTCATTGCCGTCGTCACCGGTTTGTCGGTGACGGTGACGAACGCCTGCGAACTGCCTTTCGCCCCGCGCGCGTCACGATACACCTCGATGAATCCGTTCGCGAAATCGACCGGCGCGTCGTCGCGCACCCAGTCCATGCCGAACTGCATCCATTCAGCCGGCTCGCCGGTCTGATAAAACCGAATCAGCCCGCTGATGACCTTCGCTTGCGTCGGATCGGCCTGCGCCGCCACCGCGCGCGCCTTCTCGAGGTAGTCGACCGCTTTCTTCAGGTAGACGGCGTACACGCCAGGCGCGACGCGGCCGTCCGGCGTGCCCGCGCGATAGACCTCTTCGCGGATCGTGCCGTCGGATCCTTTGACGACACGCGAGTTCAGCGGGTAGCGCTCCCTGACGTTCTTCATCTCGTCGAGCGTGACGCCGCGATAGAACGTGTTTGCGCTCGCCTGAATGATGTCCTTGCCCGGCGGCGGCGTCTTCGCCGTCGTCAGCGGTTCGAAACTGGGATCGAAGAGCGATGCGCGCAGCCCGGCGACTTCGCGTCGCACGGCGTCGGCGTCTGCGAGCGGCGGCAGGTCGGCGTAGCCGCTCTTGAACGCGCCGTTCGCCTGCGCCGTGACCGCCGCGTCCTGCAGTTGCTCGAACGTAAACGTCGGCAGGAATTTCTGCGACGTGTTCTCGTTGTGATTGCCGCGGTTGGCCCAGAATAACAGCGCGAAATTCCGGATCTTGCCCAGCGGATCCGCCGCGATGCCGCTCGAGTGCCCCATGATCCCTTCGAGCAGCCGCTTCTCGCGGATGCCGTACGCCGACAACTGGTCGTAGATGATCGGGTCGATCGCGATCGCGGCCTGCGTGAGCCAGTACGCCAGCGCCTGGTGCGGCGCATCGAGCTGCGCGAAGCTCGGCGCCTGCAGTTGGATGAAGCCGGTGTTGTCGACGCGTTCGACGAGCGGAGACGAGGTTGGCGACTGGGCCGAGACGATCGCAGTCGCCAGCAGGGTTGCAGCGAGGATGCGGGGCAGCATCCCGCGATTGTAGCGAAGCAGGCGTGAAGGCCTGCGCTACTTTTTCACGGTCGCGCCCGTGAGCTGAGCAATCGCGCCGAGCGTCGTCTGTGCCGCGTTGAGCCCGAGACGGAAGTCTTTGTCGCTGTACGTGGCGTAGACATCGGTCGGCTGATGCCACTGCGGATCCCAGCCCGCGCCGATCTCGGTGCCGCGCTCGTTTTCGCGCAGGCTGATCGATGGAATGATGTCCTGAAACGGACCCGAGTCGGTGTTCGTCATATGGCTGCCGACTTTCGCCGGATAGTCGGTCGCGTATTTTTCGTTCGCGCGTTCGAAGAACCACGCCAGCTTCTGGCTCTCGTCCGCCATCTTCGAATTCGTCTGGAACTCGATGTTGACGTCCGCTTCGGGCCGCTGCTCTTTCGGGATGGACCCATCGGCGAGCGGCATGCCGTGGTCGAACATCATCATGTCGTGCTGCACCATGCCAAGCCACTTCGGTTCGTCTCTGGTGCCCTGCAGTGACTGCCGCTGCGCGATGTAAGCACGCGCGCCGTTCGTCCCGGTCTCTTCGTTGTTCCACAGCGCGAATCGGATCGTGCGATCGGTCTGCACGTCGGGCATGCTGAAAATGCGCGCCAGCTCCATCACCAGCGCGGTGCCCGATCCGTCGTCGTTGGCGGCTTCGCCCCACCCGTGGCCGTCCATGTGGCCGCTGACGATGTACATCTCGTCCGGATGGGTCGTGCCGACTTTCGTGCAGTAGACCTCCTGGCGCTCGCCGTCGGTCGCCGGCTGCATGTTGAGCGCGCGCAATTTCTCGTCCGGCTGCTTCATCGGATCGGTGTTGACGCCGGTGCGCGTCCGGATGCCGCGGAGCCGTCCGCCGCCCTGCGCTTCGTCGGGGCCGCGCTGGCCGCGTCCGCGTCCGTTGGGCGGCGGCGTCTTGTATTCGTACGTGATCCGGCCGGTGGGGCAGCCATAACTTTTCAGCTGCGCTTCGATCCAGTCGACCGCGGCGCGATTGCGATCGGTACCCTGGCGGCGATCGCCGAACTGGGTCAGCCCTTTGACGGTCGCCTTGTATTTTTCGAGTTCAAGTCGCGCGACGAGCGTCGGGATCGGATCGTCGGATGTGGCTGCCTGGCTACCTCCCGGTACCGAGCCAGCCGGTAGCCAGGCGCCGGCGGCAGCGAGCAATAAGAGGGCGAGGGGCGTTTTCATGGCCCTCTACTTTACCTGCTGTTCGCCGGGGACCGACCGTCGTTCGCCGAAAATCGCGGGCGCGCGGCCCGCGCCGACCGTCACAGTGTCCATGGAGACAGCGATAATGACTGACGCAGACGTGATGGCACCGCGCGACAACGTCACCCCGCAGCTCGTGATCGGCCTCGCGATTATGGCGGCCGGACTCCTGATGACGCTCGACGTCATGGGCATCCTGTACGCGCGCGATTACCTGCGGTACTGGCCGGTGGTGCTCATCATCATCGGCGCGCAGAACATGGCGGCGAGCGGCGGACGGGGACGATCGTCCGGCGCGATCCAACTCTTTCTGGGCGTCTGGTTTCTCCTCGTGACCCTGCGGGCGCTGCCGCGCCACTGGTGGATGCTCTTCTGGCCGTTCGTGTTGATGTTCGCCGGCGGCATGCTCGTGTTGCGCACGATCCGGCGTCACGACAGTCCGCGGTTGGATTCGAACGGATCGATTCACATGGCCGGCATTCTCGGCGGAAGCAATCGTGCGTCGAACGCCAACCCTTTTCAGGGCGGCGAGCTGACGGCGATGATGGGCGGCGGCAGGATTGACTTGCGATCCGCGGTCATTCCAGCCGGCCATGAAGCCGTCATCGACATCTTCTGCACGATGGGCGGCTACGAAATCCAGGTCCCCGACACCTGGATTGTGGACGACCGCACGACGATGTTCCTCGGCGGCAACCACGACGAAACGCATCCACGCGCCGATGCGTCGGGCCGCCTCGTTCTGCGCGGGTTCGTCATGATGGGCGGCTGCAACATCAAGAACTAGTGCATCCCATCCTGATCGATACGCGGCGGCTGGCGCTGTACCTGCTCGGGTGGGTGCCGGTCGTCCTGCTGTTGACGCTCGGGCTCGGGCGCGGCGCGGCGTGGACGACGACGGCGGCGATCTTCGTGCCGCTCGGGTTCGTGTTCGCGTTCATCAGCCTGTCGGCGTGGTACGTCTGTCGAACCTTTCCGATCGGGTCGGGATCCGCGACGCTGCGGATCGTCGCCCTCGCGTCCGCGGCGGTGATCGCGAGCGGTCTGTGGATCGCCGCCGGCGACGCGTGGATCGCCGCGCTGGACTCGATGATGCCGGCGCTCCATGCGGGCATGCTGTACGCCGACCGACGCATACCGCTTCTCGTCATCGGCATCCTGATCTTCTCCCTGGCGTCGCTGATGGGATATCTCGTCATGGCGTTCGAGGCGTCGGAAGCCGCGGAACGCCGCGCGCTCGAATTGACGATCCTGACGCGTGACGCCGAGCTGAAAGCGCTGCGCGCGCAGATCGATCCGCACTTTCTCTTCAACAGTCTGCATTCGATCAGCGCGCTGACGACCAGCGATCCCGCTTCGGCGCGACGCATGTGTCTGCTGCTCGCGGATTTCCTGCGCGACACGCTGCGGCTCGGCGCGCACAATCGCATCCCGCTGGCCGAAGAATTCTCGCTGGCGGATCGCTTTCTCGAGATCGAGCGCGTGCGTCTGGGATCGCGGCTGCACGTCACGCGCGATACGGATCCCGGTGCCATCGGTTGCCTGGTTCCGCCGCTCCTGTTGCAACCTCTCGTCGAGAATGCTGTCGTCCACGGCATTGGTCAGCTGCTCGATGGCGGCACGATCCATATTGCCGCGACGCGACTCGAATCCGACGTGACGATTACGCTCGAGAATCCATGCGATCCCGATCGACCGCGGGGCACGCGGCCGGGCCTCGGGCTCGATCTGTTGAAGCAGCGTGTGTCGGCTCAGTACGGCGCCGACGGGTTCGTTCGCATCGACGAGCAGCATGGAACCTTCCGCGTCGAGGTGCGTATCCCGTGCGCGCAGTGATCGTCGACGACGAGCCGCTGGCGCGGGACGTGATGCGCGAACTGCTGGGCGCGCATGCGGACGTCGAGATCGTCGCCGAATGCGCGAACGGCTTCGAAGCGGTGAAGGTGGTGAGCGAGCTGAAACCCGACCTGCTGCTGCTCGATGTTCAGATGCCGAAGCTGGACGGCTTCGAAGTCCTCGATCTGATTGGCAGCGAAACGGACGTCATCTTCGCGACCGCGTACGACCAGTACGCAATCCGCGCGTTCGAGGTGCACGCCGTCGACTACCTGCTGAAACCGTTCAGCGCCGAACGGCTGGCCGAAGCGCTGACGCGCGCGCGTGCACGCATCGGATCGCGCGATAAACCGACCGCTGCGCTGGTCGCCGACACGCGTGCCCACCACGCGCCGCTCGAGCGCATCCTCATTCGCGATCGCTCCGACGTCCACGTCGTCCCCGTCCAGAAGATCGACTGGATCGAATCGCAGGACGATTACGTGTCCATTCGGACCGGCGGCAAGTCGTATCTCAAGGAACAGCCGCTCGGCGAACTCGAGTCGCTGCTCGACCCGTCGGCCTTCGTGCGCATCCATCGCCGCTACATCCTGAACCTCGCGCGGCTGGCGAAGATCGAGCTTGGCGCGAAAGACGCCCGTATCGCCATGCTGACGGACGGCACTCAGCTCCCAATCAGCCGTACGGGTTACACGCGGCTGCGCGAGCTACTGAAGTAGCGATAGAGCAATGCCGTGTCGATCAGCATGACGACGGCGAGGATGCTGAAGGCCGCAGGACCGGCGACGATCTGCAGTTGCTGCAGCAGCGTCGAGATCCCGAAGCTGACGATCCAGGCGTCGAAGCTCATACACAGGCGGCGGAATGTTTCAGGCGACAGGTGACGGATCAGCACCGCGCCGATCGGGACGCCGACGATCACGCTCGGCAGGATCCGCGGGATAAGCGCCGCGCTGTCGCGGATGAAGAATCCTGCCGCGAAGTACGCGATCGCGGTCATCGTCGATTCGGCCAGCCGCACGACGCCGAGGGCGGCGCGAAATTCGCGCTTCGTCAGCCCCTGGTTGTTCAGCGCCATCGCGAGCGGCGGACCAGAAATCGTCGTGACCGAGTAGAGCACGCCGAGGCCCGCGCCGAAGATTGCGCCGGCCGCGCGTTCGGCCCGCACTGGCCGCCGCAGTCCAGACGCCTGCAACAGAATGAGCGGCAGCAAGACGATGTACGTCGCCAGTTTCAACCATCCGGGGCTGACGTGCGCCACGACGAGAGTGCCGGCGATCACGCCGGGAACGAGTCCGATCACGACCGGCCGGACACGCCGGGCGACGGCCGGCAGCGCATCCCGGTTGATCCAGAGCACGTAGGCGTTGAGGACGATTTCGATCGGGACGAGAGCGGGGTTGAGGACGCGGTTGCTCAGGAACAGCAGCGCCAACGGCACGGTGATTGACGAAAACCCGTACCCGAGCGCGCCGTTGACGATGGCGGCCACGAGCGTGATCGGGATGATCGCGGCCGCAGACATGCGCCATCATTATTCACTATGAGACTCGATGCGTATGGCGACCTCGCGGTGCGGGTCGCCTTGAACCTGCAGCAAGGCCAGCGGCTGCTCATCATCGGCCCGCTGGTGAACGGCGGCGTCTCGCTCGAAGCGGCGCCGCTCGTGCGCGCCGTTGCCGCGAGCGCCTATCGCGCGGGCGCGGAGTTGGTCGAACCGATTTGGGGCGACGAAACGCTGCTGCTGTCGCGCTTTCAGCTCGCCGGCCGCGACACGCTGACGTCCTATTCGCGCTGGCTCCCCAACGCGCTCGTCGAGCATGTCGAGCGCGGCGGCGCCACGCTGTCGATTTACGCGAACGATCCCGATCTGCTCGCGAGCCAGCCGACCGATCTCGTCGGCGCGTTACAGCAAGCGGTGTCGCGCGACGTCGTTCCGTTCCGGCAACTGATTTCTCGCAATGCGACGAACTGGGCGGTGATCGCCGCGGCCGGTGACGCCTGGGCCGCCAAGGTATTTCCCGATGCGCCCACCAACGAACGATGCGATCGCCTGTGGCAGACCATTGCGCGCCTGTGCCGCCTCGATCGGCCGGATCCGGTCGCGGCGTGGCAGGACCACCTGAAGGCTCTCGCCGAGCGCAGCGAATACCTGAACGCGAAGAGATATTCAGCGCTGCGGTTTCGCGGTCCGTCGACCGATCTCACCGTCGGTCTGCCCGCCGGACACGTGTGGGTGAGCGGCCAGTCGACGAGCCGCAACAACATCCCGTTCGTCGCCAACATCCCGA
The DNA here is from genome assembly GCA_035652075.1 of Vicinamibacterales bacterium. Classification (GTDB taxonomy): domain Bacteria; phylum Acidobacteriota; class Vicinamibacteria; order Vicinamibacterales; family CAVVIG01; genus Gp6-AA45. Next base: position 10,403 of record DASREL010000045.1, read on the forward strand.
CCGAAGAAGTGTTCACGCTCGCTGATCGCGCCCGCGTCGACGGCACCGTCCGCGCGACGAAGCCGCTCAGTTACGGCGGCTCGTTGATCGAAGGCTTCTCGGTCACGTTCAAAGATGGACGTGTGGTCAATCTCTCGGCGGCGCGCGGCGAACACACGCTGCGGCAGATGGTGGACACCGACGATGGCGCGGGGCGGTTGGGCGAGGTCGCGCTCGTGCCGCACGGCTCGCCGATCGCGCAGTCAGGGCTGCTGTTCTACAACACACTGTTCGACGAGAACGCCGCGAGCCATGTCGCACTCGGCACGGCGTACAAGTTCACACTCGCCGGCGGCGAGACGATGGACGAAGAGGCGTTTGCGAAGGCCGGCGGCAACAAGAGCGCGATCCACGTCGACTTCATGATCGGATCCGGAGAGATCGACGTCGACGGTGTGACCGGCTCGGGTGCCTCCGAGCCGGTCATGCGAAGCGGAGAGTGGGTGTAGTGACTTACTCCGCGCGGAGCGCAATCATCGGATCGACCCGGGTCGCGCGCCGCGCCGGCATCAATGTCGCGACGAGCGACACGAGCGTGACCAGCGCGAACACGCTCGCGTAGGTCAGCGGATCCCGCGCCGTGACGCCGAAGAGCGTGTTCTGCACGCCGTTGCCGATCGCCATCGCCAGGGCGTACGCGAACGCGAAGCCGAGGCCG
>DASREL010000046.1:0-8093 GCA_035652075.1 Vicinamibacterales bacterium
GTCCTGCGACGGATCTGAGAGGTACGCATCGACGACGCGCGTGTGCTGCGCCGCGTTGGGAATCGCGTGCGGCGGCAGCTCGCGAGCCGGCGCGCTCTGATCGAGGATGAAGGTGGCGCCCGTCGTCGCGCTGCTGAACACCGCGAACCGCTTGCCGGCGCGCCTCAGGATCTCGCCGAGCGTCGGCGTGGTCAGCAGCGGACCGGTGTTCGCGACCGCAACGAGGTTCTCGCGATCGCCGGTGTCCAGCGTTTTCGTCGCGCTGACCGCGGGGACGTAGATCGTATTGCCGAGCAGGCCATGGGTCTCAGGATATGTCCCGGTCACGAACGTCGATCCGTTCACGCGCGTCACCGTCGGAAATACCGAGTGATGCGCGTTGAAGACGATGCCGCGCTGGCCTAGTTCGAACAGTCGGGGCATCTGCTGCGGCGTCACGTAATCGGGCCGGAGGCCGTCGACCACGATCAGTAGAACAGTCGCGAGAATCTGCGTCAGCACGTTGTCTCCCCGTCACGCGTAACAACGATGTAAACGGTCTTATAGCTCACGTTGGAGCATGAGTATTGTCGAATGCTCGCATGTGTCGCGTGCCAATGCGCGATTCGACAGCTCGACTTCGGTTTGGCCGAACGATCCGCAAGGGTACGGTTCATGAAACTCGAGCGTATCTATGACACGCCTGGCGCATACCGTGGAAGAGATGGCCTCGAGACACGCCCGGTATCGCGCAGGGGGCGTTCACGCGCACGTCCCGCCTGAATTGTGCGATCCGGAGCGGCCGCTCGAAGAACTGATCGAGCGGTACATGCCCGCGTCGCACGCGGCGCTGCAAGCCGCCGAGCGGAGTCTCTTTTGTTCGCTGCCGGTCGCGTTCGATCCGGCGGAATCGGTCGGACCGTATCTCGCCGTCGCCGATCGCGATCCGCTCGGCGCGCCGTATCGCTTTCTCGATCTCGGCGCGTTGATCGCGACGAGCGCGCTTGGCGAAAACGATCCCGACATCGTGCAGGCGATGTTCGATCGCTGGGCGTTCGTCACGTCGCGCTATGCGCATTCGGAATATCAAACCACGTTGTCGCTCGAATTCAAGCGCGCATTGAGCCGGATTGCGCCGGCCGGCACGCCGCGGCATTTCGTCGTCAACACGGGATCCGAGGCGGTGGAAAACGCGATCAAGTCGGCGCTGCTCAATCGCGTCGTCACCTCCGGCGACCGCGACGCATTCATCGTCTCGTTCGAAGGGGCGTTTCACGGGCGGACGCTTGGCAGCCTCGCGGTCACGCATCGCAAGAAGGCGCGGCTCGGGTTCCCGACGTTCGAATGGCCGCATATCCCGTTTCCCGTCGAGGACAGGCGGTCGGAAAAGGAAACGCTGCGGCGCGAAGAGCGCAGCCTGAAGCAGCTCTGGGACCTCCTCGTGTCCGGCCGATTGCCGCGCGCCGACAAGAGCCGCGACACGTTCCGGCGCGAGCTCGACGCGATCGACGACTTCCTGGCGGCGCGCCGCACCGACGTCGACGCATTCGTCGCGACGCAACGCGCTGCGCTCACGTCCGACGTGATGCGCCGGTCGCGGCGTGTCGCCGCGGTCCTCGTCGAGCCGATTCAGGGCGAAGGCGGCGTCCGCATGGCGACTGCGCGGTTCATGCAGCGGCTGCGGCTGTTCACCCGCATCTACGACGTGCCGCTCGTCTTCGACGAAGTGCAGACCGGATGGGGCATGACGGGACGGCTGTGGGCACATGAATCATTCGATCTCCCGTGCCCGCCCGATGTCGTGACGTGGGCGAAAAAGGCGCAGAACGGCGTGCTCTTCGTCAGCGAAGATCTCGCGACGTTCTTCCAGGAAGAAAAGAAATTCAACACGACGTGGGAAGGCGATTCGGTCGGCATGGTGCGCTTGCTCGCGGTGCTCGACAAGCTGGATCTCGCGCAGGTCCAGCGGACGGGCGCGCGCGCCCGTGCCGGTCTCGAGGCGCTGACCGACACGTACGGCGACATCGTCAAGAACATCCGCGGCGCCGGCGTGATGCTCGCCTTCGATGTGATCCGCGCCGACTGGCGTGAAGCGCTGCGCGACCGCGCGTTCCGTCGCGGCCTCATCCTGCTCGAGGCCGGGGAGCGGACGCTGCGCGTCTACCCGCGGTACGACATGGAACCGTACGCGATCGACGAAGCGCTGACGATCATGCGGCTCGCGCTCGACGATCTCGTCAACGGACGCGTGACCCACGATGGGTCCGCCCCGGAAATCCGCGTCGGCGCGGTCGACCTGCCGCTCGAGACGATCGATACCATCGAGCTGACCGCCGTCACGTTCGACAATCTGAAGCGCGACGTCCTTGCCGTCGAACGGCAACGCTACGGCATGCTGCAGCTGCCGCTCGAGACGCTCGAGTCGACGATGGCGAATCAGGGCGCGATTGGGGTGGCGCTGCGCGATCGCGTGTCGAATGCGATTGTCGGCTACGCCTTGGGCAGCCCGCTCGAGAACTACGACGAGGAAGGCGTCGCGTCCGATCCGCATTTCTCCGAGAACAACACGTTTTACGTGGAGGCGATGGCGACGCTGCCGACGGTGCAGAACGCGACGATCCTGGAGAACCTGCTGCTCGACGCCCTCCGCGACCGCGCCATGGCGGCCGGCTTCGACTTCCTGTCGACGTTGATCGAGGAGCGCCTGATCGAGACCGGCCCTCGCTGGTTCCGCGAGGCGATCGTCCTGGCGCGCGTCGAGAACTACCTGCGGAGCGGCTGTACGTTCGTGTATGTGCAAGCGCCGCTGCGCCAGCAGTTCATTTACGACGCCGCTTAGTGACGAAATAAAGGCGCGCGACGCCCGGGCGACCACCGGCCGCGAAGCAGACGGCGCGCCACCCGTTGATTTCCGGCCAATTCTGGCGCCTTTCTCCGTCGCGCGATCGGTATCCGACTTGCCTTGTCGGATGTCGTGCCTCTCAACACGCACCGCATTCTGACGTGGGCGACCTTTCTCGCCGTTGCCGCCGGCGCCGTGTACGTGTGCCTCGCGATCCTGCGTCCGTTCGCCAGCGTGATCGCGTGGTCCGGCGTGCTGGCGATCATCTGTTACCCACTGCATCAACGGCTGCAGCGAAAGACCGGGCGTGTCGTTCTCAGCGCGCTTGTCACGAGTCTGGTCGCGGTGCTGGCGATCTTGATCCCGATGCTCGCGCTGACGGCGATCGCCGTCAGCCAGGGCATCACGCTCGCGCAGTCGGTGCACGGTCGGTTCGGTGCGCAGGAATCGCTGGTCGCGCAATGGATCCAGCAGCACGTCGGTGATTGGGGCGCGCGCGCCGGCCAATACACCGTCTCGTTCGCCACAGGACTCTTCGAAGCCGTCGTCTCGTCCGTGTTCATCGTCATCGCGCTGTTCCTGCTGTTGCGCGACGGCGACGATCTCGTCCGCGCGATTCCGGATCTCCTGCCGTTCGAGCGCGAGCGCAGCGAGGCGCTGCTGCGCCGCATCAAGGATGTCGTCCAGGCGAGCGTCTACGGCGTCGTCGTCATCGCGGCGCTGCAGGGCGTCCTCTACGGACTGATGTTCGCGCTGCTTGGCGTGCCGTCCGCGATCTTGTGGAGCGTCGTGACGATGTTCGCCAGCGTCTTTCCGGTCGTCGGCGCGTTCGCCGTGTGGGGACCGGCGGCGGGGTATCTCGCTTTCACCGGCCATTGGCCTCAAACGATCGTGCTCGTGCTGTGGGCGTTCGTCGTCAACGCGATCGATCACATCGTTCGGCCGCGCCTCGTCGCCGGCCGCGTCGGGCTGAGCGAGCTCGCGATGTTCTTCGCGCTCCTCGGCGGGTTCAGCGTGTTTGGCGGTCTCGGAGTCGTGCTCGGTCCCGTGACGTTCGCGACCGTGGCCGCCATTGCGGAAACGCTTCGCGAGCGAGACCTCGTGACGAGGTGACGATCATGCGTATCTATGTTTCGTTGATCGCGGCGGCGTTGAGCGCGTCGGTGGTCGCGCGCACGCCGCCAGTCACGCTGTTCGACACCCTCGGCTTGACCGCGGATCAACGGGCGGCCGTCGAGTCCGGCCGCGCCGTCGCGAAGGTGCTGCCGTGGGGCGGTCCGTCGGAGATCTACATCTTCGGCGCGGTGCACGTGGACGGTTCATCCGAAACCTACCTGAGGGCCGCACGTGATGTTCGAGGCCTGATCAACACGCCCGGATATCTCGCCGTTGGCGAGTTTCACGACGAGCCCACGGTCGCCGACGTCACTGGCCTGACCTTCGAGCCAGACGACGTGAAGGCGCTCAAGACGTGTCGCGAGGGCGCGTGCGACGTGCAGTTGCCGACGACCACGATGAGAGCCTTACGCGACGCGATCGATTTCTCGGGGTCCGACCCGGTCGAGCAGGCCAGCGCGCTGGCGCGCCCGATGATCGTGCGGCTCGTCCGCTCGTACCAACGGGATGGACATCATGCCCTCGGCGAGTATCGCGACAAGCAGAATCCGTCGCGCGTTGGCGAACAGTTCGAGACGATGGTCGCGCGATCGGCGGCGCTGCCGGACCTGCTGCCGGAACTTCGCCGGTATCTCCTCGAGTACCCGAACGTCGCGCTGCCGAATTCCGACAGCTTCTTCTACTGGGAGAAAGTCGACTTCGGTCTCAAGCCGACGATTCGCGTGAACCACGCCGTGATCTATCGCGGTCGCGCCGACGGACACGACTTCGGCGCCGTTGCGATCAAGCAGCTCTACGCGACGCATTACTTTCACACCGCGCTCGACGTATCGGTGTGCGTCGACGACGAGCCGGGCGGACACGCGCGCGGCTTCTACCTGCTGACCCTGAAAGGATCGCAGCAGGAGGGCCTGACCGGGATGAAAGGCTCGCTCTTGCGAAAGGTCGTCGTCGACAAGACGCGCGGATCGCTCGAAACCGCGCTCGGTTCCATCAAGCGACTCGTCGAACATTACGAGGTGGCGAATGCCGTGCGACCCGACACTGCTCAGACAGGTGCAGTTCTTCGCGCTGTTCGACGATGACGAGCTCGCGGTGCTCGCATCCCGGGTCGACGTGCGGACGTTTGCGCCGCGGCAACGGATTTACAAGATCGGCGACGCCGCCGGCACGGCGTACGTGCTGCTCTCCGGCCGCGTTCGGGTGACGACGATCGACGAGGACCACCAGGACGTCCTCTTCGACGAGCCATCGAGCGGCGATTTCTTCGGCTTCGCGTCGTTACTCGACGAAGCGCCGCACGAGACGACCGCGATGGCCGTCGAGGAGAGCCGCTGCCTCGAAGTCGGTCGCGATCACATCGTCTCGCTCGTCGAGCGAAAGCCGCATGCCGCCATCGACATGATGACGGTGCTCGGACGCCGGCTGCACGCGGCGCAGACGTTAATCCGCGGACGCTCGACGCGCAGCCCGAACGAACTGATCGAAGCGGAGGAGACGGTGGGCGAGCGCGTCGCCGATGTGGTCGCGCGGTTCGGCGGATCCTGGCCGTTCATCATCATCACGCTCGCCTCACTCGTGGTCTATTGCGCGATCAACGTGCGGCTCGGCAAAGGCGCATGGGATCCGTATCCGTTCATCCTGCTGAACTTGATCCTGTCGATGCTCGCGGCGATCCAGGCGCCGGTGATCATGATGAGCCAAAACCGCGAGGCCAAGAAAGATCGCCTCCGCGGCGAGCTCGATTTCGACGTGAATCGTCGCGCCGCCGCCGACATCCAGGGCGTCGCGGCGAAATTGAATCTGATGATGGAGAAGATCGACGACCTCTCCGTCACGCCTCACGTGTGACGCCGCCGCGACGCGTGACTCCATTTCGTCACGCGTCACCGGCCAAAAGCCGCGATTGCAAGCACATACGCGGGCACCGTTCTTGCCCTTTAGACGTCCGGAGCGCGCACATGCTGCGCATCGAGATCCAGCAACTTGCGAACGGCGTTCGAATTGACCTCCACGGAACTCTCGGCGGCGAATGGGTGCCGCTCGTGGAGCAACACTGGCGATCAATCGTGGACGGCGTCGAACCGGCGCCAACGGTAACCATCGGGCTGTCCGACGTCGACTTCATCGACGCCAGCGGCGCGCGGTTACTGCGGCGCATGGCCGAAGCCGGATCCGAGTTCGTCGTCGCGGGCTGCATGAATCGATATGTCGTGGACACCCTACGACCGCATGTGAACGCAAGCAAAGGAGAAGCAGAGATGGCTACTTACGAAGATCGGATCGCGGCAAAGATTCACGAGATCAACGAGCAGATCGATCGGTTCGACGCGATCGCGAAGTCGAAGCGCACGCAGGCGGAGATCGCCGCGATCGAAGGGCTGAAGAACGCGAAGACCGGGCTCGACTCGGCGCTCGTGAAGGTCGAGAAGGCACTCGAGGACTTCCGGCAGAAGTACACCACGACGGCGGCGGCGAAGGAGTAGTGACATGGCTCCGACGACAACGTTCAAAGACGACGTTCGCACGACGGCGAACTGGTCCATCGCGCTCAGCGTCCTCATGATGCTTACTGGCGTCATCGCGCTGTTCGCACCGGCGATCACGGGTGTGACGGTCACGCTGTTCTTCGGCTGGTTGCTGATCATCAGCGGCGCCCTGCACATCGGCTACGCGTGGCGCGCCTCCGGCGCGAGCGCGATCCTCTGGGAAATCCTGACGGCGATCGTCTACGCCGGCGCGGGGTTCTATCTGATCACGCGACCGGTCCTCGGCCTCGAAGCCCTGACGATCGCGCTCGTCGCCTACCTCGTGCTCGAGAGCGCGCTCGAATTCGTGCTCGCGTTCACGCTGCGGCCGCTGCCAGGCAGCGGATGGCTGGTGGGTGACGGAATCATCACGTTGCTGTTGGCCGTGCTCATCGGCAGCGGATTCCCGGCCAGCTCGGTCTGGGCGATCGGGACGCTGGTGGCGATCAGCATGTTCTTCAGCGGCCTGACGCGACTGATGCTGTCGACGGCCGTTCGACGTATCGTGGCGTGATGAAGACGATCGGATTCCTGTCGTTCGGGCACTGGGTGCCCGCACCTGATTCGGAAGTGCGCACCGCGAGCGACGCGCTGCGGCAGTCAATCGAGTTGGCTGTCGCGGCGGAGGCACTCGGCGCGGACGGGGCGTACTTCCGGGTCCATCATTTCGCCCGCCAGCTCGGCTCGCCGTTTCCGCTGCTCGCCGCGATCGGCGCGCGCACCACGCGCATCGAAATCGGCACCGCCGTCATCGACATGCGTTACGAGAACCCGATGTACATGGTGGAAGACGCCGGCGCAGCGGATCTGATTGCCGGCGGCCGATTGCAGCTCGGGATCAGCCGCGGATCGCCGGAGCAGGTGATCGACGGCTGGCGGCACTTCGGATATACGCCTGCCGAAGGCGAAACCGACGCCGACATGGCCCGTCGTCATGCGGAAGTGTTCCTGCACTTGCTCGACGGCCAAGGCTTCGCGCAGCCGAACCCGCGACCGATGTTTCCGAATCCGCCGGGACTGCTGCGCGTCGAGCCGCACTCCGAAGGATTGCGCAATCGGATCTGGTGGGGCGCCAGTTCGAACGAGACGGCCCGCTGGGCAGCGAAACTCGGCATGCATCTGCAGAGTTCGACGCTCAAGACGGACGAGACCGGCGAGCCGCTGCACGTGCAACAGCGCAAGCAGATCGAAGCGTATCGCGAGGCATGGAAGGAGGCGGGGCACGCGCGACAGCCGCGCGTCTCGGTCAGCCGCAGCATCTTCGCCCTCGTCACCGATCGCGACCGCGCGTACTTCGGACGCGACCGCCGCGACCGCGATCAGATCGGCTACATCGATCCGAACACGCGCGCGATCTTCGGTCGCTCGTATGCCGCCGAACCGGACGTCCTCGTGAAGGAACTTGCCACGGACGAGGCGATCGCCGCGGCCGACACGCTGCTGCTGACGGTGCCGAACACGCTCGGCGTCGAATACAACGCGCACGTGATCGAAAGCATCCTGAAGTACGTCGCGCCCGAACTAGGCTGGCGCTGACGCTCTGGTCCGACTGAAGCCGGACACTCCGCACCTGCGGCGGTCAGCGATCGAGGATGACCGCCTTACCGTGGCGGTACAGCTCGAGCTTC
>DASREL010000047.1:0-12228 GCA_035652075.1 Vicinamibacterales bacterium
AGCTTCGACGTGGCCGAATGTCTGACGCGGATCTGTTTGCTTCTTCGTCAGCCGCATCCACAGCACGTCAATCGGCGCGCCGATGTCCTGGACGATGAGTCCGCCGCGTTCGCGGACGATGGACGCGCGCCCGTCGGCGCCGACGACGAGATCGGCGCGGATGTCCAGCGGTCCGTCAGGTGTCTTCGCGGTCAGGCCGACGATCCGTCCACCCTCGTCGATGAGATCGGTCACCTCGGCGCGCCGCAACAACGTGAAGTGTGGATACAACACCGCGTGGTCGGCGAGGAAGTCGAGGAAGTCCCACTGCGGCATCAGCGCGACGAACTTGCAGTGCGTTGGCACGTGTGAGAAGTCGGCGATCTTGACGAACGTCCGTCCGACCTCGCCGGACAGCTCGCGGATTTTCTGATGCGGACGCTGCAGGAACTCGTCGAGCAGGCCGAGCTCGAACATGACTTCGAGCGTCGACGGGTGAACCGTGTCGCCGCGAAAGTCGCGCAGGAAGTCCGCGTGCTTTTCGAGGACGGCGACGCGGACGCCGCTGCGCGCCAACAAGTAGCCGAGCATCATCCCGGCCGGTCCGCCGCCCGCGATCGCGCACTGGACACGCATGAAGATGATTATTCCTCACGCGGAGCGCGCAAAGGCCGCAGAGGTTAGTTGGGCTGGCGCGCGGTCTTCTGGAAGAGCGATTGGATCTCCGGGAACACCGGCGACGCCTGATTGATCTGAAAATAGATCTGATGGCCGCTTCGGACGCGCGTGATCAGATCGGCGGCGACGAGAAGGTCCACTTCGCGTTGTACGGAACTAGCGGCGACCTGTGCGTGATACGCCAGCTCTCGCATGTAGTAGCGCTCCGTTGGGTGTTGCAGCAGCAGATCGAGCACGTGCTCGCGCGTGCGGCCGAATAACAGCGAGCGGACGTCGAGAGGCTTACGCATTTCGCTGACGTCTCCACGTATTTGGCGGTCGTGTTTACGCGTTCTGCGTACCTATATTCACGTTCGGCGTCTCAACGACCGCGTTCGGCGTTGTTGAACACGCGTTCGGCATCGCTGAACACGCGTTCACCGAAGATGAATGCACGTCTGGCGACCATGCAACCTCGATTGGCTGACGTATGGCCGTGTACGCGCAATCTTCATACACGTTTGGCGATGTTGATTACGCAATTTAGAACGGGAACAGCGAAAACCGTGAAAAAGAAGCCGGCCGCGTGGGGATGAGAAACGCGGCCGGCTGCGCGGCGATGACGCGAGAGGAACGCGTTACTGCACGCGCGAGAGCTGCCCACGGGCGAAGCCGCCCGGATTCAGGGTCGAGTGGAGATTGAAGTAGTAGTTGCCCGGATTGTTCAGGATGTCCTGCACGATCGCGACATCCGGCGACGAGTTGGTCAATACCAGGGATCCGGCGCCGCTCGGCAACGTCGTCGACGTCACGTTCGCGGTGATCGCAACCGGACACGCACAGGTCTTATCGCCCTTGTGGATGTGGCCGAGCGTCACTGTCGTCCCCGCCGGGAATCCCGTAAGGTTCGCCACGAACGTCGCGCTGGCGGCGGTGACGTTGCCGCCCGACGTCGTCGTGTCGAACGTGATGGTCACACTGCCGCTGCCGGTTGATTCGGCATTCCCGACCGGCGGTACTTCGTTCGCCGGCAGCAGTGTTGCGGTGAATGTCGGTTTCGACGGCGTCGTCGTCGGCGACGTGGACGAAGAGCCGCAGCCTGCGGCAGCAAATGCGAGCGCGATCGCGATCACAGAAAAACGTTTCATCGGTTTCCCATCTCCTCAGTAAAACTTGCGTGACAAGTTGAAGCCCATGTAGAGCGGCATGTGACCGTTGGGCACCGCCGACGAGCCTCCGCGTGCAATCTGACCGTACGTGGACCCGAGCGTTGAATTGCCGAAGTTCAAGGAGAACACGTGACCGCCGACGCGCTTTTCGATCGCGACCGCGTACATCGCGGTGCCGGGGGCATAGCCGCCGACGCGCGGCGACACCTCGAACGTCACGAACGTCGCCGGTACGAGACGCACGCGCGTGCCGAGACCGACAAAGCCGGTGTCGCGCGTGCCGACCGTGGGCGCGCCAGTGCCGGCCGAGTTGTGCACCCAGAACGGATCGACGTAGACAACTGCGGCACTTCCGAGCGTCCGCGAGATCGACAGGCCGATTGCCGGCGACCGCTCGGTGACGCAATCGCTGCACGCGCCGAAGTTGTTGTCGCCTTCGATCGACAGGATCGCCGACAGGCCGACCGGCTTGCCCTGATCTTCGTGGAAGGCGTCGTACTTCGCCTGGAACTGAATTTCTTTGAACGCCTGCGTCCGCGAGACGGCAACCTCGAGGTGCTTCATCAGGCCGAAGCGGTATCCAAGGTTGATGGTCGCGCCGTTGTCGAGGCCGAACAGGTTTCCGGCCAGCGTGCCGAAGTCGGTGTTCGCGAAATCGCCGCCGAAACGATGCGTCAGTTCGAACGCGCCGCCGTGCACCGGCATCGGCAGCGTCGTGGGAAGATTCGTGATTTTGAAATCCGGTTCGAGCGGTCGCAGCTTTGCGTCGTCATCGTCGGCCGGTGCTTGCGCGAAGACAGGTGCAGCGAATCCACAGAGGAGTGCGACGACGAGGGTCGCGAGAACAGATCGATAGTAGTGTCGGGTCACGCCTGCACATTCAGCAAGGCTGAGACCAGCACGTAACTTGTTGAATCGAAACAACGAAGCACGATCGCCGACGTTACTCGACACGTAAGCCTTTACGTGCCGCGTCGCGCGCATTACGCTACGCCGCCTATGGCCCTCCTGGTCGACGCGCTGCGGCGAGCCGCCGAATCCACTCCCGACAAACCGGCGCTGATCGTCGCCGATCGCACGATCACCTTTGCGGATCTGGATGCGATGTCATCCGCCGCCGCCCGGCACCTCGAAAGCGTCGGCGTCAATCGCGGTGACTGCGTCGCGCTCCATCTGTCCAACGGCGTCGAAATCGTCGTCGCGTACTTCGCCTGCTTCAAGCGCGGCGCGATCGCGCTGCCGATCAACACGCGGTTCAAGTCGCAGGAGATCGACTACGTCCTCCGTCACGCCGGCGCGGTGGCATATATCGGCCAGCCGGATCTCGCGCGAGAGATCCTCGGGTGGCCGGATCACGTGCGCGTTCGGTACGTCGAGGGAGAGCTGGTCCGACTCGAGCCGGACACGACGTACAGAACGGAATCGCGCGACGATGATCCCGCTGCGGTCCTCTACACGTCAGGGACGACGGCGCGGCCAAAGGGCGTGACGCACACGCAGCGGACGATGATGGCGCTGGCCGAGTCCTCTGCCGCGCTGCTCGGCGATCCGAACGATGTCGGACTCATCCCGCTGCCGATGGTGCACATGGCGGCGCTGCTCGGAGTTGTGTCGGCCATTCGCGCCGGCATCACGATCGTCACCGCGCCGCAGTTCGACCCGAACGTGTACCTCGACGCGATCGAACGGCATCGCGTCACCGCGATGACCGGCATGCCGGTCTTTTATCGCGCGCTCGCCGAGGCCCAGCGGCACAAGCCGCGCGACGTGCGATCGATGCGGATGTACGCCGTCGGTGGCGATTCCGTGCCGACGGCGCTGCAGGATCAATTCCAGCAGTTCTTCGGCCGTCCGCTCGTCGAGGTCTACGGGCTCAGCGAAGTCGTGCCGGTGACGATGAATCGTGTTGACGACGTTCGCTGCGGTTCGCTCGGTCAACTGGCGCCGGGCGTCAGCGTGCGCATCGTCGACGGCGAGCTGTGGGTGAAGGCGCCCGGTGTGTTCGTTGGCTACTGGAACAATCCCGAAGCGACGGCGCAGGCGTTTCGTGACGGCTGGTTCCTCACCGGCGATCTCGCACACGAGGCCGCGGACGGAGTTTTCTGGTTCGACGGCCGCAAGAAAGAGATCATCGTCCGCGGCGGCTCGAACATCTCGCCGCAGGAAGTCGAAGAAGCGATCTATCAACATCCTGCCGTCGCGGAAGTCGCGGTTGTCGGCGCACCCGACGAGCGATGGGGCGAAGTCGTCGTCGCGGCGGTCGTCCTGCGCGACGGTCACGCGATCACCGAATCGGACTTGCTCGCGTTCGTGCGCGAGCGGATCTCGCTCTACAAGTGTCCCGAGCAATTGATGTTCGTGGCGGCTCTGCCCAAAGGACCGACCGGCAAAGTGTTGCGACGCGCGGTCAAGGAGTCGTTCGTTCAGCGGGTATAGCGAACGGCGTTGGACGTAAACGACGCCGGCCCGCCGCTCGGCACGAGTTCGACCTGTAGGTGTTGATCGTCCGTCATCTGCACGAGCAGCCTGCCCGCGGGAGCGCCGCTGACCGGCGGTCCGCTTCGCGACGTGGTCAAGGTGTAGACGATCGGTCCTGACGCCACCGACACGTCGCGCGGCGACGGATCGCCGGGCGCCACCGCAAACACGCCGGTGCGGGACACGCCGCCAATTGCCGCGATCGAGATCCGAATCTGCGAAGGATCGTAGGTGTCGAAGACAAACGCGATTTGTGTCGACGTCCGCTCTTCGTACCAATTGCCGGCAAGCCGTCCGGCCACGTCCTGATTGACCTGACCGTCAAGCTCGCCGCCGATGCGCTGGACGCGCGAATACAGTTGCGACCGAAGCGGCTCGTCGAAATACTTCAGCGGCGCGTCCGCGTGCAATGTGTCCCCGATGGCATAGCGAGAGGGATTGGCAAATGCCAGCGTCAGGTCGGTGTTGACGACGCCGAGATCGATGCCGTATGCGGACCCTGACGTGCCGATCCGCTGACCCGCCGTCACCTTCGTTCCCATCGTCAACGGAATCGACGGGATGAGATGATCGACGTAATACGTCAGCGTCGCCGATGCCTGAAATCCGATCTTCGTGTCCGGCGGGTCGGTGGTGATCACATATCTGATCACACCGTCGGCGGGTGCGAAGAAATCGGTGCGGCGGCCGATCGGCGTTTCTCCCGCATCCGGCGCCGCAAAGTAGAAGTAAATGTGATCGGTCGGAATCGTGTGCGCTGGCGGATTGAGGTTGCCGAGCGGCGTGATGAAGCGAATCTCGCTGAGCGCGATCGGCGAGGCGCGAAACGCGAGAAATCCTGGTGCGCCGGCAACCACATCGGTCGGTCCCGTCGGTCCGCCCGACTTGTTCACGCCTTGGTGACAACCGGCCGCGACAAATGCCAGCAGCGAGAGGACGATCGTTCCGGGTCGCATGTAGCGCAGCCCTTTAGGGCTGCCGTCGATACACAACCCTGCCGCCGACCATCGTCATCGCGACGTTCATCTGCTCGATGTCCTTGTCAGGGCACGTCAGAATGTCTTTCGGCAGGACGACGAGGTCCGCGAGCTTGCCGACTTCGATCGAACCTTTGATCTTTTCTTCGAAGGTCAGGAACGCGTTGTTGATCGTTTCGATCTGCAGCGCTTCCTTTCTCGAGATCTTCTGATCCGCGCCCATCACGCCGCCGCTGATCGTGTCGCGCGTCGTGAAGTGATAGATCACCCAGAGCGGCGGATACGGAACCACCGCGGAGTCGGTGCCGCCGGCGACGAGGAATCCGCGATCGAGATATTCGCGGACCGGCGTCGTCCGCTCGGCGCGCGCGCGTCCCCAGTAGTTCACGAGGCTCGGCCCCGCGAGATACAGATGGTCCTGAGCGGAGATCACGAGGTCGAGCGCTTTCATGCGCGGAAACTGATCCGTTTGCGGGATGAAGCCGTGTTCGAGCGACCACCGCTTGCCGCGAATCGACTTCTCCGCGTTCGCCGCTTCGTACGCGGCGAGGACTTCATCGATTGCCGCATCGCCGACGGCGTGCGTCGCCACGCGCCATCCTTCGCGGTTCAGTTCCTTCACGACATCGGTGTAGGGCGCCGGCTTCATCGTGTTGACGCCGCGAAACGTGCCGTGCTCGCCCCACGGCTCGACGTAGGGCTCGCGCATCCATCCGCCTTCGAATCCGCCGTCGACGGCCATCTTCATGCCGCCGATGCGCACCCAGTCGTCGCCCTCGTCCGGCTTCAGTCCTGTCGCGGCGATGGCGGCGCGCATCGCGTCCGCCGAATCGGCGCTCGGGAATCGCAGCAACTGATTGACGCGCATCGTCAGGATGCCGCGCTGCTCCATCTCTTTCAGCAGTCGATACTGCTCCGCCGACGCGCCTGGATAGCGGATGCTGGTCAGGCCGGCCGCGTTGAGTTTTGTGTGCTGCGCCTGCAGTTCTTCGATCGTGAGCCGCGGCGCGGGCGGCAACTGCACGAGCGCCTTCGCGCGATCGATCAGCTCGCCGTTCAATTCGCCGTCGGCGTCGCGCGAAATCCGCCCGCCCGGCTGCTGCGGCGTGTCTTTCGTGATGTTCCATTTCTTCAGCGCCGCGGAATTGAGGATGTACTCGTGACCGCCGCGGACGAGGACGACGGGATTGTTCGGCGAAACGGCGTCCAGATCTTTGCGGTAGACGAGGCGGTGTTCCTTCAGCTGCGCTTCGTGCCAGTCGCTGTTCGACACGATCACGTCGCCCGGCTTGCTCGTCTTGATGCGTCCCGCAACTGCCGACACCACGTCCGCGATCGAACGCGTGCGCGAGAGGTCGACGCCGGGTCCGCCGCCGGCGTCATGCAAATGACCGTCGGCAAGGCCGGGGATCACCGTCTGTCCGTGCAAATCGATCGTCGTCGTCTTCGGACCTGCGAGCTTGCGAACGTCGCCATTCGATCCGACCGCGGTGAATCGACCGTCCTTGATCGCGATCGCCTCAGCCGTCGAGAATCGGGCGTCCACCGTGACGACATGACCGTTGATCAAAATCGTGTCGGCGACAGGAGCTGACGCCTGCGGGACGAACAGCAACAACGCCGGCAACATGCACCAGCTTTTGTAGCGCAGGCCTTTAGGCCTGCCGCCGCCAGCAGCCCTGAAGGGCTGCGCTACGAACGTCTGATCGAACGTCCGATCGAACGTCCGACCGCCACACGAATCCCGAACCCCGAATCCCGAATCCCGCCTCGTCATGCGCGCATCATACCCAAATAGGTGATGTCGAACCGGCGGCCATATGGCCATCATTGGGCATGACATCCGATCTGTTGACCTCCTTCTCGAACTCTCTCGCTGACGCCGTCGCCGCCACCGCGCCGTCGGTCGTTCAGGTTCAAGGCGCACGACGCCCCGCCAGCGGTCTCGTCTACGCCGCCGACGTCGTCGTCACCACCGTGCGTGCGATTGGGCGTGACGACGGATTGCACGTGCGCCGCAGCGATGGCACGACGATCGACGCCGAGCTTGCCGGTTGGGATCCGACGACGAGCCTCGCGGTGCTGCGTGTCCCTGGTCTCGACGCGAAACCGATCGCGCTCGCGACGGAGGAACCGCGCGTCGGCCACCTCGCGCTCGCGATCGCGCGATCGCTCAGCAACAACGTCACGGCATCTGCGGGCATCGTGTCGGTGATCGGCGGTCCGCTGCCGACCGGACGCCGGCGCGCCATCGAACAGGTGCTGCGCACGACGGCGCCGATGCACGACGGATTCGCCGGCGGCGCCTTCCTCGACACACGCGGCGGACTGCTGGGCATCGTGACGTCGACCCAGATTCGCGGCACCACGGTCGTCATCCCCGCGCCGATCGCGTGGAAGACCGCGGCAACCGTCCTCGAGCACGGTCAACTCAAGCGCGGCTACCTTGGAATCGCCGGTCAGCCCGTTCGGCTGCCCGAACATCAGCAGTCGAGCGGACACGAAACGGCGCTGCTCGTCATCGGCGTGACGACCGGCAGTCCCGCGGCGCGCGCCGGCGTCCTCGTCGGCGACATGCTCGTCGATATCGACGGGCACGCGGTCGGTTCGCCAGAAGATCTGCTCGATTTACTTGTCGGCGACCGGGTGGGCCGAGAAGTGTCGCTGACGGTGCTGCGCGGCGGAACGAAGACTCAGTTACCAATCACGATCGGCGAGCGTCCAAAGAACTGATGCGTGTGCTCCTGGTCGGCTCGGCGTCCGAACGCGCGCGGATGAAGGCGGAAATGAACGGCTCGCTGACGGTGGTCGGCGAGTTCGACACGCTGCAACTCGCGCGCGCCGCGGGCGTCGAAGCCGACGCCGTCCTGCTCCCCAATCAATCAATCAATCCGCAATCCGCAATCCTCAATCCGCAATACGCCGAGCCGCTCACGCCGCGCGAGGTGCAAGTGCTCGAGCTCTTGGCCGAAGGGCTACCCAACAAGGCCATTGCGGCTCGATTGGGTATTAGCGATCAAACCGTCAAATTCCATGTCGCGGCGATTTCCGGCAAACTCGGCGCATCGAATCGCACCGACGCCGTGCGCCGCGCCGTCCGGCGCGGATTAATTGCGCTCTGACGGAATTACAGTAACGCGCCGCCGCTGACCACTGCGGAGAATCGTCAGCGACGTCGGAACGCCAATCAGATCCTCGGTGAGCAAACGGTGCAGATCGTCGACGCCGGTGACGGTGTTCGCGCCGCACGCGAGGATGACGTCACCGTCCTTCAATCCCGCCGCCGCCGCTGGACTGTCGGCTTCGACCGACGTCACGAACACACCGGATGACACGGCGAGCTGATGTTCGCGCGCGAGGGCGCGTGGAATCGGGACGCTCTGCCCCCCGACGCCGATGTAGCTGCGGCGAATGCGTCCGTCGCGGATCAGTTTGGCCGCGACGAACCGCGCGGTGTTGCTGGCGATCGCAAAACACAAACCTTGCGCGGGCATGATCGTCGCCGTGTTAATCCCGATCACTTCCGCGTTCGTCGTCACCAGCGCGCCGCCGGAATTGCCCGGATTCAGCGCGGCGTCGGTTTGAATGATGTCGTCGATCAACCGTCCCGACTGCGCGCGCAGCGACCGGCCGAGCGCGCTGACGATGCCGCTCGTGACGGAGTGCTGGAAACCGTAGGGGTTGCCGATCGCGATGGCGACCTGGCCGACGCGAATCGCGCGAGAGTCGCCGAGGCGCGCGAACGGCAGCGCGGTCGTGTCCGGCGTTACGCGGATGACGGCGAGGTCGGTGTGCGGATCGCGACCGATCACGTCGGCGACAAACGAGCGACCGTCGGTCAGCGTCACGCGCGGTCGATCGCTGCGCTCTACGACGTGCGCGTTCGTGAGGATCAGGCCGTCAGGCGTGAAGATGACGCCCGAGCCGCCGCCGCGATCGATATCGATCTTGACGACCGCCGGCCCGACCGCGTCCACCGCGCTCGTCACCGCACAGGAGTACGCGTCGAGCAGGTCTTCGTCTCGAACTGATTGTGGATTCACCCATCCATCGTCGCGCCCGGAGGACGTGCGCGGATCACCCGAACGGGTGGCGGACGCCGGGTCCCAAAGGACCGGCCTACGGTTGTGGCGCAGCCCTTTAGGGCTGCTTCCACCCCGGACCGCGGACGACGCGGCCTGGCGTGGCGCCGGTGTGATCGCCGTTCTTGAGCACCTGCGTGCCGTTGACCCAGACGTCGCGGACGCCGACCGAATACTGATGGGGTTTGTCGTATGTCGCGCGATCCGCGATCGTGTTCGGGTCGAAGACGACGACGTCGGCGAACTGGCCTGCGGCAAGGCGCCCACGATCTTTGATCTTCAACGTGTCGGCCGGCAGCGACGTCAGCTTTCGAATCGCTTCTTCGAGCGGGATGACGTGCTCGTCGCGCACGTACTTGCCGAGCAACCGCGCGAAGTTGCCGTACGCGCGCGGGTGCGTGCTCGTCTTGAGGAACACGCCCTCCGCGGACATGAATGACGCATCCGATCCGAAGCTCACCCACGGCTGCCGGATCTGCTTCTTGACGTTGTCCTCGGACATCAGGAAGTAGACGACCTGCACGCGGCTGCCGTCCTCGGCAACGAGGTCCATCGCTGTGTCCTGGATCGACGTGCCGCGTTCCTTCGCCACATCCTCGAGCGTTTTGCCGGTGTACTTTCGCAGCGCTTCGTTCTTGAACCCGACGAGCAACGTGCCCTTGCCTCCGGCCGCGAGCAGCAGGTTCTCCCATGTGCCGCCGGGCGTCGTCATGTCGCGGCGCAGACGCTCGCGCACCTTCGGATCGCGAAGGCGCGATGCCCATGCGTCGTAGCCGCCTTCCTGTACCCACGGCGGCATCGCGGCATCGAGCCCCGTCGACCCGGCTGTGTAGGTATACATGTCAGCGGTGATCTCGAAGCCTTCCTTCTGCGCTGCCTCAATCTTCGCGATCGCCGCGTCCATCTTTTCGAGATTCGATTGGCCTGCCGCTTTGAGGTGATAGATCTCCGCGCGGATGTGCGCCTGCCGCGCGATCGTCAGCGTTTCGTCGATCGCCTCGAGCAATCGGTCGCCCTCGCTGCGCATGTGCGAGATGTACATGCCGCCGGATTGCGACGCGACCTTCGCGAGTTCAATCAGTTCGTCGGTCTTCGCGAACACCGCCGGCGTGTAGATCAGCGCCGTCGTCACACCCATCGCGCCTTCGCTCATCGCCGTGCGCACGTCGGCGCGCATGCGGTCGAGTTCGTCTGGCGTCGGCGGTCGATTGTCGAAGCCGATCTCTTTGCCGCGGATCGTCGACGCGCTCACGAACGACGCGATGTTGACGGAGGTGCCGTGTTTCGCGATGGCGTCGAGCCCTTCGCCGAGCGTGTGCCACGCGATCGGAAACTTGATGTCACCCTGACGGCGCTGCTGCTCGGCGCGCATCGGCTCGCTCAGCGGTCCAATGGAACTCTCGCCGAACACAGCGAGCGTGACGCCCTGACGGATGCCGCTCTGCGCGCGACCGTCTGCCCAGAGCGCCGTCTCCGAGTGATTCAACATGTCGATGAAGCCAGGCGCCACCGCCATCCCGCGCGCCTCGACTTCGTTGCGCCCGCGCGCGTTCGCGAGATCGCCAACGGCAGCAATGTGATCGCCATCGATCGCGACGTCGCCGACAACACCCGGCTTGCCGGATCCGTCGTAGACGGTGCCGTGACGAATGACGATGTCGTACCGCGGCGCAGACGTGCAGGCCGAGCACACGACGGACAGCGCGATCGCCCCGTTCCGAATCACGACCCACGAATCACGATTCACGCCCGTCATCGCCCCACCCACGCCATACCGTCAGGACCTGCTCCGGTGTGCAGCTTCTTCGTCACCTGCCACGTCTTGAGATCGATGACGGCGATCGTGTTGTCGGCATTAACTGCCACGAACGCACGCGACCCGTCCGGCGCGATCACGATCCCTTCGGGATGACTGCCGAGCGCGATGCGCTTCGTCACGGTCCGCGCCGGCGCATCGAGGACGACGAGGTCGCCCGATTCGTCGTCTGAAATCAGCGCGAACGTGCCGTCGGGTGTGAGCTTGATGCGGTTCGAGCGCTTCGTGCCGACGTCGATCGTTTGCTTTACCGCGCCGGTGGCCGCGTCGATGACGGACACGCCGCCGTCCTGCGATCGCGCGCTCCATATTTCTTTGCCGTCAGGCGATACGTCGATGCCTTCGGGTCCCTTGCCAACAGGAATCACGGACTGCGCCCACGCGCCGTTGCTGCCCTGCTGAATCCTCGACAACGTGCCGGATCCGATGTTGGACGTGAAGATCGTTTTGCGATCTCTCGTGACGAGCACCATGTGCGTCGTTGCCTGCCCCGTCTCGAACTCCCAATCGATCTTGTCGCTGGCCGGATCGTAGCGCGCGATCTTTCGACTCGCCTCCGCCGTGAAATACAACTTGCCGCCGGCGAAATCGAGGCCGTGCGGCCGGCTGAGCGGCGACACATCGATGCGGCGGATTTCTTTCATCGCGGCGAGATCGATCATCGAGATCGTTTTGCCGGGCGCGGGACCGGTCCCGTAGTTGCTCGCGAACGCGTACTTGCCATCGGTCGAGACGACAAGTTCATGTGGCCCTTGCCCGACCGGAACCGTGCCGAGAATGGCGCCCGAATCAGGATCGACAGCGACAAAGGTCGCATCGTCCTTGTTCAACACGAGCAGACGTCCCGGGACCGTGGTGTCTGACCGTGGCCTGGCACCAGCGTCGGTGCGTCCGTTGGTGACCGCGAACGTGCCGTCGGCGTTGGCGGACAGCTTCAACCAGTGCGCCGTCGATTCATCGAGATTGGCGATGCGATCGTCGGCGAAGTTCTGGGCGCCCTCGTTCTCCGACTTGTGGAGCTGCCACGTCTCGACGTTCGGCAGCGTGTGCAACAGCGCGAACAGTTCCGG
>DASREL010000048.1:0-21098 GCA_035652075.1 Vicinamibacterales bacterium
GTCGCTGATCGGCGGCATGGTCGGTCGCACCGTTCCGGTATAGGAGGCGACCATCCAGTTGACGTGCGCGGCAAACGGCCCGGCATGCTCGAGATCGGTCTCGACGCCGAATCGGCAGACGCTCGGCGTCGGTGCCGGGTCGATCGCGTCCGTCCTCAGCTGAGTGGTGCAGTGTTGAGGCGCCTTCGCGCACGGATCGTTGGGGTCGCGCATCGGCAGTTCCGAGGCATTCTTCTGCGATCCCCACTCCGGGTTGATCGGTAGCCCGTTTTCGTCAATCGGGTCCCACCATGCGTCAAACTCGTTGAGGGTGGCCGGCCGCGCAGGCGGCGTCACTTGCCAATGCGTGACGCTTCGGCAATTAGCCGCGGACGCGATTAAGAGGAGAAGTGCTCCGAGTGGCTTCGACGTGTTCATCAGATGTGTACCTATAAGCCAAGAGCGGCGCGGATGATCGAGAGATCGACCCCGTAGAGAATCTTCACTTCTTTCGGCTGGCCGGATCCGCCGGAGAGTTGGACGCCGATCATCGGTTTCGTATGGCCCGGCACGTTCGGCAATTCGATCGGCGTTGCGACGACGCGGAGGAAGTAGCGGTTCTGCGAGATGCCGAGTGATTCCAGGCCGGCGACACCAGTGTTCCGCTGGTAGCCGAATTCGGCGGTCACGAAGTCGTCGCTGTTCTTCGGGTGCTCGACGGCCTCGCCTTCGCCGCGTTGAACGGACATCGCGAACATATCCTCGTGATATTGCTTGAGCGTGGCGCGGACGCCGACTTCCGCTGTATATGACGCGTTGCCGTTTCGCACGAGCTTGAAAATCTGCGTTGCCGCTTCCTGATTCGTCGCCGTACCCTCGACGTCGGCATCCAGCGTGCCGCGCGCGAGCCCGCCAATCTCGAGGAATGATCCGGTTCCCGTGGACGGTAGAACGAGGTTGTAGTTCAATTCGCCGCCGGTTGAGAAATGACGCTGCGACGCGGCGGAAGGAGCGGGAGGCATGGGCGTCGTGTCGCCCGCTGCGACCAACGGCGTGGCCGTTACCGCCTCCGCTTTCGTCGTCAACCCGGTTCGGAAGACGAAATGGCCATCGAACGTGGTCGCGTTGACCGACTGTTCGCCGTGCCGTGGCAGGTACTGGGGGCTGCGGAACACCCAATCCAGCGAGAGCATCACGTCTTGTGTTGTTTTGCCGATCGTGTTCGGAATGTTTCCCGCGGCAGGCGCATCGCTCGACACCGACTGATTTGCATTGGTGGTGATTTCCCACCGCAGTCCCTCGGACTTCACCGTTATCGTGACGTCGGCTGGCGCGGATGTGACGTTCGAGCACGGTGTCTGGTCGTCTTTGCGATCGCAGCGCGTCACCTCATACTTGAACGCCTCGTCTTTGTCGCTCTTGACCTGGGGGTGGTACACGCACGAGATCTTTGCCTGCTTGGTCGTCATGTCCTGATTCGCGCCACGGGTCACGATTGCGCCGGTCGCTGGGTCGGGAAATGTGCACGCTACGCGCATGCTGCCGTCGAGGTCTTTCAGTGCTTCTGCATTGAGAAACCTGAAAGTCCACAGCGTGCTGCTGTTTGTCTGGTCGGTGTCCGTCGCCGTCGGAAAGATTGTGGTCGTCACCACCCAGGTCGCATCGCCCCGATAGAGAGACGATGCAGTGATTGGTTGCGCGATCGGAGGATGCGGACTCTGAGCGAACGCTGTCGCCGAGCCGGTAAGGATCAGTGAGAGCAAGCAAACACCCGTAGCAGCTGCGCGCATCGGTGGTGCATCTCCAGTCGTAAGTTGTCGGGGAGTGAGCTGAGAGATTGTCAACGAACTCGGCGTGATCGCACGCACTTTTTTTGCGCGGTCAGTCAGTTGGCCGCGCCGGCCAATTGTTTGGCCGGTGCGCGCGCCGTTTCACGTGCCAAGTGAGAGTATGTTGAACGCAGTGTCGGCATGCTGACCCGGGATACCAGTGCCACTCGTCATCGACTTCGTTTCACCTAGCTCGCTGCTTCGCGAACGGGACCGTCCGTCGCAGCTACCGATCGTCGGCAACGGCCCGCCGGGGACGTTCGTCGTCTTGCCGGAGGGCGTGAAGATCTCGCTGCCGACGGATCAAATCGTGTCGGCGGATGATGGCGACGGTCACGCGCGCGTGGCGTTTGGCGGCATGTCGTTCGTTGGACAACAGGACGGCCAACTGGTCTTCACGCGCGTGCGCGAGGTGCTGCCGGAAGAAGAACTGTCGCCGGCGCGCAGCCGCGTGATGAAGCTCGACCCGGCGTGGGTGACGAGCATCAGCGAAGTCAGAGCGGAGCGCCCGTCGGACGTTGCCGCGATCCGTTCGATTAACGTCGCGGCGTTCGGCAGGCCGGCGGAAGCCGATCTCGTCGATCGGTTGCGCGCGGAGGTGTCCGAACTGATCTCGCTCGTCGCCGAAGAGAACGGCCGGATCGTCGGACACATTCTGTTTTCACCAGTCACGCTGGCACGTAGCCCTGACCTGAACATGATGGGGCTCGCGCCGATGGCGGTCGCGCCGACGCATCAGCGACGTGGATTCGGGTCGATGCTCGTGCGAGAAGGCCTCGACGAATGCGCGCGACGCGGCTACGCGGCGGTCGTGGTGCTCGGACACGTCGCGTTTTATCCGAGATTCGGGTTCGTGCCGGCGTCACGCTTCGGCCTGTCGTGCAAATGGAATGTGCCAGAGGGAGCATTCATGGCCGTGGAACTGGTGCCGAACGCGCTGCGGGGCCGCGGCGGCATCGTCCACTACCACGACGCGTTCGGGTAGGACTTAGTCATATGATCGGCGCGTGATATCTACCCTGATCGTTGCGCTCGCCACCTGTCTCACGGTTGATGGAGCCGATCGCGTTCTCGCGCCGGGGACCGCGACGCTCTTCGGCGAGCTGCACGGCACGAACGAAGCGCCGGCGTTCGTCGCGAACGTGCTGTGCCTCGCGGCGGCGCAGCACGTGCCGGTCACGCTCGGTGTCGAGTTGCCGTCGGAATCCACTGCGACGCTGAATCGGTACGTGAAATCGAGCGGCGGCGCGGCAGATACAGCCTCGCTGCTCGCGGACGCGGCGTGGCACATGACGCCGCAGGACGGCCGAACGAGCGAAGCGATGCTCGCGCTGTTCGAGCGCGCGCGAACACTCGTGGCAAACGGCGCGGATGTCGACGTGTTCGCCTTTTCGGAGACGGCGCCGACCGGTCAGCAGCGCGACGAGCTGATGGCGGGGAACATCGCGAGAAAGATCGCGTCCGATCCGCGTCGCGCGATGATCGTCCTGACCGGCAACATCCATAGCCGCGTCGCGATCGGGACGGGATTCGATCCGTCGTACCGACCGATGGGATATCTGCTGCGCGCGCTGGTGCCGGACACGCGCGTGGTCGGGCTGAACGTCAGCTATGACGCCGGCACCGCATGGATGTGCCTCTCGGGCGAGCCGACCTGCGGCGCGCACGCGGTCAAAGGTCAGCGACAGATTGCCTTGAACGCCGTCGAACTCTCCCACGCAAACGCCGCGTACGACGGCGCGTACGGCGTCAGCGCGCTCACGGCGTCGAAACCGGCAGTGCAGTAAGCGATCGCAGCAGGCCTGAAGGCCTGCGCTACATTTCGCATTTCGCGCTACGTTTCGCGCAGCGCTGCTGTTCTCGACACGTGTGAGTCCACGAACCGAACTCGGCTTCTTCGGCGAAGCTGACGCCAGCGGACAGAACACGTCGGCAGCGTTCGTGCACTGCTGTCGGCGTGAGCTCCACCGTTTTCAAGTCATCAATTCTCGCCACGTCCGTTGTGGCGCTTCTCACATTGACGCCCGCACGCGCACAGGCGTCGCCGGCGCTGTGCGATGCCTCATCAGAAAACTGCCGCACGCTCGTGCTCAATCTGATCGCTTCGGAAAAGGTTGGGATCGACGTCAGCTTCTGGTTCATGGACGATGCGCGGTATCCGAACGCGCTCGTCAAGGCGTGGCAGGCGGGCGTCCCGGTGCGCGTGATCATGGATCCGCGCGCCAACGCGAGTAAGCCAGCCAACAAAACCACACTCGATCAGCTCCAGGCGGCCGGCATCCCGATGCGGATGAAGAGCACCGGCGACATCGCGCACTGGAAGGGAATGATCTTCGCCGGTCAGCATCAGGCTGAGTTCAGCGGCGCGAATTACAGCCCGTACGAATACACGCCGCAAACGCCGTACGTCGACTACAACGATGAGGTCATCTATTTCTCTGACGAACCTGATGTCGTCGACAGCCTGATGACGCACTTCGACGACGTATGGACCGACACGACTGGGTACGCGGACTACGCGAACGTCACCGATCCGACGCATCGCAATTACCCGACCTATCCGATCGCGCCGGAATTCAATTTCCCACCGGACGACAGCTACTTCGATCGGCTCCATCCGCTGCTGCAGAACGAGGCGAAAGCCGGCGCGAACGGCAAGATCGATGTGTCGATGTATCGGATCACGGACAGCCGCGAAGCCGACGATCTGATCGCGGCGGTGAAAGCTGGCGTTCCGGTCCGCCTCTACACGGAACCGAACGAATATCGGAACCCGTTGCGGTTGGATGATTCGTACAACGTCGATCGGATGTACATGGGCGGCGTCGTGATCCGGATGCGCGCGCACACCGGACTCAATCACCAGAAGACCGTGCTGCTGTATTCGCAGGGGACGACGGTCTTCGGCACGTCGAACTGGTCGACGGCGTCGGACGACAATCAGCTCGAGGTCAATTACTTCACGACGAAGACGTGGTTCTTCCAGTTCTTCCACGATCTCTTCGAGCGCAAGTGGAACAACTCGCACGTGATGTCCGATGGCACGTACGCGATCGAAAGTCAGTCGTTCACGCCGCTCCCGCCCGACAAGCCGTCCTATTCGAGCCCCGCGAACCAGGCGACGGGGCAGAGCACGACGATGAAGTTGAAGTGGGCGGCGGGATATTGGGCGCGGCAGTACGACATCTACATCGGCATCACGCCGACGGTGCACAAGCTCGCGTCGAACGTCAACCTCGGGCCGAGCACGACGACGAGCGATCTCAAGTCGTACTCACTGCCGACGCTGCAGCCGGGGACGACGTACTACTGGCAGATCGTGTCGAAGACGATGGCGAATCTCACCGCCGTTGGTCCGGTCTGGAGTTTCACGACGTCGGGAACGGCGCCGTCCGGCATTTGTACTGATCCTGCTGCGACGAATTACAAAGCCGCGGCGACGTGCACGTACGCCGCGAGCGCGCCGGGGACGCCTACGACGCCGTCGCCGGCGAACGGCGCGACGCTGAGCGGCACGAGCGCGACGCTGACGTGGACCTCGTCCGGCGCAACGAGCTACGACGTCAACTTCGGCACGTCGAACCCGCCGTCGCAAGTGTCGGCGGGGCAGACCGCCGCATCCTACTCACCTGGCACTCTCGCCGCGAGCACCACGTACTACTGGAGCATCGTCGCGCACAACGCCACCGGCACGACTGCGGGCCCTGTGTGGAAATTTACGACGGCCGCGCCGCCGCCGCCGAGCAACTTGCCGTCACCCTGGACGGACGCGGACATCGGCGCCGTAGGCCAAGCAGGCACCGCGTCGTACTCGAACGGCACCTTCTCGGTGACAGGCGCGGGCGCGGACATCTGGAACTCCGCCGACGCGTTCCACTACGTGTATCAACCGCTCTCCGGCGACGGCACCATCGTCGCGCGCGTGGCGACGGTGCAGAACGTCCAGTCGTGGACGAAAGCGGCGGTGATGATCCGCAACTCACTTGATCCAGGATCCGCGTTCGCGGAGATGCTCGTGTCGGCGGCGAAGGGAACGGCGTTCCAGTACCGCACGAGCGCGGGCGCGACGGCAGCTGGCGTCAGCACCGGTGCGTCGGCCGCGCCGATCTGGCTGAAGGTGTCGCGGAGCGGAACGACGTTCACCGGTTATCAGTCGACGGATGGGACGACGTGGAATCAGATCGGGTCGATCGCGATCTCGATGAACGCGTCGGTGTTCGTCGGCACGGCGGTCACGAGCCACACGACGTCGAGCACGGCGACGGCGACGTTCGACAACGTGACGATCGGCGGCACCGCGCCGCCGCCACCACTGTCGCCGCCATCCGCGCCTGCGTCGCCGTCACCGTCAGACGGCGCGACCGTCATCGGCACGAGCGCGACGCTGACGTGGAGCGCCGCGGGCGCGACGAGCTACGACGTCAACTTCGGGACGACGAATCCGCCGGCGAACGTGACGAGCGGTCAGACGACGGCGAGCTACTCGGCGTCAGGATTGACGGCCGGGACGCAGTACTTCTGGCAGATCGTGGCGCACAACAGCGCGGGCGACACGATCGGACCGGTGTGGTCGTTCTCGACGGCCGCGACACCGCCGCCTGGGACGCTGCCGAGCGGCTGGAACGACAGCGATGTCGGCGCGGTTGGCGTCGCCGGCTCCGCGTCCTACAACAGCGGGACGTTCACGGTGAAGGGTTCGGGCGCGGACGTGTGGAACACCGCCGATGCCTTCAACTTCGCGTACGAGCCGCTCGCCGGTGACGGTCAGCTGATCGCGCGCGTCGCGACGGTGCAGAACGTCGCGTCGTGGACGAAGGCCGGCATCATGATCCGCGACACGCTCGATCCGAGCTCCGCGTACGCATTCATGATTGTGTCGTCGGCGAAGGGGACCGCATTCCAGTACCGCACGAGCGCTGGCGCGTCGGCGTTGAGCGTCGCGGGGACGGCGACCACTGCGCCGTACTGGGTGAAGGTCGTGCGGGCGGGGAACAGCATCAGCGGATACCAGTCCCCGGACGGCGTCACCTGGACGCTTGTCGGGACGGCCACGATCCCGATGGGATCGACGGTGCAGATCGGCCTCGCAGTGAGCAGTCACGACAACACGAAGACAGCCACGGCGACGTTTGATCAAGTTCAGTGATTCGTGATTCGTGAGTCGTGATTCGTGGTCAGGTGCGCGAGGGCTGGCATCTCGGCTCCGCGATCCGAACGTCGAGCGCGCGGCGACTACGAAGACCGCATCTCGGTCCGTGAACATGATCGCGCAGACGCATCACGAAGATCGCGAAGCCCACGAAGCCCACGAAGCCCACGAAGAAACGTCTTCGCGATCTTCGCGCGCCCTTTGTGATCTTCGTGAGCTGACGTCACGCGAGGGGCCGCGTCTCGCGCAGTGAGCCGTCGGGCGAGCCGGCGTCGGAGAGGCAGTAAAACGGCGCGCAGCGCACACGCGGCCGGACGCTCTTTAACTGCCAATGCCAAATGCTAATTAGCACTTCGGAATTTTGCATTTAGCATTTTCGGTATCCGGTTCGCTTCACATCACAGATCACGACACAGCCGACGTTCTCAGCGTTCGGGACGCCAGCCCTCGCTGACGCTCTTGTCGTTCGCGAGGGACCGCGTCTCGCGCAGTGAGCCGTAGAGCGAGCGGCGTCGGAGAGGTAGTAAAACGGCGCGCAGCGCACGCGCGGCCGGGCGTGTTGATATGTCACCCGGACGCTGCGAATTACCCCAATCTCGCCAGTTTGCTCTGGACGGGGCGAGTACCCGAGCCCGCACGCGGCAGCGTCAGGACGCGAGCGCAGCGCCGTTTTTCCGCCGCGACGCGATCACGGCTCACGAAGCGAGATGCGATCGCTCGCGTCCCGATGAGCGTGAGTGGCGACAATCCGTGCTAAAGTGGTTCTTTACCGGATCTTGCCGCGTGCTCTGTGCCGGCCTGCAGTGTAACGAGTCCTCCTGATTCGCTCCTCTGAAGCTCAGCCCTGATACGAATCGACAGCATCCAGAGGAGTAGTGTCATGAGTCGCAAGTTGTATGTCGGAAACATCCCGTTCGAAACGGGCGAAGCGGATCTGCAGGCGTTGTTCGAGCAGGCGGGGCCTGTCGAATCGATCAGCGTGGTGCGCGATCAGATGACCGGTCGTCCGCGCGGGTTCGCGTTCGTCGAGATGGGCACCGACGAGGGCGCGCAGGCGGCGATTCGCGATCTCGATTCGACCGAAGTCGGCGGCCGCAAGCTGACCGTCAACGAAGCGCGTCCCAAGACGCCGCGCAGCGGCGGGTTCGGCGGCGGCGACTCGCGCCGGCGCTCGGAGCCCCGCTGGTGATCAGACGCCCAGCCGACATGAACGTGTTCGAGTTCGCGGTGTTGTCAGGATTGCGCGCCGCGCAACTGACGCGCGGCTGCACGCCACGGCTGCCGCCGTCGATCAGGCCGTCCATTACCGCGCAGCACGAGGTCGCCGAGCGGCTCGTCCTGCGGTCACCGAAAATCGACGACGTCACAGAAGGCTGATACGCGCAGCAGGCGCGGTGCGGGTATGATTGCCGCACCGCGACCGACGGCGCCCCCGTTCCGGGGCGAATCGTAAAGGTCGCGTTATACTTGAGCTTCGCTTTTTTGAGTCTTGGCCACCCAGGTTCTGGCCTCACGAAAGCCGTCGCGAGGGCATTCGTTTGAGCACAGGTCGCGTTCACCTCGTCAATCCGAGCACACAGTCATTCGGCGTGGCCGTCATTACGCCGCGCTGGCTTTATGTTCTAGCCGCCGCCACCGGTCAGAAGTGGGGCGATCCGGTCATCGTCGACGAGACACTCGAGCCGATGGACTTCGACACGCTGAAAACCGGCGACGTCGTCGGCATCGGGATCCATACGGGTAATGCGCTGCGCGGGTACGAGATCGGCAAAGAAGCGAGAAAGCGCGGCGCGTGGGTCGTGTACGGCGGCATTCACGCCACGCTGTTTCCCGCAGAACCAAAGACGAACGGCGCGGCGCACGCGGTGGTCCGCGGCGACGGCGATCGCATCTGGGCGCAAGTCGTCGAAGACTGCATGGCCGGGCACCCGCAGGACGTCTACGAAGGCGGACGCATCAGCGGCGACGATTTCGTCGCGGCGCGGTGGGATTTACTGCCCGAAGGACGCTACATGTGGGCGTCGGTGCAGACCGTCCGCGGATGCCCAAAGCACTGCTCCTTCTGTTCCGTCTGGCGCACCGATGGGCAGGAACCGCGGCAGCGCGGCGTCGACATCGTCATCAAAGAGATCGTCGAGCTGCGACGTCAGGGATTCCGATTCATCGCGCTCGCCGACGACAATTTCTACCCGGTGACCTTCGAGGACATCGCACAGGCGAAACGCCGCTCCGACACGTCGCGACTCGAAGAGCTCGAGGCGATGCGCCAGGAACGCTTCACGTTGATGGAGCAGCTCTCGAAGTTGCCCGAAGACATGGTGTTCTACACGCAGATCACCATGGAAGCGGCGGAAGATACGGCCTTTCTCGACGCGATGAAACGCGCGCATATTCTCGGGGCGCTCGTCGGCGTCGAGTCGGTCACCAAAGAGGGATTGAAGGACGTCTACAAGGGGTTCAACCTGGCGGGTGACGAGCTCGTCGCCCGGCTCCGGCAGTTCCGGCGTCACGGCATCCATGTTCTCGGATCGTTCATCTTCGGGCTGAATAGCGATCGCCCGGACACGTTCGAGGCCACGGTCGCGCTGGCGCAACAGGCGGATCTCACGTTTGCACAGTTCGTCCTGCTGACGCCGTTCCCCGGCACCGTGGACTTCGAGAAATGGGCCGCCGAAGAGACCCAGCGTGGGACGACCGTGGACGGCATTCCAATCACGCAGCACTGGCTGATTCCCGAGCACAAGCGCCCCCGGCTCTACAGTGAGCATCCGACGATGACCCTCGAAGAAATTCGTGTGGGAACGCAGCGGGCATGGGATCATTTCTACAGCTGGCGGCAGGTCTGGGCACGGTCGCGCGTCGTCGAGTCGATGAAGGCGCGGCTCGCGTTCGTCCTGATTTCGAAGTTGTACCGTCAGATGTACGCTAATACGGGTATCGCGACCGACAGCGCACGCGTGCAGCGCTCGGCACGGTGGGCGCGATGGATCGGGCAAGCGTGCCGGCGCTTGTTCATCGGTAAGCCGATGCCCGAGTTGGCAGTCCCGGTGCTTTCAACGAGGTAACGATGGCGACGACAAACGGAACGATCAAACGGCTCACCGACAAGGGTTTTGGGTTCATCGCGGCGGCGAATGGAACGGAGTACTTCTTCCATCAGTCCGCGGTGCGTGGCGCGCGCTTCGATGAACTGCGCGAAGGACAGAACGTCACGTTCGAAATCGGCCAGGGCCCGAAAGGCCCGCGCGCCGAGAACGTGCAGATCGGATAACTCTCTCGGGATTCGGGGTTCGGGGTTCGGGATTCGATAATCCCGAATCCTGACCGTCAGGTTCTTTCCCCTCCTTCGCGATCGTCCTCGCGTAAACCCTACGGGTCCGTACGGCCCGAGGCTACAATGCGCGCATGAGAATCGCAGCTGTGGTCGCTGTTCTCGGCGCGATGGCGCTTGCGCATCTGGATGCGGCGCCGATGTCGTGCGAGTCGTTGGCGAACATGCAGATTGCCAACGGACAAGTGCTGTCGGCGGTGACGGTCGCGGCTGGCGCATTCGCGCCACCCAACACGAACAATCCAAACGCGGCGACGCCGTTCAAGACGATGCCCGCCATCTGTCGCGTGACGCTGAAGCTGACGCCGTCGGCGGACTCCGACATTCGCGCCGAAGTGTGGCTGCCGCAAGCGGGGTGGAATCACAAGTTCCAGGCGTCCGGCAACGGGGGTTTAGGCGGCGCGATTCCGTATCCGGCGATGGCGGCGTCGGTGAAAGCCGGCTACGCGGCCGCAGGGACAGACGATGGCCACGTCGGCGGCAACGCGGACTTCGTTGCCGGTCATCCCGAGAAGCTCGTGGACTTCGGTCACCGCGCGATCCACGAGATGACGGTCACCGCGAAACACGTCATCACCGCGCGCTACGACGCGACGCCGTCACGTGCGTATTTCAACTCGTGTTCGACCGGCGGACGCCAGGCGCTCATCGAAGCCCAGAAATATCCCGACGACTTCGACGGCATCGTCGCCGGCGATCCGTCGTGGGATCAGATGCGCCTGTACGCCGCGCGCGTGTGGCTGAACACGTACGTCAATCGATCGCCCGCCGCGGTCATTCCGCCGAGCGAGTATCCGAAGATTCACGAAGCGGTGCTCGCGAAGTGCGACGCGATCGACGGCGTCAAAGACGGCGTCATCGAGGATCCGACCAAATGCAACTTTCAAGTCTCAAGTCTCAACTTGACGGAGGAGCAAAAGGAAACGGTCAGCGCCATGCTGCGGCCGATTCGCGATCCGAAGAGCGGCGCGGTCCTGCATCCCGGCCGCTACTATCCAGGGTCCGAACTCGGATGGGGCGGCGTCGGCGGTCCGCAGCCGTCAGGCGAATCGCACGAGGGAATGCGCAAGATCGTGTTCACGCCGGATTGGGACTACCACACGATCAAAGTCCCGGACGATGTCGAGCGTGCGGTGAAGGCGGATCACGGTCTGTTGAACGGCAACGATCCGGACCTGTCGAAGTTCTTCGCGCACGGCGGAAAGCTGCTGATGTATCACGGCTGGGCCGATCCGCTCGTGTCGCCCGACACGAGTTTGATCATGTTCAGGATGATCAACGAAAAGGTCGGCCGCAGCGCCGCCGACTCGCTCGCGCTCTTCATGGTCCCCGGCATGGGGCACTGCCAAGGCGGTCCCGGGACGGACAACTTCGACAAAGCGGCGGCGATCGATCAGTGGGTCGAGACCGGCAAGAAGCCGGCGTCCATCGAGGCGTCGCACATGACGAACGGCGTCATCGACCGCACGCGCCCGCTGTGCGCGTATCCGACGACGGCGCATTACAACGGTAGCGGTAGTACGGACGAAGCCAAGAATTTCACATGCAGGTAGCGCGAAGGCTTTAGCCGAGCGGCGGGACGCGAGCGCCCGCGTCTCGCTTCGTGAGCGGCGGGACGCGATCGGCGGCAGCTCGGTTCCGCGATCCGAACTTCGGCCGGCCGGCAAACGCTCCTGCGCTCCCAGTCCTCACGCTGCCCGCGTCGGGCCCGCAGGTAGCTGCTACGCCATGAGCAAACTGGCGTCATTCGGGTAACGCGCGAGATCCGGGTGACATACCAGCCGGCCCGTCGCGGACGTCGCTCCGTCACGTTTGCCTGAATCGTTCCGGCCGGCCTCAAACGGATCGCGGCCCCGAGCTGCCGCCGCTCGCGCGGTTGCGACTGCGAGGAACCGCATCTCGCGCAGTGAGCCGTAGAGCGAGCGGCGTCTGAAGTGAAGTAAAGCGGCGGCGAAACGCAGACGCGGCCGGGCGTGTTTAGATGTCACCGATTATTGCGATTATCCAGATGTCACCAGTTCGCTCTGTATGTTGCAACTGCCCGAGCCCGCACGCGGCAGCGTCAGGGATCGAGTGGAGCGCCGCTTTTCCGCCGCGACGCGATCACGGCTCACGAAGCGGGATGCGGTTACTCGCGTGTCAGCGCGCCGTTAAAGTGAGCAATGCGCGTTCGCGATCTCGCGACGCTTGTCTTTGAACGCCGCGACCCATTCTTCGACCGTCGTCTGTTGACCGTTGGCCTGCGGGCGCAGCGTGAAGCGGGCGACGTCGAAGAGGTCGGCGAGCTGCCGGTCGGTGAGCTGATTCAGCAGCCGCGCGAGAAACGCGCGGCCGTCCTCGGAGATCTTCGGGTCGACGAGTGTGCCGGTCTGTGACTGCGTGAGGTTCCCGACGCAGCGCGACGCGTCCTTCCAGATCGGCGTCGTCTTCCACTCGGCGAGGTTGACGCTGCCGACCGCCTGACGATTGAACTGGTTGCCGGTGCCGAATGTCTGCCCGACGTCGTGGATCATCATCAGCGGGTGCGGGCACTCGGCGAGATGCTTCTTCCCGACTTCATCGTCCGGGCAGAGGAGCCGCTGCTGTTCCGGTTTGCTGTCGGTGTGCTGCAGCAGGACCGCGAGGAGCTTGAGCGCATCGCGCTGCGCGCCCGTCGCGCCGCCTTTCGTCACGTCGACGCGATCGAGATCGTCCCACGACCACCCGGTGACCTCTCGCGTCTCCATCTCGTGACCGGGCATCTTGCGCTCGATGGCGGCGACGTCGAACCGCATCGCGTTCTTGCCCGCCGGATCGCCGCCGAGGATCGTGGGGCAGCCGCGACAGATGACGTGAATGGGGTAGAGCGCGTCGGCGCCGAAGCCGAGCGCCCACAGCAACCGCGACGCGGCGACGCCGGCATACACCTCGCCGTTCGTGCGCCCGTAGCGAATCTTCACCTCGTCGCCGTTCAAGAGGCAGGCGAACTTCGGCGTGTTGCCGGACAGCTTCTTGTCGACGTAGTCGCACGCGATCGTCTGTCCTGGCGCAAAAGCGTCGCGTCCGCGCGGGCCGGTGCGCAGGTTCATCGAGGCGACCCGCGTCGGTTTCCAGACGTGCGCGCGCTCGATGGCTGCGTCACGCTCCTGCGGCGTCAGCAGGCCCTTGCTCGAGTCGGTATGCAGCTTCCCACCGGACGCACACGCCGACCACATCAGGGCAACCGCGACCACACCATACAGCCGAGTTCGAGCCATCACCGTTCAGTTCGTGCAAAAAATCGTCCACGGGGAGCGGAAGCGAGGCGGTAGCGTTCTTGCTCTAGCCTCAGCCGGAGGGAGCGAATGCTGTATTACGCGCTCGTGTTCTTGATCGTCGGATTGATCGCCGGTGCGCTCGGCGTCTACGGCGTGGCGTCAATCGCCTCGCAAATCGCGTGGGTGCTGTTCGTGATCGGGATCGTGCTGTTGATCGTGCACCTGCTGACGGGACGAGGACGCCCGGTCGTTTAGCCGGGCGTCATGCGTGCGATGACACGCGTCCTGGTAGGAACCAGGACCTTTGTCTAGCTGGTGAATCCTCGGTTGTCGCGCGTCTCGGAG
Organism: Vicinamibacterales bacterium; assembly: GCA_035652075.1. GTDB lineage: Bacteria > Acidobacteriota > Vicinamibacteria > Vicinamibacterales > CAVVIG01 > Gp6-AA45. The sequence continues at coordinate 13,870 of DASREL010000048.1, forward strand.
GATCGTGCTCTCCGGGACGCGCGGTGCGAGCCCGGTGGTTCACTCGTCATGCGTACGACAAAGCGTAGGCCGAACTCGCTTTCTGTCAAGGGAGCACGAAGATCGCGCACGAAGATCGCGCACGAAGATCACGAAGGGCCACGAAGACCACGAAGGGCCACGAAGACCACGAAGACGTATTTTCGTGAGCTTCGTGACCTTCGCGATCTTCGTGATCCCCGAATCCCGAATCCCGACAACCCCTTACAATACCGGCCATGCGAACTGCGGGACTGCTGCTGGTGGCTGGACTCTCGGTGGCGGCGACGATCGATGACGCCACGACCAAGTTGAGCCGCGACATCTTCAAAGAGCTGATCGAAATCAACACGACCGATTCGGTTGGGAATACGACGACCGCGGCGAACGCGATGGCGAAGCGGTTGCGCGACGCAGGGTTTCCCGCGGCGGACGTGCAGGTGCTGGGGCCGAACGATCGCAAGGGCAACATGGTCGCCCGCCTGCGCGGCACCGGCGCGAAGAAGCCCGTCCTCATCATCGGTCACCTCGACGTTGTCGAAGCGAAGCGCGAAGACTGGACGACGGATCCGTTTCAGTTCGTCGAGAAGGACGGCTACTTCTACGGCCGCGGCACGCAGGACATGAAGGACGCGGACGCCGCGCTCGTCACGACGTTTATCCGGCTGAAGAAGGAAGGCTACCGGCCGAACCGCGATTTGATCCTTGCGTTGACGGCAGACGAGGAAGGCGGGACGTCGAACGGTGTCGAGTGGCTGCTCAAGAACCATCGTGGTCTCGTGGACGCCGAGTTCGTGCTCAATCAGGACGCCGGCGGCGTGACGACGAACAAGGGGAAACCGGTCAATGTCGACATCGAGGCGAGCGAGAAGCAGTATGCCGACTTCGAACTGACGGTGACGAACCCGGGCGGCCATAGCTCGCTGCCGACGGAAGACAACGCGATCTATCACCTGTCGGACGCGTTGTCGCGCCTCGAACACGAGCCGTTCCGGTTCGAGCTGAACGAGGTGACGCGCATGTACTTCGAGCGTCGCGCGGCGCTCGAGGCAGGACAGACGAAGGCGGACATGCAGGCCATCGTCAGGAATCCGCCTGATGCCGCGGCGGTCATGCGCCTGAGCAAAGATCCGCGATTCAACTCCATGATGCGGACGACGTGCGTGGCGACGATGCTGAAGGCGGGGCATGCGCCGAACGCGCTGCCGCAGACGGCGCAGGCGAACGTCAACTGCCGCATCCTGCCTGGCCACTCGCCGGCGGAAACGCAGCGCGCGCTCGAGCACGTCTTCGCCGATCCCAAGGTGACGGTGAAGTACCTCGGCGGCATCGGCGGTCCGGAGTCGAAGGGTTTTCCGACGGTCGCGCCGCCGCCAGATGTCATGCGTCCGCTCGAGGAAGTTGCGGCAGAACTGTGGCCGGGCGCGCCGGTGATTCCGGAAATGGAGACCGGCGCGAGCGACAGCATTCACACCGTCGCCGCCGGCATCCCGAGCTACGGCTTCAACGGCATGGCGCTCGATCAAGACGACATCCGCGCGCATGGCAAGGACGAGCGCATCCGCGTGAAGTCCTACTACGACGGCGTCGACTTCACGTATCGATTCCTGAAGGCACTCACCAAATAGGAACGGGAAATTCATTCAGCACTTCGACTGCGCACAAACGCGAGTGACCGTATCTCGCTTCGTGAGCCGTGATCGCGTCGCGGCGGAAAAACGGCGCTGCGCTTCTGCTCTGACGCCGTCGCGTGCGGGCTTGGGTACCTCGTGGCATCCAGAGCGAACTGGCGAGATCCGGATAACGCGTCGGGCCCGGGTGGCATATGGGCACGACCGGCCGCGCTTGCGCTCCGCGCCGTTTTACTTCATCTGAGACGCCGCTCGCTCTACGGCTCGCTGCGCGAGATACGGTCGCTCGCGAATGTGATTCGTGACGTCGACGAGGGCTGGCGTCTCGAGCGGAGCGATCCGTTTGAGCCAGGCCGGAACGAATCAGGCAAACGTGACGGAGCGAGTCTTCCGCGACGCGCCGGTTGATATGTCACCAGAGCGTGACGAATTAGCGAGATCTCGCCAGTTTGCTCATGCCGTTGCGATAACCCGCGGGCGCGACGCGGGCTCCGTGAGTGGAGCTCGCGGAGGAGCGTTTGCCGGCCTGGCGAAGCTCGGATCGCGAAGCCGAGATGCTAGTCCTCGTGCACGCGCACGTATAATTCGCCCGACTCCTTGCCGCTGATTCCAGGAACGAAGATTGGGCCGTACGAAGTGCTCGCGCTGATTGGCGTGGGCGGCATGGGCGAGGTGTATCGCGCGCGGGATACGCGGCTGAAGCGTCATGTCGCGTTGAAGGTGCTGCCGGATTCGTTGACCGCCGATCCGGCTCGCGTCGATCGCTTCCAGCGCGAGGCGGAAGCGCTCGCGACGCTGAACCATCCGAATATTGCGCAGATCTACGGGCTGGAGGGGCAGGCCCTCGTGCTCGAACTCGTCGACGGTTCGACGCTCGAAGGAAAGCGTTGTTCATCTGACGAAGCGATCTCCATCGCGTCCAAGGTTGCCGAGGCGCTCGAGGCGGCGCATGCGAGCGGGATCATTCATCGCGATCTCAAGCCGGCGAACATCAAGCTTCGCGACGACGGCGTCGTCAAGGTTCTTGATTTCGGACTGGCGAAGGCGCTCGACGGTCCGGCTGAAGTAACGATCCAGGCCACGCATGCCGGCACGATCGTGGGTACCGCGGCGTATATGTCCCCGGAGCAGGCGCAGGGACTCGCAGTCGATGCGCGGGCGGACATCTTCAGCTTCGGCGCGACGATCTACGAGCTCGTCGGCGGCCGACGTGCGTTCGGCGGCGACTCGCTGGCGGAAGTGCTCGCCGCGGTGATGCGCGACGAACCCGCGGCGCTGCCGCCGCCGCTCGGACCGATCCTCGCGAAGTGTCTCGCCAAGCGCGCGGCCGATCGGTATCAGACGATGGCGGAGGTCCGCGCGGCGTTGGCGATGACGGCGGTGCCTGAAGGTAGCCATGCACGGTCGTCGGACCAGGCGCCGTCGATCGCCGTCCTGCCGTTCGCGAACATGAGCCGTGACGCAGACGACGAGTATTTTTCGGATGGCCTCAGCGAAGAGATCATCAACGCGCTGACCGGCGTCGCCGGGTTGAAGGTGATCGCGCGGACGTCCGCGTTCGCGTTCAAGGGCAAGCACGAAGACATCCGCAAGATCGCCGACTCGCTCGGCGTCACGAACGTGCTCGAGGGCAGCGTGCGTCGATCGGGAACGCGGCTGCGCGTGACGACGCAATTGATCCATGCGGCCGATGGCGGCCACATCTGGTCCGAGAAGTACGACCGTGAGATGGCGGACGTGTTTGCGGTGCAGGACGAGATCGCGGCGGCGATCGCATCAGCGCTTCGCATCAAGCTGACGCCGGACGCGATGCGCCGGCACGAACCGAATCCGGCGGCGCACGACGCGTACCTCAAAGGGCTGCACACGTATCGGATCCACGAGCCGGCGCATTTCGCCGAGACCGAGCGCTGGTTCAAGGAGGCGGTCGCGCTCGATCCGGACTGGGCCGAACCGCGCGCGCTGCTCGCCGAACGCTACCTGACGGTCGCGATGCTCGGCTTTCGTCCGCTGAACGAGGCGATGCCGTTGGCGCGTGCCGAAGCGCAGAAGGCGCTCGACCTCCGTCCGGGCGATGCGATGGCGCACGCGACGCTCGGCAGTATCGCCGCCATTCACGATTACGACTGGCAGCGCGCGGAAGCGCATTTTCGCGAAGCACTCAACTCGGTGTCGGTGTCGCCGGTGGTCCACGGTGCGTATGCCTTGTACTACCTGACGTCACTCGGTCGATTCGATGAGGCGCTCGCGCAAATCGAACAGGCGCTCGCCCTCGATCCCCTCAACGATTGGTGGCGCGCACGGCGACTGGTGATCCTGACGTGGGCGGGACGATACGACGAAGCTGCCGCGTACGCGCGCGAGGCGATTGCGACCGGCCGGGGCGGACATCTGGAGCAGTTCACGATCGCGACCCGCGAGTACTTCGCCGATCGCCTCGACGCGGCGTTGGCCGCGGCGGAAGAGGGCGTCCGCCTTGCGCCGTGGCACGCCGGGCTGATCGGGATCGTCGCGGCGCTCCGGTCACGCCGCGGTGATGACGAGGGCGCACAGCAGGCGCTCGCGACGATGCGCGGTCCGATGTCGGCGAGCGGCATGACGACGTATCACTTGTATCGGTCCGAAGTCGACGAGGCGATTACGTGGTACGCACGCGATCTCGAAGTGCGACATCCGCTTGTCGCCATGCTGGCGGCGGCGCATCCGTTCCGCGCACTGCACGCGCATCCGCGCTGGCCAGCGCTCGCGGCCAAAATGAATCTCGCTCAGTAATGCGGATCTAGGATTGCGGATTGCGGATCTCGGATTGCGGATTTATTGTTGATCTAATGGATTCCACGGAAGATTTCGCGAAACTGTTCGAAGCGTCGACCAAAGCGAAGCGATACGAGCGCGGGCAGGTGATCGATGCCCGCATCGTGGGCATCGGCAAAGACGTCGCGTTCATCGATGTTGGTGGCAAGGGCGAGGCGACGATCGATCTGGCCGAGCTGAAGGACGATGAGGGGCGCGTCACAGTCCAGGTCGGCGATCGGATTCAGGCGATGGTGACGTCGACGTCCGGCGGCTTGACGTTGTCGTACAAGCTGGCGCGTGGCGCGGCGACGGATCGCCAGCTCGAAGATGCGTACCGCAGCGGACTCACGGTCGAGGGGAAAGTCGCGCAGGCGGTGAAAGGCGGATTCGAAGTCCGCATCGGATCGAAGCGCGCGTTCTGTCCCGCGTCGCAGATGGATCTGCCGCACGCTCCGCCGACGACACATGAAGGGCGCGTCTACGAATTCCGGATCATCGAATACAAGGAAGGCGGACGAAACGTCATCCTGTCGCGGCGCGCGATCCTCGAGGAGCAGCAGCGCGCTGACGCCGTCAAAGTCCGCGAGGCGATCGAACCGGGCTCGGTGATCACCGGCCGCGTCGCATCGGTGCGCGACTTCGGCGCGTTCGTCGATGTCGGCGCGGGCGTCCAGGGATTGCTGCACGTCTCCGAGATGGCGTGGTCGCGCGTCAACGATCCGTCGCAAATCGTGAAGCCTGGCGATGAGATCACCGTCCGCGTCCTGCGCGTGGACGAGGAGAAGCAGAAGATCTCGCTCGGATTGAAACAGCTGACGGTCGATCCGTGGACGACGATTGCGGAGACGTATGCGGTCGGCCAGATCCGCAGCGGCCGCGTGACGCGCGTCTCGCCGTTCGGCGCGTTCGTCGAACTCGAGCCGGGTGTCGACGCGCTCGTCCGCGACTCGGGCGATCAGCTCAAGAAAGGTCAGTCCGCGACGTTCGAGATCGCCAGCATCGACGTCGACAAGAAACGCATCGCCGTCGAACTCAAGTCCGGAGCCGAATCGGTCGACATCGGAGACTATCAGAATCCATCGTCACAAGGGGGCCTCGGGTCGCTCGGCGATAAACTGCGAGACGCGCTGAAACGTGATTCGTGATTCGTGAGTCGTGATTCGTGGGTCGTGAGTCGTAATGTGATTCGAATCACGATTCACGACCCACGACCCACGAGCTCAGTGGGTCATCCCGTAGATCAAATAGTTGACGCCGAGTTTGTAGGCTTCGTTGGTTTGATCGAAGGGACGGAATCCTCGGCCGGACCATTCCCAGAACTGTGAGACGTCGGTGTTGTAGTTGATGATCGCCATCAGGCGCTTCGAGGTGTCGTTGTCCTCGTAGATGCCTTTGAAGACGGGATCGCCGGCGTTGTACGCCTGCGGGAAGTGCTCGAGATCCTTGATCTCGAAGAAGGCATGGAATACCGGATCGCTCGGCTTCATGTCGAAGAACTGCACGTCGGGCAGGACTTTGCGCATCGTGTCGGCGAACGGTTCCCAGCCGCCGCCGGGAATGCCACGCCAGCCTGGCGGCTTGAAGTCGTCGACGAAGAGGAATCCGCCCTTCTGCAGATACGCGCGGAGTCCCGCGGCTTCGCGGTCGTTCACCGTCCACCATCCGACTTCGATGATGTAGGCGATCGGGTAGTGGAAGAGCGCCGGATCGTCGAGCGACACGACGTTGATGTCCTCGTCGTGCGAGCCGAGGTAGCTGACTTCGTTCATGATCTTCATCAGGTTCCGCTCGGCAATCGGATACCCGTGAATCCATGAGGGTCGTCGGCCCGGCCAGAATCCACCCGGCGCCGGATCGTAGCGGACGCGCACGAACGTGAACTGCCCGTCGTACGGGATGTTCGGACGCGGTTGGTAGAAGCCGCCGCGGCGGAAGTCGTCGAAGCCGAACTGCGCCAGCGCGACGGCACTCACCGCCAGCACCAGCGCCGCCGCCGCGATCGTCACGCGCACGCCATCAGTGTATGGCAGGCCCGCGTTAAAATTCGTCCATGAACGCTCCCGCCTATTTCGAAATCCAGGCCGCTGATGTGTCACGCGCGCGCGAGTTCTACGGTTCGGTGTTCGGATGGCGGTTCGTCCGCGCCGAAGGGCTCCCGATCGAATACTGGCGCATCGAGACCGACGGTCCGCGCGGCGGACTGCTGCAGCGCCCCGCGCCCGCGCCGAAACTCGAGCAGGGGACGAACGCGTTCGTCTGCTCGATGGAGGTCAAGGATTACGACGCCGTCGCCGCCACCATCACGACGCGCGGCGGCATCGTCGCGCTGCCGAAGTTCGCCGTCCCCGGCGTGTGCTGGCAGGGCTACTTCGTGGATCCTGAAGGCAATACCTTCGGCATCTTTCAGCCGGACCCTAATGCGAAATGACTGCGCACGAAGATCACGAAGGGCGCACGAAGATCACGAAGACATATGTTCGTGAACTTCGCGGTCTTCGCGATCTTCGTGATTCTCGTCAACGCGATCCGGCATCAGTCCGCCGCGAGAATTGTCGGCAGCGCGTCGAGAAACGTGTTGATCTGCGCGAGCTGTGCGTCGCTCGAGATGAACTGAAACGCGGACGGATGGACGCGGCCGGACGAAGAACCGGTCAACGCCGTGACCGCGCCGTGGAGGACCGGGAATTCGTCCAGCAGCGCGAGCAGGCCGGCCCAGGCGGTCATGTCGAGGGACGTCAGGACGTCGAGCGCGTCGCGGGCGTGCCACGGCTCGCCGGTCGCGAG
>DASREL010000049.1:0-10208 GCA_035652075.1 Vicinamibacterales bacterium
GCCGTCGCGCGCGTGACGATGGTGGATACCGGCGTCAGCGGGATCACGGCGCTCAGCCCGGCCATCTCGCTTAGCCGCGACGGCAAGCTCGCGCTCAGCGTGTATGCGAAAGGGATGTACGAGATACGGACGCTGACGACGGGCAGCGGATTCGGCGTTGCGGATTCCGACCTTCTTACGGCCGCCGAGGCCCCAGAACTTCAATACGCAGAACCCGAGAACCCAGAACCGCGGAACCCAGAGAACCCGGAACTCGCTACCCCGAACCCGGTAGCCAATACACCGAAGCCATATGTGCCTCGACTGTCACTAGCGCAGTTGGGTTCGCCGTATCTGAGCGCCGGCGGCGGGGCGTTCGGAAGCTTTCTGCGCGCCGGCGTCTCGGTCGCGTTCGGTGACATGCTCGGTCAGCAGGAACTCGACACGGCAATCCAGGTGGGGAAAGAGACGACCGACAACGCGGTTGTGTCGACGTACCTGAACCGCCAGTCGAGATTGAACTGGGACATCAGCGGCGGTCGCATTCCGGCGCTCGTCGGGGCGAGCGATCGCTTCACGCGAACGATCGATGCCGCCGGCAACGACGTCTTCGTCCATCAGACCGATGTCCTGCAGCAGATTCATCGTCAGGGCGCAGCGATGGTCGCGTATCCGTTCAATCGCGCCGAACGGATTGAGGGCAGCGTGGGCGTCGATATGATCGGCTTCGACGCGCGCACGACGACGACGACGATCGCGGTCGCCAATGGTGCGACGCTGAGCGATGACACGACGCATCGTGCAGGAGCGCCTTCGGCCACGATGATTCAGACGGGCGCCGCGTGGGTCTACGACACGTCCGTCTTCGGTCCTGCCAGCCCCGTGCTTGGCGCGCGCTTCCGGTTCGCGTTCGCGCCGGCGTTCGGTGACCTCAGCGTGTTGACGACCGTCGTCGATGCTCGACGGTATTTCATGCCGCTGCGTCCGCTGACGCTCGCGGTGCGTGGCCAAGGCGTCGCGCGCAGCGGAGCTGATGCGAACGACGCGCGGCTGCTGCCGCTCATCTGGAACATGCGCGACGTCGTGCGCGGCTTCGATACCGACAACGACACGGTCCGTACGGCTCGGTTCGCAGTGGCCAACGTGGAACTGCGGGCGCCGCTCGTCGGGCTCGTGCACCGCGACGTCAACTACGGCGCGCTGCCGATCGAAGCGCTGGTGTTTGGTGACTGCGGACGATTCTGGATGCCGACATCGGATGTATCAACGCTGACAGCGCGTACTCTGTGCAGCGCCGGCGCGGGCGCTCGAATCAATGCAGCCGGATTGATTTTCGAATTCGACGCCGTGCGTCCCTTCGGCGTCTCCAGCGACGGCTGGCGCATCGGTATCAATTTCTTACCCGGCTTTTAGCGGGCCTCGATCGAGGAACATCGCTTGCACTCCGGTCGCCTCGAACAAGGAGGCCAACGCATGAAACGAAACGTGTGGATCGGAACCGTCGCAGCGATGGCGCTCGCCATCACGGGCGGCGCGTCGGCGCAGTCGAGCAGTTCGACAGCGGGCACGACTCAATCGTCGACGTCTTCGCGGTCGAGCCAAGGCAGCATCACCGTCACCGGTTGTTTGCAGCAGGCGGATCGGATGGGCGCGACCGGCACGACTGGTACCTCGACGGGCTCGGCGACCGGCAGCACCGCCGGCAGCACGAGCTCGAGCGCGTCGACCGGCAGCGAGCGCTTCATTCTCGTCGCGTCGAATTCGGGCGCAGGATCGACAACGGGGGCGACGACAGGATCGACAGCGGGATCGACTGCAGGGTCCTCGAGCGGGACGACCAGCGGTTCGACCGCGGGCACGAGCGGCAGCGGCTCGATGACGAGCGGCTCGTCGATGGGGGCGAGTTACATCCTCGAAGGGCGCGAGAGCGAATTGCGCCAGCACGCGAACCAGCTGGTCGAAATCAGCGGCCGCATCGATAACGGCTCGAGCAACTCGGCGTCCAGCTCGCCGACCGAAACAGGATCGGCCAGCGCCTCGAATCGCAGCCAGAGCAACGGCGCCAACGCGCAGCGGCTGCAGGTCGAGTCCGTGCGCATGATTGCGAGCACGTGTAGCAAGTAGTCGCCAGTCCCAAGTCGGCAGTCGCGAGTCACTGTCACCAGTCGCAGTAGACTGGTGACTGCTGACTGGCTGACTGCCGACTGATGACTGGCTACCCGCTCGCCCGATCCATCGCGCCGACCATCCGCGCGCACTTTGCCGTCCACATCGAGGACGCAACCCGGCGCGGCCAGACCGTGGCGTCGGTTCCCGACGTCGATGCGATCACCGCGATGATCGAGTCGGCGTTTTGGGCGAGTTTACGGCGCGAAGAAGGCTACATCCCGAAGATTTCGCTGGCGTTCGTGTCGCCGCACGAGGCGAAGCTCCCGCTGCAGTTCGAGCGGCCGCTGCCTCTTGCGCCGGCGGCCCTGACGCGCATCGCGCCGGCGGTCGAACGCGCCGGCATTCATCTGGGCGTCGAGCGGCGCGGCACCGAGTTCGTCGTCTGGGGCACGGTCCGCACGATCCCCACCTACTGCTTCGTTCTCGAAGCGGCATCGCCGGGACTGCTTGTCGTGAAACACCAGCGCGGCGACACCGGCAAGTTCGTCAACGTCGCTGTGCTCGAAGGCGATCAGATCAAGATCGTCGATGAAAAGGCGGCAAGCCTGCCGGATTGTCCGCCGCTCGTCGATTCGCTCCTTGGTTTCGACTCGCCGGCGACGTGGGTGGACAGCGTCAACGTGCTGGTCCAGTTGGCGGTGTCGATGCGCGCGCACGGTCGCGGCGGACTGCTCCTCGTGGTGCCGGGGGACAGCGATGCGTGGCGCGAGTCGATCGTCAAGCCGATCTCGTACGGCGTGCAGCCTGCGTTCAGCGGCCTCGCGCAACTCGCGCGGAAGCAGCCGACGAGCGACGGGTTGTCTGCATGGGCGCAGTCGATGTCACGCGCGGTGGATGCCATTGCCGGATTGACCGCCGTCGATGGAGCAGCGGTCATCACGCGTGGCTACGATCTGCTCGCGTTCGGCGCGAAGATCGCGCGCCGAAAAGGATCGCCGCAGGTGGAGCAGGTGACCGTCACCGAACCGATCGAAGGTGGCGTCGCCGAAGCGATCCATCCGTCGGCCCTCGGCGGCACGCGCCATCTCTCGGCCGCGCAGTTCGTACACGATCAACGCGATACCCTCGCGCTCGTCGCCTCGCAGGACGGCCGATTCACGGTGTTCGCGTGGTCGCCCTGCGAAGACATGGTCCACGCGCATCGGGTCGAAGTGCTGCTCATCTAAGAGCTACTGGCTACTGGCTTGCAGCTCGCCCGGCGGAGGCGCACCATGACCACTCGTCAGTTCCTGAGCTGTACCGCCGCTGCGTGCCTGATGTCGGCCGGGCTTCTCGCGCAGACGCAAACGCCGCCACCGAAGACCGCGCCCGAGCAGGTGCCGTCGAGTAACACGAACCGTGTAACGGTGTCGGGCTGTGTCGAGCGCGCCGATCAGTTGCAGTCGGCGTCCGCGACCACGACCGTGGACAGCCTGTCGTTCGTCCTGATCAAACCGACGGTCGAAAAGCCGATCGCGACGTCAGGGTCCAGTGAAATCACCGCCGATCCCAAGTCGCCGACATCGGACCGGATGTATCGGCTCGACGCGCCGGTCGAACAGTTGAACCTTCACGTGGGGCACAAGGTCGAGGTGACCGGCACGATCGCTGACAACGCGACCGCACCGGCCGGCGCCGGATCGACGACGAACGCGCCGCGACTGAAGGTGGAGTCGGTGAAGATGGTGGATGCGACGTGCCCGCGATAGACGATCTCCCGACCGCGAAGTTCACGAAGACCACGAAGACCACGAAGACCACGAAGACCACGAAAGATAGCTTTTCGTGAACTTCGTGTTTTCCTGAACTTCGTGTCTTTCGTGAGCTTCGTGGTTGGTAGACTGTCCGGATGAGAGCAGTCACACGTATAGCCGTCACGATCCTCATCGCCGTGGCGGCGGCGTTTATCGCCTCCCCAATCGGTCGCGCGGCAGCGCTCCCGTCGTGCGACCCCGACAACGGCGGCATCACACTTCCCGAAGGCTTCTGCGCGATCCTCGCGGCTGACAATCTCGGGCCGGCGCGTCACATCGTCGCCGCGCCGAACGGGGATCTGTACGTCGCGATTCAGCAGAATCGCACCGACGTGACCGGCATCGTCGGGCTGCGCGACGCAAACGGCGACGGCAAGTTCGAGCAGAAGGAAGTCTTCGGCGGCGCCGGCGGTACCGGTATCGCGCTGCACGATGGCTATCTGTATCTCGCGACGACCACGTCCGTGCTGCGATGGAAGATGACGCCGGGCCAGCTGAAACCGTCCGGTGACGCCGAGACCGTCGTCAGCGGCATCCCCGTCAACTTTCAGCACGCCGACAAGGGCATCGCGTTCGACGGCAAGGGCAGTCTGTACGTGAACAACGGCGCGCCCTCGAACGCGTGTCAGCAGCCCGATCGTCGTCCGGGCGTCAAGGGACAGGATCCGTGCCCGCTGCTCGAGCAACACGGCGGCATCTGGAAATTCAGCGACAGCAAGCTCGGACAGACGTTCGCCGACGGCACGCGGTTCGCCACCGGACTCCGGCAGATGCCGGCGATTACCTGGTACAACGGCAATCTGTACATCGTGATGAACAATCGCGATTCGATCGATCAGTTCTGGCCGGATCACTTCAAGGCCGAGGACAACGAGAATCGTCCCGCCGAGCCGATGTATCGCGTCGACGAAGCGGGCGACAACTTTGGCTGGCCGTATTGCTTCTACGACTACACGTTGAGCAAGCTGCTGCTCAATCCCGAATATGGCGGCGACGGCAAAGAGGTCGGCCGCTGCTCGCAGTTCAAGAATCCGATCGCGGCGTTTCCCGCGCACTGGGCGCCGGTGGCGGTGACGTTCTACACCGGCACGCAATTCCCGAAGAAATATCAGGGTGGCGCGTTCATCGCGTTCCACGGATCGTGGAATCGATCGCCGGCGCCGCAGGACGGCTACAACGTCACCTTCCAGCCGTTCAACGGCAAGACCCCGTCGGGCAAGTTCGAGGTGTTCGCGAATGGCTTCGCCGGCACCGATCGTTTGATGCAGCCGAACGCCGCCGTCGCGCGCGCCGACGGCGTGGCGCAAGGACCGGACGGCTCGCTGTTCATCAGCGACAGTCAGAAGGGCAAGATTTGGCGTGTCCTCTACAAAGGTAAGTAGCGCGCAGTCGCAGACGTGGTGCGCGGAGGGCTACGCGCAGCACGCCGCGTTCGTTCCGGCGCTCGGTGCGCCGCTCATCGACCGGCTCAACCCTCGACCGGGCGAGCGGATCCTGGATCTCGGGTGCGGTGACGGTACGCTGACGATGCAGATCGCCGCGCGCGGGTGCACGGTGATCGGCGTCGACGCGTCGGCGGACATGATTGCCGCCGCACAGCGGCGCGGTCTGGACGCGCGGCTGATCAACGCCGAGCACTTGCCGTTCGACGCCGAGTTCGACGGTGTGTTCTCGAATGCCGTCCTGCATTGGATCAAGAACGCCGACGCGGTGATCGCAGGCGTACGGACGGCGCTCAAGCCCGGCGGCCGATTCGTCGGCGAGTTCGGCGGTCACACCAACATCGCTGCGATCAGCGTCGCGCTGCGCGCCGTGCTCCCGAAGTACGGCATCGACGCGCCGAGCGACTGGTTTTATCCGTCGGTTGCGGACTACTCGTCGCGACTCGAGCGCGGCGGCTTTGTCGTCGACGACATCGCGCTCGTGCCGCGGCCGACCCCGCTCGCGACCGGAATGTCCGGCTGGCTCGAGACGTTCCGCGGCACGATCCTCAACGCACTGCCGGCCGACCGGCGCGACGCCGCGAAGCGCGAACTGATCGAGCTGCTCGCGCCGTCCCTGTGTGACGACCAGGGCAATTGGACCGCCGACTACGTGCGACTGCGCTTCGTTGCGCACGTGTAAACTCGGCGTTGCGTTTGCTTTATGCCGTCAGGAAGGACATAAACGGTGAAAAAGCGTCCGGATGTCGACACCTTGAGCTCGGCCGTGTTCACGAATGCTTCAGATTGGACCCGCGTACACGAAGGCGGCCACGGCGTGCAGTTCTACCACGATGACGAGGACCTGATGGCGACGCTGACGCGCTATGTTGGCTCAGCGCTCGTCAACGGCGACGTGTCCGTCGTGATTGCGACCAAACCGCATCGGCTCGCGCTTGATCGCCGGCTCGCCGCCCGCGGTCTCGATGTCGCCGTTCCGCGATCCGCCGGCCGCTACGTCTCGCTCGATGCACACGGTACGCTGTCGAAGTTCGTGGTCCGTGGGGTCGTCGACGAAACGAAATGTCGTGAGGTGGTCGGCGCCGTGTTGCGGCGTGCGGGTTCGGTCCCGGCAGTGGACGGAGGAGCGGCGCGCCTGTTCGCGTTCGGCGAAATGGTGGCGTTGCTGTGCGCGGACGGCCGGCCGGACGAAGCGGTTCGTCTCGAGGAGATCTGGAACGCGCTCGCGCGCGAGTACGCGTTCACGCTGTGCTGCGCGTATCCGATGAAAGGGTTCACGCCGCGATTCGCCGCGCCGTTCATGCGAATCTGCGCGCAGCACTCACACGTCTTTCCCGCGTCCACGAGACCGACTACATCGCTGTCCGCCTGACGCTGGCCTGCTTCGCCTCGGCGTCGAGCGCCCGCCGCACTTCAGCCAGATGCTCCCGGTAGCTGTCGTCCTTGGGACTCATCGTGACGGCGCGCTCGAGTTCGTCAGCGGCTGACCGCAGGTTGCCTTTCTTGAAGTACGCCCAGCCCAACGCGTCGTGGACCTCGGGTTCGCCCGGCGCGGCCACCGCCGCCGTCTGCGCCAGCATGACGGCAAAGTCGATCCGGCTAGGATCGTTCGTGTACATCCGCGCGAGGTTGTAAGACGCTACTGCGTCTTTCGAGTCGAGCGCGAGCGCACGTTCGTACGCGACGCGTGCTTCAGCGGGTTTGCCCGCCGCTTCGAGGATGATCCCCGACGCCGTATACGGTCCGGCGGCATTGGGATGCGCCTGTGCGAGGTCGTCGAACATCTTCTGCGCTCGCGGCAGCTCCCCGCGGCTCACATAGACCTGCGCCAGCATCGTCGTCGCGGCGAACGAGGGGACGCGAGCGGCGGCTTTGGCGAGGTACTCCTCGGCGCCGGCCATGTCGTTCGTCGCCAGCGAGGCTTGCCCCGCGATCATCAAGGCGTCCACCGACTCGGGCGCGAGCGCCAGCGCGCGTACCGCTTCTTGTCGCGCAGCGTCGAACCGCGCTTCGCTCAGGTTGACCTTCGCCAGCAGCACGATCGGCTCGGCGTCTTTCGGATTCTGCGACTCGAGGCGCGTCAATTGTTCGCGCGCCGAGTCGTCGTTCCCGTTCGCGACGAGCGCGCGCGCCAGGGTAAGGCGCGCGTCGTAGCTGTCACCCGCGGCGAGGGCGAACTCCATCGCGTCGGCTGGTCGCCTCTGCGCGAGCTTGGTCTGTGCGAGCTGCAGGTTGGCAGCCGCGGCGAGTCGCGACGAGTTGCGCGCTTCGCGGAAGCCGTGCTCGGCGCTGTCGAGCTGCCCGCGCTTCAAGTCGATGACGGCGGCGACGTAGTTCGCGGCCGGCAGATGCGGATCCTGGTCGAGCGCGGCGCGCGCGGACGCCGACGCCTCCTCGAATCGGTCGTCGCGAAGCAGCAATTGCGCGTCGAGCGCGAGCGCTTCCGGCGTTTTGTTCTTCTTCAACACCGCATCGAGCATCTGCCGTGCGGTCTGATGCGACCCGACTTCTTCTTCGATGGCCGCGAGACGCACGCGCGCCGGCACGCCCTGGACGTGGTCCGTGATTGCCGGTTCGAGTACCGCACGCGCATCCTGGAAGCGGCGATCGGCGGTGTAGTAGTCGGCGAGCGCGAGCGACGACTGATAGCGCTGATCCTTGACTGCCGCAGCCGCCTTCAAATAGGGCTCGGCCGCCGCCGGCCTGTTCGTCGTGACGTAAAACGACGCCAGCGATCGGTTTGCGAGTTCGTCCGTCGGATGCGCCTGGACCGTGGTCAACAGTTCGCGCTCGGCATCCGCCATCCGTTGATTCAGGATCAAGAAGTCGGCGAGCGCGACGTGCGCTTCGACTGACGAGGGAACCTGCGCGACCGCGCCGCGCAGCACCGCCTCCGCGCCTCGTTGATCCCCTCGTGCCAGGGTGATGGCGCCATACGCGCGCGCGAGCAGAACGATGGCCTGTTCGTTTTTCGGCTCGCGATCGAGCACCTGCTCGGCGCGGATCTGCGCCTCCTGATACATGTGCGCATCGAACAACAGACGTCCGGCGGCAAGACGCGACTGGACGTCGGCTGGGTCGAGCGCCGCGGCGTTCGAGTATTCGCGGTACGCGGGCTCTGGTTTGCCGATGGCCTCGTACGCCCGCGCGAGTTGCGCATGGACGCCGGCCCATGCGGGCTGCAGTTTCACCGCATTCCGATACTCGATGATCGCGGCGCTGTTTCGGCCGTTGGCGAGGAAGCGGTCGCCGTTGAGCGCATGCTGCCGCGCCGCCGTGTCGCCCGACCTGGCGCAGCCGGCAGCGGTGACAGCGATGACGAGGGCAAAGAGGATGCGGGCTTTCGAGAACATCGCTAACTCCTAGAGACGGAAGTGTGGCAAGAGCGCCTGCGCGAAGCCGGCGGCCTCGCGATCGGCGTCGGCCACCGATCCGGTGATCGGCACGACGATGCGCACGAGGGCGGCGTCGTTACGGTGGAAACGAAGGCTGTCGTGGAGAAGGAACAGCTTGCTTGCGATCTCGCTGCCGAGCGTACGTCCGTGGATCGCATACCAGTACAAGACAAGCGCGCGGTCGAGATTCTTTTGAATGACCATGCGCCGCGCCGTGCCGGCGCCGAGGTCGACCGTCGACACTTCCGACGGCTCCCAGCCGGTGCCCGGCAAGCAGTGCAGCGGCGAGTGGATGCTCGTCGCCGGCCGTTGCTGCGCGTAGTACGCGACGTAGAGATCGACCGGCGCTTGCGCCGACGTCACGTATGTCCGCGTGATGTATGCGTCCGCGCCCAGTTCGCTCATCGTCCTGGCGTCGAGCGGTGTCGCCTCGGCGCCGCGCCACGTGCCGATGGCATAGGGTAGCGACGCAACCGCCGCGGGCATCGGCGGCACATCGGTCCGCGGCCGCGTCAGCGCGGTCGTGGATGCGAGCACGGCGGCGACAATCAGTGCGCGCGTCATGCCGCGAGATCCAATGTGGCCGGACGCTTCAGCGTCGGCCGCACGCCCGCGCTGAAGGGCCGGGCGACCACCGTCAGTAGTCCGAGAGACAGCACAAAGGTCACCCAGCCGGTGAACGTGTGCCAGCCGCCGGTGGCGGCCTTGGGACTGAACACCTCGCACGCGAGCCCGGTCGCGGCGACACGCAGTCCGTTCATCACGATCGCGATCGGAATCGCGGCCAGCACGATCGCAAGACGACGCCCGATCGCCGTGGGCGTCAGCCACGCGATCATCGTAGCGACGGCGACGAGAGAGACGAGCGATCGAAGCCCGCTGCACGCTTCCGCCACTTCGAGGACCGTCGACGGCAGCGTCAACACGTTGCCGTCGCGATAGACGGGAACGCTCGCGGCCGTCAGCGTCGCTTCGGCGATCCGCGAGGCGACGAGTTGCAGTGGCAAGGTGATCGCGTTGACCAGCAGCGCGGGCAGCGGAATCGCAATGGCGACAAAGACGAGCGGCGCGGCGACCGTGCGGAGCACCCGGACGCCGGCGAGCACCGCGACCGCGCCACCGATGACCACCGGCAGGGACAACCGCGTGATGAAGACGTCGGCGCCGAGCTGACCGACGGCGTACATCATCGACCCGAGCGCGAGCAGGGCCGCGCCGATCCACGGACGGTCTGACGGATCGACCTCCGAGGCAACGCGGCTGCGTCGATCGACGACGACGAAGGCTGCGATCGCGACGAGCAACAGGCCGTACGACGCGTCGGGGCTCGACAGCCACTCGGCGACGAGCCCTTTCGCCACGCCTGCATACATCCAGGCGATCGCCACCAGAACGACGCCGGTCGCGACCATGTCAGGCGCGTCGGCGTCGCAGCACTTCGACGAGGCCAAGGAGCCCGGTGCCGAGCAGCAGGATCGACGTCGGTTCCG
>DASREL010000050.1:0-12030 GCA_035652075.1 Vicinamibacterales bacterium
CGATTTCTACCGCGTGCTGCAGCTCGTGCCCGAGGATGGCCACCAGATCGCAGCCTCGCAGCTTCGGCGAAATCGAAATCCGCAGATAGCGCACGCCGCCGGCCACCGTGGCGAGCGTGATTCGGCCCGCAGTGCCGGCTGGCGGTTGCAGGTCGTAAGCGATGTGGACGATGACGTCCGATGCGTTCAACCGATCCAGGATCGCGCGAAACGCAGGCGACAATTGACTCCCGATCTCCACCGCCTGACGCAAAGCAGACTCTTCTGATCGCACGTGCCTCATCGGGTCAGGCGCGGCAAGGGCAAACAACAGCATCGCGTGCACGATCGTCATCAACGAATTCCTCCGATGAACGATCACCGTAGAGGCCTCGTCTGACGACCGACGAACGTTCGTGCGACGACTCGGCAAATTTACCGAAGCAGCGCAATCGTGTTTACACGCGGTTCTTACGATCCAGAGCTCACATCAGTGGAGGGCACTTAATGCAACGGATCGTGTTTGGCGTGACTGTCACCGTGCTGCTGTTCGTGCACGCAATCGCGGCGTCCGCGCAGGTCGATCGCGCGAGCCTGAGCGGAATCGTCCGGGATACCAACGGCGGCGTGCTTCCTGGCGCGACCGTCTCTGCAACCAGTCTGTCGACCGAGGTCGAAGCGCACCAGATCACGACCGAGTCGGGCGCGTATCAGATCGGCAACCTGATTCCCGGTCGTTATCGCATCGACGTCGAGCTGCCGGGGTTCAAGAAGAACTCGCAGGTCGTGACGCTCGACGTCGGCCAGCGAGCGCGCGTCGACGTGGAACTGGCGATCGGATCGTTCAACGAGACGGTCACCGTCGCCGAAACGGCGGCGCTGCTGTCGACCGGCGACGCGACGCTGGGCGCGGTCATCCAACAAACGCAGGTGGCCAACCTCCCGCTCGCGATTCGCAACTGGGACGACCTGCTCGCGCTCGTCCCCGGCGTGCAGGGCGACCGCTACACCGAACAGGGCGGCGGCACGTCGTTCGGCCGCACGGGCGGCGTCAACGTGCACGGCGCGCGCGCGCTGCAGAACAACTTCCTGCTCGACGGCGTCGACAACAACAGCATCTCCGAAAACGTGCAGGAACTGACGTCGCAGGTGTCGCGACCGTCGGTGGACGCCATTCAGGAGTTCAAGGTCGTCACGAGTCCGTACGCGGCGGAATACGGCCGCTCGCCCGGCGCCGCGATTAGCGTGTCGACCAAGTCCGGCACGAACGATATTCACGGCACCGGCTACGAGTACTTCCGCAACGACGCGATGGACA
Source organism: Vicinamibacterales bacterium (assembly GCA_035652075.1). GTDB lineage: Bacteria > Acidobacteriota > Vicinamibacteria > Vicinamibacterales > CAVVIG01 > Gp6-AA45. The sequence goes on from DASREL010000050.1 coordinate 1,298, forward strand.
CGATCGACTACTTCTCGGACCGCGCCGGCGCTGCCAAACCCGCGAACAAGCAGAATCAGTTCGGCGGCAACGTCGGCGGACCGATCGTCTCGAGCAAGGCGTTCTACTTCGGCGATTACGAGGGGACGCGGATCGATCGCGGCGTCACGCGCCTCACGCGCGTGCCGACAGCCGACGATCGCGCCGGCGTGTTCGCGACGGCGATCAAGGATCCGCTGACGGGACTGCCCTTCGCCAACAACACGATTCCGGCGTCGCGCATCGATCCAGCGGCGCTGGCCACCCTCGCGCTCGTGCCGCTGCCGAATCAGCCCGGCGCGAACAACTTCTTCCGCACCGGTGACCTCGTCGACAACGCCGATCGGCTGCTGACGCGGTTCGACGTCAAGCCGTCGGCGAACGACAACGTCTTCGGCCGCTACATCTACTCGAACCGCACGCGGCAGATTCCCGGCGCCTTCGGCGGCATCGCCGACGGCACCGGCACGTCGGCGTTCGGCAATCAAACGATCAAGACGAACGCGTTCGTCGGCGGATGGACGAAAGTGATGTCGTCGGCGACCGTCAACGAATTCCGCTTCTCGTGGTCGCAGGCCACGTCGGACGCCGTGCAGCAGCCGTTCGGTCAGCAGCCGCCAAGCAACACGCAGATTCCGGGCTTCGTCACCAACCCGATCGTGTCCGGCGGATTACCCGGCATTTCGATCGACGGCTATTTCGGAGGATCGGGTCTCGGCCGCATCGGATCGCCCGACTTTCTGCCGAAGTTTCAGCACACGAATCAATTCGAGTTCCTCGATTCGCTCTCGTGGATTCGCGGATCGCACGCGGTCAAGGCGGGCATCGATCTGATGATGCCGATGAACAACCAGTTCCTCGACGTGCCGGCGACACGCGGGTCGGTGCGCTTCCGCGGATCGTTCACCGGCAATCCGATGGCCGACTACCTGCTCGGCTACGTCACCGACCTGCAGTTGTCCAACGTCTTCGTCGTCAATCAGCAGCACCAGGCGTACATGGGATTCGTGCAGGACGACTGGAAGCCGAACGCCGCGCTGACGGTCAACCTCGGGTTGCGCTACGACTACATGACGCCGGCGCTCGAGCAGAACAACAACCAGACGAACTTCATTCCAACAGGCGCGGGATCGCTGGTGTTCGCGCAGAACGGGTCCGTGTCGGATCGCGGGTTGGTGAATCCGGATCGCAATAACTTCGCGCCTCGTTTCGGTGTCGTCTACAAGATCAACGACTCGACGCTGCTGCGTGGCGGATGGGGACTCTTCTACAACCTGTTCGATCGCGTCGGCAGCGAAGATCAGCTCGCGGAGAACCTGCCCGGCCTCGTGAACAAGACGATCACGCAGACGTCCGGTTCGCCGGTGTTCGTCTACAGCCAGGGCTTCCCCGCCGGCTTCCTCAACGTGCCGAACCTCGATCCCACCGCCGGCCAACTGAAAGCGGTGCGTCTGCGCGCGGTGAACCAGAACGATCCGAACACGATGATCAACCAGGGCAGCTTCGGTATTCAGCACGAGCTGCCGGGGAGCGTCGTCGTCTCGGCCGACTTCGTGATGTCGCGCGGCTCGAACCTCGCGACGCTCGTGAATCTGAATCAGCCGCTGCCGAACGCCGCCGGCAACAACGCGCTCGGCGCGCTGCCGTATCCGAACTTCGGGTTCATCGAGTGGCGCGACGACAACGGCAAGTCCGAGTACAACGGCGTCGACATCGGCGTCGAGCGGCGCTTCGTCAAGGGCGTCGCGTTCGGGATCGCGTACACCGTCGGCAAGTCGCAGGACAACGCGTCGGAACAGCTGACGACGCAAGGGTCGAACGCGTTTCCGCAGAACTCGCGCGACTTCACGAACTGGTATGGGCCAAGCGACTACGACGTGCGCCATCGGCTCACGCTGAACTTCGTCTGGGCGATTCCCGCGACGAACGTCGTCGCACGCGATTGGACCCTCTCGGGGATCTACACGGCGCGCTCCGGCCGTCCGTACACCGTCAACCAGAGCGGCAACAACGTCGGCACGAGCATGACGGGGCTGCCGAACGTCATCAGCGATCCGACCGGCGCGCAGAGCGTCGATCAGTGGTTCAATCCCGGCGCGTTCCAGGCGGTCCCGTCCGGCACATTCGGCAACGAGGTCCGCAACCAACTCACCGGTCCGGGGTTCTCGAACATGGACCTCACGATCCAGCGGCAGATTCGCCTGACGCCGCATGTCGGGATGACGCTGCGTTGGGATATCTTCAACGTGTTCAATGACGTCAACTTCGGCCTGCCGAACCGCGATCTCACGAGCACGGCGACGGTCGGCACCATCACCAGCCTTGCCAGCGATCCGCGGACGATGCAGATCGCGGCGCGACTGACGTTCTGATCATGATCAAAGCAACTACCGAAAGCACAGAACGCACAGAACACAAGAAGGTTTGCTTTCCGTGGATTCCGTGCGTTCTGTGGTTGCTTCTTTTCGGTGTGGCTGCGCGCGCGCAATACGAACCAGGCGCGCGCGTCCTGCTCGACGCGCACAACTGTTATCCGTACGACGGCCGGTGGGCGGACCGCATCGATCGCGCGCTGTCCACCGGCACGCCGCTCGCCATCGAACAGGATCTCGTCTGGTTCAACGGACGCTCGCTCGTCGCGCACGAGCACCCGCGCGGCGACGAGCCGACGATGAAGCGGTATTTCTTCGAGAAGATCCGACCGATCGTCGAGAAAGCGCTGCGCGAGAACAAGCGAGGCGATTGGCCTCTCATCACGCTCAACCTCGATTTCAAATCCGAGGAACCAGAACATCTTCGAGCAGTGTGGACGCTGCTCAGCGAATATCGCGACTGGCTGACGACCACGCCGCGGTCCGTGTCGCTCGACGACGTCCAGCCGCTACATGTCGGTCCCGTCCTGGTGCTCACCGGCGTCTCCGATCAGCAGCGGAAGGTCTTTCACGATGACGTCCCGATTGGAGAGTCGCTGCTCGTCTTCGGCGCGACGACACGACCGACACGCACGAACTATCACCGCTGGATGAACTACTCGTGGAAAGCCGTCGAACCCGAGGGCCAGCCGAACGCCGGCGCGTGGACGAAAGACGACGAGGCGCGGCTCACGACGCTCGTGAAAGCGGCGCACGACGCGCATCTATGGATTCGGTTCTACACGCTCGACGGCTTCGATCCGAAGGACGAATCAGGCGGCTGGTCGGCGAGCTACAACTTCGGCTCCCTCGCCGCCGCGCGCGAACGATGGCAGGCGGCGATTCTCGCCGGTGTCGATTACGTCGCCATCGATCAATACGAACTATTCAGGGACACCCTCACGCAACGTTAACGGTGACACGCATATAATCCCAGCCTGACCTTCATTGCCGGCACGCGCCTCGGCCCGTACGAAGTCGTCGCGCTGATCGGCGCTGGAGGGATGGGCGAAGTCTATCGGGCGAGAGACACCCGTCTCGACCGCGTGGTCGCGATCAAAGTGCTCGCCGACGGCGTCGCGCCATCGGCGCACACCCTCGAACGCTTCCAGCGGGAAGCGCGCGCGGCGTCCGCGCTGAACCATCCCAATATCTGCACCATTCACGACGTCGGCACCGACCCGCCGTTCATCGCGATGGAGCTTCTCGATGGCGAGACGCTCCAGCAACGACTGGCGCGCGGCCCGATTGACGCGATCGCATGCGGCACGATTGCCGTTGCCCTCGCCGATGCGCTGGATGCCGCGCACAGCAGTGGCATCGTCCATCGCGATATCAAGCCGGCCAATATCGTCCTTACGACGCGCGGCCCGAAGATTCTCGATTTCGGCCTCGCGAAGGCGTCGGTGACGTCCGCGGCCGGCGCGAACGCGTCCGGCACGCGGGCGACCGAAGTGTTGTTGACCCAGCCAGGTGACGTGGCGGGGACGGTCGCGTACATGTCGCCGGAGCAGATCCGCGCGGTACCGTTGGATGCCCGCACCGATCTCTTCTCGTTTGGCGTCGTCCTCTACGAAATGGTGACAGGCATGCGGCCGTTTCGCGGCGACAGCTCGGGGATGGTGCTCGATTGCATCCTGAACCGCACCCACGTGCCGCCGGCACGCGTCAATCCGGACGTCTCGACCGAGTGGGCGCGCGTCATCGACAAGTGCCTCGAAAAGGATCGCGAGCTGCGCTATCAGCACGCGTCGGACATTCGTACCGACCTCCAGCGTCTACAGCGCGACACCGATTCGAGTCATGCGACCAGCGGCATTCGGCCGGCGGGCGTCAGGCCGGCTCGTTGGCGAGCGATCGTACCGGCCGCGGCGGCGCTCGTCGCGGTCGTCGCCGCCGGGTACGTCTACCTGCACCGCGCGCCTGCGCTCACCGACACAGACACGATCGTCCTCGCGGACTTCGAGAACACAACCGGTGACGCGGTGTTCGACGATGCGCTGCGGCAGGGGCTGTCGGTGGATCTGCAGCAGTCTCCGTTCCTGAGCCTGATTTCGGACGCGCAGGTGCAGCGGCAGCTCGCGCTGATGGGCAAGCCGAAAGAGACGACGCTTTCGGCGGACGTCGTGCAACAGGTGTGCGAACGAACGGCCAGCGCGCTGGTGCTCGACGGGTCGATCGCACGGCTCGGGACCGAATATGTCCTCGGCCTGCGTGCGAGGAACTGCAGCAGCGGCAGCGTGCTCGATCGAGAGCAGGTGCAGGTTGCGAAAAAGGAAGATCTGCTCAACGCGCTGAGCGAGATCGCGCGCAAACTCAGGACGCGGCTCGGCGAATCGCGCGCGACGGTCGACCGGCATTCGACGCCGCTCGCCGACGCGACGACATCGTCGCTCGAAGCGCTGAAAGCCTACAGCATCGGCGCGAAGATGGTGTTGTCGTCGGGCAACCGCGCGGCGACGCCGTTTCTCCGGCGAGCCGTCGACATCGATCCGACGTTTGCGATGGCCCACGCGCATCTCGGGCTGTCGTACAGCTCGAACGGAGAGTCGGTGCTGTCGGCCGAGAGCACGACGCGCGCCTGGCGTCTGCGGGATCGCGTCAGCGATCGGGAGCGGTTCTTCATCGACTTTACCTACGATCGCGAGGTGACGGGCAACCTCGAAAAGGCGTACCAGACCCTCGAGCTGTGGCTGCAGACATACCCGCGCGGCAATCAAAACCCGAAGCCGCTGTCGCTGCTCGGCGGCCTGTCCACGCACGGGACCGGCCGCTTCGACCGAGCGATTGACGCTTCCACCAAAAGCATCGAGGCGGATCCCGACGTCGCGCTGCTGTATTCCAACCTGGCGCACAGCTATCTCCTGACGGACCGGTTCGCCGACGCGGAGACCACGCTTCAGCGAGCCGTCGATCGGAAACTGGAACTGACCGAGTCGCTCGTAACGCGATACATCATCGCGGTCCTGAAGGGGGACACCGAACAGATGGATCGGCTGGCCGGTCGGGCGACGGGCAGTCACGAGATGGCGAACGCGGAGGCGCTGGCGCTCGCGCGATCCGGCCGGCTGGCGCTCGCGCGACGATCCTCCGGCCGCGCCATGGATCTGGCGGCGCAAAACGGCGAACGCGAAGCGGCGGCGACCTATCAGGCCGCGCGTGCGGTGTGGGAAGCGCTGTGCGGCAATGACGCCGAAGGGAAACACAATGCGATCGCGGCGCTGGCGCGTTCGAATGGGCGCGATGTCGAATACGCGAGCGCGTTGGGCTTTGCGCTCTCGGGAGACACATCTCGGTCCCAATCGCTGGCCGATGATCTCGAACGGCGCTTCCCGCAGGACACGTTCGTCACCTTCACGTATGTGCCGACGCTGCGCGCCTTATCCGTGCCGTTGGATGGGAGGTCGACCGTCGCGGTGGACCGCCTCCAACTCGCGCGACGGTACGAGCTGGCCGTGACCGGCCTCAATTTCAATCACACCTACCTTGGCGGCCTGCACTCCGCCTATGTGCGCGGCGAGGCGCTGCTCGCCGGACACGAGCCCGCGAAAGCGGCCGTCGAGTTTCAGAAGATTCTCGATCATCGCGGTCTCGTCGGAGCGGATCCGATCGGCGCACTGGCTCATGTGCAATTGGGCAGAGCGCTCGCGTCGTCTGGCGACGTGACGAGGGCGAAGGCCGCCTACCAGGATTTCCTGACGCTGTGGAAGGACGCCGACAGCGACGTGCCGATCCTGAGGCAGGCGAAGTCCGAGTACTTACAGCTGACCAGGCGAACGCCGTAGAAGTGGCTGGACGACCGCGTCGGATTAGTACGGCGGCGCCTCGTCTGATTCGAGCACGTCACGAATCTTGGCCAACAGCTCCTCGGCGCTGAACGGCTTTTGCAGGAACGCCAAGCCCGGGTCCAGCACCCCGTGATGCACGATCGCATCGTCGGTATATCCGGACATGTAGAGGACGCGGACGTCTGGGCGTTCCAACGTCACGCGCTTTGCGATTTCGCGGCCGCTCAGGCCAGTCAGCACGACGTCGGTCAGAAGTAAATCGATCCGTTCGTCGCGTGCGTACGCGAGCGCGTCGGCCGATGCGGCGGCCGCGAGGACGCGATATCCATGCCGCCCGAGCGTCTCGACGACGAACCGTCGCACTTCGTCTTGATCCTCGACGACAAGAATCGTTTCGGTGCCACCGGTCTGCCGTGTCGGCGATGGACCGGCAGTCGACGCGTCGATCGGATTCGTGATCGCCGGAAAGTACACCTTGAAGGTCGAACCTTTGCCGACTTCGCTGTAGACCCAAATCGATCCACGGCTTTGCTTGACGATGCCGTAGACCGTCGACAATCCAAGTCCCGTGCCGCAGCCCGCGGGTTTGGTCGTGAAGAACGGTTCGAACAGGTGTTGCAGCGTGTTCGCATCCATGCCGCCGCCGTTGTCGGTGACCGCGAGCATGACGTGCGGTCCGGTCGCCGACCCGCGGTGATGATCGACGAAGCCGGAATCGAGCGTGACGTTCGCCGTTTCGATCGTCAGCCGGCCGCCGTTGGGCATCGCGTCGCGGGCATTCACCGCGAGGTTCATGATGATCTGCTCGATTTGTCCGGGATCGGCGTGCACGCGCACGAGCGACGTCCCCAGCGACAACAGCAGCTTGACGTCCTCGCCGATGACGCGTCGCAACAGCAGTTCGACGCGGCGCAGCACGTGATTCAAGTCGAGCACTTGCGGTTGCAGGATTTGCCGGCGGCTGAACGCCAGCAGTTGGCGCGTCAACGCGGCGGCGCTCACCGCCGCGGAGTAAATCTCCGTGACGTCTTTGCGCGACGGATGATCGGGTCCCAGGTCTTCAGCGATCAGTTCCGCGTACCCGCCCATGACCACGAGCAGGTTGTTGAAGTCGTGGGCGATGCCACCGGCGAGCCGGCCGATCGCTTCCATCTTGTGCGCCTGTCGCAGCTCCTGCTCGAGACGTTTGCGCTCGGTCAGGTCTTCGGCGACGGCAATGAAGAACGCAGGCTTGCCTTGCAAGTCGCGGTGCACGCTGACCGTGAGGTTCACCAGGACTAAGCTGCCGTCTTTGCGTCGATACCGTTTCTCTCGGGTGTATCGGTCCAACGCTCCGCTGACCAGCTGCTGAATCGCGTCGGTGTCCTGCTGCACTTCGTCCGGGTGCGTCACCGCGGCAAAGTCCACGTGTGTGAGTTCCTCCGCCGAGTAACCGAGCAATTGACAGAAGCACCGATTGACGCGGAGGAATCTGCCGGTCAGGCTGGTGTGCGCGATGCCGATCGGCGCCTGATCGAACGTCGACTTGTAGAGCCGTTCGGCCTCGGTGTGGTGGTCCACGGGATCCATTGGAACCTTCGGGTCGACCGTTGCGCCATTCGCGTCAATATGTATTTCGTTTCGGAAAACTCCTGATGGTCCCCTAAGGGTCGATCAGGTGTAGAGTGGCGCGATCGTGGCGCTGCAGCACTCCTCAGACGGCACGCTCCTCCTCGGCGAACGCAACGTCCTCGAACTGATCGCGACGGGCGCGACCCTGCCGGTCGTCCTCGACGCTTTGTGCCGGGTCATAGACGAAGAGTCCGGGCTTACCTCGGCCGTGTATCTACTGGACCACGACGGGCGGCAGCTCCACTTCGCCGCAGGACCTCGCGTCGGCGAGGCGTGGAAGCGCGCCACCGCCGTGTTCGACGCGCGCCCGAACAACACGGCCTGCGGATCGGCTGTCAACGTGCGACACCCGGTCATCGTGGATGACATCGCGTCGAGCCCGCTGTTCTCTCCCGCCATGCGCGCCACGGCGAAAGCGGCCGGCATCGCCAGCATCTGGTCGACGCCGTTCTTTTCGAAAGACGGACGCGCGCTCGGTACATTCGCGGTCTTCGACGGTGTGGTCGGCACGCCGACGACTCAAACGTTGCATCTCGTCGAACGTGCGACGCGGCTCGCGAGCATCATCGTCGAGTGGCACGAAGCCGAAGCCGGACTGCGTGAGAGCGAGCGGCGATTTTCGACGACGTTCTATGCCAGCCCGGCGGGAATGGCGATCAGCCGCTATGTCGACGACCGGCTGATGTACGTCAACGACCGGTTCGTTACGATGTTCGGCTACGCGAGATCGGAGGCAGTCGGGCGAACAACGCTCGAGCTCGGTCTCTGGATCGATCCGCGCGACCGCGCCGTCCTCTGGCGCGAAGTCGTCGACGCGGGTGGCGTGCAGAACGTCGAAATGAAAGCGCGGACCAAGGCTGGCGAGCGGATCGACGTGCTGCTCTCGGTTGAACGCATTCAGATTCTCGGCGAGGAATGCGTCCTGGGGATCAATTGCGACATCACCGAGCGCAAGCGCGCCGAGCGCGCGCTCGCCGAAAACGAGCAGCGTGCGCGGGTCGTCCTCGATACCTTGCCGGTCGGCGTGACCGTGATCGACGCCGACGGCAACATCGTCCTCACCAATCCGGCAGCGCAGCACATCTGGGGCGAGATGATTCCATCAGGCGCCGAGCGCTACGGACGCAGCAAAGGATGGCATCACGACTCGGGCGACCCGATTGCGCCGGATGAATGGCCTTCGGCGCGCGCCCGCGCGAACGGTGAAACCATCGTCAACGAAATCATCGACATCGAGTCGTTCGACGGTGTTCGCAAGACGGTGGCGACATCCGCCGCGCCCCTGCGCGACCTCGACAACCGCATCACGGGTGCCGTCTTTTCCCTCCAGGATGTCTCGGCGCAGAAGACGGCCGAACGCGAACTGCACGAGTCGCTGGCGATGATGCGCGCGTTGAGCGGACGATTGATGCGCGCGCAGGACGACGAACGACGGCGCATCGCCCAGATGCTGCACGAAACGACGGCGCAGGACCTTGCGGCGATGAAGATGTTGCTCAGTCGCCTCTCGCGCACGGTCGGTTCGACGATGGACGAAGCCAATCGCGCCGTGTTGAGCGAAAGCATCGAGCTTGCGGAGCGTTCGATGAGCAGCGTCCGGACGCTCTCGTATCTGTTGCATCCGCCGTTCCTCGACGAGAACGGCCTCGTGTCGGCGCTGCGGTGGTACGCCGAGGGCTTTGCCGAGCGCAGCGGCATCCGCGTCGACCTCGATCTGCCCTCGTCGTTCGAACGGCTCGATCAGGACATCGAGACGGCGCTCTTCCGCGTGGTCCAGGAAGCGCTGATCAACGTGCACCGCCACGCGGGCAGTCCGCACGCGTCGATCCGCCTCCGCCGCACCGACGGTGACGTGACGCTCGAAATCAAAGACGAAGGCCGCGGGATGCCGCCGACCGTGCTCGATCAGCTGCCGACCGGCGGCGGCGCGCTGGGCGTCGGCGTCGCGGGGATGCGCGAACGTCTGCAACAACTCGGTGGCGCGCTCGACATCACATCCGGAAACCAAGGGACGGTAGTGCGTGCGCACGTCCATCTCGCTCCCCAGACCGCATGACATCGGCGTCGCTACGCATCCTCGTCGTCGACGATCACGCGGTGGTGCGGCGGGGTGTGCGGGCATTGCTGGAATCGCATGCCGGATGGGAAGTTGTCGCCGAAGCCACAAACGGGCGCGAGGCGCTCGAGGCCGTGAAACAGCACCAGCCCGACATCGTCGTCATGGATCTCAGCCTGCCGGACCTGAACGGTCTCGACGCGACGCGGCAGATCGTCAGTCAGTCACCGCAGACCGAGGTCCTCGTGCTGACGATGCACCACTCCGAAGAACTGGCCCGGGAGGTGCTCAAGGCCGGTGCGCGCGGATACGTGTTGAAGTCCGACGCGGATGGCCATTTGATTGCCGCTGTTGACGCGCTGCGCCAGCACAAGCCGTTCTTCACATCCGGCGTCACCGAGTTCATGCTGGACGGCTTCCTGAAAACGGTGACGGATTCACAACAAGGCTCGAAGGACGCCGTCACGCCGCGCGAGCGCGAGCTTATTCAACTGCTCGCAGAGGGTTTGTCGAACAAGGAAGCGGCAGCGCGCCTTGGCGTGAGCGTCAAGACGATCGAGGCGCATCGAGCGAACATCATGCGGAAGTTACATCTTCGATCGGTCAGCGACCTGGTGCGCTACGCGATCCGCAACAAGATCGCGCAGCCGTAACCGACATCGCGGTTGTTATGCGCGGAAGCGCCCGCCGTCGATGCCGTAGATCTTCACCTTGTAGTTGATGATGCGTTCGGTCGTATCGAGCAGGCGCGCCGCTTTTGCGCGGTTGCCACGCGTCGTCTTGAGCGCGTCCTGCAGCAGGTCCTTCTCGTAGGCCGACACCGCATCCTTCAGCGACACGCGCGTGACC
>DASREL010000051.1:0-65897 GCA_035652075.1 Vicinamibacterales bacterium
GTCGTAACCAGAGAGGCAGCGTGATCCCGACAGACCTGTATTTCGTTGTTCTTCGTGGGTTTCGTGTTTTCGTGCGTTTCGTGAGCTTCGCGGTTTTGATGAGGCTCTGCGCGTTCCGCGACTTCTGCGGTTGCCGTCGTGGTCAGAGCTGCAGCGTGATCCGGATGAACCTGGTCCAGTGTTCGGTGCGTTCCGTGAGTCCAGTGGTTGCCGTCGTGACCAGAGATGCAGCGTGATCCGGACGGACCGAGTATTTCGTGTTCTTCGTGCGCTTCGTGTTCTTCGTGGTTGGTAACGTTCTGCGCATTCCGCGAGTTCTGCGGTTGCCGTCGTGGTCAGAGCTGCAGCGTGATCCGGATGAACCTGGTCCAGTGTTCTGTGCGTCCCGCGCGTTCCGTGGGTGCGTTCGTGATCAGGACTGCAACGACGCCGACTTCGTCGTGACCGGCTTCGCGCGCTTCGTATTCTTCGCGAGGTTCGTCGTCGCTCGAAACGCGAGGAGCACCAGCACGATCGCGCCGTAGGTGAGCGGGCGATGGACATCCGCTTTGACGAGCCACCAGTAGTGCAGCACCGCGATGACGCCGGTCGCGTAGACCAGCTTGTGCAGGCGATTCCAGCGCTTCCCTCCCAATCGCCGAATCCAGCCGGTCGTCGACGTGATCGCCAGCGGCAGCATCGTCAGCCAGGCGGTGAAGCCGACGGTGATGAACGGCCGCTTGTAGATGTCCGCGGTCACCGACGTCGTCAGGTTGACGACCGTCGTCCACGACACGATGCCGTTCGGGAAGTCCAATCCGGCAAAGCGATCGACGATCACGTACGTCATGAAGTGCATCGTGCCGTAGAAGAACGCGTAGAGGCCGACCATGCGGCGGAACTTGATCAACCAGTTCCAGCCGGTGACGCGGCGCAGCGGCGTGATCGCGAGCGTGATGCACACGAAGCGCAATGCCCAGTCGCCAGTCGTGTTGGTGATGTCGCTGAGGGGATTGGCGCTCAGGTTACCGGTGGCGGCGGCCCATATCAGCCACGCCACCGGTCCCAGGCAGAGAAGAAAGATCGCGATCTTGAGAATCCGCAGTCCGCGATCCGCAATCCGCACTGTCAGTAGTTCCGCCGCAGATCCATTCCGTTATAGAGCGACGCGACCTGATCGCCGTAGCCGTTGAACATCAGCGTCTTCCGACGGAAGAACTCGCCGATGCGGCGTTCGGTCGCCTGGCTCCAGCGCGGGTGGTCGACCGTCGGATTCACGTTGGCGTAGAAGCCGTACTCGTTCGACGCCGACTCCTGCCACGTGTTGAGCGGCTGTTTCTCCTGGAACTTGATCTTGACGATCGATTTGATGTGCTTGAAGCCGTACTTCCACGGCACCGCGAGCCGCAGCGGCGCGCCGTCCTGCGCCGGCAGCACCTCGTCGTACAGGCCGACGACCATCAGCGTGAGCGGATGCATCGCCTCGTCCATCCGCAGCCCTTCGCGGTACGGCCAGTCGAGCACGGACGACCGCAGGCCCGGCATCTGCGACGAGTTCGCGACCGTCGTGAACTCGACGAACTTCGCCTTCGAGGTCGGCTCGCACTTCTTGATCAGATTCGCCAGCGGGAATCCGACCCACGGAATCACCATCGACCACGCCTCGACGCAGCGATGACGGTAGACGCGCTCCTCGAGCGTCTCCCCCTTGAGGATGTCCTCCAGGTTCATCGGTCCCTTTTTGTTGCACTCGCCGTCGATCGTGACGGTCCAGGGCTCCGACTTGAATTTGCCGACGTTGGCCGCCGGATCGGACTTGTCGATGCCGAACTCGTAGTAGTTGTTGTAGCTCGTGATGTCGTCCCACGAGTTGATCTTCTCGCCCGCCGCCGTGAAGTCGCTCTTCTTGATGTTCGCGAGCTTCTTGCCGTGCGGCGCGCCCTTCGCTTCGACGATGGCCGCGGCGCCGAGGAGGCCGGCGGTGAGTCCGGCGGCGCCCGCCAGAAACTCGCGCCGGTTCACGTACAGCTTCTTGTCGGTGATCTCCGAGCTGCGGACGTCCGGGGCCTGTTTAATCAGCATGCTTCGTATTATAGAAGAGCCGGTACCGCGCGCGGCGGCAGCTCCCGCGTCCATCTGCCGCGCCCGACAGCACCGGCTCTCAGTCAGATAACGTGGGGAGGACCGATTTGGATTGGCCGCAGGCCGCCTGAAGAACCTCTATCACGACGAGATGCAGACATGCGCTGCAGGCGTGCGTGATAGAGGTCCAGGCCTCAGATGGCCTTCCGCACGACGGCGGACAGGCCAAACAGAAACGATCCGAGAAGCAGCAGTTTGCCGGCGCCGGGCACCGAATACATCACCGGGTCGGCGGCCGACGTCGTGGTGGGTGTATGGACGAGCACAGGCGACGCAACGACCGTGGCTGCAGTCGGCGCGTTCACGCTCGTGCGCGCGTACATCGCGACCGGCGTGGGTTGTTGTTGCTGGTCGATCGAGAGTGCATATCCGAAGCGCCCCGCGACGGCGGCGACGAACGTGGCGAGCATCAGGACTCGATACCGTTTACGCATTGCACCTCGGGTGATATCAAGCGTCGTACCGCCGCGTAATTCCCTGAATCCGCATGTTTTCCCTCGCATGAGCTGAACGGTGCGCACCTTTCGCGGAACGCGTTTTCACAAGTTGGTTCCGAGTGCTACGCTCAACGATTGGCAAACGCTATGACTACCTCAACTGTAGAAGACTATCCGCCGCTGCTGTCGCTCGCCGTCCACGAATTCCGCACGCCGGCCAGCGTCGTCGGCGGCTACCTGCGGATGCTCGTCCGCGATCCCGAGTTGACCGATCGCCAGCGAAAGATGATCGAGGAGGCCGAGAAATCATGCGCGCGCCTCGTCGCCATCGTCGCGGAGTTGAGCGACATCGGCAAACTCGATTCGGGCGCGATCGCCATTGCACGACAACCGCTCGACCTTTTCGCGCTGACGGCAGAAGTGGCCGAGCTTGTGCAAGAAGGAAAGGATCGCGAGGTGCACTTAGTGGTCCGGGGACCAGAGAGTGGGGCGCCAATCGTCGGCGACGTGACACGGCTGCGCCATGCGCTTGACGCGATTTTCCGAGCAATTTTGCGTGAAAAGGCTGGACCGGCGACCGTGGTCGCCGAGCGCCGCGTCGTCCGCAATGGCGGATCGAGCGCGGCCGTTATCGTCGTGGCCGAGGAAAACAGCGTAGTGGCGGCATACGAAGCGCCAGCTGGAGTGTTCGATGAGAAACGCGGCGGGCTCGGCCTCGCGTTGCCGCTCGCCCGTCGTGTCATCAAAGGCCACGGCGGCGACCTCTGGTCGGCGGCAGAGCCCGACGCGCTCGCGCGCGGATCGATCATCCTTCGAGTACCGATGACGGAGACCAATCGTTGAAGAAACCTTACGTGGCGATCGTGGACGACGACTCCGCCTTCGCAAACTACCTGCGGACCTTCCTCTCGCTGCGCGGCTACGAAACGCGCGCCTACGCGCGCGGCGAAGAGATGGTCGCCGCCGTCAAAGCGGGCGATCCGCCCGACATCGTGCTGCTCGACGTGATGATGCCCGGCATGAACGGCATCGAGACGCTGCGCGCGCTCAAAGCGGCGAAGCCGGAAATGCAGGCGATCATGCTGTCGGGCCGCGAGCACGCCTCGACGATCGTCGAAGCGGTCCGGCTTGGCGCTGCCGACTACGTCGTCAAGCCCGACGACCCGGAGGGGCTCGGCGAGATCGCGCTCGACGCCGCCATCAAAAACGCGATCGAAAAGACGCGCCTCGTCTCCGAAATCACCGAGCTGCGGCGGCAACTGAGCGACGACCAGGACCGCGCTTTCCTCTTCTGGGGCGACAGCCCCGAGATGAAGACCATCGCGCAGGTCATCGAACAGGTCTCGGACAGCGACGTCACCGTCCTGATCCGCGGTGAGAGCGGCGTCGGCAAGGAGCTCGTGGCGCGCGCGATCCATCAGCGGTCGCCGCGCAAAGATCGCCCGTTCGTCAAAGTGAACTGCGCGGCACTGCCCGCGGAACTGCTCGAGAGCGAGCTCTTCGGTCACGAAAAAGGCGCGTTCACCGGCGCCGCGACGACCCGCATCGGCAAGTTCGAGCAGGCGGACACCGGCACGATCTTCCTCGACGAGATCGGCGAGATGAAAGCGGCGCTGCAGGCGAAGCTGCTGCACGTGCTGCAGGACGCCCAATTCACCAAGCTGGGAAGCAACAAAGCCATCAACGTCGACGTCCGCGTCGTCGCCGCCACCAATCGCGACCTCGAAGCGATGATGCTCCGCAACGAGTTCCGCGAGGACCTCTACTACCGCCTGAAGGTGATTGAGGTGACGGTGCCACCGCTGCGCGAGCGCCGCGGCGAAATTCAGCACCTCGCCGGGTTCTTCATGGACCGCTACGCGCGGCGTTACAACCGTCCGGTGCGTCAGATCTCACCCGAGCTCCAGCAGCTGTTCCAGACCTACGAGTGGCCGGGCAACATCCGCGAGCTCGAGAACATGATCAAGCGCATCGTCATCCTGCAGGACGAGCAGCTCGTCGTCCGCGAGATGTCGGCGCGCACACCGCGCGCCGTCGCGGCGTTCGCCGGCGCAGCGGTCGTCCCGAACGCGCCGAGCGCCGTCGCCGTCGAAGAGCCGGACGATCTGGACGTCGTCGACGATGACGAAGAGCCGCAGCCGGAAGAACCGGTCGCGATGGCGCCGGCGGGGTCGCGTCTCGCGGACATCGCGAAAGCGGCCGCGATCAAGGCCGAGCGATCGCTCATCGAAGACACGCTGACTCAGGTGCACTGGAATCGTCGTCGAGCTGCCGAACAGCTCGGCGTCAGCTACAAGACCCTGCTCAACAAGATCAAGGAATGTGGCATCTCACGGAAGTAGTCTGAGAACTTTCCTTCCGCGCGTCTTCGGTATTTCCCTTCACTGAAGACGCGTTCTTTCCCAAAAATCTCCAAATCTCCAATCACGCGAACGTTTTTCCGCTGTGGCACTGCCATTGCTGAATACGGTCGACGTGTCGAGTATGACTCAGCTATCCAACGGCAAACCGCAAGTCATGGTCGTCGACGATGACTTGTCGATGTGTAATTTCCTCCGAACCTTTTTGGGTGAGCGCGGCTATAACGCCGTGACCGTCAGCAGCGCCGAAGAGGCGGTGACGCGTTACCACGCGGATCGGCCGGCGGCGGTGATCCTCGACGTCGTGATGCCCGGCAGCATGGACGGCCTCGAAGCGCTCGCGGCCTTCAAGAAAATCGATCGCGAAGTGCCGATCATCGTCTTGTCCGGTCAGGGGCGCACCGCGACCGTCGTCCAGGCGATGAAGCTTGGCGCGTCGGACTTCGTCAGCAAGCCCTTCGACGAGACCGATCTCGAAGTCCCGCTGAACAACGCGTTGAAGCAGCGGCAACTGAGTCGCGAGGTCGCCAACCTGCGCGAGCAGCTGCAATCGCAGGAACACCACAAGATGCTCTTCGGCCACAGCGAGAAGATGGCCGAAGTCCGCGATCTGATCGAGCGCGTGGCCGACACCGACGTCACGTGCCTGATTCGCGGCGAGAGCGGAACCGGAAAAGAGCTTGTCGCGCGTGCGTTGTATGCCTCCTCGCTTCGCCGGGACAAGCCGTTCGTGAAGGTGAACTGCGCCGCACTCCCAACCGAATTGCTGGAATCGGAGCTCTTCGGTTTCGAGCGCGGCGCGTTCACCGGCGCGATTCAACACAAGCCGGGCAAATTCGAATTCGCGAACCACGGGACGATGTTCCTCGACGAGATCGGGGACATGAGCTTCCCGCTGCAGTCGAAGCTGCTGCAGGTGCTCCAGGACGGCGAGTTCTCGCGTCTCGGCGGCAAGCACGACGTCAAGGTCGATGTGCGCGTCATCGCGGCGACGAACCGCGATCTCGAGCAGATGACCGCCGACAACCAGTTCCGTGAGGACCTGTTCTTCCGGCTGAACGTCGTCTGCATCAACCTGCCGCCGCTGCGCGAACGCAAGGAAGAAGTGCCGATCCTCGCCGAGTACTTCCTGAAGAAGTATTCCGTTCAGTACAACAAGCCGTTCACCGAGCTGTCGCACGACATGATGCGCACCTTCATGGACTACGACTGGCCCGGCAACGTGCGCGAGCTCGAGAACCTGATCAAGCGCGCCGTCGTCCTCGGCACCGAAGCGCCCATCCGCAAAGAGATCCAGCACGGGATCACGATGGCGGCCCACAGGGTGACGCAGTCGGCAGTCGCCGGTCATCTGTCGCCAGTCAACGGGCACCAATCCGTGTCGAAGATGAACGGCCATCCGATGGCGGCGGCAGGCGCGGGCACGGCCGTGATCGCCGCACCGCCGACGCCGGCGGAGATTGCGATGGCCGCGGCGGCCGAGGGCAACTACTCGCTCAAAGACATCTCGCGCGAGGCGGCGCGTCAAGCCGAGCGCGAACTCATCCTCAAGATGCTCCAGCAGACGCGATGGAACCGCAAAGAGACGGCCGAGATCCTGGGCATCAGCTACAAGGCCCTGCTCTACAAGATCAAAGAAAACGGCCTCGACAAGGCCTCATAAGTCATGACCAGCAGTTCGTTTTACGAAGAGGGCAGCAAGTTATTGACGCCAGGCGCGTTCGAGTTCGTGCTCGATTCCGAGCTCAAGCGCGCCGTGCGGTCGCAGAACTTCCTCACGCTCGTGACGGTCGAAACGAGCCGCGAGTGGGAAGGGATGACGGTGACGGCCGACGAAGGCACGCTGCACGAAGTCGCCGACATCATCGGACGGGAAGTCCGCGACACCGATCTCATCGGCCACACCGACAAAGGGACGCTGGCCCTCGTCCTCCTCGACGCCGATTTCGAGCACTCGAACCGGGTCATCGACCGGCTCGTCTCGCGAATCGAGAACTACAAATTCCCAACGGCGCTCCGCATCGCGGTCGGCGCCGCCTGCTACCCCACCCACGCCGTCGACGCCGAGACGCTGAAGCGTCAGGCGCTGTCGCGGCCGATCGTCAACTGGCGCGGCGGTTTTCGTCCGGCCACTTCGTCCGCCGATCAGAACTGAGGATGAACATCATGAAGCACCTGGCACCTGGCAACTGGCACCTGGCACGTTTGTGTGTCGCGGCGGCCGCGATGGCGGCGCTGCTCGCTCCGCGTCCGGCGGCAGCGAAGGATCCCGACGACAAGAAACCGGCGCCGGCGGCGCTCACGCAGAACGATGAATATCGTCTGGGCGCCGGCGACAAACTGCGCGTCGAAGTCTACAAGGACGCCCAGCTGTCGCAGTCGGTCCAGATCCGCCCGGACGGCAAGATCACGCTGCCGCTCGTCGGCGACATGACGGCGACCGGCCTCACGCCGATCGAGCTTCGCGACGAGATCGCGAAGAAGCTGAAGGACTACATCAACAACCCGACGGTCACCGTCATCGTCGTCGAAGCCGACTCGGCGCACGCGTACGTGATGGGCGAAGTGGCGCACCCCGGCGCGGTGTCGCTGCACGGCCCGGTCACCATCGTCCAGGCCATCGCGATGGCCGGCGGCTTCAAGGAATTCGCGAACACGAAGGACGTGAAGATCCTGCGCGGCAGTCAGACGTTGAAGTTCAACTACAAGGACATGCTGAACGGCGACGCGCATCCGATGATGCTGCGCCCCGGCGACACGGTCATCGTCCCCTAGCAGGCCTGAAGGCC
Organism: Vicinamibacterales bacterium; assembly: GCA_035652075.1. Classification (GTDB taxonomy): domain Bacteria; phylum Acidobacteriota; class Vicinamibacteria; order Vicinamibacterales; family CAVVIG01; genus Gp6-AA45. Next base: position 7,708 of record DASREL010000051.1, read on the forward strand.
TGCGCTACATGGTGTAGCGCAGGGCTTTAGCGCTGCCTCGAGGCAGAGATGCGTTACATGCGAATCACCATCGTCGTCGCGATGCTCGGCCTGGCGTCGAACGCGTACGCCCAGGGCGAGCGGCTCGGCTCCGGCGCACCGACGCAGGACTTTCGCGCCGGATGGACGCTGACGCCGTCGGTCGGCATCGCGGAAACGTTCGACGACAACATCAGCCTCTTCGGCCGTGGCACCGCTGAAGGCGTGAACAACGACTACATCACGTCGTTCTTCCCATCCGTCGATCTGCACCACGAGGGGAAGCACACGCAGTTCGACATGGGCTACGGCGGCAGCTTTCTCGGCTACCGCACGTTCAACGGTCTCGATCGCTGGGATCAGAACGGCCATCTCGAGATCCGCCGGCAGGAATCGGCGCGGCTGAAGTGGTTCGCACACGTGAACGGCGCGACGCGTCCGGAGACCGACCTGATCGATCTCGGCGGCATTCCGTACCGGCACACCGGCGCGCAGACGATCGACGGCCGCGGCGGCGTCGACTTCATCTTCAACGCGCGTGATTCGCTGACGCTCTCGAGCGGCTACCAGGACATTCAGTTCCAGCGCTCGGATCTCGAAGCCGGATTCCTTCGGGGCGGGAACGTCTTCGAGAACAACGCCGCGTGGCGGCACAAGGTGGACGAGCGGCTGGCCATCGGCGCCGATTACATGTTCCGGCGCGCGATGGTCGTCGGCGACCTCGAGCACTTCAACATGCACAGCGTTGAAGCGGCCGCCGATTACGACGTGTCGTCGACGTGGTCGGTCAGCGGCGCGGCAGGCGTCGTCTACATGATGCCGACGCCGACACTGCCCTCGCGCACCGGTCCCGGCTATCGCGCCGGCGTCGCGCGTCACCACAATCGGACGACGTTCCACATCGCGTACACGAAGTCGTTCATCCCGGCGTTCGGCTTCGGCGGCATCATCGCGAACCAGGAAGCGAGCGTCGGCCTCCGCACGCCGCTCTTCGGCACGCGGCATTTCTACATGGAGCACTCGCTCGTGTTCCGCGACGATCGGCCGCTCGTCGACACCGATCTCCAGCTGCCGCTGCGCTCCCTGCGCGAGTACTCGATCTTCGGCTGGGAGCCCGATCCGTACGTTCGCATCGAACTGTTTTACGCCCGCGTCGACCAGACCAGTCTCCGGCCTGGCGGCGAGCTCTATCGAGATCGCATCGGATTTCAGATCGTCACGTCCAAGCCAATGAGGATGCAGTGATGGAAGAACCACGCTTCGACCCGCTTGATTACCTGTCCGTTGCCAACCGCCGGAAGTGGTGGTTCATCATTCCGGTGGCGCTTTCGATCATCGTCGGCACGCTGCTCGTGTGGAAGCTGCCGCGCACCTATCAGGCGACGACGACCGTCGCCATCAACTCCGCTCGCATCGCCCCGACGGTCGTCGGCGCGGTCGAGATGGACAAGGCGGACCGGACGCGCGCCGTCTCACAACTGCTCCTCGGCCGCGCGGTGCTCGAGCGCACCGCTCGCCTCGAGCACCTGGACAAGGACACGTCCATCGACGCCGCGATCAACAAGCTGCGCAGCGGCATCTCGGTGTCCCTGCCAGACGGCTTCACGCCGAGCAACGCGAACACCGGCACCGGCCAGCAACAACTGACGCCGGACCAGAAAGCGGCGCTCGACAACTACCAGGTGTCGTACATCGACGACACGCCTGAAGACGCGCAGCGGATCCTGAATCGCCTCGCGCAGGTGTTCGTCGAGGAGAACAGCAAGTCGCTCGAGATTCGCGCCCAGGACACGTCGCAGTTCATCGACAGCCAGTTGCGCGCGAGCGAAGCGCGCCTCTCCGGCCTCGAAGAACGGCTGCGCCAGATGAAAGAGTCGTACATGGGCCGCCTCCCCGAGCAGACCAACGCCAACCTCGCGATGGTCGGCGCCATGCAGCGACAGCTCGAGTCGAACGCGACCGCACTGCGCGGCGAGCAGGACCGCCTGGCGCTCATCGAACGGCAGATCGAAGCGATGACGAGCAGCGCCGACGACATGGTCGCGACGATGAAGGGCACGCCGCAGGAATCGGCGCAGTCGCGCGTGCTCACGCTCCGCCGCGAGCTGGCGGATGCGCGCCTCGTCTACACCGACAAGCACCCGGAAATCATCCGGCTGCAGCAGGAACTGTCGGACGCGGAGAAAGCCGCGAGCGCCGAGAAGACGCGACCGGCAGCGGATCGCCTCGCCGTCCTCAACGCGAACGGCGAGTACCGCGCGCTCATCAAGGAACGCGAACAGGTCAAGCTGCGGATCGCCGATCTGCAGCATCAGACGGCCGGCATCAACGCGCAGATCTCGTCGTACCAGGCGCGCGTCGAAGCGGCGCCGCGCGTCGAGCAGCAGATGGTCTCGCTGCAGCGCGCCTACGACCTCGAACGCGCCTCCTACGGCGACTTGAGCCAGAAGAAACAGGCGGCGTTGCTCAACGAGGACCTGCAGCGCAAGCAGGGCAGCGAACAGTTCGCCGTCCTCATCCCGGCGGGTCTGCCGAGCGAACCGTTCAAACCGAAGCCGCTGCGCGTGATGTTGATGGCAATCGCCGCGGGCTTCGTCCTGGGCGCCGCCGGTGTGATCGGCCGCGAGTATATGGACCGCTCGGTCTACGACGCGCGCGGTCTGCGTGATGAATTCGAGTTGCCGGTGCTCGCGGAGATCCCGCGCATCGAGCCGGCCATGTGATTGCGGATCGCGGATTGAGGATTGCGGATTGAATCCGCAGTCCGCATTCCTCGGTCCGCAATACAGAGGAAACGAAGATGAGTCGCATTCAAAATATCCTCGAGAAGGCGGAGCGCGAAGGCACCGCCATGCGCACGAGCCGCGTCGGCACGCAGGCGCCCATCGCCGCAGCGGTTCCCGCAAGCGTCGTCCCGGCCGCGATGGCCGAGGCGCCGCCGATCGTGCCGGCCGCTGCCCCGGTCATGACCGCGCCGCAGATTGTCGCGACGGTCAGCAACCCGGCCAACGAGCACGGCGAGCAGTTCAACGTCCGTCTGAATCCCCTGCTCGTCGCCGGTCTGTCGCCGAAATCGGCCGCGGCGGAACAGTACCGCCAACTGCGCACGCGCCTGTCGCTGGCCGAAGGCGCGAGCCAGATTCGCAGCGTCCTGATCACGAGCCCGCAGAAGGGTGAAGGCAAGTCGATCACGTCGGCGAACCTGGCGTTGACGATGGCGCAGGAAGTTCAGCGGCGCGTCATCCTGATCGAAGCGGATCTCCGCAAGCCGTCGCTCCAGCACTTGTTCGGTCTACCCGATGGGCCTGGCCTCGCGGACTACCTGTCTGGCGCGGCGGACTTGAAGCAGGTGATGAAGGTGCTGCCGGAACATCACCTGACGGTGATCCCGGCCGGCGTCGCACCGGCGAATCCGGCGGAGCTGCTCGGGTCGACGGCGATGCGCCGCCTGCTCGACTCGCTGCGCTCGACCTTCGACCGCGTGATTCTCGACACGCCGCCGGTGCTGCCGCTCGCGGACGTCGCGATCCTCGCGCCGATGGTCGACGGCGCGCTGATGGTCGTTCGCGCCGGCTACACACCGAAACCCGCGATCGAGAACGCGCTGCGCGCATTCGACTCCTCTCGCCTGCTCGGCGTCGTGCTCAACGAATCCGGCCTCGAGGATGACTATCGCTATGAAGCGGTGAAGCACTGACACAGCCATGGCTGAAGGCTCATGGCTCAGGGCTGATGGACATCTGTGACAGACGTCCATCAGCCATCAGCCGTTAGCCATTGGCCCTGTCAGGGGATCCAGGGAGATGCAGGTCTTTAACCGAAACGTGTCCGTGCGCGGTCTCACCGTCTTCACCTTCGAGGTCGTGCTGATCTCGGGGTCGATGGCGCTGGCTGCGACGCTGCACGGCGGCGCCGACACGGCGCAGGCGGTCGGCTGGAAGATCGCGCTCGTCACCGCGCTCTGCCAGCTGTGCTTCTACTACAACGATCTCTACGACCTGACGGTTGTCCATTCGAACCGTGAGCTGACCGTCAGGCTGCTGCAAGCGGCCGGCGCCGCGGCGATCGTCCTCGCCGCGGTTGCCGTGGCTGCCCCATCGTTGATTCTCGATCCCACGGTGTTCGTCACCGCGATGTCGGTGTTCGTCATCGCCGTGCTCGCGTGGCGCGTCTCCTTCAACTACATCGCGCGCGGGCCGCATCTCGAGGAACGCGTGCTCATCGTCGGGACCGGCACGACGGCGCGCATGCTCGCGCGCCAGATCGGATCGCAGCTGGACTTCGCCTATCGCCTGGTCGGCTTCGTCGACGAAGGCGAGGATCACAACTACGTCCGCCAGCACGACATCCTCGGGAACGCCACCGACATCGATCGCATCGTCGCCGAGCGTCGCATCAGCCGCATCGTCGTCGGCCTGTCGGACCGTCGCGGTCACCTGCCGATCGACGCGCTGCTGCGCGCGAAGCTCTCGGGCGTCCGCGTCGAGGATGCGACGACGACCTACGAGCGGCTGACCGGCAAGATCCTGATCGATGACCTGAAACCGAGCTGGCTGGTCTTCTCGGACGGCTTCCGCGCCTCTCGCTGGACGCGGTTCATCAAACGGATGCTCGACCTCGCGCTGTCGATCCTCCTGGCGATCGTGGCGGCGCCGCTGATGGCGCTGACCGCCCTCGCAATCCGGCTCGACTCGAAGGGACCGATCCTGTATTCGCAGGAGCGCGTCGGCGAAAACGGACGCGTGTTCACCGTCTACAAGTTCCGCTCGATGCGCACCGACGCCGAGCAGGCCGGCCGTCCGGTCTGGGCGCGCGACAAGGACGATCGGATCACGCGCGTCGGCCGCTTCATCCGAAAGACGCGTCTCGACGAGCTGCCGCAGCTGTGGAACGTGATGAGCGGCGACATGAGCTTCGTCGGTCCGCGGCCCGAGCGTCCGTTCTTCGTCGAGCAGCTCGCGCGCGAAATTCCGTTCTACATGCAGCGCCACGCGGTCAAGCCGGGGCTGACCGGCTGGGCGCAGGTGAAATACGAGTACGGCTCCTCGATCGAAGACGCGATGGAGAAGCTGCGTTACGACCTCTACTACATCAAACATCTGTCGATCTTCTTCGACCTCACCATCGTGCTCGACACCGTGAAGGTCGTTCTTTTCGGAAAGGGCGCGAAGTGAAAGACGTCTGGGGAGATGACGACCGCCAGCTGGTGACGGTCGCACGCAACGTCACGACCAGGTATCTGGCGATCGCGATCGACGCGATGCTCGGCCTGGTGCTGCTGCCCTTCAACGTGCGGCATCTCGGTCCGTCCGCGTACGGCTTGTGGATGCTGACCGCCTCGATGACCACGTACTTCTCGGTGCTGGACCTCGGGTTCGGCGGGTCGATCGTCAAGTTCATCGCGCACTACCGCGCGAGGCGAGATGTCCGGGGCCTCAACGAGATCGCCAGCACGCTGTTCGGCATCTTCTCGGTCGTCGGCATCGTGTCGTATCTGGTCTTCCTGATCCTCGCCTACAACGTGCGGCACGTGGTCAACATCACGCCAGACCAGGAGCCGACCGCGCGATCGCTGATGCTCGTCATCGGCGTCTACGTCTCGCTCGGTTTCCCGTTCAGCATCTTCGGCGGCGTCATCAACGGCTTCCAGCGCTACGACGTCAACAACCTCGTCGGCATTTGCAGCAGCCTGCTGGTCGCGATCGTCAACGTCGCGATGCTGCTGTCCGGCGCGACGCTCGTCCAGCTGGTGCTGACGACGACGACGATTCGCATCCTGACCTACTTCGTGTATCGGTTGAACGCGTATCAGGTGTTCCCCGCGCTCTCGGTGCGGCCGTCGCTGTTTCTGTGGTCGCGCGTGCGCGAGCTGACCAGCTTCAGCGTGTACGTCGCGATCATCGACTGGTCGAACAAGCTGAATTATTCGATCGACGCGATCGTCATCGGCGCGTTCCTGTCGACCGCAGCCGTCGCGTTGTGGACCGTGCCGCAGCGGCTCGCGGAAATGCTGCAGCGGCTCACCAACCAGCTGAATGGCGTGCTGTTCCCCGTCGTCGTCGACAGCGATGCGGGACAGAAGCCGGAGCGGCTGCGGATGATCTTCATTCAGGGGACGCGGCTGTCGCTCGTCAGCGTGATGCCGCTCGCCGCGGCACTGGTGTTCCTGATGGATCCGCTGGTCCACGCCTGGGTCGGACCGCGATTCGCCGACAGCGTCATCGTCGCGCAGATTTTGATTGCGGTCGTCGCGATCCGTGTCGGCAACGCGACCGCCACGACGATCCTGAAAGGCGCCGGTCAGCACCGGTTGCTGTCGTACGCCAACGCCGGCGCCGCGCTCGCGAACGTCGCGCTCAGTCTGTTGTGGATTCGTAAGTACGGTCTCGTCGGACAAGCGATGGGCACGCTCGTGCCGGTCGCATTTACCGCGATCTTCATCTTGTGGCCGGCGGCATGCCGGCGTGTCGGCGTCACCCTTGCCGCGTCCTTCTGGCAGGCGGTGTGGCCGACCGTGTGGCCGCTCGTCGTGATGGCAATCGTCGTCATCCCTGTACGTAACGCGCTTCCACCACGCCTCTACGCGGTGGCGATCGCCGGCGCGATCGGGACGTTGGTCTACGCGGTGACGTTCCTGGCATTCGCCGTGAAGAGTGACGAGCGACGGACGTACGTAACGAAAGCGTTGGAACTCGCACGGGTCAGACAGCGCGTTCCGGCAGCCGCGTGACTGGCGACTGGTGACTGGAGACTGGTGACTGTATGAGAGGGATCATTCTCGCAGCCGGCAAGGGCTCGCGATTGAACGGAACGGCGGGGGACAAACCGAAGTGTCTCGTTCGCGTGGGCGATCGCACGCTGCTCGAGCGGCAGATCGATACGCTGCGTGCCGCCGGCATCGGCGACATCGCGGTCGTGGTCGGGTGTCAGGCCGAGTCGGTGCGGCTGCAGTGCGGCGGCGGCATCACCTACATCGAGAACTCGCGATTCGCGCAGACGAACAGTCTGTATTCGCTGTGGTTGGCACGACCTCTGCTGGACGAGGGGTTCGTGGTCATGAACTGTGACGTGCTGTTCCATCCGCAGCTGCTGACGGATCTCGTGACGTCACGCTACGCCGACGCGCTGCTGATCGCGTATCAGGAAGACGATAGCGAACCGCTCGGTGACGAAGAAATGAAGATCAAAGTCCGTCGCGGCCGCGTCGTCGACATGTCGAAGACGATGCCGGCGGACGAGGCGGATGGCGAGAACCTCGGCATCCTGAAGTTCGGACCCGAGGGCGCGTTGATCCTCTCCGACATCCTGGACGAGCGGATCGCCGCCGGCGCGCTGCGCGACTGGGCGCCGCGGGCGTTTGCCGACTTCGCACGCATCCGGCCGCTTCACGCCATCGGCACGCGCGGGCTGCCGTGGACCGAAATCGATTTCCCAGAGGACTACCAGCGCGCGGTCAACGAGATTCTGCCGTTGATCGAAGCCGACGAACTCGCGCTGATGCCGGCAGCGAACGAATAACGGAGAGATCACCGATGTACGAACGCTTTTATCGCCTACGCGAACGGCCGTTCGCGCTCACGCCCGACCCGGATTACCTCTATCCGAGCCGCGTCCACCAGGAAGCGCTGAACTACCTGCGCTACGGCATCGAAAGCCACGCCGGCTTCGTCGTCATCACCGGCGCGATCGGTTCCGGCAAGACGACGCTGCTGCAGACGTTGCTCCGCGGTCTCGACAACCAGACCACGGTCGCGCGGTTGATGAACACGCTGCTCGATCCGCGCGAGCTGCTCGAGTCGGCCATGATCGATTTCGGCCTCGACCCGAGCGGCAAATCGAAGCCGGCGATGCTGAAGATGCTCGGCGAGTTCCTGGTCAGCGAGCGCTCGGCCGGCCGCCTCGTCCTGCTCGTCATCGACGAAGCGCAGAACCTGACGCTGCCGGCGCTTGAAGAGATTCGCATGCTGTCGAACCTCGAGACCGAGAAGTCGAAGCTGCTGCAGATCATCCTGATCGGTCAGCCGGATCTGCGCGACAAGCTCGATCGACCGGAACTCGAGCAGTTGCGGCAGCGCATCACGGTCAGCTATCACCTCGAACCGCTCGACGCCGACGAGACCGCGCGCTACATCAATCACCGGCTGGCCCGGGCCGCGGTCGGCACGCCGATGGAATTCGGCCGCGGCGTCACCGACCGCATCCATGCGCGCAGCAAAGGCGTGCCGCGCCTGATCAACGTCATCGCCGACGCCGCGCTCGTGTTCGGGTACGGCGAAGAGCGATCGACGATCGACGACGGGCTGATCGAAGAAGTGATTGCGGATCTGGACGCGACCGGCGTGCTCGGTCCGCAGTCGGATGCCAATCGGCACGCCTCTGTGGTCCCTGCGGATCCAGCGGTCGCGGCGGCCGTGGCCGCGCCGATCGCCGCGTCGGCGATCGCGACCGACGAGAAGCTGCAGCGCGAGCTCGCGGCGGTCGCCGCGCGCGAAGCGGAACTGAAGAAACGCGAGCAGGACATGGCGGCGCGCGAGCGCGAGATGGCCGAACAGCGCCGCGTCCTCGCCGAGCAATATCGTCTGCTGAAAACGCAGACGCAGGCGCCCGCCGCCGCCGCGTGGCCGCCCGCACCGAAGTTCGTGCAGAGCGCCAGGCTCGGCACGCCGTCGAAGAGCCGCGGCAGTTTCTGGCGCCGCGTGAAAAACACCATTCTCGGAACACCCGAACCAGTGTTGGAGGACTCGCTGTGAACCAGTCGGCTTCGGGCAGCCCTGAAGGGCTGCGCTACAAACTCACGTCGCGCACCGCGCGGACCGGCGTTATCGGCCTCGGCTACGTTGGCCTCCCGCTGGCGGTCGAATTCGCGCGAGCCGGATTTTCGACGACAGGCATCGATCTCGATCAACGGAAGACGGACGCCGTCAACCAGGGCACGTCGTACATCCCGGATGTTCCGACAGAAGAAGTGGCGCGACTCGTCGCCGAGAACAAACTGAGGGCGACGACGGACTTCGCTGTCGTGCGGGAGCTCGACACGATCAACATCTGCGTCCCGACGCCGCTGCGCAAGACGAAGGACCCCGACATGTCCTACATCGTCTCGGCCGTCGAGCAGATCGCGAAGTATCTGCATCCGGGGATGCTGATCGTGCTGGAGTCGACGACCTATCCGGGCACGACCGAAGAACTGGTGAAGCCGATGCTCGAGGCGGGCGGTCTCGTCGCCGGCGTCGACTTCTTCCTCGCGTTCTCGCCCGAGCGCGTCGATCCGGGCAACCCGACGTTCAACACGCACAACGTGCCGAAGGTGGTCGGCGGCCTGGGCCAGGAGTCGACCGAGCTCGCGTCTTTGCTCTACGGCGCGGCAATCGAAACGATCGTTCCCGTCAGTTCTCCGCAGGCGGCCGAGATGGTCAAGCTGCTCGAGAACACGTTCCGCATGGTCAACATCGGTCTCGTCAACGAGATCGCGTTGATGTGCGACCGGCTCGGCCTCGATGTCTGGGAAGTGGTGAAGGCGGCGGCAACGAAGCCGTTCGGCTTCATGCCTTTCTATCCTGGCCCGGGCCTCGGCGGCCACTGCATCCCAATCGATCCGTTCTATCTGTCGTGGAAAGCGAAGCAGACCGGATTCGATCCGCGCTTCATCGAGCTCGCCGGCCAGATCAACGGCGCGATGCCGCACTTCGTCGTCGACAAGATCGGCGACGCGCTGAACCGTCACCAGAAATCGATCAACGGATCGACCGTCCTGGTGCTGGGCGTCGCCTACAAGCGCGACATCGACGACATGCGCGAGTCGCCGTCGCTCGACGTCATGGCGCTGCTGCACCAGAAGGGCGCAAAGGTGCAGTACGCGGATCCGTACGTGCCGAAGGTCTCCGCACGCGCCTGGCACGGTGGATTCGACATCGAAACCGAACCGCTGACGGCGGACGCGATCGCTGCGGCCGACTGCGTCGCGATCCTGACCGAGCACAAGACCGTGAACTACGACATGGTGTTGAACTCGGCGAAGCTGATCGTCGACACGCGCAACGCGATCGCCGGCGTCCACGCGCACGTCATCAAGCTCGGCGCGCCGGCGCCGGCATTCGTGCGCGCGCCCAAGACGGAGGAGGCCGCTGCCTAACGGTCCGATGACTTGGGTGTTCTGGTGCTCCGCAGTAGTCGTGCTCTACGTGTACGTCGGCTATCCGATGCTGCTGCGCGTGTACTGCGGATTGCGGAATGCGGATTGCGAATTGAATCCTTCAATAAATCCGCAATCCGCAATCCGCAATCCGCAATACACGATCTCCATCGTTCTCGCAGCTCGTAACGAAGGCGCGCGTTTGCCAGCGCGCCTGGACAATCTCCTGTCCTTGGATTACCCGGCTGAGAAGCGACAGATCGTCGTGGTTTCGGACGGCTCGACCGACAACACGATGGACGTCCTCGCGCGGTACGCGAAGGACGTCGTCGCGGTGTCCGTTCCCCCAAGCGGCAAGGCGCTCGCGCTCAACGCGGGACTCGCGCACGCCACGGGTGACATCGTCGTGTTCGCGGACGCGCGTCAGGTGTTTGCGCCCGACGCGCTGCGCGAGCTCGTCGCGCCGTTTGCCGATCCGAAGGTCGGCGGCGTCACCGGCGAGCTGCTGCTCGATGCGGAGTCGCCATGCCGTCGCGCGGGTCGCGATCGGCGCGCGCACGAACGGCGCCTGCGCGCCCGCGAGCAGGCCGGCGACCGGCGTGTCGAAGAGCGTCGTCGCACGCTGCGGTCCACGATCGCCGACGGCGTCGGTCTCTACTGGAAATACGAAAAGGCGATGCGGAAGATGGAAAGCGTCGTCGACTCGACGCTGGGCGCCACCGGCGCGATCTACGCGATCCGGCGCGCGCTCTTTCGGCCGCTCCCGGCTGACACGATCCTCGACGATGTGCTGACGCCGATGCGGGTGGTGCTCGCCGGCTATCGCGTCGTCTTCAACGAGCGCGCGAAGGCGTTCGATCGAGCCGCCGTCGATGCCGACGCCGAGGCGCGCCGCAAGGTTCGCACGCTCGCCGGCAACTACCAGATCCTGGCGCTCGAGCCGCGCCTGTTGATGCCGTGGGCGAACCGCGTGTGGCTGCAGTACGTGTCGCACAAGCTCGGACGCCTCGCTGTCCCGTACGCCCTGCTCGCGCTCTTTGCGTCGAGCGTGGTGCTCGCCGCCACGAGCGCGTTCTCGTTCGTCGCGCTTGGCGGCCAGGTGCTGCTCTATCTGCTCGCCGGCTGCGGTGCGCTCATTGAAATGAACGCGCGACGCAAGGACGAGGCATTCGCGCGAATCCCGAACACCGAACCCCGAATCCCGACCGTGGAGGCCGCATGAAGTTGTTCGGCCGGTTAGCCAAGGTCGCGTTCACCTTCGTGATGATGAATTACGCCGCCGTCGCGGGTCTATTCGCCGCGACCCGCGGCCGCAAGGTATGGCGATGAGGACTCTATGGAGCGTTTAACCTTCAACGTCGGACGCGGACGCGAGGGCCAGCCCGTGGTCGCGGGCCGAACGAGCATGTCCCGCCGAAGCGCCGGAGGCGCGAAGGCGGACGCGACGGCCGCCGCGGTCGCTGTTCCCGTCCGCGAGAAGTACGACTGGGACTATCTGTGGCTGCTCGCGTTCACCGCGGTTCTCTTCTTCCGCCCGCAGGATCAGGTGCCCGGCCTTGAAGCGCTCCACCTCGCCGAGTTGACGGCGATCTTCGGTCTGGCGGCGATGGCCGTGCGCCGTCTCGGCGCCGGACTCGCGGTCGCGAAGGTGAATGCGGAACTCGTCGGCGTGATGGCGCTCGGCGGCGTCATCCTGATGTCGATCCCGTTCTCGATCTGGCCCGGCGGTTCGCTGAAGGTGTTCAGCGACATCTACGTCAAGATCATCCTCATCTTCGCGCTGATGATGAGCACGATCACGTCGCCGAAACGTATTCGGCAGATGACGTGGATCATGATCATCGCATCGAGCTACATCGCGGGCCGAGCCGTGTTCGACTACGTGCGCGGCGTCAACCTCGTCGAAGGCGATCGCGTCCGCGGCGCGGTGGGCGGCATGTTCGAGAACCCGAACGACCTGGCGCTCAACCTCGTGACCTTCCTGGCGCCGACGCTGTTCATCCTGATTCAGGATCGCAAGCCGTCGCGCCGCGCCTTCGCGGGGCTGTGCGCCGTCGTCATGCTGGCGGCGATCGTCTGCACGAAATCACGCAGCGGGTTCCTCGGATTGATCTGCATGGGCACCGTGGTCGGCTATTACACGATCCGTATTCGGCCGGGGATCGTGCTCGCGGCCGTGCTCGCCGGCGCGATGGCGCTGCCGGTGATGCCGCAGTCCTTCTGGAACCGCATGGACAGCATCGTCAACGGCGAAGAAGACCAGACCGGTTCGCGCGAAGCGCGGTTGCGGCTGCTCAATCAGGGCTTGCAGGTGTTTGCCGACAACCCCATCACCGGTGTGGGCGCCGGACAGTTCAAGAACTACAACGACCCGACGGTCACGCAGGAAAAATGGCGCGTCACGCATGACGTGTGGCTGCAGGTCGCCTCGGAGTTGGGCATCTTCGGTTTGATCGCGTTCACGTTCCTGGTCATACGCGCCTACACCGCAAACCTGATGGCGCTGCGGCTGATGCGAGGCCGCCGGCGCGCACCACCGGCGGTCACGCTGCCGGAAAAGGAGCGCGTGATCCTCGACCAGAATGCGAAAGGGATGCTCGCCGCGATGGTCGGCTGGACCATCTGCTCGTTCTTTGCCTCGGTCGCGTTCAACTGGACGTTCTACTACGTCTTCGCGCTCGCCGTCGCGGGTCGCGAGATCGTTCAGGCGCGTCGGGCCGCGGCGAAAGCGGCGGAACCGGCGCCGGCCCCGACGCAGCGCTTGGTCCGCGTCCATGCCTAAGCGGATTCTGATCGACGCGCGCACGCCGGTGCATTACGCGATGTTCGCGCCGGTCCACGCCGCGATGGCGTCGGACGACCGGGTGCAGTTCTACTTCATCGCGAGCGAAGAGCATGGACGCGCGGCCGAGATTTTCAAGGACGCCGCCGGCAGGGCGACGATCGTCAGCCCGGCGCGTGCGGCGCTGATGAAGTTCGATGCCTACGTCACATCGGACTTCATGTGGACGCGGCTGCTGCACAAGACGTGTCGCATCCAGATGTTTCATGGCGTCGGCGGCAAGTACGGATTTGACGCCCCGACCGAGTCGCTGCGCGCGTGGCATCGACTGTTCTTCGTCAACCGCCGCCGCCTCGACAACTGTGTCAAGGCCGGAGCGATTGACGCCGACAGCGCGGCGATTCGGCTCATCGGCATGCCGAAGGTCGACGTGCTCGTCGACGGCTCGCTCGAACGCGACGCCGTGTTGACGGCGCTGGATCTTGACCCGCGGCGCCCGACCGTCCTGTACGCCCCGACATGGTCTCCGGCGTCGTCGTTGAACGCGATCGGCGTCGCGCTCATCAGGCGCCTGCGACAACTGCCGATCAACCTGATCGTCAAGCTGCACGATCGGTCGCTCGATCCGCGTCCGCAGTACTCGGGCGGCGTCGACTGGCGCACGCGCGTGCAGCCATTGATGTCGCGTGGGTCGGCTATCTTCGCCAAGCGCGCGGACATCTGCCCCTACCTCGTGGCGTCGGACGTGATGGTGACCGACCACAGTTCGGCGGGGTTCGAGTACCTGCTGCTCGATCGCCCGATCGTCCGCATCCATCGACCCGAGCTGATTGCGCTCGCGAACATCCACCGCGACTACGTGAATTTGCTCGCCGACGTTTCAGAATCGACGCAGGGGGTCGACGATACCGTCGACGCAGTGCAGCACGCGATCGTGAATCCGATCGCGAAATCCGACACACGCCGCGCCGTCGCCGCCGATCTGTTCCACGAACCCGGCACCGCGACCGAACGCTGCGCGAACGCGCTGTACGAAGCGATCGAGCTGTCACCCCTTGCAACGCAGGCGTTCATGCCTGCTTCGGGTGTAGCGCAGGCCTTTACGCCTGCTTCGGGTGTAGCGCAGGCCTTTAGGCCTGCTTCGGAAACAGCCCTGAAGGGCTGCCCTACGACAGAGACCGTATGCCCACCGTCAGCGTCGTGATGCCGGCGTTCAACGCCGAACGGTACCTCGGCCGCGCCGTCGATTCCGTGCTGCGGCAGACGTTTGCCGATCTCGAGTTGATCATCGTCGACGACGGGTCCAGCGACGGGACGGTGGCGCTCGCACACTTGTGCGCCACGCGTGATGCGCGCGTCCGCGTGCTGACGCAACAGAACGCCGGCCCGGGACCGGCACGGAACACCGCGTTTCGCGCCGGGACGGGACGCTTCTTCGCCTTCCTCGACAGCGACGACGAGTGGGACGCGACGTTTCTCGAGGAGCACGTCGACATCCTGCTCTCGCGGCCTGACGTCGACGTCGTGGTCGGCAACGCGCGCAACCGCGGCGGTTCACACGACGGTCACCCATGCCGCCCGTTGCGGCGTGACGGCCTCCCGATCACGCTGTCCGAAATCCTCGGCGACGAGTGCGCACTCTTCATCATGGCCGTCTTCCGCCGGGACGTCATCGAAGCGGTCGGTGGATTCGACCCGGCGATCTTCACGAACGAGGAATACGAGATGTGGATCCGCGCGGCGCTCGCCGGATTCACCTTCACCCGTCACACGAAGCCGCTCGGGTGGTACGCGTGCCGGCCCGACAGCCTCTCGGCGAGCGACGCGCGCATGATGCGCGGAATCATCCGCGTGTTCGAGAAAACGCGTCCGGCGCTGCCGGCATCCTCGCCCGAGCGGGCGATTCTCGACCGGCAAATCGCGCGGTTCGAGCGCGAGCTCGCGGCGACGGAGCGCAAGTTGCGGCTGCTTTCCTATTCTCCTGTGGCAAAACTCTATGAGCTGGTTCGGGGCACAACTGCATCGCGCTGATCGATGCATCGCGCGGGTCACCGGCAAACGGCGGGTTCTGGTCGACGCCCGCAGCGCCATGAACTTCGGCATCCTGATGCCGGTGGCCGAACGGCTGCAGCGCGACCCGCGCATCGACGTCGTCTTCACCGGCCCGAATGCGCTGCCGCGCGACGCGATGAAATGGCGCCGCGTCGATCTCTGTCTCTGCGCCGACCCCTGGGATCCGATCGACCTGCGACGCTGCAGCCATCGCGCGAATTTCTTCCACGGCATGGCCGGCAAGTACGACCTCGATTCGCCGGGTCACCTGCCGATTGGCTTCGACATCTACGATCGCGTCGCGTTCATCAACCGCGATCGCATGCAGCGCTACCTCGATCACGGCGTGATCCCGCGTGAGAAGGCGGTGCTCGTCGGGTACCCGAAAGTCGACGCGCTCGTCAACGGACGGTACGACGCCGGCGCCGTGCACGAGAAGCTGCAGCTCGAGATGCACCGCCGGACCGCGATCTACGCACCGACCTGGTCGCCCGCCTCGTCGCTGCACATCGCCGGCGAGGCGATCGTCAAGAGCCTGGTCGACAGCGGCTTCAACGTCATCGTCAAACTGCACGATCGATCGCTCGATACGACGGAGGAGAAATTCAGCGGCGGCATCGACTGGCGCGCGCGCTTCAAGCAGATTCACATCCCGGGACGGATCGCGTTCGTCGAAGCCGCGGACTCGTCGCCGCTGCTCGCCGCGAGCGACGTCATGGTGACCGATCACAGCTCGATCGGATTCGAGTTCCTGCTGCTCGATCGCCCGCTGATCGTCTTCGACGCGCCGGACCTGGCCCGCGTGGCGCGCATCAACGCGGAGAAGATTGCCCTCCTCCGCAGCGCCGCTCGAGTGGTGCACGCCGCCGAGGAAGTGGGTCCGGCCGCGCTCGACGAAATCGAGCAGCCGGATCGTCGCGCGAACGCACGCCATCGCGTCACCGCGGACATGTTCTATGAGCCGGGCACCGCCACCGAGCGCGCGCTCGCGATGGTGTACGACCTGCTCGATCTTCCGCTTGCGTCCCTACACGAGGTCTCTCATGAAGTTCTCGATCGTTATCGCCACGTACAAGCGAGCTGATGTCCTCAAGGACACGCTCGACAGCCTCGCGCGCCTGCAGCCGGGTGCGCCGTGGGAAGTCATCGTCGTCGACAACAACTCGCCGGATCACACCAGGCAGGTGGTCGAAGCCGCGATGCCGACGTATCCGGTTCCGCTCATTTACGCCTTCGAACAGGAACAGGGCCGGAGCGCCGCGCTGAACTGCGGATTCAAGATCGCGAAGGGCGAGATCATCGTCACGACGGACGACGACGTGCGCGTTGAGGCGGATTGGTTGAACGCGATCGAAGCAGGGTTGAGCGCGCAGGACTGCGACTACGTCGGCGGCCGCGTCATTCCGCTGTGGGACGGCGAGCGTCCGCGCTGGCTGCCGAAGACGAACGGCCAGCTCTGGGCGGTCATCGCCCTGCTCGATTACGGCAAGGAGCCGATGAAATTCGGCAAGCGCGTCCCGCTCGGCGTCAACATGGCGATGCGTCGCGAGGCGATCGATCGTGTCGGCGGCTTCGACGTGCGCATCGGTCGCAAGGCGGGCACGCTCCTCGGCCAGGAAGTGCGGGAATGGTGCATCCGCGCGCACGCAGCCGGGCTCACCGGCTACTACATTCCGACGCTCGTCGTGCAGCACTTGATCCCACGCGATCGGCTGACAAAGGAGTACTTCCGCCGCTGGTTCCTCTGGCGCGGTATCAGCCGCGCGATGCTCTACGCGGAAACGGGTCTCGACATGGAGAAGCCCGAGCAGTCGACGCTCGACTTCGCGAACGTGCCCCACATCGCCGGCGTCCCGCGCTACATGTTCCGCAGCGCGTTGGTCGCCTTGAAGGACTCGATCGTGGCGGCGGTGAAGCGCGATCCGGTCACCAGCTTCGAGCGCGAACTCTGGCTCTGGTTTTTCGCCGGGGTCGTCAAGCAACGCTGGAAGGATCGCCAGCGGCCCTATCGGACAGTGAAAGTGGCGACGACAGGACTGTGATCTGAGGCTTGAGTGCCGACGATGGACGCGGTATCGATGACCTGGACCGATTCGAGCGTCAGCGACGTGCCGGGCCTGAAGAAGATGTAGTCGATGCGGCTCGAGCCGTGGCTGTTGGGATTTCCCGACGCATGACCGCTGGTCGATGCGTCTTGCCACGCATCATGATAGGCGCCGAGCATCGAGTGCATCTCGGCGTTCGAGGGATCCGCGTTGAAGTCGCCGATGACAATCCGCGGTTCGCCGAAGGTGTTCGTCCATCCCAGGAGCTGACTGACCTGCTGCGCGCGCATCGCCGCGCCGGCGGCGCCTGATGTCAGATGCGTGACGACGATGGGCAAGCCGTACGCGTCGCTGACGTTGGCTTCCATGCCGATGCGACTGTCCACAAGCGCCGTCGTCGTCGACGTCGTCATCCCTCGCCTCGCCAGCAGCACGAGCCCTTCGGTCTCTTTGCCGTCGCCGCGGCCGCTCTGCTGGCACGAGACGTCGGGCGTGAACCACTCCTGTTCGTACATCACGGTCCAATGCTGCCCGGTGGCCGCCTGCAGCCCAGACGAAATCCGCGCCGGCTGATCGTCGCACTGATACGACGGATGATTGCGCGTCACCTCCTGCAGCCCGACGATGTCGGGTTGCACCATCGCGATGACGTTGACCGCGTTCTGAATGTTGTAGCGACCGTTGCCGTCGATGCCGTGCTGGATATTGAACGTCATCACCTTCACGGTAATCGGCACTCGCGACGCGGACAACATCGACGGGGACGCGGGCGAACCACCACCGCAGCCACACGCGGCGATGCAGGCCACAAAAACGGAAATCGTGACGCGGCGCGCGTGCACGCCCGTACGCGCAGCAAACGAGTTGCCGACACCCCAACAGGCAACGGATTTGCAGTTGAGATGACTAGAGATGAGTGTGGTGAGGATGACAGCTGAGCTCGACGCCACCGTCCTGATTTGCACGTACAACCGCGCCGATCTTCTTGGCGACACGCTCGACAGCATTGCGCGCTCGCGCGTCAACCCGACTGCTCCGCTGCGCTGGAACGTGATCGTCGTCGACAACAACTCGAAAGACGACACGCGCGCGGTCGTCGAGTCGCGCATCAAGGGCTATCCGGTCGAGTTGATGTATTTGTTCGAACCGGAACAGGGAAAATCGAACGCCCTCAACACCGGCCTTGCGGCGACCTCCGCGACGCTGATTGTGTTTACCGACGACGACGTCCGCGTCGACGAGCAATGGCTCGAGGCGTCGTGCCGTCCGATGCTCGACGATCCGACGATCGACTACACGGGCGGGCCGGTCTTTCCGATCTGGGAGACGCCTCGCCCCGAGTGGCTCGACGAGCGCCGCTCGGATTTATGGGGCACGCTCGCCATCCTCGACTACGGTCCCGAGCGATTCATTTTCGAGGACAAGCGTCGCGTGCCGCTGGGCGCGAACATGGCCGTGCGCCGATCACTCATCGATCGCATCGGCGGTTTCGATCCGAAGCTCGGTCGGACCGGCGAATCATTGCTGGGCCAGGAACAGGCGGAGTTCTTCTGTCGCTCGCGCGCGATTGGTGCCCGCGGCATCTACGTGCCCGACGCGTCGTTACACCATCACGTGCCGGCGAAGCGGTTGACGCGGTCGTATTTCCGGCGCTGGTGGTTCTGGAAAGGAATTTCGAAGTCCGTATTGGAAGTGCGTCACCCCGTGACCGAGCTCGGCGTCGACTTATCGCGCGTGCCGAAAGTCGCCGGTGTGCCCCGTTTCATGTTTGGATCGGCGATTCACGACGCTCTGGGCTGGTTGAAAGCGTCCCTTGCGCGCGATCCGGCGACACGCATGCGCCACGAAATGATGCTCTGCTATTTCGCCGGCTACGTGCGGCATTCCTCTCGCAACCTCCCGTGGCGTGAGGCCACGAAATCTTCGTAACGCGCTCGTTCTCGCCGCGACTGTCGCAATCTGCAGTGGCATTTCTACACGGGCGACGGCCGCCGAAACACTGTGTGATTCGTCGTTTCAAAATTGCCGGACGCAACTGCTGTCGCTGATCGACAACGAAACGGTCGAGATCGACGTCGGCTTCTGGTTCATGGAGGACCAGCGCTACGTCAGCCATATCACGGCGCGGAAGAACGCCGGTGTCACGGTCCGGTTGATCGTCGATCCGCGGGCGAACCCGACCTACCCGCTGAACAAAACGAGTCTCGACAGCTTCCAGAGCGCCGGCATCCCGATGATCAAGAAAACGGGCGGCGGCATCATGCACTGGAAGACGATGATCTTCGGCGGACAGAACATCGTCGAATTCGGATCGGCGAACTACAGCGACAACGCGTTCGTGCCGGTCACGCCGTACACGAACTACGTCTCCGAGACGATCTTCTTCGAGGACGATCCCGCGATCGTGCAGTCGTTCAAGCGCAAGTTCGACGACCTGTGGGTCGACACGACGAATTACAGCGTCTATGCGAACGTCACGTCGCGCGTCCGCTCGTATCCGACCTACACGATCAGCGCGGATATGAACTATCCGCCTGGCTCGAGCTACACGAGTCGACTGACGAAACTCGAAGGCGCCGAGACGCAGAAGATCGACGTCGACATGTATCGCATCACGCAGCAGGCGCACAGCGATGCGCTGATTGCCGCATTCCAGCGTGGCGTCCCCGTCCGCTACATGGGCGAGACGCGCGAGTATCGCGACGCATCTCGGCTGTGGGTGTCCTTCAACATGGACCGCATGTACGCCGCCGGCATCCCGATGCGCGTGCGCGCAAGCGAGGGCGAGAACCACGAAAAGCTTGTGCTGCTCTACGGCCAGGCGACGACGGTGTTCGGGTCGTCGAACTTCACGAGCCCGTCGGACAACTCGCAGCAGGAGCACAACTACTTCACGAAGAAGCCGGCGATCTTCACCTGGTTCGAGGATCAGTTCAATCGCAAGTGGAACAATTCCACCGGGAACATCGAAACGACCGCGTTCGTCCCGCTGGCGCCGGACGACTGCGGCGGCACGTCGGGATGCGGTGCGACCAAACCGGTGAATCAGTCGATTGCGAACGGGGCGACGGGTGTCCCGACGACCGGCCAACAGCTGGTGTGGTACGGCGGACCGTTCGGTCAGTACTACGACGTGTACTTCGGGACCGATTCGAGCGCGTCGACGCTGCTGCAGGGAAATCTCAACCTTGGTCCGAGCGAAACGACGACGCAGTATCAGAGTGTCACGCTGCCGGCGCTGCAGGCGGGCACGACGTACTACTGGAAGATCGTGTCGAAGACCGCGGCGATGCTGACGGCGACCGGACCGATCTGGAGTTTCACCACATCGGGCACCGCACCACCACCGCCGCCACCCCCGTCCGGGGCAACGACGATCGTGCTGTGGTCGGCGAACGTGTCCGCCGCGAATGTCCACGGCGCGTGGCAACAGTTGGCGGATTCCACCGCGGCCGGAAGCAGCGCGCTCTGGAATCCCGATCACGGCGCCTCGAAGATTTCGCCGGCGTTGGCGAGCGCCACGAACTATTGGGAGACCTCGTTCACGGCATCGAGCGGCGCGCCGTATCACATCTGGGTGCGGCTGCGCGCGCAGAACAACTCGTTGTCGAATGACTCCGTCCACCTGCAGTTCTCCGACTCGGTCACATCGACGGGCAGCGCGACGATGCAGATTGGGACGACGAGTTCGGCGGAAGTGATTCTGCAGAACGGATCGAGCGATCCAAGCGATAACAACTGGGGATGGGCCGACAACGGCTGGGGCACAGCCGGCGTCAACGTTTATTTCGCGACGACCGGTACGCACACGTTGCGCGTCCAGCAGCGCGAGGACGGTGCGATCGTCGATCAGATCGTGCTGAGCCCCGACACGTACTTGTCGTCGCCGCCGGGCGCGCGCGACAACGACGCCACCATCCTGCCGGCAACCGATGGATCCGGCGGGACCGGTGGCACCACCGGCGGAGGCGGCACGACGCTGCCCACGCCGTGGACGCAGAGTGACATCGGCAACGTGCCTATTGCCGGATCGGCGACCGACACGAACGGGACCTTCTCGATCACCGCGTCCGGCGCCGACATCTGGGGCACGGCCGACGCCTTCCACTACGTCTACCAACCGCTGACCGGTGACGGCACCATCGTCGCGAAAGTGGATTCGGTGCAAGCGACGGCGTCGTGGTCGAAAGCGGGCGTGATGATTCGAGAAACGCTCACCGCCGGATCCACGCATGCGTTCATGCTTGTGTCGGCGGCGAAGGGTGTCGCGTTCCAGTGGCGCCCAACGACGGGCGGCACCTCGGCGAGCATCAGCGGCACGCTATCGGCGCCGCCGCGCTGGGTCAAGCTCGTTCGCGCGGGCGACGTGTTCACCGGGTACGAGTCCGCGGACGGCACGACCTGGACCGCCGTCGGCTCGCAGACGATTGCGATGGCGCAGACGGTCTACGTCGGATTGGCGGTGACGAGCCACTCGACGAGCGCCTCGACCACCGCCTCGATCGACAACGTGTCGGTCCCGTAGTCCCAAAGGACCCGGTCTACTTGACGCCGAAAATCGCGAGCACCGGTCGGTGATCGGATGGCATCACGCCGTTGCTGTCGCGCGTGTCGATCACCTGCACGGACTTCAGCACGAGATCGCCGGCGCCGTGCGAGTCGTACACGTAGTCGATGCGGCTGTTACGCGTGTCGCCGTCGGGATTGTCCGGCGCCGAGATTCCGGTGCCGGCCGCTTTCGCCACGGCCCACGAGTCGGAGTACGACTGCTTCATCGTCGAATTCTCGGTCGATCCCGGCCAGGCGTTGAAGTCGCCGCAGATAATCCGCTGCTCCGAGAATCCGCGCGCATACGTCGTCAGCTCGCCGATTTCCTCGAGGCGATATGACGTCGAGTTCGCGTCCAGATGCGTCGAGAAGAAGTTGATCGTGCGACCGTTGACGGTGATCGCTGCGTGCAACACCGCGCGGCCGTGGCTCAACTGATAGTGACTCGTCGTGTCGAACGGCGTCTTCGACAGAATCGCGTTGCCAATGCCGCTCGACGCGCCCGATCCGACGACGAACTTGCCGTACCACGTGTGGCCCGTCAGCTGCTTCAGCGTCGAGAGGTACAGCGCGAGATCGTCACCGCCGTGGCTGTAGCCGTCGTTGTACTCGACTTCGTTCAACGACACCACGTCGGGATTGGCTTTCGCGACGACCTTCATCAGCCGTGTGACGTCCCAGACGCCGTCGGTGCCGTAACCGCCATGATGGGTGTTGTACTGCAGCACTCTGAGCGTGCTCGAGGTGGTGGTCGACGTACTCGGCGTGGAGCTGCTCGTCGTCGACGCGGTGGCGGAGCCGCCGTAGGTCACCTTGAGCACCGGACGGACCGACGTATTTGCATCGTCGGGTGTGTAGTACGCACGATACGAATCGGCCGTCGACGCGTCGAGATCAACGAGCGCGATACGCGTGTACCGCGACGATCCGAGCTGGCCGGCGACGGCGGCTTTGACGATCGAGGTCACGTCGAACGAAACCTTGGTGCCGGCGGTGTTACCGACGGCTTGCATGGCAACTTGCGACCCGAGATCGCCGCCGGCGCTGGTCCACGACGTCGACGTCTTGCGGACTTGCCATGTCACTTCGGTTTCGGTGAACGACTGCGTGACCTGGTACACGCCGATTCGACGGGTCGCATCAGCGCTGCCACTCTTCACGGTCATCGTGAGGATCGCCGAACTGACCGCGCTGCCGGACGGCACGCCGTTCTGCGTGTCGAACTTCAACAGCGCCCGGCGTTCGTACTCCGGGTTATCCGACGCGCGTGTTTCGAGCAGCGTCGACAAATTCTTGTTCGCATAGGTGCCACCGCGAACGGTGGCGTACACGACCTGGGTCTTCGGCTGATTGATCGTCACCGTCGTCTGCGCAAGCGCAGAGGACGCGAGTCCGAGAACAGCCACACACACACTGGTCACACATCGAGCGATACGCATTCACACCTCGGGGGAAAATGTGGTGAACGCGCCGTGAATGGGCAACGAAGTCGCCAGGAACAGAACTCGCTGGAACACGCGAGAAACTGCGGCGTGGAATCGTGAGCGAACGGCTGGGATCGTGATGACAACTCTGCCGTAACGCCACGGTTACACCGCGCGACGGGCTTTCGGCGCATTTACTGAGGAAAACGCGCGATCCTCGACAGCGCACCGCCGAACGGATCAGTTCGAATCACAAACAGCCCGAGCTCATCGCCGGTCGAATCGGCCCGCGCCGCGCGCGCGTTGTCGCGATCGGAGACACACACGAGCTCGGATCATCCTTTGCACCTCTGCGGCGTTGGATGAGAGTCGCGTTCGTCGCGCCGTCGCTGGGGATCCTCGGCGGGCAGGCAGTTCAAGCTGATCGGTTGTTACGCGCGTGGCAGAACGACCCAGATGTCGACGCGTGGCTCGTACCGGTCAATCCGGTTCCACCCGGCCCGCTCAAGCCTCTCGTCAACATCAAGTACGCACGGACCGTCGTCACCGAACTGACGTACATCCCGCTCCTCGTTCGGGAGCTGGCGCGCGCCGATGTCGTCCACGTGTTCTCGGCATCGTATTCGTCGTTTCTGCTCGCGCCGCTGCCGGCGATTCTGATCGCGCGGGCGCTCGGCAAGCCGGTCGTGCTCAATTACCGCAGCGGCCAGGCGCCCGATCATCTCAAGCGCTCGGCCATCGCGCGCTGGGCCCTCGGCCGCGTCGACAAGAACATCGTCCCGTCGCGTTTTCTCGTCGATGTCTTTGGATCGTTCGGCATCACCGCGAGCGTCGTCCCGAACATCGTCGATCTGGATCGATTTCGCTATCGCGAACGCGCCCCGCTGCGGCCACACCTCGTATCGACGCGGAATTTCGATGACCTCTACAACGTCGCGTGTACGATCCGCGCGTTCCGGCTCGTGCAGAACCGTTGGCCCGAGGCGCGATTGACGCTCGTCGGCGGCGGCGCCGAAGAACCGCGGCTTCGCGCGCTGGTGCACGAACTGCAGCTGCGGAACGTGGTCTTTGTGGGACGCGTCAGGCCGGAACAGATCGCGCAGTACTACGCCGACAACGACATCTACATTCAAAGCCCGAACATCGACAACATGCCGACGTCGGTCATCGAAGCGTACGCGAGCGGATTGCCGGTCGTGTCGACGGACGCGGGCGGCGTACCGGCGATTGTGACCCACGGCACGCACGGCCTGCTTGCGCCGCTCAACGATCACCAGGCGCTGGCCGCGCATGTCCTGCAGTTGCTCGACGACCCGGACAGGGCGCGACGCTTGGCGCGTGCGGGGTTCGCGTTCGCGCAGGCGTGCACGTGGACCAACGTGCGCGAACAGTGGATTGCGGCTTACCGATCCGTGCTGCGTGTCGGCCGCCTGGTCCGAGATCCGGCGGTCCAATCATGATCGCCAACACGCTCACGCGTCTCGCGCGAATGGACCGCAAGGAGCTGTGGTGGCGCGTCGCAGCGGCCTCGAGAATTGCAGTCGATCGCGTCGCCACCGCGATTGCGCCACCAACATGGGACCGGCGAGACCTCGTGCCCGACGGTCGATTCGACGAGGCGCATCAAGCGTTGTCACGGCAGATCGCGACCAATGCGCAGCGCTTTGTGATCGGCGCGGCGGCGAAGCGCACCGTGGCCGAGACGATCCATCGTGAATTCCCGCACGCGGAGCGTCAGGCGGCGATGCGCGCGGACCGCGTGTTGTTCGGCCACTACGATCTGCTCGGCTATCGGGGGCTTCGCTTCGACGACTCTGGCCGCTTCGAGTGGAACTACGATCCGGTTCACGATCGCCGCGCACCGCACGTCTTCTGGGCATCGGTCCCCTATCTCGATCCGGCGATCGGCGATCACAAGATCATCTGGGAATTCAATCGTCATCAACACTGGATGACGCTCGGCCGCGCGTATTGGCTGACCGGCGACCGAAAGTATCGCGATCGGTTCGTCGCGGAGCTGACGAGCTGGCTCGACGCGAACCCTCCGCTGTGGGGGATCAACTGGTCGAGCATGCTGGAGCTCGCCCTGCGATCGTTGTCATGGGTGTGGGCGCTGCACTGCTTCGTCGATCCAGACGCGAACGACGCAACGCCGTGGACCGTCGATCTGCTGCTCGCGTTGGACCGTCAGCTCGCGCACGTCGAGCACAACGCGTCGTATTACTTCAGTCCGAACACGCATCTCACGGGTGAAGCGCTGGCGCTCTATGTCGCTGGACGTGCCGTCCCGATGTTGTCCGGCAGCGCGCGATACGAAGCCGTCGGGCGACGCATTCTCGTCGACGAAGCGGAACGGCAGATTGCCGGCGACGGCGGTCACGTCGAGCGCTCGGCGCACTACCACCGCTACACGCTCGACTTCTACACGCTCGCGCTCACGATCGCGCGCATCACACACGATCCCGTCGCGCCCGTGTTCGAGCGCGCCGTCGGCAAGCTGGCCTTCGCCGCTCGGATCCTCGCCGACGACCGTGGCCGGCTGCCGCATCTCGGCGATGACGATGGCGGGGCGATGTGGTGGGCGCTGACGGGACGACGCACCGATGACATCCGCGACAGTCTGGCGACGGTCGCGGCGCTTCTCGAGCGGCCGGATCTGCAGATCGGTCCGACGCCGGAAGAAACGTACTGGCTGCTCGCCCACCCAGTCTTCCAATCACCCAATCAACCCGCAATCCGCATTCCTCAATCCGCATTGCCGTCCACGGCGCTCGCGGACACCGGCTACTACGTATCGCGGTCGGAAGAAGGCACGCACCTGGTCATCGATGGCGGACCGCACGGCTATCAGAACGGCGGCCACGCGCATGCAGACGCGCTGGCGGTGACGTTGTCGGTTCGCGGTCTGCCGCTACTGATCGATCCGGGCGCGGGCTGCTACACCATCGATCCGGACTTGCGCGACCGGATGCGGTCGTCGGCGCTGCACAACACGGTGACCGTTGACGATCGATCGCAATCGATTCCTCGGGGACCGTTTCATTGGGCGCACACCGCCAACGCGCACGTCACCCGCTGGCGCACGAACGACGGCTTCGACTACTTCGACGGCTCGCACGACGGCTACGCCCCAATCGTGCACCGGCGGCATCTCGTGACGCTGCACCGCGATCTGATCGTCATCGCCGACTTGATCGACGGACCCGGGCCGCATCGCGCCGCCTCGCACTGGCATCTCGATCCGCGATGGAGCGTCGATCTCCGCGGCAATCGCGCAGTGTTGACCGCCTCGACCGAGCGCATCGGCTTCTTCTCCACCACAGGAACGATGGATGTGTTCTGCGGCGATAGCGGCAGCGGGCTCGGGTGGTACTCGCCGGCGTACGGGCGCGTCGATCCGACACGATCGATTCGGGTCAGCGGCGAGGGCACGGGTCCCTTTTGGCTCACCACGGTCATCGATCTGAACAAAGAGAACCCGGTCGTCGACGTGGACACCGTCCCGGTGTGGGCGGAAGCCGGCGCGCTCGCGCACGGTACCGCGCTGCGCATCGCGCGCGAAGCGTCGACGGATTACCTGTTGATCGCCGAGCCGGGTCCAAAAGGACCCGGCCTACGCGACGACGAGCCCGACGATCGCAGGGCGGGTCCTTTTGGACCCGCCGCTTCGACCTGGCGCGTCGCCGAGTTCGAAACCGACGCACGGATGCTGTTCTGCCGGACCTATCACGAGCGGCGTGTGACGCGCGTCGCGTTCGTCGACGGCTCGCTCGTGCGCAGCTCCGGACGTCGCGGCCTGCACCTCGTCCTGCCGAGCGTCGTCCCGGATCTTCATCTCGATTTGTCTGGCGCAAATGCGGAAGCGCGGATTGCAGGACCCGCCTTCGGCGCGCGATTGCTTGTCGGGGGGCGCGAGACGTCGGTCACGCCGGAACGACGCGCGGCGCCCAGAACGTAGAACTCAGAACCTTATGTGTGGAATCGCCGGATTCGTCGAATCGTCTACCAGCAACCAGCCGCTCGGCGTCGAGACCAGCCGAGCGCTCGTGCATCGGATGTGTCAGGTCATCGAACATCGCGGTCCTGACGACGAGGGGCTGTGGGTCGCGCCGGGCGTGGCGCTCGGCATGCGGCGCCTCAGCATCATCGATCTCTCGACCGGTCATCAACCGATCCACAACGAAGACGAGACCGTGTGGATCGTGTTCAACGGCGAGATCTACAACTACCAATCGCTGCGGCGCGAGCTCGAAGCGGCCGGACACCGCTTCTACACGTCAACCGACACCGAAACCATCGTCCACGCGTACGAGGAATGGGGCTCGAAGGCCATTGCGCGGTTGCGCGGCATGTTCGGCCTCGCGATCTGGGATACGCGCACGCGATCGCTGCTCGTCGCACGCGACCGCGTCGGCATCAAGCCGCTTCATTACGCGACCGTCAACGGCCGGTTGTACTTTGGTTCCGAAATCAAGTCGCTGCTCGAGGCGCCCGATCTGCCGCGGGACATCGATCTCGATGCGCTCGATCACTATCTGTCGTTTCTGTACACGCCGCGGGATGGATCGATCTTCCGTGCGGTCAGGAAGCTGCCGCCCGGGCATCTGCTGACGTGGCATGACGGCCGCGTCACCGTCGAGCGGTACTGGCAGCTCAGCGCGGACGAGAACTACCGTGGATCGGAAGCGGATGCCGTTCGCGATCTGCGCGACGTGCTCGTCGACGCCGTGCGGTCGCACATGATCAGCGATGTCCCGCTCGGTGCGTTTCTTTCAGGCGGCATCGACTCGAGCACCGTCGTCGGACTCATGACCGAAGCGTCAGGCGCGCAGGTCAAGACGTTTTCGATCGGTTTCGACGTGCCGGAATTCGACGAACTGGACGCCGCACGAACGGTGGCGAAGCATTTCGGCACCGATCACCACGAGTTCATTGTCAAACCGGACGGCGTCGCGATTCTCGATCGGTTGATCGAGCATTTCGACGAGCCGTTTGCCGACTCGTCGGCGATCCCGACGTGGTACGTGTCCGAGATGGCGCGCAGACACGTCACCGTGGTGTTGTCCGGCGACGGCGGCGACGAGTTGTTTGGCGGCTACGACCGCTATCTGCCGCATCCGCGCGTCGTCGCATTCGATCGGTACAGTCCGCGCGCATTGCGGCGGGTGGCGACCATCGCGGCGGCGCAGCTGCCGCACGGCGCCCGCGGGAAGAACTTCCTCCGCCACGTGGGCCGCGACGAACGCGGACGCTATCTCGATTCGATTCGCTTCTTCAGCGCTGACGAAAAGTCCGCATTGCTCGCCCGCGATGTCCTCACGGGTCTCAGCCGGACTGCTGATCCAGAAACGCGGCTGGCCCGCCACTTCGAACGCTACGCGCATCTGCCCTGGCCGAGCCAGATGATGCGCTTCGACACCGAGACCTACATGCCGGAGGACGTGCTCACGAAGGTCGATCGCATGAGCATGGCCCACTCGATCGAGTCGCGCGTCCCGCTCCTCGACAACGAGGTGATCGACTTCGCCGCGACGCTGCCGTCGGAGTTCAAGATCAAGGACGGACGCCGCAAGCGCGTGCTCAAAGAGGTGGCGGCGACGTTGTTGCCGCCAGATATTCTGAATCGGCGCAAGCAGGGGTTCGGCGTGCCGCTCGGCGTATGGTTCAAAGGCAACCTGCGCGAGCTGTTCGCTGACACGCTCTTGTCCGCGTCGAGCCAGCAGCGCGGCTTCTTTCAGCCGGCGTTCGTCCGGCAGATCCTCAACGAGCATCTCGCCGGCAAGCGCGACCACACGCTGCGGCTGTGGCAGCTGGTGGTCTTCGAGAAGTGGGCGCAGAAGTACAGCCGGCGCGCGAACGTCTCGGGCGAGCGAAACGATCTTCCATTCTCCGCACCGGCGATTCCCACTGCGGCCGCGGGAACGGCTCGCTGAGGGAAAAAGACGCGGTTTTTCGGGAACTCGACTGGCACCTGCCTTGCTCAGATTAGGGACCGTGACGTTTACGGTCCCGCTCCCCATCGCGTTCGTCATGGCGAGCTTCGAGCCCGGCGGTACCGAGCGACAGATGACCGAGTTGATCCGCCGCCTGGATCGTTCGCGGTGGACCGTGCACGTCGCGACCTTTCGTCGCGTCGGATCGTGGTTCGGACGCGTGGCGGAGGCGGCGGCGTCGGTCGCGGAATTTCCGGTGACGAGCTTCAAGTCGCCGGACACGGCGAAGCATCTCTGGGATTTCAGCCGCTGGTGCCGCGACAACCACATCGCGATCGTGCACACCGCGGAGTTGTACTCGAACATCTTCGGCCTGCCCGGCGCGGCGCTCGCGAACGTGCCGGTGCGCGTCGGCAACCGCCGCGAGATCAACCCGGACAAATCGATCGGCCAGATCGCGATGCAGCGCGCCGCGTACTCGTGCGCGCACAAGGTCGTCGCCAACTCACGCGCGGCCGCGATGCGACTCGTTGAAGAGAAAGTGCCGCAGCGAAAGATCGCGGTGGTGCCCAACGGCCTCGACTTCTCGCGCTTCCAGCGGCGTCGTCCGCGGACGCCGCTCCGAACGATTGTGACGGTCGCCAACCTCCGCGCCGAAAAAGGTCACGACGTGTTGATCGACGCCGCGGCCGACGTGCTGCGACAGGTCCCGGACGCGCGATTCGAATGCGTCGGGGCCGGTCCAGAGCGCGATCGACTGATCGCGTACGCACAGGAACGAGGCGTCGCGCACGCGATCACGTTCGTCGGGCACTGCGAGGACGTCGCCGCGAAACTCGCCGACGGCGATATTTTTGTCCTGCCGTCACGATCCGAAGCGTTTCCGAATGCCGTCCTCGAAGCGATGGGCGCGGGACTGCCGGTCATCGCGTCGGCGGTCGGCGGGATCGTCGAACTGATCGACAGCGGCCGCACGGGCCTGCTCGTACCCGCCGGCGATGCGCCGGCGCTCGCGGACCACATCGTCCACCTCATCTCGAATCCTGAGCTCGCGTTCGGACTCGGCGAGGCGGCACGCGCCGAGGCGATCGCGCGCTACTCGTTCGATCGCATGGTCTCCGCGTTCGAGAACCTGTATCTGACCGAACTCACGCGTCGTGGCGTCCTCGACGCAAACGAACCCCAACTGGCGGCTTCATAAACATGTGCGGTATCGCGGGTAAGTTCAATTTCGATCCGAGTCGTCCCGTCGACCGAGAACGGTTGAGCGCGATGACCACCGTCATCGCCCACCGTGGGCCCGATGCTGACGGTTTCTATGTCGGCGATACGGTGGGCCTTGGCCACCGACGCCTGAGCATCATCGATCTGTCGACCGGCGATCAGCCGCTCGCCAACGAGGACCGCACGATCTGGGTCGTGTTCAACGGCGAGATCTACAACTTCGCCGACGTCCGGCAGGAGCTCGAACAGCACGGACACCACTTCCGGACGCACACCGATACCGAAGTGATCGTCCACGCCTACGAGCAGTGGGGCGAGGCGGCGGTCGAGCGGTTCCGCGGGATGTTCGCATTCGCGCTGTGGGATGAGCCGAACCGGCGCCTGCTGCTCGTGCGCGATCGGCTCGGTGTGAAGCCGCTCTATTACTCGGTCAACCGCGGCGGCATCACGTTCGGATCGGAAATCAAATCGCTGCTCGAGGATCCGGACGTCCCGCGCGATTGGAATCCGGAGGCGCTCGACGCGTACCTCACGCTGTGCTACATCCCGGCGCCGCGCACGATTTACCAGAACATCTGGAAGCTCCCGGCGGGTCACTACCTCGTCGCCGAACACGGCCGGGCATCGGTACGGCGCTATTGGGATCTGACGTTCACCGGTGACGGCGATCCGTCGCGCGAACGCGAGTACCTCGATCAACTCGACGCGCTGGTGACTGAATCGGTTCGCTTGCGGCTACTGAGCGACGTGCCGCTCGGCGCGTTTCTCTCGGGCGGCATCGATTCGAGCCTGGTCGTCGCGGCGATGGTCAACACCTCGTCGTCGCGTGTGCTGACGACGTCGGTCGGGTTCGATGAGCAGGCGTTCAACGAGCTCGAGTACGCGCGCACGGTCGCGCAGCATCTCGGCACCGAGGCGCACGAGAAAATCGTCAAACCGGACATCGTCGATCTGCTGCCGAAGCTGGCCTGGCATCTCGACGAACCGTTTGCGGATTCGTCGGCCGTGCCGACGTATTACGTCTCCAAGGCCGCCCGGGAACACGTGACCGTCGCGCTCTCCGGCGACGGCGGCGACGAGTTATGGGCCGGCTACGCCCGTCACCGCGTCGAGCAATCGGAACTGCGCGCGCGCGGGATCCTCGGCCGCCGCGGCGGCCGTGTCGCCGGCGCGGTCGCCGAGCGCATGCCGCTGACGATGAAGGGCGTGCGGGCACTGCGTCATCTCGCGATGCCGGTCGAAGCGGCCTACGCGCAGAAGCACGCGTACGGCCTGTTCGACTCGTGGATGCGCGGGTCGCTCTACTCCGCCGACTTCGCCTCGGAAATCCGCGACAGCGATCCGCTCGTCGATTTCCGGCTCGCGTACCAGGCGTGCGGCTCACGCGATCCGCTGGATCGCGCCTTGTACGTCGACGTGAAGACCTATCTCGTCGACGACATCATGACCAAGGTCGACAAGATGAGCATGGCGGTGTCGCTCGAATCGCGCGAGCCGTTGCTCGACCACAAGCTGCTCGAGTTCGCGGCGACCGTGCCGTCATCGTTGAAATTGAAGAACGGCCAGAGCAAGTACCTGCTGCGTCGCCTGCTCGAGCGCCGCATTCCGAAATCGATCGTCGATCGGCCGAAGCATGGGTTCGAGGCGCCGATTGGCCGGTGGCTCCGCGGTCCGCTCGCGCCGATGGTTCACGAGCTGCTGACCGACGGTCGCCTGCGCGATCGCGGCATCTTCGACCACGGGTCCGTAACGCGGTTGTGGACCGAGCATCGCAGCGGCCGCGTCGATCATCGCCATCGGCTGTGGAGTCTAGTGATGCTGGAGCTCTGGTTCCGGCAGTTTGTGGACAGTTCTGTAGCGCGAGCCTTTCAGGCGAGCGGGGCGGCGGCGTAGTCATGTGTGGGATTGCTGGAATCGTAGCGTTCGAAGGATTGGATCCGAGCGCGTCGCTGCGCGCAGTGCGCATGCGCGACGTCATCGAGCATCGCGGGCCGGACGAAGCCGGGTTGTTTGTCGACGACCACGCCGCGCTCGCGCATCGCCGGCTCAGCATCGTCGATTTGAGTACCGGTCAGCAGCCGTTGTCGAACGAGGACGGCCGCGTCTGGGTGTCGTTCAACGGCGAGATCTACAACCACGGCGACGTGCGCCCGGAGCTCGAGGCGGCCGGACACGTGTACCGCACGAAATCGGATACGGAAACGATCGTCCACGCGTATGAAGAGTGGGGCGACAACTGCGTGCACCGATTCCGCGGCATGTTCGCGTTCGCGATCTGGGACGCGCCGAAACGCCGCTTGCTGCTCACGCGTGATCGCCTCGGGATCAAGCCGCTCTACTGGTCACGAGTCGGCAACACGTTCCTGTTCGCGTCCGAGATCAAAGCCATTCTCGCCAGCGGGCTGTTGACACCCGAACCGAATTACGACGTGCTCTCCGAAACGCTCAGCACACGGTACACGTCCGGCGAGCAGACGATGTTCAAGCGCGTCTACAAACTGCTGCCGGGTCATCAGCTGATCTTCGAAAACGGTGAGATTCGGGTCCGCCAGTACTGGGACGTGCCTGAACGCTCGGCTGACAGCCTCGTGCTACATCGCAGGGATCGTAGCCCGAGCCTTTCAGGCGAGCGATCCATCGTGGACGAGTTCCGCGACCGCCTGACGGAGTCGGTGAAGCTGCGACTGATGAGCGATGTGCCGCTCGGGATGTTCCTCTCGGGCGGCATCGACAGCAGCGCGATCGCAGCAATCATGGCGAAGCTGATCGATCGTCCCCTGCAGACGTTCTCGGTCGCGTTCAAGGATCGCGCGTTCAACGAGCTCGAATACGCGCGTGACGTCGCACGGGCGATCGGCGCCGACAGCCATGAGGTCGTCATCGACGATCAGGACTTCTTCGGCGCGCTGCCGAAGCTGCTCTGGCACGAGGACGAGCCGATTGCGCATCCGTCGAGCGTCCCGCTCTACTTCGTCTCGGCGCTCGCGCGTCAACACGTCACGGTCGTCCTCACCGGCGAAGGCAGCGACGAGTTGATGGCCGGCTACGGCAAGTACCTGCGCCTGCAATGGAATTGGCGCGCCGGCACGATTTACGAGCGGGTCTTGCCAGCGCCGCTCCGCGCCGCGGTCGCGGCGGGCGTGCCGAATCTGCCGGGCACACTGGGCCGCGTGGCGAAGCGGACCTTCCTCGCCATGGATCGCACGCCGGAGTCGATGTTCCTCGACAACTTCGCGTCGATTCGGCTGGCCGATCAGCGCCGGCTTCTCGCGCCCGGCTTCCGCGATCTCGCGACGCGCACGAACGCGTACGCCGCGTCGATCGAGTACTTCGCCAAACCAAACGGCACCAGCACGTTGCTCGACCGGCTGCTCTACGCCGACATCAAGACCTATCTGGTGGAACTGCTGATGAAACAGGACCAGATGAGCATGGCGACGTCGATCGAGAGCCGTGTGCCGTTCCTCGATCACGTGCTCGTCGAGTGGGTCGCGCAGCTCCCGGATCGGTGGAAGCTCTCGGGCCTGACGACGAAGCGCATCTTGCGCGAGGCGATGAAAGGCGTGCTGCCCGAATCGATTCTCAATCGCCCGAAGATGGGATTCCCGGTCCCGTTCGCCTCGTGGACGCGAGGATCGTGGAACGACATGGCCCGCGACGTGCTGCTCGATCGACGCTCGCGCGAGCGCGGCCTCATCGACCCCGCTGCGGTCGATCATCTGCTGCGCGACCACGTCGACGGTCGAACCGACGGCGGCGACCGGATTTGGAGTCTGCTGAACCTCGAACTGTGGCACCGCACGTTCATCGACCAGGAAGGAATTCAGACGTTACCCCATGCGCATTCTCTGGCTGAAATCGGATCTGTTGCTGCCGCTTGACAAGGGCGGCAAGCTGCGCACGTGGCATCTGATGCGCCACCTCGCGCGCCAGCACGAGATCACCTATCTCGCGTTCGCCGAGCCAGGCACGCCACGCGAGCACATCGACGGCATGAAAGAGGTCGCGGCGCGTGTCGAAACCATCGAGCGCAGCGATGCGCCGAAGGGGTCGTTCCAGTTCTATGTCGAGGCGGCGACGCATCTCGTCGATCCACTGCCGTATGCGTGCGGGAAATATCGCTCGTCCGCCTACCGGGCGAAGCTGAAGGCCCTGCTCGACGAACAGCCGTTCGATCTGCTGGTGTGCGACTTCCTCTTCCCTGCCGTGAACCTGCCCGACGATCTGCCGTGTCCGTCGGTGATGTTCACGCACAACGTCGAATCCGAAATCTGGCGGCGTCACGCGGAGACGAAGACGGGCGCGCTCTCGAAGTGGCTCTACAACGCGCAGTACAAACGGATGTTGCGCTACGAAGGCGAGCAACTCGCCCGCTTCGACGGAGTTCTCGCCGTCAGCGACGCGGATGCGCAAACGTTCGAAAGGCTGTATCCCGACGCGATCGACCAGCCTGTGCACGTGGTGCAAACGGGAGTCGATACAGAGTTCTTCAAACCGCGAATCCCGAATCCCGAATCCCGAACCCCGGCGCTCGTGTTCACAGGTTCCATGGACTGGCTGCCGAACGAAGACGCGATGCAGTACTTCCATCGCGAGATCCTGCCGCTGATTCGCGCTGAAGAACCCGACGTGCAGCTGTCGATCGTCGGCCGTGCGCCAACGCCCGCTGTCAGGAAGCTCGCCGAGGACGACGGCATCACCGTCACCGGCCGCGTGGACGATGTGCGGCCGTTCATCGAGGAGGCGGCGGTCTACGTCGTGCCGCTCCGGATCGGCGGCGGCACCCGGTTGAAGATTTTCGAAGCGATGGCGATGGGCAAAGCCGTCGTGTCGACGACGGTCGGCGCGGAAGGATTGCCGGTCGTCAACGGACAGCACGTCCTGCTCGCCGACGAACCGCGTACGTTCGCGCGCGACGTCGTGCGCCTCATTCGCGACGTCGACCGACGAAGGCAGATGGAAGCGGCCGCTCGCGCACTGGTGACGGAGCGCTTCGACTGGCGCGCTGTCGCGCGCGATCTCGAAGCCGCGCTTGTTGACATCGCGGATCGAGGACTGCGGGATGCGGATTCCGCAGTGAGCCAATCCGAAGTCAATCCGCAATCCGCAATCCTCAATCCGCAATCTTCATTACCAACGGGGTCGTTATGAGAGTTTCTGTTTTCGGTCTTGGATATGTAGGCAGCGTTTCGGCGGCATCGTTTGCCGCCGACGGACATCACGTCGTCGGCGTCGACGTGCATCCCGATAAGGTCGCCGCGATCAACGCAGGGCACAGCCCGATCGTGGAACCCGGACTCGGCGACATCCTCGGGCGGACCGTCGCCGAAGGGCGGCTGCGCGCGACGACGGATACGGCGGATGCGATCAACGACACCGACGTGTCGCTGCTCTGCGTCGGGACGCCGAGCAAACGCAACGGCAGCCTCGATTTGACGTATCTCGAACGCGTCAGCGAGCAGATTGGCCAGGTGCTCGCAGCCAAATCGAATTATCACGTCGTCGTCGTCCGCAGCACGGTGCTGCCGGGCACGACGCACGAGATGGTGATTCCGGCGCTCGAGCGAACGTCGGGCAAGAAGTACGGCGAAGGGTTCGGTGTCTCGGTCAACCCGGAATTCCTGCGCGAAGGCACCGCCTTGAAAGATTTCCGCAAGCCGCCGCTCACGCTCGTCGGCCACAACCATGCGGCCGACGCGAGCGGAACGATCGCGCTGTACCAGTCGATCGATGCGCCGCTGGTCAGCACGAGCATCCGCGTCGCCGAGATGATGAAGTACACGAGCAACACCTGGCACGCGCTGAAGGTCTGCTTCGCGAACGAGATCGGCAACCTGTGCAAGCGCCTCGGCATCGACAGCCATGACGTGATGGACATCTTCTGTCGCGACGAGAAGCTGAATCTATCGTCGTACTACCTGAAGCCCGGGTTCGCGTTCGGCGGATCGTGCTTGCCGAAGGATGTGCGCGCGCTGCAGTATCGCGCGAAGGAAGTGGACGTCGATCTGCCGGTCATCTCGCAGATCCTGCCGAGCAACAAGCTGCAGATTCAGTACGCGTTCGATCAGATTCTCGAGACGGGCAAGAAGAAGGTGGGGTTGCTCGGATTCAGCTTCAAGGCCGGGACCGACGATCTGCGCGAGAGCCCGATCGTCATTCTCGCCGAACAGCTCCTCGGCAAGGGGCTGTCGCTCTGCATCTACGACAAGAACGTGTCGCTCGCGAAACTCGTCGGCGCGAACAAGGAGTACATCGAAAAGCAGATTCCACACTTGTCGTCGCTGCTCTGCAACACCATCGACGAAGTCGTCGACAGCTCCGAGGTGATCGTCGTCGGCAACCAGTCGCCGGAATTCGTCGATGCGCTGGCGAAAGCACGTCCGGACCAGATCGTCATCGACCTCGTGCGGCTGCCGATCTTCGGATCGCTGCTGCAGGCGGACTATCGCGGGATCTGCTGGTAACGATGCGGACACTGCTCATCTGTCACGAGGACGCAGCGCTCGATCGCGAAGGCCTCGTCCGGTGGCTCGGGTCCTTCTCCACCGTGGCCGGCGTGGTCGTGATCCGGGAACCGGGCGGACGTCTGCGCAAGCGGATTTCGCGCGAGATCCAACGGGTTGGTTTCTGGCGCTTCCTCGACGTGCTGGCGTTTCGCGCGTTCTACCGAATCGCGATGGCCGCCGACGACCGGGCGTGGGAAGCGCACGAGCTCCGGCGATTGCGCACGCGCTTTCCGAATGGACCGACGCCGCCCGAGATCATCGTCTCGTCGCCCAACTCGCCTGAGGCTGAGGCGTTCGTGCGCGAGCACCAGCCGGACCTTGTGCTCGCGCGGTGTAAGACCCTGCTCAAGGAATCGGTATTCTCGATCCCGGAGCTCGGCACGTTCGTGATGCATCCGGGAATCTGCCCCGAGTATCGCAACGCGCACGGCTGCTTCTGGGCGCGCGCCACCGGCGATCTCGGCAACGTCGGCATGACGCTGTTGAAGATCGATAAGGGGGTCGACACCGGTCCGGTGTTCGGCTACTTCCGCGTCGAGTGCGATCCATTCGAGTCGCACGTCATCACGCAGCATCGTGTCGTCCACGATCATCTGGACGCGATTCGCGACACGCTGCTCGCGATCGAGGCTGGAACCGCACGACCGATCGACACGAAAGGCCGTCATTCGGCCACATGGGGACAACCGTGGTTGACCGCGTATCTGCGCATGCGGCGCTCATGTATCACGATGTCGTCGAAGCCGGAGCCGAAGATGCCAGCGGCTTTCCGGGTCGCGACGCCGCGATCTACAAAGTAACGACCGCTCAGTTCGAAGAGCACGTGGCAGCCCTGAAGGGCTGCGCTACGAGCGACGCGGATGTAGCGCAGGCC
The DNA here is from genome assembly GCA_035652075.1 of Vicinamibacterales bacterium. GTDB lineage: Bacteria > Acidobacteriota > Vicinamibacteria > Vicinamibacterales > CAVVIG01 > Gp6-AA45. The sequence goes on from DASREL010000051.1 coordinate 45,246, forward strand.
TTTAGGCCTGCTGTCACGTTCGACGATGGAGGTGTCAGCGCGATGGTCTCAGCCGACATCCTCGAGCGCCACGGATTCATCGGCCATTTCTTCATCACGACGAACTACATCGGCACGCGCGGGTTTCTCGACGAGCCGCAGATCCGCGAGCTGCATGCGCGCGGACATGTGATCGGCAGCCATTCGTGCACCCACCCGCTTCGAATGGGCCACTGCTCGTGGCCGCAGTTGCTGGACGAATGGAAGCGCAGTTGCGACATCCTCGGTGACGTGCTGCACTGCGATGTACGGTCTGCGTCGGTGCCCGGCGGCGATTTCGCCCCGTCGGTCGCGGAAGCGGCAGCACGAGCCGGCATTACGCACCTGTTTACGTCGGAGCCGACGGCCGACGCCCGTCACGCGTTCGGATTGACGCTGCAGGGACGCTTCACGATCCAGAAGTGGACGACGGCCGAGACCGTCGCAGGGCTGGCAAGCGGCGCGTGGATTCCGTGCGCGCGACAGGCGGTCGTGTGGAATGCGAAGAAGCTGACGAAGCGCCTGGGCGGCGAACAGTACTTGAAGATGCGGAAGCTCCTGCTGCGGCACGGCAACGAAGTGCGGTGGGGAGACCTATAATGCGCGGATGAGACGATTTCTTACCGCGCTCGTTTTGCTCTCGTTCGCCGTTCCTGGATTCGCCCAAGACACCGATACCGAAAAAGCCGCCGCGCGCGATGTGCTGCGCAAGATGGACGATCTCGAAAAGTCGCTCGACATCCCCGGCATGGTCACGAAGCTGACCGGCAACAACCCCGAACGCGACGCCGTCGTCGCGCGCGCGAAAGAGCTGATGGACAAAGAGCTCCTCGCGATGGCCGACGACATCGCCACCCATCCCGAAATCGGATTCGAAGAAAAGCGATCGGTCGCGAAGCTCGAGGACTACCTGCGTCAGCACAATTTCAGCATCGAGACCAACATCGCCAACATGCCGACGGCGTTCGTCGCGAAGTTCCGCGGCAACAACGGCGCGCCGCACGTGGGGATCATCCTCGAGTACGACGCGCTGCGCGGGACGAAGGGCGCCTTCCACGGCGACCAGCACAGCGCGCAAGGCCCCGTCGGCATCGCCGTCGCGATTGCCATGTCGGAATACTTAACGAAAGCGCGGATCCCCGGCAGCATCGTCGTGTTCGGCACGCCGGGCGAAGAGATGATGCCGCCCAACGCGAAGACCGACATGCACCTCGCGCACGCGTTCGACGGAATGGACGTCATCATCCGCAGCCACGCCTCGTCGCAGACCTCGCGTCCGCAGCACGGCTTCGGCACGTGCTGCTTGAACATCGTCGGCGCCAAGTACACTTTCAGCGGCGCGCCGACGCATCAGATGACGCCGTGGAACGGGCGCAACGCGCTGCAGGCGGTCATTCAGTTCTTCAACAACATCGATGCGATGCGGATCACGATCCGTCCCGAGGCGCGCATCCAGGGCATCATCACCGAGGGCGGAGCGGCGCCGAATGTCGTCCCCGATCGAACGGCGGCGGACTTCTACATCCGCTATCCGGACGAGGTGTACCTCGCGCAGGTCGTCGAATTCGTCGACAACGCGGCGAAGGCGGCGGCGCTGTCGACCGGCACGAAGGTGAAGATCGATCACTACGGCAAGGACGTCGACGGCATCAGCCTCTCCACGCTCGGCGAAGTGGGATTTCAGTACATGAAGAATTTCGGCGCGACCGGCATCAATCCGGAACCGGGCAAGCCACAGGGCTTCGAAGAGACCGGCAGCGTGTCACGCGACATCCCCGGCGTCGGCATCACCGCGCAGTCGTCGACGTTTTCGAATCACACGTACGAGATGGACGCCGACAACCTCAAAGAGATCGGCCACAAAGGCTTCACGGTCGATGCGCAGACGATGACGGCGATTCTCTTCGACTTCGCGACGCACGCTGACTACCGCGCAGCGGTGAAGAAAGAGTTCGATGGGATCAAGGCGCTCTTCGGTGAGTATCAGGCCGCGCTGAAGAAGACCTACGTCGTGCCGACGGTTCCGGATCCAAAGTAACAGCGATCAGCGCAGAACTCGCGGAGTCCGCAGAGCCAAAAGTGTTTTCTGCGAATTCAGCGGGTTCTGCGCTTACCGTACGTCCTTCCAGCTTTTTCCCGCTTCAACCTGTTTCGCGAAGCAAGCCCGAGCGCGGGCAAAGGCGTTCGCCAGCGCTCCGACGGAGACCGGGCGCAGCAGTTCGTTGTCGCTCGGGCAGCCGGCGCGTGGATCGGGACGGAATGGCGGTCGCTGGGGCTCGCCGGGGATTGGCCGCTCGCCCGCGAAGTAAATCGCCGCGCCTTCCCTCACCCAGGCTGGACGACTGGCAAGCGTCACGTTCGTCATCGCGTGCACGAGCTCGTGGCGGATCGTGCGATCGAGCACGCCCCGGTCGCGCAACACCGCGACCGGCAGCAGGTGCAGCTCGTCGCGCACGAACGCGCCGGACGTGAACCACGGCTGCCCGGTCGCCTGTTCGTAGTCATCGGTGGTGGCGTGGAAGCGAACCGCAATCCGCGCGGGCGCGGCGACGCCAAGAGCTTTGGCGATCTCGTCGCGGGCCTTGGTCACCTGCCCGACGATCGCAGCCTGCTCACCGCCGTCCTCGTCGGGCAGATTGACGGTCACCGGCGCGGGAACGGGTCTGGCCAGCGGGTCAGACTTGAGTCTGACCCGAGTCAGACTCGAGTCTGACCCCGTGATCGTCAGTCCAGGGAAGTACCGTGCGAGGATTTGGTCGGCTGACTGACCCCGTTCGGCGAGGCGCGCCGAGCCGATGACGCACAACCCGACCCCATGTCCGGACCCGTGACCGCTGAAGCGGTACGTGTCCCCGTCCTTCCTCAGCGCGAACGCCGTGGATTTGATGTGCTGCCAGCCCAGCGTCCGGCCGACGACCACGCGGAGATCCTGACCGCTGATTTCTGGCGGCTGCAGGCCATCGACGCGTAGCCGCGCGACGCGTCCCGAGGCGTTGTGCGATGCAATCCGCAGCTCGCGCAGCCGATCGCCGCGGAATCCGCCCGCGCGCAGCGCACGAAATAGATCGGACTCCGACAGCGTCGCCGACCACGCCGGCGCGCCTTGACACGCATCGTCGTCTTTCGACGGCAAGTACGGCGGATCGTCATGCCCCGGCCAGACATCGGACGGAATTTCGGTGCGCCCGCCGCATGACGCGGAAAAATAGATCGACGCCGGCGCACTATCGTGCATGAGGATGCGACCGGCCGTCGCCTGCGACGCGCGGTCGGTGGATGCGATGGCCGTCCGCAGCACCTGACAGTGCGTCTGATCGCACAGATCGAATCCTTCGCTGCGATGCCGTCCACGGTTCGCAAGCGCGAACGTCCGAATGGTGATCGCGAGCGCCTCGAGCGCGGCGGGCTGACTCTCACGCGCCATCTCGCCCGCAAGCACCCGGGACACGTAGGTCTCGAGCGTGAGGTTTTCCTGAACGTACCGTCCGCTGCGCAGAAAGCCGACACGCAGCTGATCTGCAGCCCTGAAGGGCTGCGCGACAACTGCGGCGCCGGTCAGCTTCAGAAACTCGCGACGATTCACGCGATCCCCAGGAACTGGACGATGCCGTCCCACATGCGAGGCAGGCTCGCGATCAGCTGATGGTCATCGTCCAGCAACGACAGGGTGACGTTCGGTCGCGTTTTCGCGAACGCTTCCACGGTTCGATGATCGACCGAGGCATCGCGCAGGCCTTGATACACCAAGGCCGGCTGCGAGAACCGCGTCTCGAAGGCGTCGTGCCGAAGGCTGTCTTCGTAGAACGCGTAGTGCAGCGGCCGCTCCTCGTTGTAGGCGTAGTGAAAAAACGGCATCGATCCGCGTCGCCGCCATTCTTCAATTCGTTCTGGCGTCAGCAGATGATGTCCCGGCTTCGCGAACATAACCGCCGGCGCCATCAACACGAGTTTGTCGACCTGCGCCGCCAACCGCCCGGCGGCGAGAATCGCCAGCGTGCCGCCGAGACTGGATCCCATCAACACCACACGATCGGAGACGCCGCTCATCGCGGCGCCAAGCTGATCGAGCATGCGCGAGAGCGTCAGCGTCGCGAAATCCGGCTCGTTGAAATCGGGACATCGAAAATCGACGCCCTTCGCCGCGAACCGCTCGGCGAACCACCTGGCCTTCGTCGACTTCGCCGACGAGGCGAATCCGTGAAGATACAAAACAATCACAGCAAGACCTGACATCCCGGCCGGCAGCGACACTTGATCAACCCTTCGCCGTCGGTGTTGTAGTTGTACGTCAGTTCCTCGCCCTTGCGGATCTTCCGCGCGGCACGAATCCAGATCACGCCGTCGACGATGTGAATGTAGCAGTTGGGGTAACAGGCGTGGTTGATATACCGCGCGATGTTGCCGCCGACGCCGGCGTCGATCACGGTGCGATTCGTCAGCTTGAAGCACCAGATGTGGCCGCGTTTGATGTAGCGCCGCTCGCGCTTCAGGCTCTCCTGGTTCGAGATCTTCTCGCCCGCGTAATGAATAATGCGCGTGTTCTTCGGAATGGTCTGTGTCGCGTAGACGCCCCACCCATGGATTTTCGACCGCCGCCGCTCGATCATCCTTCTAAGATACAATGCCGCGCCATGCGAACATTCACCACGTTCATCCTCTTCATTGGTGCCGTGTCGATGACCTTCGCGCAATCGCAGTCCGGACGACAACTGTATGGTGCTGATGCAACACGGCCGTTCAGCGGAGCGGCCAAGGCCGGCGGCTTCATCTACGTCGCGGGCACGATCGGCGCCGACGCCAGCAACAAGGGCGACATCAAAGCGCAAACCAAAGCGACGCTCGAGTCGATCGATCGCACGCTGAAGCAGGCGGGCTCGAGCCTCGCGAGTGTGGTCAGCACGACGATCTATCTGCGGAACGCCGCCGACTTCCCGGGCATGAACGAGGCCTACGGGGCGCTGTTTCCGAAGGACCCGCCGGCGCGCACGACCGTCGTCGTCACGCAGCCGCTGGCGAACCCCGATGGACTGATCGAAATCGCGGCGGTCGCCGTGCCCAACGGCGGACAGCGGACCGTGATTCACCCGAGCGACTGGATGCGATCGCCGGCGCCGTACAACTACGGCATCAAGAGCGGCAACACGCTGTTCATGTCGGGGTTGATCAGCCGCAACGGCAAGGACAACCAGAACGTCAAGGGCGACATGGCCGCCCAGATGAAAGTGATCTTCGACAACGCGACGGCGATTCTGAAACAGGCCGACATGTCGCTCGCCGACGTCGTGTCGTCGCGCGTCTACATCACCGACGAGACGCAATTCCAGGCAATGAACGCCGCGTATCGGCCGAACTTCACGGCCACCTCGATGCCCGCGCGCGCGACCGTCAAGGTCGGGCTGACAAGCCCCGATTACATCGTCGAGATCCAGATGATTGCGGTGAAGGACGCGGGCCGCAAGACCGGCGCAACTCCGAACGCTGACGGCACGATGCCGGCAGCAGCCGCCAACGCGAATCTCAGCGCCGCGATTCAGGTCGGCAACCGGCTCTACGTGTCGGGGATTACCGGCAACACGGCGCAGAACAAAGGCGACGCGAAAGCACAGACCGCCGAGTGCCTGACGCGCATCGAGCGAACGTTGAAGGCCGCCGGCTACGACTGGTCGAACGTCGTCGACGCCGTCGTCTATCTGCCGGACATGAACAACTACCAGGCGATGAACGCCGCGTACCGCGAGAAACTGATGAAGGAATTCCCCGCCCGCGCGACCGTCGGCACCGGCCTCATGGGCGCCGACGCGCAGGTGGAGATCATGATGACGGCGGTCAAGTAGTCGCGATCTTCTCAGCCGAACGGAGCGTGAGCGCGACAAACGTCAGCGTTCCGTTCGTGCACCCGCCGGTCGGCGTCGTTGGCGCCCCGACCACAAACAGGTTCTCGTGATCGTGCGTGCGACCGTGGGAATCGCACACGCTTGACGCCGGGTCATTGCCCATGCGGCACCCGCCGCCTGGATGATCCAGATAATCCCCTTCGCTCGTGTTGACGATGCGGCCGTTGCTGGCTTGGGCCATCGTGGCGAACACGCCGACGACGTGATCCTTGGTCGCGGCCTGCCGCGCGAGCGTCGCCTCGTCGAAGTGGTGCTCGATCTTCGGCATCGGATCGCCGTAGCGGTTCTTCTTGGTTTGATCGAGCGTCAGCCGGCTGTCCGCTGACGGGTGGACGTCGACGTACGCGCGAAGGCGGACCGAGCTTCCCTTCGTGCGCGATCGCCAGTCGCTCATCACCTCGTCGCCGAGCAGCAACCTTCCATCGGCCGACCGCAGCCGCGGATCGCGGCCCGACGAGCTCTCCCACACGCGCGTGTCATGCCGCACGAACGGACGGTCCGTCCGGCAGCGGAAGAACTCGCGCGAGATGAGGCTGTGCGTCATGTTCTGTCCGGGGAAGGTCTGCGCGTCGATGTTCGCGGTCGCGTTGATGAATCGGTGACCGTTCATGTAACGGCCGACGAGGCCCGAGCTGTTCGCCAACCCGTTCGGAAACCGCTGATTGGCTGAAAGCAGCAACAGGTGCGAGCTCCAGCAGTACCCGGACGCAATGATGAAGGTCTTCGCGCGATATTCGATCGGGTCCGCCGGCCGATCCTGGTGATAGCCCATCGCGGCGACGATCTTCGTCGTCCGCTCGTCGAGGGTGAGTCGCCGCACGAGCGTGCGATCGTGCAGCGTGATCTTCTTCGGCTGAATCAACTGACGGAACGTGAAATCGGGCGAATACCGCGCGCCGGACGGGCACACTTCACCGCACGTGTCGTACACGCAGCAGGCGCCGCGACCGTCATGCGGCGTGAGGTTCCGCGCCATCGGCAGACCGACGAATTTGATCCCGCTCTGCTCGGCCCACGACTTCAAGAGCTCGAGGTTGTACGACAACGGGATCGGCGGCTGCGGATACGGCTGCGTGCGCCGATCTTCCGGATGCGGGCTCGGCTCGCCGGCGACGTTCAATCGCTTTTCGGCTTCGCAGTAGTACCTCTCGAGATCGTTCCACTCGATCGGCCAGTCCACGGCGAGTCCGTACATCGACTTCAGTCGCAGGTCTTCCTCCGAAAACCGATTGCACGCGCCGCCCCAATGCAGCGCGAGCCCGCCGACGGCCATCGTCATCGAGATGATGCCGGTCGCCTGCTGATCTTCGATGTAGTCGTCGTGCCACGGATGTTCGCCGTACTCGAGCGCGCGCTCGCGATACTTGCCGCGGTTCTGCGCGTCGAAGATCGAGCGGCCCGCCTCGACGACGGTGATGTGGAGGTTCGGGCGCAGCTCGCCGAGTTTTTGCGCCAGCATCGCCGACGTGATGCCGCCGCCGATGATCAGCACGTCAGTTTCGTGCGTCATGATCGTGAATCCGGCTTCCGGACCGTCACCGCGATCGTCCGGCACGTCTCGCGGCCGATCGCCGCCTTGTAACAGTCGTCGTTCGCTTCGCTGCTGCGGAAGTAGAACGCCATCAGGTCGGCGACGACGTGCTGGCCCATCGGACGCGGTGGAAGATTTCTGATGTTGGCTTTCGTGAACGCCGCGTCCAGCGCCGCGCGGCGCCCCTCGAGATCCAGTGACGACCAGTCCTTCAACGCGTCGAGTTGGGCGACGTAGGTCGGCACCGGCGACGGCCCGCTCTTCTGGAGACGCGGATGGCCGTAACCGTGCGCGAGCGCGACACCTTCCTGATAACCGCGCGCCCAGGCGACGAACCGCTCGACGACGGCCCGCGTGCGGGCGGCGCCGAGCGCGGACGGCAGCACCGTGTGCGCGATTTCGTGCAGCAGCAAAACCGCGGGGCCATTCAGCTGACCCGGCTGGGCTAGCGCCGGACGAGAGAGAACGGGCAGCGAAGCCGCAGCGCCCGCGATCCCCTTAAGTACTGTGCGACGTTTCATGGCGTGACGGATTATAGTGGACGGATGGAAGGCATCATCGCCGCATGGGGTCGGATCCTCAGCGGTCGCGTACCTGCACTTTCGATTGAAATCACTAAGGAATGTCCCCTTCGCTGCCCCGGCTGTTATGCGTATGGCGACGATCATCTCGGCGGCGAGGTGACGCTGCGCGAGCTCCGCGACTTCAAAGGACAGGAGTTGATCGACAAAGTCCTCGAAACGGTCGATCGACTCAAACCGTTGCACGTCTCGCTCGTTGGCGGTGAGCCGCTCGTGCGCTACAAAGAGCTCGACGCGATCTTGCCGGAGCTGGCCAAGCGCCGCATCCACACGCAGCTGGTGACGAGCGCCGTGCGCGAAATCCCCAAGCAGTGGCGCGGCATCTTCCGCTTGTCCATCGTCGTCTCCATCGATGGGTTGCAGCCGGAGCACGACGAACGGCGCAAACCGGCGACCTACGAACGCATCCTGAAACACATCGAAGGTCACACGATCACGGTGCACAGCACGATCACGCGCCAACAGGTCAACCGCGACGGCTACTTCGATGACTTCTTGAAGTTCTGGTCCGCGAATCCTGCCGTCGAGAAGATCTGGTACAGCCTGTACACGCCGCAAATCGGCGAGATGTCCGACGAACGTCTACGGCCCGCCGATCGCGAACGCGTCGTCGCCGATTTGATGGCGTTACGCGTGAAGTATCCGAAGCTCGCGCTGCCGAAGGGATTGATCGAGGTGTACGCCGAACCGCCCGCGTCACCTGACGAATGCGTGTTTGCGAAGACGACGATGACGCTGTCGTCGGATCTGAAGACGAAGATCACGCCGTGCCAGTATGGCGGCGCCCCCGACTGCACGCAGTGCGGATGCATCGCGTCCGCGGGCCTCGCGGCGGTCGCGCGGCACGAGCTGTTCGGATTCATCCCCGTGGGCACGATCTTCAACGGCTCGTTGAAGGTCGGCGAAAGCATGCGCAGATTCCGCCCGGCAGCCGAGCCCGCCGCCTGAGTTATAATTTTCGGATTGGCTTTCACCACTACCGTCAGCCGTAAATTGCGGTCCGCGCGGGAGTTTGCGCGCGGACTCGTCCATACGGCGCATCCGCTGCTCGTGCAGATCATCCCGATCCGCCGCTGCAACATCGATTGCGGCTACTGCAACGAGTACGACAAGACGTCGCCGCCGATACCGACCGACGTCATGATGCGGCGCATCGACAAGCTGAAGGAACTCGGCACGTCCGTCGTCGCGTTCAGCGGCGGCGAGCCGATGCTGCACCCGGACCTCGACGATCTGATCCGCCGCATTCGCCGGCACGGCATGATGGCGGGCCTCATCACGAACGGATACTTCCTCGTTCCGAAACGGATCGAGGCGCTGAACGACGCGGGGCTCGACTTCCTGCAGATCAGCATCGACAACGTCGAACCGGACGAAGTCTCGAAGAAAAGCCTGCGCGTGCTCGACAGGAAACTGCAGGACCTGAAAACCTACGCGGACTTCGACGTCAACATCAACTCGGTGCTGGGCGGCGGGATCAAGAATCCCGAAGACGCACGGACGATCAACGACCGCGCGCGCGAGCTCGGCTTCTCGACGTCAATCGGGATCATCCACGACGGCGTGGGACGGCTGAAGCCGCTTGCCGACGCCGAACGCAAAGTGTTCGACGCCGTGATGGCGAACATCAGCAGCGCAGGACAGGTCGTCCAGAATCTCTACTCGGGGATCCGGAGCTTCCAGGACAATCTTGCCGACGGCAAGCCGAACGACTGGCGCTGCCGCGCCGGCGCGCGCTATCTGTATGTGTGCGAAGAGGGTCTCGTGCACTACTGCTCACAGCAGCGCGGCTACCCTGCCGTGCCGCTCGAGAGCTACACCATCGACGACATCCGCCGCGAGTTCCTCACGCCGAAATCATGCGCGCCGTACTGCACGGTCGGCTGCGTGCACCGCGTGTCGACGATGGACTTCTGGCGCAAACCGCAGGATCGGTCGACGGTTCACAGTCCACAGTCAACAGCTGTCAGCCGCTAGCAGTCGACTGTCAACTGTTCGCGGCTAACTGGCTTTGGCCAGTTCCTTCTGCTCTTTCTTCTCCGCTTTTTCGGCTTTCTTCACTTCTTTGCGGCCCGTCGGCGTCTGCGCCCAGTCGGCGGTGAACACCGACCGCATCTCGCGAACGACGCTGTCGTCGGTGATGATGATGCCGACTTCGCGGCGCTTCTCGAGTTCCAGCTTTCGGAGGCTCTGGCTGCCGATGAAGGCACGGCGGCCGTCGCGGATCATCGCGCGGATGTGCAGGCGCTTGCCCGGAAACTTTTCGTAATCCAGCTTCCACTTCGCTTCGCACTTGCCGATGATCTTGACGTCGACGCCGGCGCGCTTGCGCTCGCTGATCAGGCGGAGCATCGCATCGTCGGACAGATGCGGGTCGTAGATCAGCAGTTCCTTCCGCGTGGCCTTGATGAAGGAGGCGAGTTGGTCGCGGGCGTTTTCGGGACTGACGACGAAGCGATCGTGCCGCGACGTGTACGGTTGCCGCTCGAAATCGGCCTCGAACAGCTTCATCGCTTCGCTGACGATCTTCGGATTTTTCGTGATGACGCCGAAGCTGCGGCTCTTGTCGATATCCAGGTGCGTGAAGTTGAAACCGTAGATGTGGAGAATCCTGCCGTCCACGATCATCATCTTGCCGTGATACCGCACGAGATCGTCGGCAGTGCGCGACACCGTCACGCCGCCTGACAGCAGTTCCATTTCGAGCTTGCGCAGCGTCTTCGTGCCGCCGCGATTCTGATGCGCCGTCAGCGCGCGCACGTGCACGCCGCGCGTGACCGCCGCCTCGAGCTCGCGTGCGATCTCCAGGCGGTCGAGACGGAAGATCAAAATGTCGATTGTTTTACGTGCGCGGCGAATGGCCGCGATCGTGGGCACGATGCCGGCGTCCGGCTGGACGATGAGCTTCATCCAGCTGGACTAACAGCAAGGGCGATGCCGACGCCAAAAACCGCTTACCGGCCGAACCTGACCCTGACTCCGCCATTGATGAGACGGGGCGTTCCGATCGTCGAGGGGTTGGTTTGGACGAAATACACCTTGTCGAACATGTTCTGCATACCGAAGAACGCCTGCAGGTTGCGCCCGATGTTGCGCGAGATGCTCAAGTCGGCAACTGAATACCCTGGGAGGCCCGTCGTGTACCCAGCCGTCTCGTATCCGGCGTCCGTCAAGGTGGCCGCCGGAATCAAATTGGCGTTCAGGTCGTCGTTGTATTGCAGACCGACAATCTGGATGCCTAACGCGACAGTTGCCACCTTCGGGTTCGAGTAGGCAATCTGCATCGTGCCGCGATTGCGCGCGACCTGCTGCAGCCACTTGCCCACCAGATTCGCGGTCAGCGGACCTCCTTCGGTCACCGTCGCGTCGTCGTACACGTAGCCTGCCGAAAAACGCCACGAGGCGCCAATTCGCACGTCGACGTCGGTCTGCACGCCCTTCACTTGTGATTCGGGCACGTTCTGCTTCTGCGCCTGCGTCGCCGACAGCGTCACGTTGAGGACGGGGTTCGAAATCGTGTTGTCGAACCAGGTCACGCGGACCGACACGTTGTGGATCGGGATCACGTTGACGCCGAGTTCGCCGCCGACGAGCCGTTCCGGTTCGAGGTTCGCGTTCGGCAGCGTCGTGACCGCGCCCACTGAAAACTGGCGATACAACTCGGTCAGCGTCGGCGCGCGGAATCCGGAGTTCGCCGCGCCCCACACGCTCACTTGATCGGAGATGTGATACAGCGCACCGAGATGCGGGCTCACGACCGTCGCGTCCTTCGCGTCGATCGCCGGACGGTTGTTCGCGGTCGGGTTGCCGGTGGCAACCGTCGTCTCGAGATTGTGGCCGTCGTAGTTGTTCCAGTTGTCGACACGCGCGCTGAGCGTCAGCACGAGCTTGTCGATCGGCGTGAAGATGTCCTGCAGGTACACGCCGGCGGTCCGCTGCGTACCGCCGGAGACGCGATGCACGGACAACGTCGCCGCCTGCGTCACGCCGCTGATCTGGGTCGGCACGGCCGCGACGTAAGCGTCCTCGACGCTGTCGCCGTCCACGCGCCGCATGTCGAAGCCGACGCTGAACATGTTCTTCGTGCCGACCGCCTTCGACCACTGCGCCATCCCGCCGATGCCGTCGGTGGGCACGTTCTGGTCGGTTGCGAGCCGGACGACGTTGCGCAGCGTGGCGGCGTTGGTCACCGCGAGGAAGTTGAAATGCGCGCGCTGGCGATCGTAAAACAGCCGCGCCTGCAAGTCGCTCTCGTCGGCGAGGCGCGCGCGGATCCCGCCGTTTGCCGTCGTCCAACGCGTGTCGTTCAGCTCGCCGACTTTGGCGTTGTTGCGGTTCTCCGAAAAATAGCCGGCGCGGAAGAAGCCCTGCACGCGGTCGGTCGGCGTGAATTCGAGCTTGCCGGATACGTTGCTGTATTCGACGTTCGCGTTGTTGTCGATCGGGCCGCGCTCGATCTTCTCGACGATCGGGAAGCCATCGGTGTGCAGCACGCTGCCTTCGATGGCCGCGGCGACTTTGTTCCATTGATCGCTGCCGAAGAAATCGAACTTCGGGCTGTTGTCGTTGCCGTACTGCGGCTTCAGCTCGAGCGTCCGTTTCGTCGGATGCGCGGTGATGATGTTGATGACGCCGCCCATGGCGATATTGCCGTAGACGCTCGACGAGGCATCTTCGGTGATTTCGACGCGGTCGACGCTCGTCATCGGCACGCGCGTCCAGTACACCCAGCCGCCGAACGGATCGTTGAACGGGATGCCGTCGAGGAGCACGAGCGTGCGGCTTTGTCCGCTCGGTCCGATGCCGCGCAACGACACGCCTTGCGTCGTCGGCTGCGCCGCGATACTGCTGGTCCGGCGGAACAGGCTGAAGCTCGCCACATTCCGCAGCGCATCGTCGGCGATCAGCGCCGGCGACTCCTGGAGCTCTTCGCCGGTGACGACGTCGACGCTGGCCGGCACATCGGCAATCTTCTGTTCCGTGCGCGTTGGCGTCACCGTCACGGTTTCGAGAACCGCCGCGGGGCTGACGGTGATATCGAGATCGCGAGTGCGATCGCCGCTGCCGATGCGTTCGGTCTTCTCGGCGAAGCCGCCGGCGCGGATGATCAGCGTGACGTCGCCGTCAGGCGCGTCGATCGTGAAGCGGCCATCCGATCCGGTGACGACCTGGCGATCCGGTCCGCTGACGGGATGCGCGGTCACCGAGGCGCCGACGACCGCCCCGCCGAGCGAGTCGTGTACGACGCCGGATACCTGCGCCGCGGCCAAAAACATCAAAAGAGCGGCAATCACTGCGAGCCTCCCAACGAAAATGCCATCAGCGCGGCGTTGTCGCCGGCGCCGGTTGCGATCACGATGAACTGACGTCCTTGCGATGATTTGTACGTCATCGGCGTGGCGTTCGCGCGCCGCTTGAGCGCGGTGTGCCATACCTCTGCGCCGGTTGCCGAGTCGAGCGCGTGCAGCGACGTGTCGCCGCCGCCAACGAACACGAGACCGCCGGCCGTGGCGATGACGCCTGCGGCGCCTGGCGTCGCAAACGGCACGCGCCACCGAATCGTGCCGTTGTTCAAGTCCACCGCGATGACGTGGCCGTACGGTCCCTTCAACAACTGCGTGCCGTTGTTGAACTCGGCGGCCGTATCGCCGCTGCGCACGAGCTCGGCATCCACTTCGTCGCGGTGCGGGTTTGCCTCGGACATGTCCGGCTTCGCGAGCCGCACGATGTTCGCCTGGTTCGTCGTCTTCACGAACAAGAGTCCGGACTTCGGATCGAACGCGCCGGATCCCCAGTTCGCGCCGCCGATGATGCCGGGGCGCTGCACGGTGCCGCGCAGCGACGGCGGCGTGAACACCGGACCGAGACGGTACTTCTTCAACTCCTCGCGCGCCGCGTCGTTGAACGCGTCGTCGAGCGTGACGCCCTGCTCGGTCAGCGCCGGCGGCTTGGTCGGAAACGGCTGCGTCGGCCACGCGTGCTCGCCTGCGACGTCGCTCGCAGGCACGGCTCGTTCTTCGATCGGCCACACCGGTTTGCCGGTCACGCGATCGAACACAAACGCGAATCCTTGCTTGGTGAGCTGAACGACCGCGTCAATCGGTCCCGAGGGGTCGCCGACGTCAATCGTCGCCAGCACGGGCGCCGCCGGGTTGTCGTAGTCCCACAGCCCGTGGTGTACGAGCTGGTAATGCCACTTCCGCTTGCCGGTTGCCGCGTCGAGGCACACGATCGAATCGGCAAACAGGTTTTGACCGGGACGCCGGCCACCGAAAAAATCATTGCTCGGCGTGCTGACGGGCATGTACAGCAGTCCGCGGCGTTCGTCGAGCGTCATCGGCGCCCACACGTTGGTGTGACCGGTGAACGCCCACGAATCGTTCTTCCACGTGTCGTTGCCGAATTCGCCCGGCTGCGGAATCGTGTGGAACGTCCACACCTGCTTGCCGGTGTGCGCATCGAACGCGCGGACGTCGCCCGGCGGATCGTTCTTGTACGCGAGGCGATCGCCGACGCCGTTGCCCAGGATGACCAGATCCTTGTAGACGACCGGCGGTGACGTATTCGTGTAGTGCTTCTTGTTGATCGCCCATACGAGACCGCGACTCAGATCGACGGAGCCATGATCGCCAAACGACTCGACCGGCTTCCCGTCTTTCGCGTCGAGTTCGAACAGCCGGTATCGGCTGTTGAGCAGAATGCGCAGCTTGTCGCCGTCACGCCACGCGGCGATCCCACGATGGACGAAACCGGTGCCGTTCGGCGGTTGACCGTCTTCGTACGCTTTCGGATCGAACGACCATAGTTCCTGTCCGCTGTCGGCGTTCAACGCGACGACGCGGTTGTACGGCGTGGTGAAATACAGCGTGTTGCCGATCATCAGCGGCGTCGCTTCGAACACGCCGGGACGCGTGCCGAACTGGGGCAACGCCTTCTCGCGCGTCTGCCATTCCCACGCGAGCGTCAGCCGCGACACGTTGGATCGATTGACGTCGGCGAGCGGCGAGTACCTCGCCCCGCCTTGATCGCCGCCGTAGTACGGCCATTCCCCGACCGCGGCGGCGAGCGCCAGCGCAGTAACGAACGCTTTGAACATGAGAGCTGAGACTGAGGATTATAATGCGCCCATGCGTTCAAAAGTCGCCGCGCTTCTCGGAGTGATCGCCCTCGGATCGGTTCCTGTTTTTTCACAATCGGAGACGATCCGCATCCACGCGGCGACCGTGCTCGACGGAACGGGCAAGATCCTGCGAAACGCGACGATCGTCGTCCAGGGATCCAAAATCACGGCGGTCGAAAGCGGCGGCTCCGGAACGCCGACGTACGAACTCGGCCAGCTGACGGTGACGCCAGGCCTGATCGACGTCCACTCGCACCTCGGGTGGCATTTCGACAAAGACGGCCGATACGCGGCGCGCCGGGGCGATCCCGCGGAAGAGATTCTCTACAGCGCCGAAAACGCGTACGTCACGCTGATGGCGGGTTTCACGACGATCCAAAGTCCCGGTCAGCCGAACGACGTGCCGCTGCGTGACGCGATCGCGCGCGGTATCATTCCCGGTCCGCGCGTCCTCACGTCAATCCGCCAGATCAACGAAAACAGCGGCACACCCGACGAAATCCGCGAGAAGGTCCGTCAGCTGAAGAAAGACGGCGCGGACGTCATCAAGATCTTCGCATCGGCCAGCATCCGCGACGGCGGCAAGCAGACGATGAGCGACGCGCAGCTGCAGGCGGTCTGCGGCGAAGCCAACACGCTCGGGATGCGGACGATGGTCCACGCGCACAGTCCTGAATCGATCAAAGCGTCGGTGAACGCGGGTTGCCAGCAGATCGAGCACGGCGTGTTCGCGAACGACGAAGTGCTGAAGCTGATGGCGGACAAAGGCGTCTACTTCGACCCGAACGTCGGCGTCGTGCTGCAGAACTATTTGCGGAACCGCGCGCACTACGAAGGCATCGGCAACTACAACGCCGAAGGCTTCCAGTACATGGAAAAGGGCCTGAAGCTGAACGAGGACATGATCAAGCGCGCGGTGGCGACGCCGAAACTGATGATGGTCAACGGCACCGACGCCGTCGCCGGCGCGCACGGTCACAACGCCGACGAGATCGTCGAGCGCGTGCGCCAGGGCAACATGAAACCGATGGACGCGATCGTTTCGGCGACCTCGCTGTCCGCGAAGTCGATGCGGCTCGACAAAACGATCGGCACGATCGCGCCTGGCTTCGAAGCTGACATCGTCGGTCTCGTCGGCGATCCGCTCACGGACATCACCGCGGTGACGCGCGTCGCCTTCGTCATGAAAGGCGGCAAGGTGTTCAAGCACGTCGCGCCGTCGACCATCAGAAAGTAGCGCGAAGGCTTCAGCCGAGCGGTGGATCTCGTCATCCTCGTCGGCCTGCCTGGCGCAGGGAAATCCTCTCTCTATCGCGAACGCTTCGCGTCCACCCACGTTCGCGTCGAAGACAAGCGATTGATCGATGCCGCGCTGAAAGCCGGATCGTCGGTCGTCGTCGACAACACCAACCCGCGAAGGGCCGATCGCGCGCCGATCATCGCGACGGCGCGCCGCCACGGCGCGCGCGTGATCGGTTATTTCGTCGACGTGTCCACGCGCGCGGCCGTCGCGCGCAATGCCGTCAGGACCGGTCAGGACAAGGTGCCGAACGTCGCGATCTTCACCGTCGCCAAACGGCTCGAACCACCGACGCTCGACGAAGGGTTCGACGAGCTCTATCGGGTCACGATCGACGAAGACCGCCGTTTTCAGCTCTCGCCTATCTGTGCGCCAGGCGGCGAATGAGGCTCGCCATATCGGCGGGCAGGGGCGCTTCGAACGTCATCGCTTCCTCGCGCGTGGGGTGGACGAACGACAGCTTGTGCGCGTGCAGCGCCTGACGCGGGAACGCGATCGTCCGCAGCGACTCCGGTCCGTAGATGTAGCGCTGTTCGCCGACGAGCGTGTGCCCGCGAAGTCGCGCCTGAAGACGGATCTGATTTCGCCGTCCCGTGACGAGTTGCACTTCCAGGAGCGCCGCGCCTTTCAGCTCTTCCACCACGCGGTAGCGGCATGACGCCTCCTTGCCTTTCGGATCGCGCGGGTGCGTCTCCTTCTGCACGAGAGCTTTCATGTCCCACGCCAGCGTGTCGCGCCATGTTCCCGATTTGGGAGTCGGATGGCCATACACGACGGCCAGGTACACGCGCTCAGGCGTGTGCCGCTTGAACTGCTCTTTGAGGTGCTCCTGCGCGCGCAGGTTCTTCGCGAACAGGACGAGGCCGGACGTATCGCGGTCGATCCGGTGCACGACGAGCGGTCGTGGCTGCTTGCGCGAGCGCAGATGCTCTTTGAGATCGTCGAACACCGACCGCGCGTCGCTTCGCCGTTCGAGCGGCACGGCCAGCACGCCTGCCGGCTTGTTCAGGACGACGATCGCCTCGTCCTCGTACACGATCGGCAGGTCGCGCTCGCCGCCGAGGGCAATCCGCCGCTTCGAGCTGCCCGGGCGATCCATCCAGACGCGCACGGCGTCGCCGCTCTTCAGCAGCGCGCCGGCATCGGCCATCGTCGCCTCGCGATCGTTGAGGAAGACTTTGCCGCGAGCGATCGCGTCCGCGGCTTTGGCGCGCGAGCCTAGGCGCTCTGCGGCAGCGAGATATTTGTCGAGTCGGATACCCGCTTCGTCTCGTCCCGCGGTCCACCGGGTGTCGGCCATAGGAGATCAGCCATGATAGCCGCAGCGTCGCGCCAGGACAGCGGCGTCGCGACGTACTGGACGCGGCCGGCGGCAATCGCGGCGCAGATCGCGTCGGCGTCCGCCGGCGCGTCGACGAGCGAGTAGGTCGTGCCCAGCTGACGCAGGCGGTGCACGTCGCCGTTGCCGACGATCGGTTTGCCGTGCGCGCGCGCGAACGCGATCGCGCGCTGGTTGAAGTCGAGCGACGCCGTGAACATCGCGTTGTACTCGACGGCGTCGAACAGATCGGCATGGCGCTCGAGGCGTCCCCACAAGCAGCTCCGCGCCGGAAAGAAGGCGTGCGGCGCGATGACCAGTCCGCGCTCGTCGCGTCGTAATCGCGCGAGGTCGGCGAACGTGTCCACGCGTTCGCTGGCGGACGTGAAATTCAACAGCAGCACGTGTTTGCCTTCGATCGTCCGCTCGATGCCGGGCACGAGGACGATGCCGCGCTCGGCGGCGTACGGCGTCAGCGCCGCGAGATCCAGCTGGCGTTCGTGGAGCGTGATCGCCAACGCGCCGTAGCCAAGCTGCGCGGCGCGGTCAATCAGGTCGGTCGTCGAATAGGGGATCGGATCGACAGGGTCGTCGCCCGTATGGATATGAAAATCGGCCTTGATCACGACTCAATATGCTGCAAGCTGAGTTCCATAGGAAAGACTTTTCCCAAATCATCCGATAAGAGGACAACGGAGGATTCTGGATGGCCAACGAGCCGAATGCGCCGACGGACGAACGCCGCGTCGTCGCCTGGATCGGGCGCGCGCTGCGGATCGAAGGGCGCGTCGTGAGCAACGAAAACCTGACGATCGAAGGGCAGATCGAAGGGACGATCGAGGTCGGTAACCACAATTTGAGCATCGGCCCCGGAGCGGCCGTAAAGGCCGATTTGAAGGCGAAGACGATCACGATCAGCGGCGCGGTCACCGGTAACGTGGCCGCGACCGAGGGGGTCGATCTCCGTCCTACCGCGTCCGTGGACGGCGACATCGCCACGCCGAAACTCCTCATGGCGGACGGCGCGATCGTCCGCGGAAGGGTCCTTGCTGGATCTCCCAGAAGTTAGAGACTCGAGGCTGGCTCCTCACTCCCTTCGCCGGACGCTGTCCTTCCGCGATCTGGTATTCATCGTCGTCGGGACCGTTATCGGTTCCGGCATCTTCCTGACGCCAGGCGCCGTCGTCCGCGACGCCGGATCGGGCGGCGTGGCGCTCGCGGCGTGGATCGTCGGCGGCGTGCTCTCGCTGCTCGGTGCGCTGACGTTCGCCGAACTCGGCGCGCTGAAACCGGAATCAGGCGGCCTCTATGCGTACGTTCGCGACGCATTCGGTCCGCTGCCGGCGTTCCTCTACGGCTGGACGATGTTCGTCGTCATCGGCAGCGGATCGCTCGCCACGCTCGCAGCCGCATTCCCCAGATATGTCGAGGCGTTCGTGCCGCTGTCGGCAGTCGGCGCGCGCGTCGTATCGATCCTGATGATTGCCGTGGTGACGGCGATCAACGTGCGCGGCACGCGACAGAGCGCCGACGTGCAGGGTCTGGCGACGATGACGAAGGTCGCTGTCATCGTGCTGCTCGCCGCGATGCTCGTCGCCGGCGGCAGCGCCGGTATCTCGTCCGCCGGATGGTGGCCGGACGAATGGTCCTTCTCGGCGGCCGTCCGCGGCGTGACGGCGATGATTGGCGTGCTGTGGGCGTACGAGGGATGGCAGTACGTCACCTTCTCGGCAGGCGAAACCGTCGATCCGCAGCGCGTGTTCGCTCGCGGCATCGTCGTCGGCACGCTCGCGCTCGTGGGGATCTACGTGTTCGCGAACGTCGGCTATTTCCGCGCGCTCGGCGTGGCCGGCGTGGCGTCGAGCACGCGCGTCGCCTCGGACGCAGCGCGCGTCGTGCTCGGTCCGGCGGCGGCGCGCGTGATGGCGGCGGTGATCCTGGTATCGATCTTCAGCGCGGCGAACGGTCTGACGTTGACGTTGCCGCGGCTGTTCTTCGCGATGGCGCGCGACCGCGTGTTTTTCGCGCGGCTTGCGACCATCCATCCGACGTTCGGGACGCCGGCCGCGGCGATCGTCTCGACGGCCGCCTGGTCGACGGTGCTCGTCTTGTCGGGCACGTTCGAGCAGTTGCTGACGTACGTCGTGTTCATGTCGTGGCTCTGGTTCGCGCTGGCGGCCGCGGCGATCTTCGTGTCACGACGGCGCGACGCACATGTGCCGCGTCCGTTCCGCACACCTGGCTACCCGGCGACACCGCTCGTGTTCATCCTCGCCGCGCTCCTCATCGTCGCAAACACCGTCGTCGCGCATCCCATGCAGTCCACGATCGGCCTCGGCTTCGCACTCGTGGGCATCCCGGTCTATCGCGTCTGGCGCACGAGCGCTAGCGCGGACGCTTGAGGAGGATGCGCGTGCCGGCGGGCGACGCGAGCGTCGCGCCAGTTATTTCCCACCCAGCCTGACCGCGTGCGTTGAGCACGGCCACGGGATCCTGCTCTGCGGTCACGGTGACACTGTCGTATTCCCAGGTTTGACGCGTCAGGCGCGTCAGGACAGGAGCGGTTTGTGGATTTCCAGGCAACCCGTTGACGACGAGGACGTTGAGCGGAAGGTCGGTGTTAACTTCACGCAGGTCGACAGGCACCGCTTCGGCGCGTCCTTTGTTCTGCACCCACACGCGCGCCTGCGTCATCTGTCCTGGTTGTATGACCTGCAGCGCCAAGAGCGACACGACAACAGCAGTTTTCATCTGGTCTCCTCACCGTTTAGACGCGCGCTGATAGCTGACAGCCGAGAGCTGACAGCCATTAATGAAAATCATGTGAGTCGAAATCGATGTCGACGCCGCGCATGCCGTGGACCTGCTCGGCGCGGATCGACGTCACGCC
>DASREL010000052.1:0-3244 GCA_035652075.1 Vicinamibacterales bacterium
CTTCGAGCGCGAAGTCGATCTGCATGATCGCGTTCTTCTTCACGATCCCGATCAGCATCACCAACCCGACGAACGAGTAGATGTTCAACTCGTTGCCGAACAACCACAGCGTCACGAGCGCGCCGAGGCCCGCCGACGGCAGTCCCGAGAGAATCGTCAGCGGGTGGATGTAGCTCTCGTACAGCATGCCGAGGACGATGTAGACGACGCCGATCGCGACGAAGAGCAGCAGCCCGAGATTCTGCATCGACTGCTGGAACGTCTTCGCGGATCCCTGAAACGCCGTCGTCACCGTCGCCGGCAGCACGGTGGCCGCCACGCGGTTGATGTGATCGACCGCGGCGCCGAGCGAGACGCCCGGACGCAGTGCGAACGAGATCGACACCGCCGGCAGCTCGCCGACGTGATTCACCGTCTGCGGTCCGACCGTTTCCTGGAGCTTCACGACCGATTCGAACGGCACGAGCGCGCCGTTCGGCGTCTTGAACGCGATCTTCTCGAGCGAGTTCGCCTGCTCCTGATCTTTCGGATCGAGCTCGAGCAGCACTTTGTACTGCGCCGTGGTGCCGTAGATCGTCGACGACCACTGCGGGCCGAAGCCGTCGTAGAGCGCCGCTTCGATCGCGCTGGCGTTGAGCCCGAGCGCCGCGGTCGCATCGCGATTGATGACGAGGTTCACCCGCGGGCTCTTCATCTGCATGTCGTCCGACACGTCCTGCACTTCGGGCAGCGGCGTGATCGCGGCTTCGAGCTTCTGCGCCCAGTCGTACAGATGCTCCGTGTCGGCGCTCTGCACCGTCAGGCTGTACGAACTGTTCCCCATGCGGCCGCCGATCTGGATCGCCGGCGGCAGGCTGACGAACGCACGGAAGCCGGGAAAGCGCAGCAGCAGAGGCCGGAGCTGCTGCGCGATCTCGGCCGCTGACACCGGACGGGTGCGCCGCGGCGCCAGCTGAAGGTTGAACCGCGCCATGTTCATCGACCCGAATCCGCCGCCCGTGCTGGCGAAGAAGGTGTCGACGTATGGGTTCGCGTTGATGATCGCGCCGATGCGCCGCACGTGGTCGACCATCTCGTAGTACGACGTGCCCTGCGCCGCCTGGACGTTGACGTTCAGCGAATCGTTGTCCTGGTCGGGGATGAACCCCTTCGGCACGATGCCGAACATCTCGATCGTCGCGCCGAGCACGACGAAGAACACGACGAGCATCGCGAAGCGGTGGCGCAGCACGCCGCCGAGGCTCCACTCGTACAGCCGGAACAGGCGCTGGAACCACCCTTCCATGAAGCGCGCGAACCGTCCCTTCGCGTGCAGCGACGCCGCGTTGATGAAGCGGCTGCACAGCATCGGCGTCAGCGTCACCGAGACGATGCCGGAGATCAGAATCGCGGCCGTGATCGTCACGGCGAACTCGCGGAACAGCCGGCCGAGAATGCCGCTCATGAACAGGATCGGGATGAACACGGCCGCCAGCGACACCGTCATCGAGACGATCGTGAAGCCGATCTCCTTCGACCCCTTCATCGCCGCCTCGAACGGCTGCTCGCCGTGCTCGATGTGCCGCACGATGTTCTCCAGCATCACGATCGCGTCGTCGACGACGAAGCCGATCGAGAGGATCAACGCCATCATCGACAGGTTGTCGAGCGTGAAGCCGAGCACCGCCATCACCGCGAACGTACCGAGGATGGAGAACGGCAGCGCGAGCGCGGGGATGAGCGTCGCCGATCCGCTGTGCAGGAAACCGAAGATCACGAGCACGACGAGGGCGAGCGTGATCGCCATCGTCCACTGAATGTCGGTGAACGCTTCGCGGATGTTCCGCGAGCGATCGCCGCGGATCGTCAGGTGCACCGACGGCGGCAGCTCCGCCTCGAACGCCGGGAGCAGCGTGCGGATCGCGTCGGTGACGGCGATCGTGTTGCTGCCCGGCTGCTTCATCACCTGCAGGTTGATCGCGCGCCGGCGCGCACCGGTCTTCGTGTACAGCCACGATGCGTTCTTGTTGTCCTCGACGTTGTCGAGCACCGTCGCGACCTGATCCAGCCGCACCGGCGCGCCGTTCCGGTACGAGACGATCACCGGCCTGAACGCATCGGCGTCCATCAACTGGCCGCGCGCCGCGATGTTGAACGTCGCGTTGGTGCCGAACAGCTGACCGGTCGGCAGGTTGACGTTCCAGTTCTGCAGCGCCGAGTTCACTTCGTTGATGCCGATGCCGAGGTCGTGCAGCTTGTTCGGATCGACCTGGACGCGGACCGCGTACTTCTGCGCGCCCTGGACCTGCACCTGCGACACGCCGCTCACCATCGAAATGCGCGGCGCGATCATCGTCTCCGCGTAGTCGTCGAGCGTGTACATCGGCACGACGTCGGAGGTCAGCCCGAGAAACATGATCGGCTGATCGGCGGGATTGAACTTGCGGAACGACGGCGGCGCCGGCATCCCGGCGGGCAGGAGCGGCATCACCGCCGCAATCGCCGTCTGCACGTCGACCGCCGCGCTGTCGATGTCGCGCGCGAGATCGAACTGCAGCGTGACGTTCGTGCTGCCGGTGGAGCTCGACGAGGTCATCTCGTCGATCCCCGCAATGGTCGTGAATTGCCGCTCGAGCGGGCTCGCCACCGCCGACGCCATCGTCGTCGGATCGCCGCCGGGCAGCCCCGCGCCGACGTTCAGCGTCGGAAAGTCGACGTTAGGAAGATCGCTGACCGGAAGGACGCGGTACGCGACGACGCCCATCACCGCGATCCCGAGCATGATCAGGCTCGTGGCGATGGGACGCCGGATGAAGAGCTCGGAGATGTTCACGCATCGATCGGTACCACGCTCTCGCCCGGACGACGCGTAGTGTTTTCGTTATTCGCACGAAGTTCACGCTTATGGACGATTGCAACGGTCGCTGCCATATACGTGTACACGATGGGCGTGAGATAGAGCGTGATCAACTGCGACACGATCAGGCCGCCGACGACGGCGAGGCCGAGCGGCCGCCGCGCTTCGCCGCCGGCGCCGAAGCCCACCGCGATCGGCACCGCGCCCAGCAGCGCCGCCATCGTCGTCATCATGATCGGGCGGAAGCGGATCAGGCACCCTTCGTAGATCGCCTCCGCCGGCGACTTGCCGTGCACGCGCTCCGCTTCGAGCGCGAAGTCGATCTGCATGATCGCGTTCTTCTTCACGATCCCGATCAGCATCACCAACCCGACGAACGAGTAGATGTTCAACTCGTTGCCGAACAAC
>DASREL010000053.1:0-42962 GCA_035652075.1 Vicinamibacterales bacterium
CGACAGGACTGACAGGACGTCACTGACGAAGCAACGCGGCGGCGTCCACGCGCGACGCCC
The DNA here is from genome assembly GCA_035652075.1 of Vicinamibacterales bacterium. GTDB lineage: Bacteria > Acidobacteriota > Vicinamibacteria > Vicinamibacterales > CAVVIG01 > Gp6-AA45. The sequence goes on from DASREL010000053.1 coordinate 61, forward strand.
GCTGCGCCGGCGCGTACGCGGCGCCGGCCACGAGCAGCACCGTGCCGACGATCACAGCGGCGACGATGCCAGGCGTGACCGTGATCAGACCGAACAGCGCGCTGCCGACGACGCGAACGCCCACGGCCGCGAGCAGCAGACCGCAGATAAGTCCGAGGCCCCCGGTGCTCAGGGCGTCGCGGAGCACCATCGCCGCAATCGATCGCGACGTCGCGCCGAGCGCATACCGAATGCCGAATTCGCGCGAGCAGCGTGCGACCGCGTGCGCAAGCACCCCGAACACGCCGACCGCCGCCAGCAGACAGGACACGGCCGCTCCCGTCGCGAGCATGCGATCGACGACGCGGACCGGCGACAGCGAGTCGCGGATCGACGTCGTGAGTGGCTCGAGCCCGCCGATCGCGAGCGTCGAATCGAGGCGCGCCACTGCCCCGCGCACGTTTGCCGCCACCGTCACCGGATCCACGCGCGTCCGCATGACTACGGCCGTCGTGCGCGACGGCTGCTGCGCATCGGGAATGTAGATCGTCGGCCGCGTCTCGGGGTCGTACCAATTGAGTTCGATGTCGCCGACGATTCCGACGATGCGGAGGGGCGTCGCGTCCGCGGCGATGCGAATCAGCGCGCCCAGCGGATTGCGCCCGGGCCAGAACCGATCGGCCGCCTTCCGGCTCACGACCGCGACCTTCGCCGATTCGACCGAATCCGTCCCGAGGAACGCGCGTCCATCGAGCACCGGCAGACGCAGCACGCCGAACGTGTCTGGAGAAACGGTCTGCAGATCCGCGCGCGGGCGATCGGCCGCTGACGCAGCGGGCGCGTCGACGCGGTCGAAGTCAACGAGCGGCGACGGCACGTTGCTCGCCGGCTCGTTGCGCACGAGCGCGGCGGCCTCGACGCCGGTCACGGCATCGATGGTCTCGAGCATGCGCGCGTGAAACGCGCCAACTTTCGCGTCGGTGTCATATCGCGACGGCGGCAGCGTCAGCGTGAAACGAAGGACACGATCGGGCGCGAAGGCGGCGAACGCGGCGAACTGACGGTCCATCGCGCGCACGACCGCCAACGCGCACAGCAGCAGCGACGAGGCCAGCGCGATCTGGCTGCCCACGATCAGACGGCGTCCGGCGCCCATGCCGTGCACGAGGCGTGCGCCTGATCGCGCCGCGTCGATCGAGCGCCGCGCGGTGGCCGCGAGCGTACCGGCGATCACCACGGTCATCAGCACGCCGACGCCGAGGCCCACCGCGACCGCTTCCCCATCCACACGCATCGTCGACCACCCGTTGATCCAGCGCGCGATACCTTCGGGCAGGCTCGCGCGAAGCACGTTCAGCGCGGGCCACGCGGCGATCACACCCACGGCGGTTGCGCTGATCGTCATCGCGGCCGTCTCGCCCAGGATCAACCGGCCGAGATGCGCGCGTGTCGCGCCAAGCATCGATCGGATCGCAAAATCCGGCGCGCGATCGACGTGCCTGGCGGTCAGGACCGTGGCGACGTTCACGATACCGAGTGCCAGGACCAGCAGCGCCGCCGCCGCGGCGAAGGTGAAGAGCGGCGCCGTGAACTCGTACTGCTCGCGTCGAAGCGGCAGGAGATCGAAGCCGCGGCCGGCGTTCGTGGCGGGATACAACGCACGCAGGCGCGCGGCGGTCGATTCGAGCTGCGCACCCGCCGAGCCGATCGTGTCGCCGGGGGTCAAGCGCGCGATCGCCGCGAGGCGCTGCGCCGAGCGTTCGAGGCGGTCGGTGGGCGTCATCACGAGCGGCACCCACGCGTCGACGCCGGCCGGATAGCACTCCTCGTCGCGCACGACGCCCAGGACGAGCACCTGCCGTCCATTCACCGTCAGCTCGCGGCCGATCGCCGAGGCGTCGCCGCCGAATCGCGCGCGCCAGAAACGGTGGCTGACCAGCATCACCCGGTCGTGACCCGGCGCGTCCGCATCGTCCGACCACGCGCGGCCCAATATTGGCGTCACGCCGAGCGTCGAAAAGAAGTTCGCCGTCACGGCGATCCCTTCAATCCGCTGGGGATCGGATCCGTGGTTCGAAATCACGAGCGGCGCCCCGCGATACGCCGTCAGCGCGCTGAACGCCCGGACCGATGACCGCAGGTCGAAGAAGTCGGCGGCCGCGATCGCATGGCCTTCGTGCGCGCCGCTCGCGGGCCGCGAATCTCGGACGAGCACGAGGCGACTCAACTCGGGATAGGGAAAGGGCCGCTGCAGCAGCGCGGTGAGGACGCTGGCACTGACGACATTGAAGGCGACCGCAATCGCCAGCGTCGCGGCCAACGGAATCTGCGCAAGACGTCGCATCGAGCCTCCTGCGCGATTAGAACGCTGGAGACTGCCAAATGTTCGATGAGATCTCGTGAGTTGTTATGAGGTGTGACTCGGAAACAGAAACCGCAGGTATGGACAGTGATCCGGATGCACCAGGTGTTCGTAAATGGACGCGCCGGACGGCGTGTGGGCGCTGACGATGCCGGCGCCGAATGCGAACACGAATGCCGCCGCCGCGGCCGTCGCCAGGAAGGCGCGTCGCCGTGGCGTGCGTGCGGCGACGGGTCCGACGAAGCGATACCCACGCCGCGGAATCGTCTGCAACCGATCGGCATCTGGGCCGAGCGCCAGCCGAATCTGCCGGATCGCGAAGTTGATGTTCTGGTCGTACTCGACGACCACGTCGGGCCAGATCGTCTCGCGCATCGATTCGCGCGTCACCACCGTGTCGGCGCGAGCGACCAGGAGAACCAGCAGGTCGAACGGCTGGCTCTGGAGCGGGATGGTTCTGCCGTCGCGGCGCAGCGTGCGCGTGCGTAAGTCCAGAGTCGTGCGACCGAAAACGACGACGTCCCGCATGCCGCGATTATATCGATCGCGCGAGAATGTCGAGGCCTTTTGCGGCCGTTCGCTTGTCGATCGCCAGCGACGGCAGCAGCAACACCGTCGATCCTTCGCGCGGATCATGGCGGCGTCCAACGGTTGAGTAGCATTGCCGTTGTGTTGGCCTGGCCTGAAGCGGAACTCCGGGCCTGGCGATCCCGGATCGAGCGAGTACGATTCTCACAAGGCTCGAGCGCCTCTCGACCGTCTGCGGGCGGCTTATTTCAACGGCAGCTTTCCATCGGGATCAGGTCTGAACACCAGGTACGACATGTCGCTCTCCAGGTTCTGCCACCAGTGCGGCGTTCGCCCCGGCGTGATGATGACGTCGCCAGGTACCACGTGCCGACTCGTGCCGCCCTCGATTTTGGTGCCGGTGAAATTGCCGCCTGGCCGCGCAGGTGGACGAGCATCCGGAATCGTACCGCCGGTGATCAGTGTTGCCGATCCTTTCAAGATGTACAGGATCTCCGTCATGTTCGTGTCGTGGTAAATCGCGTCCTCCGGCGACGCTTTCGGCCGCACAACGGCGAACACGCCGACACGATACCCGCCAACGTCAACCGCTCGGATCGGCAGATCGGAAATGCGCTCTTGCGGCATCTTCGCGATGAACTCGTCAATCTGGTCCTTCGTCACATGCGTGGCCGGTGCCGTTTTCGGCGCATCCTGCGCCTTCGGACTGGACGCGAGGCATAACACCGCTATCATCGCGAGCATCGCTCGGCGGTTCATCATCTCGGCCTCCTCATATCGTGAATACCGGTAATGGTAGGAAGAGCGGATCGAGTCTTCAAGTCGTCGACCCGCGCCACGCATGTAGTCCGTTCGGCCGCGTTGCCTGACGCTCCTCGTTGGGATATATAGTGGCGACTCCTGGAGATGTGATGGCAGGTCGGCTTGACCGCAAAGTGGCGGTGATTACGGGCGCCACGAGCGGCATCGGCGAGGCGACGGCGCGGCGATTCGCGGCTGAAGGCGCCTCACTCGTCATCGCCGGTCGCGCCGTGGACAAGGGCACCGCGCTCGCCGCCGAACTCGGAAGCGGCGTGGTGTTTCAGCAGGCCGACGTGCTGCGAGAGGCCGACATCGCTGCGCTGATCGATTGCGCGGTCGCGCGCTTCGGCCGGCTCGACTGCCTGTTCAACAATGCCGGAGCGCTCGATCGCAGTACGCTCGACAACGTCACGGAAGAAGCGTTCGCCAGCACTCTGAGACTTCTGCTTGGCAGCGTCGTGTTCGGCATCAAACACGCGGCGCGCGTGATGAAGCCGCAGAAGAGCGGGAGCATCATCAACAACTCGAGCATCGCCGCCCATCGATCCGGCCAGGGCGGATATCTCTATTCCACTGCGAAAGCCGCCGTCAGCCATGTGACGCGTCTCGCGGGAATTGAGCTCGGACCGCACGGCATCCGGGTCAACGCGATTTCCCCTGGCGCGATTGCGACACCGATCTTCTGGGGTGGATCCGAGAAGGCGCGGACGCGGAGTAATGATGCGAATCAATCGACGATGGCGAAGCTCGAAGCGAGCCTCGCGCGTGCGACGCCGCTGCCGCGCTCGGGCTTCCCCGACGACATCGCCTCGGCAGCGGTGTACCTCGCGAGCGATGACGCCAGCTTCGTCAACTGTCACGACCTCGTGGTCGATGGCGGACGCATTTCGATGTTCCACGAACGACCGAACGGATCGGTATGAAAGCACTGCTCTACGCCGCCGTCGCCGTGTGCGCAGCCGCCGCGACGCTCATGGCGCAGACCGTCAACTGGCCGCTGCACAATCTGGACCTTGCCGGTAGCCGGTTCTCGCCACTCGAGCAGATCACCCCGGCGAACGTGAAGTCGCTCGCGCCGCGCTGGCTGTTCCAGACCGGAGTGATAGACGGCGTGAGCAATCAGACAACGCCCGTGGTCGTCGACGGAACAATGTACGTGACCGATCCGCGCGGCAGCGTCTATGCGCTGGATGCCGCAGACGGCCATGTGCTGTGGACCTACGACGTCACCAATCTCCTCGGCGGAGGCGCGAAGGCCGGCTACGTCTTCCGCAACCGCGGCGTCTGCTACGCCGACGGTGTCGTCTACACCGCGGCCGGATCGTTTCTCTTCGCGCTGGATGCAAAAACCGGTCAGCCGATCAAGACGTTCGGCAAGGACGGCCAGGCCGCCGTCATCCTCGATGTGGTGAAGGAACGCTATCCCGACGTCAAAGCCGCGATCGAGCTCGGTTACTGGTTCACCACCGCGCCGCAGATTTACAACGGCGTCCTCTACGTCGTCACGACACGCAGCGAGAGCCATATCCCTGGCGGATACGTGCTTGCCGTCGACGCGAAGAGCGGCAAAGTGCTCTGGCGCTTCAACACCGTTCCCCAAGATGGACGTGATGAGGGTTGGGATATTGCCGGTCCGACCTGGGTGGGCGGCGAACGCAACGGCGGCGGCATCTGGGAGACGCCATCGATCGATCCGGACCTCTCGACGCTTTACATTGCCGTCGGCAATCCGTTCGGCGATGCCACGAAGCGCATCGGAACGAATCTCTTCACCGACTCGATCGTCGCGCTCGATCTGCGGAACGGCAAACTCCGGTGGTACTTCCAGCAGACGCACCACGATGTGTGGGATTACGACTCGGGCAATCAGCCGGTCCTGTTCGAGATGCAAGTGGGCGGACGCCGTGTCCGCGCCCTCGCCGAAGCGAGCAAGAACGGTTACCTCTACATCCTCGATCGCGAGACGGGAAAGCCGGTGCACCCGATCAAGGAGATGCCGGTGCCGACTGAGAACCCGCGCGCGGGCGATCAACCGTGGCCGACGCAGCCGATTCCATTTACGGCCGCTGGTCAACCGATGAAACCGGTCTCGCCGGTGTACCCAGTTGACGTGCCCGCCGATCGCCTGACGACGCGCAAGCTCGTGCCGCAGTTCACGCCGCCCGGTCCGAATCAGATCTATTCGCCCGGTACCGAAGGAGGCGCCAACTACGGACCGATTGCGTACAGCCCTCGCACCGGCTTGCTCTATGTGAACGCGGTCGACAGTCCGTTCGGCGCGGGACGTCCAGCGCGCGGTTACTTTTCGGCGTTCGATCCGACGAGCGGCGAAATGAAATGGCAGCAGACGTTCGACGGCTGGGGCCAGGCTGGCGTCGTCGTCACTGCAGGGGGCGTTGTGTTTGCCGGCACGGGCAGCAACGTGGCGGGATACTTGTTCGCATTCGACGCGAAGACCGGCGAACCGCTGTGGAAGTTCAACACCGGCGGCGGCGTATTCGGCTCGCCCTCGGTGTATATGGTGAACGGCGAGCAGTTCGTGACCGTCGCATCCGGCGGCGGCGAACGCGGGCGCCGCGGCGGCGATTTGATCCTCAGTTTCGCACTGCCCAGACGCGACCGATGACGCGGCCATCGGTGAATCGACAGGTCATTCTGTCTTCGAGGCCGGCAGGCATCCCCGAGGCGCGTCATTTTCACATCGTCGAGTCTCCCGTTCCTGCTCTCGACGCGGGCGGGGTGCTCGTACGCAATTTGTACCTGTCGGTGGAGCCGGCGATGCGCGGGTGGGTCAACGCGGCCGCGAACTACTCCGAACCGGTCCCGCTCGGGACGGTGATGCGCTCGTTTGCGACAGGTCGCGTGGAGGAATCGCGGCACGCGCGATTCAAGCCCGGAGATTTCGTGACCGGCCTCTTTGGCTGGCAAGAATTCGCGGTCGTGCCGGCGGACAGTGTCCTTCGCACTATCACCGAACTCGACCTTCCACTCTCCACTTCGCTGGGTGTGCTCGGACTGAATGGGCTCACGGCGTACGTCGGACTCCTCGAGATCGGCCGCCCGAAGCCGGGCGAAACCGTTGTCGTGTCGACGGCGGCGGGCGCCGTCGGGTCGGTGGTGGGACAGATTGCGAAATTGAGTGGCTGTCGGACCGTGGGTATCGCAGGCGGAGCAGAAAAAGTCGCGATGTGCCTCGAGGAGTTTCGTTTCGACGCCGCCGTCGATTACAAGGTCGACGATCTCGACCATCGTCTCGCTGCCGCGTGTCCTGCTGGCGTCGATGTCTACTTCGACAACACGGCAGGCGCGATCAGCGACGCCGTCGTGCGGCGATTGAACATCGGCGCGCGCGTGGTGATTTGCGGAACGGCATCGGTCGCGACGTGGGACCCGCCGCCGGTCGGCCCCCGAGTCGAACGCGCCCTTCTGACGAAGCGCGCCAGCATGCATGGATTCCTGGCGCTCGATTACGAGCACAAGCGTCCCGAGGCGCTGCGATTCCTGTCACGCTGCATCCGCGACGGCTCTCTTCGCTATCGCGAGGACATTCTCGACGGTCTCGAGGCGGCGCCAGGCGCGATTGCGCGGCTCTATCGCGGCGAGAACACGGGAAAGCTCCTGGTGCGTCTGCCAGATGCGCGGTAGCTGAGACGCGTGCCGGAGACGACGCTCATCGAGTCGGCATCGATGTCGGCGGCGGTCCAAGCGGCCGCCCTCCGGGGCCGGTCGCAAACGACATCCACGGCGTCGCCGGAACCTGTGCCACGCCCGGCACGCGCCAGTCGCAGACACCCTCGGAGAAAGACCGCTCGAAGACGCGTCTTCTGATCGTCGCTGAAGCGAATGCTGCCGTAGTCTGCGTCGCCGAAATCCAACGGCTTCAGCTGACACTTGTAGATGTTTTCTGCGCGCGGTCCCCCAGCCACTTGCCGCGGCGACGACTGCTCCTTCACCGGGCACGTCGCCTCATCGAGACCGACCGTGTTCGTCAGATCGGAATCGTTCGCGCCGGTTGTGGCGACGCAGAAGTCCACCGCCGCCGCAGGCCGGTTCTTCCGTACCTTGACCTCGATCGAACTCGCGCTGTGAGCTGACGGCCGTCACTCACGAGACCCGCGCGATACTGCGTCGCCAGCGACTCGGGCCGCGCCTTCGGACGCAATCGCGAGCTGTTTGATGGACCCGCCCGAGCACCCGTCACCGATCGTGTAGCGAATCTCGCCGTGGCGTTCGGTGATCAGCTCCTTGACCGTCATCAGTCTCCCGCGGATCGAACATCGAGACGAGCGTGCAGATCCCTCGATTGATCGAACCGCGCCCGATCCGGATCAGGTCCTTGACGATGGCGCCACGATCGTTTGTGAAGCTGGCGATCTCAGCATCCGCCGGCATTCAGTTTTGTCGTGCAATTGCGAACCAGTCCACAACGCGTGTGTCTCTTGCACGCCCCGTACGCACCGGATGCATCGATCAGTTCGGATCAGCCGGGTCAATTTACGATCGAGTGGTTATCGGTCAGTCGGAAATCCGGCACGTCAATGAATTGGTGGTGCCGGGGGCGGGAATCGAACCCGCACGCCTCTTTAGAGACCCAGGATTTTAAGTCCTGTGCGTCTGCCAGTTCCGCCACCCCGGCATAGGGAGGTGCGTCTAGTATCGCCCGTTTCGGCGGGTGATAAACAGACGCTCACTCAGTACGCAGGGCGATCATCGGATCGACGCTCATCGCCCTGCGCGCCGGGACGGCACTGGCCGCCAGCGCGAGGACCATCGTCGCGGCCACGACGGCCGTGAGCGTCGTCGGATCGGCGGCACGGGTGTCGAACAGCAGCGCGGCGATGAAGCGGCCGCCGGCGAGCGCGCCGCCAACACCGATCGCGGCGCCGACCCCGGTCAGCTGCGCCGCTCGCCGCAGCACGTCGACGAACACCGAGGCGCGGCTGGCGCCGAGCGCGAGGCGGACGCCGATCTCGGGAATCCGCTGGCTGACCGAGTACCAGATCGATCCGTAGATCGCCACACCTGACAGCGCGGCTGCCAGCATCGCCGTCACGAGCAGCAGCAGCACCGTACCGCGCGTCTGCGCCATCGATCGTGCGATGCGGTCCTCCATCGTCCGCACCTCGTAGATCGGCAAGTTCGGATCGATCGCCTGGACCGCGGCTCTCGCCGATGGCGCCAGCGCGGACGGATCGCCTGCGGTTCGGACGACCATCGTGAAAAGCGGCGCCGCGGTCTGCGCGATCGGTCGGTACATCTCGGTCACCGGATCGCGGCTCAGGGAGACGTGATGCACGTCCTCCACCACGCCGACGATGCGGAGCCAGGTATTGGGGTCGGTGCGCACGCGACGATTGATCGGATCCTCGTCGGGCCAGTACTGCTTCGCCATCGTGCGGTTGATGATGACGACAGGCTCGCCGCGACTGTCATCACTCGCGTTGAACAGTCGGCCCTTCACGAGCGGGATGTTCATCGTCTCGAAATAGTTCGGCGACACCTGACGCTGGTCGGCGATCTGTAACTCGCCCGGCTTCCTGATGCGCCCTTCGATGCTGAACGCGTCGCCCTCGCGGCTGCCGCCGAACGGGATCGCCGAATTGACCGCCGCGTGGCGCACCCCTGGAGTCGTCCGCAGCCGATCGAGCAGATCGAACACGAACGCCACACGCGAAGGCGCCGACGCGTAGTTCGATCCCGTGAGCGCAATCCTGAATGTCAGCAGGTGGTCGGGATCAAATCCGGGCCGAACGCGCGACAGCTTGACGACGCTGTTCAGCATCAACCCCGCTGCCGAGAGCAGGATGACGGCGAGCGCGACCTGTGCGATCACCAGCACGCCGCGCGCGCCTGCTCCCGCCCCCGAGATCGTGCGGCCGGACGACTTCAGGACGTCTACGAGCCGGCCCTCCGATTTGTGAACGGCCACGACGATGCCGAACAGGATGCCAAGCAACGCGGAGATCGCCGTCGTGAAGACGGCAACGCGCCCGTCGACGTCGATCGGAACCGCCGACGGCAGCGAACCGGCAAACAGCGGCAGCACCATGCGCAGCGCCCAGCCACCGAGCACGAGTCCCGCGATGCCTCCGAGCGTCGCGTAGACGAGCGACTCGGCGATGGCGAGCGAGAGCAGACGTCCGCGCGTCGCGCCAAGCGCGGTGCGGACGGCTAGCTCGTGCCGGCGGTTGGACGCTCGCGCGAGCAGCAGCGTGGCCGCATTGGCGCTCGCGACCAGCAGAAGAAGGCCCACGCTTCCGGCAATCAGCAGCAGCGTCGGTCTGATCAGGTGCACGGTCTGCTCGCCGACCGCGACCAGCCTCGCGCCCATCGTGCCGTGGGATCGACGCTCGGTCGCCATCCGTGCCGCGAAGGCCTCCAGTTCGGCGGACGCCTCCGCGAGCGTGACGCCGTCACGCAGCCGACCGAGGATCTTGTAGTTGTGGCTGCTCTCGTTGACGCGCTCGTCCGGCGTCATCCGCATCGGCAGCCACACATCGTCGTCTTCGGCGAGCGGCCCCGGCAGCGAGGCGCCGCGCGGCATGACGCCGACGATCGTGCGCGGCTCGCCGTCCACCTGGATCGTCTGTCCAACGACGCGCGCGTCGGCGCCGAAGCGGCGGCGCCACAGTCGATCGCTCAGGATTGCGGTCGCGCCGGTTCCGGCGAGATCCTCGGCCGGCGTGAACGATCGGCCGAGTCGCGGCGCGATGCCCAACAGCGGCATCAGCGACGCCGTCACGCGAGAACCGCGAAGGCGTTCGGGGTTGTCGTCGCCGCTCAGCGTGAAGGTGTCGGGCTTGACGATCGCCAGTTCTGACACGCCGCGCAGCGACTGCCACGCGGAAAAGTCGAACGGCGTCGGCTCGACTTCCATCACGTTTTTCGCCGGCAGCGTCTGCCACAGGAACACGAGCCGCGACGGATCGCGATACGGCAGCGGCCGAAGCAGGATGCCGTCCAGCAGCGCGAAGACCGCGCTGTTGACGCCGATGCCGAGCGCCAGCGTCAGGACGAGGAGCGCGGTGAAACCGGGCCGGTTGCACGCGTTGCGCACGGCGAGACGGAGATCGCTCCACACGAGATCGACGGACATGACCCGTTGGACGGGTGAAAGCCCTCCGGGTTAGCAGTGTTTCGCGCCTGTCCTCAACAGATTCGCCTGGTTGCCGATTGTACGGACGATGCCGAACCAGCTCCGGGACATCATCGAGGCGGCGCCCAACGCCATGATCGTGGTCGATTCGATGGGCCGCATCCGACAGGTGAATCAACTAGCCGAACGCATGTTTGGGTACTTGGAACACGATGTTCTGCGGCAGCCCGTCGAACTGCTCGTGCCGCCGCAGCTTCGCGCCGCGCACGTGTCGAATCGCACCGACTATATGCGTCAACCCCACACGCGGCCGATGGCCGCTGATCACGACCTCGCCTGCATGCGCAGCGACGGGACCGAATTTCGCGCCATGATCGCGCTTCGGCCGATCGTCGTCGACGACATCACGATGATCGCGGTCGCCATTGCGAACGTCTCAGCCGGCGAGCGGCTCACCGCGATCGAGTAACCGCGCGATCGCCCGAGGCACGATCTGATCGTAGACTACATCGCGATGACGATGCCGCGCGTGGAAGCGATCAACGTGTCGCGTGGCGGTGTGCCCAAGACCGCGATCTTCGAAACCATGATTACCGTTGACGGCGTAGCCGGCGATCGGCAGGCGGACCCAAGGTTCCACGGCGGTCCCGATCGCGCGGTCGTGCTCTTCTCTCTCGACGTGATCGCGAAGCTGCAGGCCGAAGGCCACCCGATCACCGCCGGGACGACCGGCGAGAACCTTACCCGCAGCGGCATCGACTGGGCAACGCTCGGCCCGGGCGCGGAGCTGACGATCGGCGCCGCGCGGCTGGCCATCACGAAGTACGCGAGCCCCTGCTACAAGATCGGCGGCTCCTTTCTCGACGACAACTTCTTGCGCATCTCCCAGAAGCTCCACCCGGGCTGGAGCCGTCTCTGCGCGCGCGTGGTGGTGGAAGGCCTGGTCACCGTCGGTGACGCCGTGACGCTCAGCTCGGCATGAGCCCTGCAGAAGAGCCGACTGCGATGCGGTACACCACCGCATCGGCGGCTCTCGCGGAACAGCTTTGCCTAGGAGCGTCGCGCCATGACCCACGTTCTGAACTTTTTTGCCTCCCTGTTCAATCGCGCGAAGGTGCGCGTCTCGGTCCGGCTCGACAAGGCCGCGCCGGGTGCGCACATGATGTGGACCATCGCCAACGCCGGCGACTCAGCGGTGACGATCACGAAGCTCGTCATGTCGACGTCGCGCGGCGAGCGATCGGCGGTCACGCTCGACCACCCACGCGTCATCGAGGCGACTGAAGAGATCGTCGTCCCGACCGACGTCGACTGGAGCCTCCTCTCGGCGACGATGCTGGCGGCGGTGGATAGCCGAGGTCACGAGCACGAAGCGCCGGAGCGACAGCTCAAGGGCGTCCAGGCGCAGATGCGCGAGGTCATGGACCGCCGATCGTACTCGCCGCGTTCCGCTCGCGACTTCCTCTTCGGCGCCGCCGACCTCGCCTTCGGCGCCGCGATCCTCGGGCTCGGATTTTTCATGTTGATGTGGGTGATTGCTACGGGGTGAACCAATGGCTGAGACGCAGCGCACCGACAAACCGCTCAAGAAAGATCCGAACGTCGCCCGCGACGCGCACGAGGAACTGCAGGAAGAGATTCGATCGGGTGGAACGAAGCCGCTCGAGCCCAACATCAACCGCGATCGCGCTCGCGGCGACTGGGACCGATCAGGCAAAGACAGTCAGTGAACCGTCGTCGAGGTCGTGCTCGAGGCGGCGAGGACGCGTGTGATCATCGCCTCGAGCACCGCCTTGTCGATGTCGAAGGGTCCGGCCACCGCCGCCCCTAAAGTGATTTCGATCGCGACGACGACACCGCCCTCTTCGTAGGGATTGACGATCCAGCTCAAGCCGCGCAGTGAGATGTCGCGATCGGGTTCGCTCGGCCGCTTGCGCCGATCCATCGCCCGCAACATCCCCTCGATCAGCCGCCGCACGTCGTCATCGGTCCACGCGCTTTCGGGCCCGTTCATCCCGTCGACGGCTTCGGTCGTGGCGAAGTCGGTCCCGCGCAGCCATACGTCCACTGACACCTTCATGCCGTCGCTCGCAGTTGCTCGTGCAGCGCATCAACGGTCGTGACCGGTTGGCGGCACGTGAAGTGGTGGCACACATACGCGGTCGTCGCGCCGCTGAGTGGCTCCATGAATTCGATGAACGGCAGGCTGCCGGCCAGCCGCTTCTTGCGGTCGCGATCCACGAACAGCGTGATCGCGAACGGCAGATACTCGCTCGCGACCGCATCCGCGAGAGGCTCGCGCGCAGACGATGCTGAAACAATCACGATCTGCTGAACGCCGGACACGTATGTCGACAGCGCCGCAGCCATCATCGGCACGGCGCGGCCGAGTTGTTCGAGCCGCGTCCCGAAGTACTTGAGCGCGCGCTCCAGATGATCGCGCCACGTTTCGTCGTCGATCAGGTGTGTCAGCGCGAGGAGGTTCAACGCGGACACCGAGCTCGCGGTCGGCTCGGCGCCGTCGTAATCCTCTTTCATCCGCAGCAGCACGCTCGCATCTTTGCCCGTCGTGCTGAACCAGCCGCCCGCGACCTCATCCCAGAACAGTTCGTCCTGCCGCCGCTGCAACGCAACGGCCCATTCGAGCCAGACCGGGTCGGCGTCAGCCTGCAACAACTCGAGCAGTCCGAAGATCAAATACGCGTAGTCTTCGGCGTACGCCTCGATCTCCGCATGGCCGTCGCGGTAACGGCGCAGCAGCGTCCGCGAATCTGCACGCCACATCGTTTCGCGCAGGAACGCCGCCGCCCGTTGCGCCGACGCGAGGTACGATGCCGAACCGGTGACGCGCGCCATGCGCGCGAACGCGGCGATCATCAAGCCGTTCCACGCCGTCAGGATCTTGTCGTCGAGGTGCGGATGCGGACGCTTGATGCGCGCTTCGAACAACGTGATGCGGGCGTCGTTCAGAACGTCGACGATCTCGCGATGCGAGCGGCCGTTCGCCGCGGCCAATTCGTCGACCGAGCGGGCGACATACAGGATGTTCTTGCCGACGAACTCGTGCTGCGGGTCCTGCGGCGCGTTGCCGCCCGGTTCGACGCCGAATCTCGCTTTCACAATCGCGGCGGCGTCTCCGAGCAACGCATCGATTTCGTCGGCCGCCCACACGTAGAACGCGCCCTCGCGCCCTTCGCTGTCCGCATCCTCGGCAGAGTAGAACGCGCCGCCGGCATTCGTCATCTGCCGCTGCACGTACTGCAGCGTGTCCTCGGCGACATCGCGGTAAAAGGCGTCCCCGGAGACCTGATACGCCTCGGCGAGCGCCAACACGAGCTGCGCCTGGTCGTACAGCATCTTCTCGAAGTGCGGCACGCGCCATTCGCCGTCGACGGAGTACCGATGGAATCCACCGCCGATGTGGTCGCGCATGCCGCCGAGCGCCATCGCGCGCAGCGTGCGCAGCGCCATCTCACGCGCGTCTGCGTCGCCCGTCCGCGCGTGTTCGCGCATCAGGAAGAGCAGTTCGGACGGACGTGGAAACTTCGGCGCGTCGCCGAATCCGCCACGTCTCGGATCGAAGGACTGTTTGAACTGCTGCAGCGTCCGCGCGAGCGCGTCTGTGCCGGGCAAACTCGTCGTCGGCGTGTTCTGCTCGAGCGACTGGAGCCGTTGGGTCAGGCCGTCCGCCGAGTCGATCACCTTCGCGCGTTCCGCTTTCCAGACGCGCGCGATCTCGTTCAGGATGTCGACGAAACCGGGTCGTCCCCACCGCGACTCTGGCGGAAAATAGGTCCCGCCGTAGAACGGCTTCAGATCCGGCGTCAACCAGACGCTCATCGGCCAGCCGCCGGAGCCGGTCGTCGCCTGCACGAAGGTCATGTAGACGCGATCCACGTCGGGCCGCTCTTCGCGATCGAGCTTGATCGACACGAAGTGCTCGTTGAGCACGGCGGCAATCGCCTCGCGCTCGAACGACTCGTGCGCCATCACATGGCACCAGTGGCACGTCGAGTAGCCGATGGAGAGGAAGATCGGTTTGTCTTCGGCGCGCGCCTTCGCGAACGCCGCGTCGCCCCACTCGAACCAGTCGACCGGGTTGTGCGCGTGTTGGAGTAAGTAGGGACTGCGCGCCTCGGCGAGCCGGTTCATCCACCTATCGTAGCCCAGGCCTTTCGGCCTGCTGTGCGGTAGAATCGCCGGATGGCTCAGGCGCCGCTCACCGGGAAACGGATCGCGATGCTCGTCGAGGACGAGTTCGAGGATCGCGAGTTGACCGGTCCCCTCGACGCACTCCGCGCAGCCGGCGCGACCGTGACGCTCGTCGGTCCGACCGCGGGCGCCGAATTCCGGGGCAAGAAAGGCGAAGCCGTCGTCAAGTCGGACATCAACGCCGGCGCGGCAAAGATCAAGGACTTCGATGCTGTCGTAATCCCCGGCGGGCACGCGCCAGACAAGATGCGCATGCGCCACGCCATGGTCGACCTCGCGCGCGATGCGATGGAAGCCGGCAAGCCGGTCGCGGCCATCTGTCATGGTCCGCAGGTCTTGATCTCGGCCAACGTCCTGCGCGGCCGCACGCTGACCTGCTGGCCGTCGATCGCGATCGACGTCAAGAACGCCGGCGGACTCTACGTCGACAAGCCGGTCGTCGAAGACGGCAACCTGATCACGTCCAGGAAGCCGGACGACATCCCCTTCTTCAACGACGCGATCATTCGCGCGCTGTCGTAGCGTCGCGCTCCTCTTCTTCGAGCACCCACGCGACGCGGAAGAAGTACGCCGCAAAGAGCGCTGTGACGAACAGGATCACGACTGTCTCGCCGATCGGACTGCTCAGCCACTGCTGAAAGTCGGTCAAGATCATCCCCGACGATCCCATCATCACGCCCATGCCGTGTTCGAGCGAACGTTGGTATCCGAGCGCATTGATGTCGCTCAACCCAGGATCGTCGGTCCGCGTGTTGATCCAATAGAAGATCGCCGCGCCGACGACGCCGCCGACCGAGACGATCCACCCGAAGAGCCGCATCCGATGCGCGCGCGTCACAACGTTGTCCTCGGCGTCGGTGCCGCGGGGACTTCGTCCGGACGTCCGCGGCGCAGGCGCGCGTACGCGGCGGTGAATTCGACGCCGTACAGCAGGATCACCGCCTGCGTGTATACCCACACGAGGAAGACGACGACGGCCGCAATCGAGCCGTTGACGCGGGTGAAGCGCGACATGTCGCGCATGTACCACGAGAACCCTTCGAGCGCGCCTTTCCACAGCAGTCCCGTCACGGTCGCGCCGATCCACACGTCGCGGAAGCGGACTTTCGCGTTCGGCACGAAATAAAACACGAAGCCGACGACGACGATGAACAGGAGCGTCGTCGCGTTGCTGACGGTGAAGCTGCGCAGGATGCTGAGCCCCGGAAAGTGCGCGAGGACGCCGGCGAACCAGCTCGCGCCGACGATCTGCGACGCGCTGACGAGCAGCAGCGCAATCAGCAGGATCAGACCGGCGACCAGCAGCATCAGAAATGAAAACAGCTTGTGCTTCCAGAAACTGCGCTGCTTCTCGACGCCCCACGCGTAGTTGACGGCAGTGCTGATCGCACCGAAGACGCCGAGCGCGCCCCACACGAGCGCGATGGTGCCGGCGACGCCGAACGTGACGCGGTGCGTGTTGAACGCATCCAGCTGATTGGTCACGAATTCGAATTGAGCGGGAAAATATCGAAGGACGAACTCGAGGACGGCGACGCGATCGTGTTCGTCGGCGGCCACCCGTCCGAGGAGCGCGAACGCGAGCATGAAGAACGGGAACAGCGACAACAGCGCGTAGTACGCGATCGACGCCGCGTACGTCAGGTTGTCGCTGGTGTAGAAGCCTTGAAACCCGCGCCAGAACGACTGGCCGGTCAGTCGCAGGATGTCGAGCGCGCGTCGGCGCACGGAACGATTATCTCAGGTCTGTCAGGCTGCGCGTCCCGACTCGAGCCAGGCGTGCTTGACCGTCGCGGCAAGGTACGCCGGCACGCTGGCGCCGAGCCACAGCCGGGCGGCGCGGAACGCCAGCTTGCGGAGCGGCGGCGTCGTGATCACCACGTACGCCGCCGCGATCCCTGCGGTCGCGAGCACCACGTTCGCCGTCGTGCGTGCTGCGCTGCGCGTCATTCCCTAGCTCCGGCGCGATCCGCCGGTCGACGACCCGCCGCCGCTGTGGCTGCTGCCGCCGCTATGCTGGCTGCCGGTGCTGTGCTGGCCGCCGGTGTTGTGCTGGCTGCCGCTGCTGTGCGACTGGCTCGAGCCGCGCGTCTGCTCGGACGATCCGCCGTACATCGAGCCGGTCGACCCACTCGACGAACCCATCGAACCACTTGAACCTGTCGAGCCGCTCGAACCGCTTGAACCTGTTGACCCAGCCGTCGCCGTCTGTCCGCCGCCCATGTTGCCGATGTTGCCCATGTTTCCGGCCGCATCGCGCACGTACCGCTGCGCTTCATCGACGCCTTTGGACGCCGCGTCGACGGCCTTGCCGTACATGTCGCGACCCTTGTCGGCCCAGTCGTTGGCCATCTCGCTGCCGCGCCGATACATGTCGGACGCCGCGTTGCCGAGACTGCCCGCCTGGTCCGCGAGCTGGTTGCGCAGTTCAGACCCGGACTTCGGCGCGAACAGCATGCCGAGCCCCGCGCCGAGCACGGTGCCCGTGAGCAGCCCCATCACAAAGCTGCCGCCGCCGCCACCTTCGCTGTCGTAACGATCGTATCCGTCTGCCATTGGTCCTCCTGAACTGATCTAGGTTTGGCTTTCGTGGGGTTGATGGCTCATGCGCAGAATCGATTCGAGCGCGACGCGTGCGCCGCGCACGAAACCGACGATGCGGCTGGTCTTCGCGCGGACATTCGACCGGACTCGGTCCGCGGTGTCGTCGACGCGATCCATCGTCGTGCGGATTGCCTGATCGACGCGTTCCGTCTCTTCGCGGACCTTCGATGTGACGCCTTTGACGTCCTCGAGGATCGCGTTGACTTTGGCCATCGCGGGCGCGACTTGTCGCGTCTCGAGCCCCGCGATCAGATCCATCACCCGGCGATAAATCATCACGCCGGCGATCCCGACGCCGATGAGCAGCAGCGCTTCGAGCACGCTGACGGCTGCCATGATGCCGAGCAGCAGGTTCGTTGTTCCAAGTCCGCTCATGATGTCGCGCTCCTAAAACGGCGTGGTCTGATGACCACCCGGATAGCGCGGCGGCTGCTGTCCCGCCTCGCCGAGCGCTTCGTTGAGCAGCTTCCAGCCCTCGTTGGCGACGCCAGCCGCCCGTTGGACCGTGCCGCGGAAGCTGTGCAACTCGCGCGCGATGTCGTCGAGCGCCGGTTCGATTTGCCGACGGAGCGTTCGGCCGTGCTCGGTGAAGAACAGGTACCCTGCTACGCCGCCGACGACAGCTCCAACAATCGTCGCGGTCACTGCTCGGTTATCCACGCGGCCTCCCCACAGTAAACACGTGCATCCGGCAGCGAAGCTACAAGTTGTGTGCCACGGACGAGGCCAAAACAAAACGCGTGTTTCCGGCTCGTCAGAGCGAAAACACGCGTTCGAAAACTAGACGCCGCTGAGCTCTTACGTCGCGGCTGGAGTCGGCGTGTTCGAGGTGGGCGCGCTCGACGGCGTCGGGCTCGAGGCGGTGCTCGTGCGCGCCGACTTGCCCGCGTCGCGGATATCGTGTTTCTTCATCTTGCTGTACAGCGTCGGCCGATAGAGTCCGAGAATCTGTGCCGCTTCCTGCTTGTTCCAGTTCGTGCGCTGCAGCGTCTGCAGGATCGCCATCTTCTCGATCTCCGCCAGCGTGCGATGCGGGGGAATGACAAAGTCGGTCGCGCCTGGTGATTCCTCGCGGATCGATTCCGGCAGATCGGTGACCGCGATTTCGGATCCTTTCGCGACCAGCACGGCGCGTTCGATCGCATTCTCGAGCTCGCGCACGTTGCCCGGCCATCGATTCCGGATCAGCAGGTGATACACCGACGGCGCCAGCGTCTTGACGTTCTTCTGATACCGCTGACGGAACTTGTCGAGGAAGTAATCGCACAGCAGCGGGATGTCTTCGGTCCGCTCGCGCAGCGGCGGCACGCGCAGCGTGATCGTGTTGATGCGGAAGTACAAGTCCTCGCGCAAGCGGCCGTCGCGCAGCGCCGCGTCGAGATCGATGTTCGTGGCGCAGATCAACCGGAAGTCAACGTGGACGATGCGGTCGCTGCCGATCGGACGATACTCGCGTTCCTGCAGCACGCGCAGCAGCTTCGTCTGCAGATACGGCGGCATTTCGCCGATTTCGTCGAGCAGGAGCGACCCGCCCTCGGCCATCTCGAACAGGCCTTCCTTGTCCATCGTCGCGCCGGTGAACGCGCCCTTTTTGTAACCGAAGAGCTCGGATTCGATCAGGTCTTTCGGAATCGCGGCGCAGTTGATCTTGATGAACGGCCCCTTCGACCGTTTGCTGTTGTAGTGAATGGCGTTGGCGATCAGTTCCTTGCCGGTTCCGTTTTCACCCTGAATCAGGATGTTCGCTTCGCTGGCCGCCACGCTCTCGATGAGCTCGAAGAGTTCCTGCATCTTCTTGCTCTTGCCGATGACGTTCTGGAATTTGTAGCGATCCTGCAGCTTCTGCTTCAGCTGCTCGTTCTCGTCGATCAGCGTCTTCTGCTTGATCGCTTTCTCGAGTTTGTCGAGCAGCCGCTCGGCGTCGACCGGCTTCTCGAGGAAATCGAAGGCCCCTGCTTTCACCGCCTCGACCGATCGCGGAATGTTGCCCTGGCCGGTGATCACGATCACTTCGGCTTCCGGATCAATCTGCTTGAACTTCCGAACGAGTTCGATCCCGTCGACGTCGGGCAGGATCATGTCGGTGATGACGGCGTCGGGCCGCCACGTCTTGAAGAGCTCTTCGCCGCGCGTGCCGATTAGCGCGGTACGGACTTCGTACCCGGCGTGCTCGAGCAGGATCTTCAGCCACTCCGTCATCGCCGGCTCGTCGTCGATCGCCAGCACGCGCTTTTTGCGTTTCAGACTCATATCGTCTAAGTGTATGGAAAAAGCGCAATGTGTCAATACACTTCATTCAAGCTTGTAAATATTCATTACATTCTGTAGTAATTTAATACTGCTGAGCTTCGTCGCATCTTCGTCTGATCTCAGCATTTACGGACACGACCGACGCGCTAAGTGGCCGTGCAATAATCGCGAAACCATGTCCGATCCCTCGGCTCCGCAGCCGCCGACGCGCCCGTTGACACCCCTCAAAGTTGAAAAGCCTCGCGAGGATCAGATGGTGTGCGAGCGCTGCGGCGCCGAAATGTACCGCATGCACGCCGTGTGGCGCTGCACCAATTGCGGATTCAAGACCGACTGCTGCGGATGGTAACCCTCGACACGCACATCAACCCGAACGACGCGACGTTTCACCACAACCGCGACCGCATGCAGCAGCTCGTCACCGAGCTGCGCGAACGCCGTGCACGCGCACGCGAAGGCGGTGGACCGAAGTACCTCGAACGTCATCGCCAGCAGGGCAAGCTGCCGGTCCGCGATCGCATCGCGCGGCTGCTCGATCCCGGATCGCCGTTCCTCGAGCTTTCGCCGCTCGCCGCCTACGCGATGTACGACGACGACGCGCCCGGCGCGGGCATCGTGACCGGCGTCGGCCGCGTCAGCGGACGCGAGGTGCTGATCGTCGCGAACGACGCAACGGTCAAAGGCGGCACCTACTTCCCCATCACGGTCAAGAAGCACGTGCGGGCGCAAGAGATCGCGCTCCAGAATCGCCTGCCGTGCGTCTACCTCGTCGATTCCGGTGGCGCATTTCTCCCGCTGCAGGCCGACGTGTTTCCCGACCGCGATCACTTCGGGCGGATCTTCTTCAACCAGGCACGCATGTCGGCGGAACGCATCCCGCAGATCGCAGCGGTGATGGGATCGTGCACCGCCGGCGGCGCGTACGTGCCGGCGATGTCCGACGAGACGATCATCGTCAAGGGCACCGGCACGATCTTTCTCGGCGGTCCGCCGCTTGTGAAGGCGGCGACCGGCGAAGAAGTGTCGGCGGAAGATCTCGGCGGCGCGGAGGTCCACACGCGCCTGTCCGGTGTGGCCGACTATTTCGCCGAAGACGATGATCACGCGATCGAGCTCGTGCGGACGGTGGTGTCGACGCTGCACTCGGTCAAGCAGATGCCGCGTGACATGACGACGCCCGAGGAGCCGCGGTACGATCCTGCGGAGCTCTACGGCGTCGTCAACGCGGATATACGCAAACCGTACGACGTCCGCGAGATTATCGCGCGACTGGTCGATGGCTCGCGATTCGACGAGTTCAAAGAGCGCTACGGCACGACGCTCGTCACTGGCTTCGCGCGGCTGCATGGGTTTCTCGTCGGCATCATCGCCAACAACGGCGTGCTGTTTTCGGAGTCGGCGCTCAAGGCCACGCACTTCATCGAGCTGTGTAACCTGCGCGGCGTCCCCCTGATCTTTTTGCAGAACATCACCGGATTCATCGTCGGCAGCAAGTACGAGCGCGCGGGCATTGCGAAGGACGGCGCGAAGATGGTCCACGCAGTGGCGAACTCGGTCGTGCCGAAGTTCACCGTCATGATCGGCGGATCGTTTGGCGCCGGCAATTACGGCATGTGCGGCCGCGCATACGAGCCGCGCCTGCTATGGATGTGGCCGAACGCACGGATCTCGGTCATGGGCGGATCGCAGGCGGCGTCGGTGCTGACGACCGTCAAGCGCGATCAACTCGCGCGCGAGGGCAAACCGCTTTCGCGCGAGGACGAAGACGCGATCGCGCAGCCGATCCTCGACAAGTACGAGCACGAAGGATCGCCCTACTACTCGACCGCACGGCTGTGGGACGACGGGATTCTCGATCCTGCGGAGACGCGCCAGATGCTCGCCCTCGGATTGTCGATGGCGTACAACGCCCCGTTTGCGGAACCGCGGTTCGGGGTGTTCCGCATGTAAACCACGAAAGTCACGAAACGTGTTTTCGTGAGTTTCGCGGATAAAGAGATGCCGGAGATGTTTCTCGAAATCCAGCGTAAGGGCGCCGTCGAGCACCTCACCCTCAACCGCCCCGACGTCCGCAACGCGTTCAACGAGCAGGTCATCGCGGAACTGACCGCGTGGGCCGAGGCGACGCGCGCGGCCGCGGAACGTCACGAGGTTCGTGTCGCCGTGCTCGGCGGCGCCGGCAGGACTTTTTCGGCTGGCGCGGACGTCGCGTGGATGGCCAAGGCGCTCGCCTACACCGAGGACGAAAACGTCCGCGATGCGACGGCGATGTCGCGCATGTTTTCAGCCTTGAACGATCTCCCGCTGCCGCTGATCGGACGGATCCAGGGCGCGGCGCTCGGCGGCGGCGCCGGTCTCGCCGCCGTCTGCGACATCGTCGTCGCCGCCGACGATGCGTTGTTTGGGTTTACGGAAGTGAAGCTCGGAATCATCCCGGCGGTGATCTCGCCGTTTGCGCTCGCGAAGATCGGCCGCGCTGCGGCGCGCGAGCTGTTCCTCACCGGCGCCCGCTTCTCCGCCGCGCGCGCGAAAGAGATCGGACTGGTTCACGCCGTCGTGCCCGCGGCGGACCTCGACGCCGCGGTTGCGAAGTATGTGGACGAGATCCTGACGTCCGGTCCTGACGCCGTGGCCGCCGCGAAGGCGCTGATCCCCGCCGTCTGGTCTGCTGCATCGCGCGATGAGGCGACCACGATTACCGCGCGTGCCATCGCAACGAGACGCGTGTCGCCGGAAGGGCAAGAAGGATTGAAGGCGTTCCTCGACAAACGGAAACCCTGTTGGTGATCAGACGCTTGCTCATTGCGAACCGCGGCGAGATCGCCGTTCGCATCGCTCACGCGTGCCGCGAGATGGGGATCGAATCGGTTGCGGTGTATTCCGAGGCCGATGCGGACGCGGTGCACGTGCGCGCGGCGGATCGCGCGATCGCGATCGGTCCGGCGTCCGCAATTGAAAGCTATCTGAAGATCCCAAGGCTCCTCGCGGCGGCGAAGAGCGCTGGCGCCGATGCGGTCCACCCAGGCTACGGATTTCTCTCGGAGAACGCCGCGTTCGCGCGCGCGTGCGTCGAGGCGGGCCTCGTGTTCGTCGGCCCGACGCCAGACGCCATCGAGAAGATGGGATCGAAAATCGAGGCGCGGCGCATCGTCTCGGCGGCCGGCGTACCGGTCGTGCCGGGCGAGACGCCGACGGATCAGTCGGACGCAGGTCTGCGCGCCGCGGTGGCACGAGTCGGGCTGCCGGTCCTGATCAAAGCGTCTGCCGGTGGCGGCGGCAAAGGCATGCGCCGCGTGCGCGAGGACGGCGAAATCGTCGACGCGATCGCGGCGGCACGACGCGAGGCGCAGGCCGCCTTTGGCGACGGCACGCTGTACGTCGAACGCCTGCTCGATCGTCCGCGACACATCGAGGTGCAGGTGTTCGGCGACGCGCACGGACACACGATTCATCTCTTCGAGCGCGAGTGCTCGGTGCAGCGGCGGCACCAGAAGGTGATCGAAGAAAGCCCGTCGCCGGTGCTGACGCCGGAACTGCGCGCGCGGATGACCGATGCCGCCGTGACAGCGGCGCGTGCCGTCGGGTATCAGAACGCCGGCACGATCGAGTTCATCGTCGAGGATGAGCAATTCTATTTCCTGGAAATGAATACGCGCTTGCAGGTCGAGCATCCGGTCACCGAACAGGTGACGGGACTGGATCTCGTCCGCGCGCAGCTGCTCGTCGCATCCGGCGAACGGTTGCCGTGGACGCAGGAATCGGTGTCGCAGCGCGGTCACGCGATCGAGGCGCGCGTGTACGCCGAAGATCCGTCGAGCGGATTTCTGCCGCAGGCCGGACGGCTCAACCAGTATCGCGAACCCCGGATGCCGGGCGTCCGGATCGATTCCGGCGTCGCCGAAGGCAGCGACATTTCCGTCTACTACGATCCGATGATCGCCAAAGTGATCGCGACGGCGGAAAGCCGTCCTCTCGCGATCGCGCGACTCGCGATGGCGCTCCAATCGTTCGCGATCGGCGGCGTCAAGACGAATATTCCGTTCCTGCTGGGCCTGCTGGCGCGCGACGAGTTCAAGAACGCCTCGATCGACACGGCGTTTCTCGATCGCGAAACAATCACCCCAATCATCTCAATCACCAATCAATCCGCAATCCGCAATCCTCAATCCGCAATGACAGCATCTTTCGATCCCTGGGACGGCGGTCACGTCACGGCCGCGCGCAGTGCGCCGACCAAGCAACGCGCGCGCAGCGGATCGGCCCACGCCGTCACTGCCCCGATGCCGGCGACGGTCCTCAAGATCCAGGTCGCAGCTGGTGACATGGTGAAGAAAGGCGACACGATCCTGCTCCTCGAAGCGATGAAGATGGAGCTGCCGATTCGCGCACCCGGCGATGCACGAGTGAAGGCCATCCTCTGTCGCGCGGGCGACCTCGTCGCGGCCGACGCGACACTGGTTGAGTTCGAATGAAGATCACCGTCGTCGAAGTCGGACCGCGAGACGGCCTGCAGAACGAACAGGTGACGGTGTCGGTCGCGGATAAGATCGAGTTCGTCAACCGCCTGACTGCAGCGGGCCTGCCGGTGATCGAGGTTGGCGCGTTCGTCAGCCCGAAATGGGTGCCGCAGATGGCGGATACCGACAAGGTGTTTGCCGGCATCACACGCAAGCCAGGCATTCGCTACACAGCGCTGGTGCCCAACCTCGCCGGACTCGATCGCGCGATCGCAGCCGGCGTGACCGAAATCGCCGTCTTCGCGGCGTCGACCGAAACGTTCAGCCGCAAGAACATCAACCAGTCGATCGACGAGTCGCTGGCGAACTACAAGCAGGTCTGCGAGCGGGCGCTCGCGGCCGGACTGCGCGTGCGCGGTTACGTGTCGACGGCGTTCGGTTGTCCGTACGAAGGCCGCGTCGAGCCGTCGGCCGTCGCCGACGTCGCCGCGAAGCTGCTCGCGCTCGGCGTGTTCGAGGTGGCGGTGAGCGACACGATCGGCATCGCGCATCCAGGTCAGGTGCCGCGCGTCCTCGACGCGGTGTTGAAGAAACTCCCGGCGGAAAAAGTCGCGCTGCACTTTCACGACACGCGAGGAACCG
This sequence comes from Vicinamibacterales bacterium, assembly GCA_035652075.1. Classification (GTDB taxonomy): domain Bacteria; phylum Acidobacteriota; class Vicinamibacteria; order Vicinamibacterales; family CAVVIG01; genus Gp6-AA45. The sequence goes on from DASREL010000053.1 coordinate 24,992, forward strand.
CGCTCGCGAACGTGCTGGCGTCGCTGCCTTTCGGGATCGCGACCTTCGATGCATCGGCGGGCGGACTCGGCGGCTGCCCGTATGCGCCAGGCGCCGCCGGCAACCTCGCCACCGACGATCTGATTTACATGCTGAATGGACTGGGGATCGACACGGGTGTGTCGCTCGACGAGCTGACGCGGGCGTCAGCGTTTATGTCGTCGAAGTTGGACCACCCGCTGCCGTCGCGGTATTTTCAGGCTGCCCGGTCAACGCTTTGACGACGTCGTCCCAGGCCATCATGTTGATGGCGTCGTAATCGGGCGGGCATCCGAACTCGCGCTGTTGCGGCGCGGTCGGGTTGCCGAGGGTCACGCACAATCCGCATCCGATGCAAAGGTCCGCGCGGACCGCGCACACCATCCGTCCATCACGATCCGGCTCTTCGACAATGCAGCCGGCGACCGGACAGGCGGCCTGACAAATCGAGCACGCAAACGCACCGAAACAGCGATCGGGATCGATGACCGCGATCGTCTTCGGGGCCTTCTTGCGCGGCCCGCTCATCATCTTCGTCCACATGACGCTGGATTATATCTGAGGAGCTGGCGCTAGCGGAGCGGATGGCCTTGTGCCGGCGGACCGACTTCGGGCATGGCGCCCCACAAGGTGGACGTGTCTTCCCAGATCAAACCGCTGGCGTTCGTCGCAAAGAAGCGCGTATTGCCTGGCTCGGCCGGATCGCCGGCCACTTTGTACGCTTGCGCCGACGCGCCTGGCGCCAGCCCGTTGCAACTGGGCGGACCGCCGGCAAACGCCGTCCCCGACATCTGGAAGATGTAGTTGGTTCGCGTGATGGTGTCCGCCGAACCAAGGCCCTCGGCTACGTACGCGGCGTTGCTGCCGGGCGGCGGCGTGCCGAGCGTCGTGAGGTTCGGCGCGTAGAATCCGCTGGCGCAGGTGAGCGCGTACGTCAACTGGCCGCTGTTGATCGCGCGCATCGTGCCGATCGCCGACGCTGACGCGGCGGACTGCCGCGCGAGCAGCATCTTCGGGACAGCAATGCTGCTGATGATCCCGATGATGCCGCAGACGAAAACCAAGTCGATCAGCGCGAAGCCGCGCGTATTACGAAATCCCACTCAACCGGCTCCTCTGCAGAGCTTATGCCTATTTAGTGTCGTGCAGAACACCTTTGAAGTCAATCACTTACAGTTCTGCCGGTGCGCCACGAGCTGACACTAACTGTCAGTTCATGAGACCCCTGACACTTCTTGGCACTTCTCTTTTCGGCCGGTTACCCCGCGCGCATCAGGCGCTCGCTCAAACCGTCGACGAGCTCCTGATCGTTATCGGGCAGGTCGTGGAAGAAGCAGTTGATCGCTTCCATGATGACCCGCCACTGCGCCAGTCCGGTGACGGCGCTGAGCGCGTTCAACCGCGCTTTGAATTCGACGGGAACGCGGATGCTCAATTGCGGATAGTCTTTGACCTTTTCCCCGTCCTTCGCACCGGCTGGCGGCCGGCCCGCGCGTCGCTTCTCTCTGTTCGGTCGGTCGGTGTCGCTCATTGGTCGTCCTCGATAGACGCTAGTCAAAACGTCATGCTGTCGGGGACTGCAAATGAAATTCCAGCCAGATCCACCTCGTGCGCACGACGGTGGACGATTGACCACGGCTGGCGTCAGCGTTGCATTGTCTGACGCCGTGGCCGAAAACTCTGCTGCAAGTGTCGAACGACGCGGCGCTCCCGGACCGGACCGCCGCAAAAAGTCGCGTGGCGGCCGACGCGCAACCGACCCACGCACGTCATGGCGGTGGCGCCGACTCGCCTGGCTCTTCGCCGCGTACGCCGTGTATTGGAGCGTGCGCTCACTGCCGTCGACCGTCAAAAACTACTTCAAGAAGACGGAGACGCCCGCGTCTTAACGACGCGACAGATCCGGCGGATTTTCACCGAGCGCGGTCGCCAGGTCGACGAGATGCTCCTGCTCCTGACGCAGGATCTCGCGAATGTCCTCGGCGATCGCGTATTCCCCCAGCGATTCGCACTGCACGAGCCGTTCGCGATACGCACGGATCGTGTCGCTCTCGTTCTGCAGATCGGCGCGCAGCATCTCGCGCGCGTCGTCTGACTGCTTCACCGCTTTCGGCGCGACCGTCGGCATCCCGCCCAGGTAGTCGACGTGTTTCGAGATCGTCAACGCATGACTCAGTTCCTCACCTGCGTGCTTCTCGAGTTCCTTGGCGATCGACATGTACTCGGCGCCTTTCAGCACCTGCGAGTACACGACGTACGCGATGATCGCCTGGTATTCGCGAGCCAGGTCCTCGTTCAGCCGCTCGATTAGCTGCTGGCGGGTAATCGTTTCTTCCTTGGGCGTCGTCGCATGTGACATACGGCTCTCCTCGTAGCGTCTCGACTCGAAACTCAACAGATGAGTCGCGGACTTGTTCTTGCAAAAGCACTACCGCATGAGAGCTGCCTGTTTTCTTGTCGCCGCGATGTTCGCCGGACAGACCGCGATCGTCCCACCAGAAAACAAGTACACGCCGGCACAGGATGTCGAATTGGGTCAGAAGGCCGCGCAACAAGCTCGTGAACAGCTGCCGATCATGCGCGACGATGCGGTGACGTCGTACATCGAGGACGTCGGCCGCCGCCTGGTCGCGGCCATTCCCCCGGATCTGCGTCATCCCGAATTTCGCTACACGTTCGAGGCGGTCAACGTACGCGAGATCAACGCGTTCGCCTTGCCGGGCGGACCGATGTTCGTCAACCGCGGCATGATCGAAACGGCGCACACCGAAGGCGAGGTCGCCGGCGTCATGGCGCACGAACTGAGCCATGTGATCCTGCGTCACGGCACCGCGCAGGCGACGAAGGCCACGCCGTACGAGATCGGTCAGGTGGCCGGTGCGATCTTCGGCGCGATCGTCGGCGGGTCGCTCGGCCAGGTGATTTCGCAAGGCACGCAGTTCGGCCTCGGCGCCGCATTCCTGCGATTCAGCCGCGAGTACGAGCAGCAGGCGGATCTCGAAGGCACGCACCTGATGGCGCGCGCCGGCTACGATCCGCGCGACATGGCGAATGTCTTCAAGACGATCGAGCAGCAGGGCGGCCCAGGCGGCCCGCAGTGGCTGAGCGATCACCCGAACCCGGGTAACCGCTACGAGTACATCCTCGCCGAAGCGCAAAAGCTGCGGGTCGAGAATCCGATTCGCGACACGCGCGCGTTCGAAACGGTGCAGGCGCACTTGAAACGGTTGCCGAAAGCGCCCACGACCGAAGAGGCGACAAAGGCGAACGGCCGTAACAGACCCATCGGCACGACTGGCGACTCGCGGCTGCCGACAGGCCGCGTCGAATCGCCGTCATCGAACTTCCGCACGTACGACGAAGGCAACATGTTCCGGGTCAGTGTCCCGGCAAACTGGCGCGAGTTGCAAGGCAACAACACGGTGACGTTCGCACCGGACGGCGCGTACGGATCGGCGAACGGCCAGAGCATCTTCACGCACGGCGTCGAAATCGGCGTGTCGCGCAACGAGTCGCACAACCTGCAGGACGCGACCAACGAGCTGATTGACTCGTTGTCGCAATCGAATCCGCAGTTGGGACGCCCATCTCGCATGGATCGCGTCAACATCGACGGCCGCCCCGGCCTGCGCACCGTCGTGTCGAACGTGTCAGATGCCACTGGCCAACGCGAGATGATCGCGATCTACACGACGCAGGCGAACGACGGCACACTGCTCTACGCGATCGGCGTCGCGCCATCGAACGCCTTCAACTCGTACGAGGACGTGTTCGACCGAATCGTGAGCTCGCTGCGAATCAATTCCTGAAGATCAACCACAGAACGCACGGAACGCACAGAACCCAAGGTTGTTCCGTGGGTTCTGTGGATTCTGTGGTTCTCCCCTAAAAGCGGAGGGTCAGCCCCGCGCTCGCGCGCCAGAAGTCGAGCGGCTGATTCTGAAACACGCCGAGCGTGACGTCCTGGAACGTGTGCATGTGACGGACATCGCCGCGGACGCCGACGCTGTGCAACAGGAAGATGTTGATGCCGCCGCCGATGTCATAGCCGAGCGTGTTTTGATCGACCGACAGCGCCGACGAATCGAGCTTCGCGTGCGGACGGATCAGCCCGATGCCGCCGACGACGTACGGCTGGATCGGGCCCGCGGGAACGACGACCATGACGTTGCTCATGACGGTCAGCACCGCGTTGTCGCCGCCGCTCGTCTGCCCAAAAAAGTCGGGCGCGTAGCCGATGTCCTCTTCGAACCCGAAGATCCCATGCGTCGTCCCCAACGACACGCCCCAGTTGGTGCGTTTCTCGTTGCAGTTCGTGACGCTGATGCAGTTTGCCGAGTCGCCGCCAAAATTGAAACCGATGAACGGCGTGATGAATCCATCCGCGCGCGCCACACTCGGCAGTAGCACCACGCACAACGCCCCCCGCACTACGCACATCAGAAGTCGCTTCATAGCTCAGTCATGATGCAAGGCATGGACCGGATCGGCCGAGGTGGCGCGACGGCACGGACCAACCATGGCGACAAGCGCCGTCACCGCGATCAAGATGACCACAGATCCGTAGGCGATCGGATCGGCGGCGTCAGGGCTCGCGGGCGTCCCGCGGAACACCCGCGCGAGCGCAACCGCCACGGCAATCGCGATGGACAAACCGACGCCGATCCCCAGCGCGATCGGTTGCAGCCCGGTCCACAGCACCATCTGGGTGACATCCGTCGCCGTGGCACCGAGCGCCACGCGGATCCCGATTTCCTTTGTCCGTCGCGAGACCGAAAACGCCACGGCGCCGTAGATCCCGACGGTCGCGAGCACAAACGCGACGGCGGCCAGGATGATCACCATTTCGACCAGTCGCATGAAACGCGCCGCGAGATCCTCACGCATTGACGTCACCGTTCTCGGATCGGTCACCACGTTGGGATCGAGGGACGCGATCGTCGCTCGCACCCGCGCGGCCACGTCACTCGGATCGCCATCGACACGAACCATGACGGCGTCGCCAGGCTGCGTGGACAGGCTCGCGACATAAATCATCTGCGGGTTTCGTCCGAGCATCGACGTGACGTCTCGCACGACGCCGACCACGTCCATCGTCGTCGAATCGCTGTGGAACCGCTGGCCGACTGGATCGGTATCCGGCCACAACGCTCGCGCCAGCGATTCGGAGACGACGACGGACGTGATTGGCGTCCTCGTCGCAGCTGGCGTTAACGTGCCGCCGCGGACGATGGCCAGACCGACGGTGCCGAAATACGTCGACGAGACCCGGTGCACGTCCGGTGTCGTGACGCGGCCCGTTGCGTCCGCAATCACGGCGGCCGGCGGCGTCGCCGCGCTCTCGGCGCCGTCAAAACCATCGGAGGTCGCGACGGCGCGAACGCCAGACACCGACGCGAGGCGATCCGTGAGCGTGCGGTAGAAGCTCGCGGCGGTCTGCGCGGTGTATGGCGGCAGATCAATCCGCGGCACGACGACGATGAGATGATCGGTTTCGTAACCGGGACTGGTATTGGCCATCCGCTGCTCGGCGCGCACGAAGAGCGCGGCGATTACGAGCAGCACCAGGCTCATCGCCACCTGCGTCGCAACCAGTCCCTTTGTCGATCGCCACCTGTTCGCGTTGAGCGATTCCATCGCCGGCGTGATGCCGGCGACCGTCCCGGCAAGGAGCGCGATGGCCGCGATGTACAGCATCACCGTCCTGTCCACGTCTGTCGGGTAGTACGGCATCGTCGGAATCAGCGTGTGGACGACGCCGGGCAATCGATACGCAAGCCACACGCTTGGGATCGCGGCGGCAGTCGCCAGCATCAGGCTGTCGACGAGCAGCATCCGCAGCAGCCGTCCGCGTGTCGCGCCAATTGACAGGCGGATCGCGATCTCTTTCTGGCGTGCATGGGCGCGCGAGAGCATCAGGATCGCGACGTTCAGACACGCGATGAGCAGCACGATGGTCAGCGCGCCGATCACCGTCGGCACGATCCAGACGGCCATCGGTCGGATACCCGGCGCGTCGATACTGGAACCGTCGGTCACTTCCACGGTCAGCGGCGTCGCGGGCGCCGCGAGGCGCGCCTCCATCACCTGCACTTCCGCTCGAACCGACGTGCGCGTCGCGCCCGTCGCCATTCGGCCCGCCAACGTGAGGAGCCACGGTGTCGATGGCTCGCGAAAGAGGTCGCGACCGCCGAAGAACGCCGGCGCCATCGTGTAAGGAATCCACACAGGTCCGCGCAGCTCGCCGTCGTATCCCGACGGCATCACGCCGACGATCGTGAATGCGCGCGCGTTCAGCGTCAGCGGTCGTCCGATGATGTGCGGATCGGCGCTGAAGTGCGTCCGCCACAATTTCTCGCCGATGACCGCAATCCGACCGGCGTCCGCCGACGCGCAATCGTCCGCCCCGATGGTGCGTCCCATCAGCGGCCGTGCCGGCGCGTACACCTCGAAGAAATTGCAGCTCACCAGCAGCGGCAGCGCCGGCGCGCCGTCGATCGAGGTGTGCACGGGCGCCCACGCGGCGAGCGTGCGGAGCGAACGCGCCGCGCGGAAGGCGTCGTACTCGTCCAGGCTCACGAGCGGGTGCGTCCTGACCTCGACGAAGCTGGCGGGATCGTGCGCCACGCGCGGCCGAAACAACATGCCGTCGATCAGCGTGAAGACACCCGCGTCCAGACCGATGCCGAGGGTGAGAATCAGAATCGTCGCGGCCGACAGCAGCGGGTGCTTGGCGATCAGTCGTGCGCTAAAGCGCGCATCGCGCGCAAATCCATCGAGCATGACCACTCAGACGTGTTGTAGAATCGGCGCGTTCCCAGTGTGAAACGACACCTCGGCACCGGACGAGACCGCGCGAGCGCTCTCGACTGGAAGTACTCTCCGCATCCCCAGATCGCGCGCCGACTGCCCTCGCGCGTCGATCTCCGGCGCCATTGTCCGCCAGTGTACGACCAGTTGCATTTGAACAGCTGTTCGGCCAACGCCCTCGCGGCCGCCCTGCGCTTCGACGAGATCAAACAGCATCGCGACGCCGCGCCCGAACCCTCACGGTTGTTCATCTACTTCAACGAGCGTCTCGTGTCGAACGTCGTCGCCGACGATGTCCCGGTGTCGTTGCGTGACGGCTACCGGACGATCGCGCGCTACGGCGCCTGCCCCGAAACGATGTGGCCCTACGAGGTGCGCCGGTTTCGGCGGCGGCCGCCGCCCTCCTGCTATCGCTCGGCCACGCGTCACAAAGCGATCGCCTATTACCGCATCCGCCGTGCGCTGTCGCATCTGCGCGCCTGCCTCGCCGACGCGTACCCGTTCGTGTTCGCCGTCGCCGTGCACAAAAGCTTCATGTCCCGCGGCGTCAAACGCACCGGCCGGATCCCCGTTCCAACCCGCCGCGACAAGCTGCTCGGCGGTCACGCCGTGCTCGCCGTCGGGTACGACGACGCCGCACGCGTCCTCATGTTCCGGAACTCGTGGGGTCGTGGCTGGGGCGACGACGGATACGGGTACCTGCCCTATCAATTCCTCAGTTCGTCCGCCCTGTCGTGGGATTTCTGGACGATGCGACGGGTGTCGTAGGGCGTGCCGCTCACACCAGGTGTTCGCATCGCCGATCGCTTCGAGATCGTCGCGGCCCTCGGCGCCGGCAGCATGGGCGAGGTGTATCAGGCGCACGATCTCAAACTGCACCGCGACGTCGCCCTCAAGCTGCTGTCACCGGCGCTCGCGACGTCGGAAGAACACTTGCGGCGCTTCGAACGCGAGGCGCGCGCCGCCTCGTCGCTGACGCATCCGAACATCTGCACGATCTACGACGTCGGCCAGGCCGCCGAAGCCGACAACCGCCCGTATCTCGTGATGGAGTTGCTGCGCGGCCTGACGCTGCACGAAGTGCTCGCGAACGGACCGCTGGCGATCGGCACGGTCATCAACCTCAGCATCCAGATCGCCGAAGCGCTCGACGCCGCGCACCACGCCGGCATCATCCATCGCGACATCAAGCCGGCCAACATCTTCGTCACCTCGCGCGGGGACGCGAAGCTGCTCGACTTCGGTCTCGCTGTCATCCACGAATCGACCGACGTTGCCGCGACGCTGACCAATCCGGGCACGGCGGTCGGCACGGTCCTCTACATGTCGCCCGAGCAGGCAATGGGCGATCCGCTCGACGGCCGCACCGACATCTTCTCGTTCGGCGTGGTCATGTACGAAATGATCACCGGCCGCCACGCCTTCCAGGGACGATCGACGACGGCGATCGTCGACGCGATCCTGCACGCGCATCCCGCGGATCTCGGCACCGCCGACGCGTCGGCGATCCCGAGAGATCTTCGGCGGCTGCTCGCGTGCATGTTCGACAAAGATCGCGACAAACGGCCTCGAAACGGCGCCGAGATCGCGTCGCAGTTGCGCGCGATCCAGAGCGGATCGATCGCCGGCCGCGAGTACGCGGCAGCGGCGAAAAGTTCGTCCGGGCTGAACGTCAGTTCCAGCGTCTTCCAACACACGCCGACCTACGTGCCCGCGTCGCCCGCAACCGCATCGTCCGGACTCGATCACGCGTTCGGCGCGATGTCGTTCAAGGACGTCGGACCGTTCGCGCTCGTGTTCCTCGTCATCGCCGGCCTCGCGTACGGCGGCTACACGTGGTATCAGCGGCGGACGCCGGCGGTCGTGCAGCGGCAGGCGCTGCTGCTGGCCGACTTCGCCAACACGACCGGCGAGCCGGTGTTCGACGGCGCGTTGAAGGACGCGCTCGAAATCCAGCTGCAGCAGTCTCCGTATCTGAACGTGCTGCCGGCGTCGCTCGTCCGCACGACGCTGCAGATGATGGAGCGATCGCCGAACGAACCGATCACGGCGGCGGTCGGGCACGATCTGTGTCAGCGTGCGGGCGCGAAAGCGGTGCTGCTCGGATCGATCGCCCCGCTCTCGACGGCGTACGTGGTGAAGCTCGAGGCGCAGGCGTGCGGCATCGCCGACGTCATCGCGCGCGAGCAGGTGCAGGCGGCGTCGAAAACCGACGTCCTCGCGAGCGTCGGATCGGCGGCGGCGCGGTTGCGCGAAACGCTCGGCGAATCGCTCGGCTCGATCCAGCGATTCAACGTCCCGATTCAGAGCGCGACGACGCCGTCGCTCGACGCGTTGAAGGCCTACAGCACCGGCATCGAGACGCGCGTGCGCACCGGCGACGTGCAGGCGATTCCGTTTTTCGAGCGCGCGCTCGAGCTCGACCAGAACTTCGCGCTCGCGGCGGCACGGCTCGCGACGATCTACGCGAACCTGCAGGATCACGATCGCGCCCAGGAGTACATCAAGCGCGCGTTCGCGCGCAGCGACGCGCTGAGCGAACCCGAGCGTCTCTTCGTGCGATCGACATATCACTACCTCGCGACCGGCCGTCTCGACGAAGTCGTGACGACGTACCGCTTGTGGATCAGCACGTATCCGCAGGACTGGGTGCCGCACAACAATTTGTCGGCGACGTATTTCCGATTGAATCAGCTGGACGAGGCGCTGCACGAGGCGGATGCGGCCGAGAAGCTCGCACCCAATGTCGTGATCCCGTATCAGGAAGCGGCGCGGCTGCTGCTCGCCGAGGATCGCCTCGCGGAAGCAAGCGCGGTCCTTGCCGATGCGCGCGCGCACGGCCTCGACTCGTCCTTCGATCGCGCGCTGGCGTACAGCATCGCGTTCATCAACGGCGACCCCGCCGCGATGCGCGAGCAATTGCAGGCCGCGTCCGGACGCGCGGATGGCTACCTCGTCATCGCCGAAGCAGCGCGAGCGGCGATGACATCAGGCGACGTCGACAGCGGCCATCGGCTCTACGCCGATGCGATTGGCGCCGCACGAGCGGCGGCGCTCCCCGAGTTTGCTGGACTGCTGCTCGCCGAAGAATCCCTGACCGACGCGCTGCTCGACGACCGCGTCCGCGCCGATCGCGAGCGCAAGGAGGCGCTCGAAATCGGCAAGAGCCCCGACACCCTGTGGACCGCGGCGCTCGCCGCGGCGTTTGCGCATCAACCGGTCGAAGCCGCCGCGCTGTCGGCGCGCTATCAGTCGGCGGAGTCGCCGGCGCCCGACGTGACGCGCGCGCTCGCGCCGGCGTTGGCGGCCGCGGTCGCACTGGCGAATCACGATGCGCGCGCAGCGGTCGACGTCCTCGGGACGGCGAAAGCGTTCGAGCCCGCTGCCGGTCCATGGATTCCGTACTTGCGCGGCCTCGGATACGAAGCCCTCGACGACCGCCCGCATGCGGCGACAGAATTCCAGTCGACCCTTTCGCATCGCGGCGTCCAGGCCACGAGCATCGTCCGCGCGCTCGCGCGCAAGCATTTGTGATGGACGTGCTGCTCGTCTCGATGCCGTTCGGGCCGCTGCTGTCGCCGTCACTCGGCCTCAGCCTGCTGCAGCCGCAAATACGCGCGCGGGGGCTGTCGTGCGACATCGTCTACTTCACGCTGCCGTACGCCGAGCGCATCGGCCAGCCGCTCTACTCGAAGATCCTCAACGAAAACCGCTCGATGGCACGCGGCTTCGCCGGCGAGTGGATCTTCTCGCACGCGCTCTTCGACTGGCCGCGCGCGCATGACGATCGCTACGTCCGCGAGATCCTGCTGGCGCCGCCGTCATGGTTGGGACGAAACGCCACGCGCCCGCCCGGCACGCGCGACATTGCCGCACTGCGGAAAGCGGCGCGCAACGCCGCCGCCTTCGTCGACTGGTGCGCCGACCGCGTCCTCGAACAGCGTCCGCGGATCGTCGGCTTGACGAGCGTCTTCCAGCAGCATCTCGGATCGCTGGCGCTCGCAAAGCGGATCAAAGAGCGATGGCCGGACACGTTCGTCGTCATGGGCGGCGCGAACTGCGAAGCGACGATGGGCCTCGAGACGGTCCGTCAGTTCGCGTTCGTCGACGCGATCGTGTCGGGCGAAGCCGACGCCGTGATCGGAGACGTCGTCGAACGAATCGTCGGTGGGCATCCGATTGATGACGTGCCAGGTGTAATCACGCGGCGCTCGACAACTCCGCCGACCGCTGTCGTCAAGGACATGGACGCGCTGCCCTTCCCCGATTACACCACCTACTTCGATCAGTTCGCATCGAGCCGCTTCGCGAAGTCGTGGCAGCCGAGCGTGTATGTCGAAACGTCGCGCGGCTGCTGGTGGGGCGAGCGGATGCACTGCACCTTCTGCGGACTCAATGGCGCGACGATGGCGTATCGCGCGAAGTCGGCGGAACGGGCGCTCGACGAGTTGACGCACCTGGCGACGTCGTATCCGGGCAGCGACATCCAGGTCGTCGACAACATCCTCGACCTGAAATATTTCAAAACGTTGCTGCCGATGCTGGTGGAGCGGAAGCTGAACGTGTCGCTGTTCTACGAAACGAAGTCGAACCTGAAAAAAGAACAGGTGCGGCTGCTGCGCGACGCGGGCGTCACGATCATTCAGCCGGGGATCGAGAGCTTCAGCGACGCCGTGCTGAAGCAAATGAAAAAAGGCGTGTCGGGACTGCAGAACGTGCAGGTCCTGAAATGGTGCAAGGAGATCGGCGTCGATCCGCTGTGGAACCTGCTGCTCGGGTTCCCCGGCGAGGCGCCAGCCGATTACGCAAAGATGGCGGAGCTGATGCTGCAGGTCTGTCACCTGCCGGAGCCGGTCGGCGTCACCGCGATTCGGCTCGATCGCTTCAGCCCCAACTTCAACGACTCCAATCTTCTCGGCTTCACGAAAGTTCGCCCGCTGCCGTTCTACGAGTTCATCTACGACCTGCCGGAACCGGCGCGGCGGAACCTCGCGTACTACTTCGCGTACGACTACAAATCACCGCAGACGGTCGCCGAGTACGCGGACCCGCTCGTCCGGCGCGTGCACGCGTGGAAGACGACGTGGAAGCATTCGGAGCTCGTGTCGATCGACTTCGGCGATCGCCTCGTCATCGTCGACACGCGACCGAAGGCCGCGTCAACGGTCACCACGCTTCGTGATGCCGACCGCGAGTTGTATCTCGCCGGCGATGCGATCCTCGATCGCAGTCAGTTGAACGGATCCGCGTCGCGCGCCGATGCGCTCGTCGCGAAGGGTCTGATGCTCAACGACGGATCACGCTATCTCTCGCTCGCCATTCCCATCGGCGAGTACGCGCCATCGGGCGAAGCCGCCGCCCGCTTGCGCGCCACCCTGGGGGCGCGGCGAAGCAAGCAACCACTCACCCGGGACCGGTTCACGCTGTCAGGCGACCGCGTGCAGGTCCACTAGCGAGGAGGCCGAATGGCGAAGAAAAAGAAGGCAGGCACAAAAAAGAAGGCAGCCGGCAAGAAGAAGAAGGGCGGCAAGAAAAAGAAGAAGGTCGGCTGCATCTTTGGCTAGACGCTAGAGGCTGGAGGCTGGACAGGTGTAGCGCAGTCCTTTAGGGCTGCTTCACCAGAGGCAGGCCTGAAGGCCTGCGCTACATCTTCACGTTCTCTGCTTCCAGTTTTTCGCGAGATGCTCGGCGGCGCGCCAGGCTAACGCTTGCACCGTCAGCGTTGGATTGTGCGCGCCGCTCGTCCCCATCGTCGACGCGCCGAGGATCCCCAGGTTCGGGACCTCGTGCGAGAAGCTCCAGCGATCGACGACGTTCGTCTCTTTGTTATCGCCCATGCGCGTGCCGCCGTAGGCGTGCGTCGCCGGCGGCATGGCGCCGCCAAGCGGTCCGCGCTGGACCGCGACCGCGCCCGCCTCGCGATACCACTGCTCCATCTTGTCCTGCGTGAAGGCGGCGATCTTGCGCTCGTTCTCTTTGTACTCCGCCGTAATGCGGATCACCGGATCGCCGAGCGGATCTTTCACGTTCGGATCGAGATCGAGGTAGTTGTCCTCGTACGGCAGCGTCGTCTTCTGAATGTATGCGGTGTTCGTGCGGTCGGCGTTCTCGCGAATGAATTTCTTCCACGACGATCCCCAGCCCGGCGCCATGCCGAACGTGTTCATTCCCGCGGCGCCAATCGGACGCCGATCGGAATAGACCCACAGGTTGCCGCCGCCGATGAAATCGACGTTCGAATGATCGAAGTTGTCGTCCGCAAAGTCGTCGACCGCGACGCCCTGCGCTGGCAGTCCATACCAGCTGTCCAGGTCGAACGGAAACAGCGCCGTGACAGGCGCCGCCTGGTGATGACTGAAATAGTGACGGCCGACCTGTCCGCGCGTGTTCGACAGTCCGTTCGTGAACGCTTTTGATTTCGAGAGCAGCAGCAAGCGCACGTTCTCGTACGTGTAGCTCGCGAGGAGGACGACCTTCGCCGGTTGAAAGTACTCCGTCCCGTCGGTCAGATACGTGACACCGGTCGCGAGGCCGTTCGCATCGACCTCGATGCGCGTGACGTGCGCGCGCGTGACGACCTTCAACCGTCCCGTCGCCTGCGCCCGCGGAATCGTCGTCACCATCGTCGAGTTCTTCGCGTCGACGTGACAGCCGCCGCGGTTGCAGAAGCCGTGGTACATGCAGCCGGATCGGTTCTGATACGAGCGCGAGTTGATCGCCGCCGGTCCGGCAAACGGATGCCAGCCGACTGATTTTGCGGACGCCGACATCTTCTCGAGATACGACGTCCACCGCAGCGGCGGCATCGGATACGGACGCTTGCGCGGCGCTTCGAAGACGTTGCCGCGCGGATCGATCTTGCCATCGAGGTTGCCGGCCTGCCCCGACACGCCGACCTCGTATTCGATCTTGTCGTAATACGACTCGAGCTCGTCGTACCCGAACGGCCAGTCCTCGACCGTCGTCCCCTTCGGGATCCGCGAGGCGCCGTAGCGGCGCTTCGTCTCGGTGACGACCTTGAAGTCCCACGGATTCAGCCGCCAGCTTTGCGCCCAGTAATGCAGCGTCGTGCCGCCGACGCCGTTCTGCATCGGATGGATCGCCAGCCGCGGCGACATCGGCGACGAGGCGGTCGCGCGCGACGTCGGCACTTCGCGATTGGCTTTCTGGACCGACTGCGGCCAGCCGCGGTAGTTATTGCGAAGTTCGTCCGGCGAAAAATCTTTGCGCGTCAGCCACGTGCCCGCTTCGAGGCCGACGACGTCGAGTCCGGCTTGCGCGAGCGGCAACACGGCGACGCCGCCGGCGGCGCCGAGTCCGACGACGACGACGTCGGTCTCTTTAAGCCTATTCACCATGATGCGGATCCGCCTTGGTGAACGAATCGTAGTCGTACGCCGACTTGTGATTCGGCTTCAGTTGCTGCGCTTCCAGGTTCTTCTGATCCGTCGCCGTGACCATCGTCCGCACGCCGGGATAGCGAATCAGATCCCAGCCGGCAAAATCTTTGTTGCCGCCGTAGAACGGATCACCAAACATCCCCTGATGCGTGTGACCGAGGACCATCGCGAAGAATTGCGCCGGGCTGCCGGTGAATCCGGTCGCGGTGCCCGATTCGACGTCGATCAGCACCGAGTCCTGATCCGTCGGCGACAGATCGGTGAACGCCTTGCCACGCGACGACTGCGCGTACTTGTCGACCGCGGCGAGTCCCGCGGCGTATGCCGGACGAGACGACGACAGCGCGCCGCCGAGCGCGGCGTCGATGTAGTGCGTCACGCCGGCATCAACGGCTCCCGGTCCAAGTTCGTCGTTCGGGATCAGCCGTCCGGCGATGGCGTTCAGGATCTCCATTTCGCGCGACGTCAGCGTCCCCGGTTGTAGGCCGGGTCCTTGGGACCCGGCGTCCAGGCGGGTCCACAGGACCCGCCCGACAGGCGCCATGGCCGCGGCTTTCAATAGTTCTCGTCTCGAGATGAATGTCGTCATTTGCGTTCGTAGGTGGTGACGAGTTCGCCTTGCGCGGTGATGTGACCCTGAATCGCCTCGATCAAATCCGCGCGCGTCAGGCCAGGTTTCAATTCAGGCACGAGATCGAGCGCGTAGACGACGAAGCGATAGTGATGCGGCTTGCCCGGCGGCGGCGCGGGACCGCGATAGATCGGGCGACGGAATCCGGAGATGCCTTGCGTCGCGCCGGCGATGTCGTTCGGCATCTTCGCGTCGGGCTCGAACGGCACCGCTTCGGGCAGCCCCTTCGCTTCCGGCGGGATGTTGTAGATCACCCAGTGCACGAACGGCGGCGGATTGCCGGCGTCCGGATCTTCGAGCACGACCGCGAACGACTTCGTCCCTTCCGGCACGTTCGTCCACGCGAGCGGCGGCGAATCGTTGCGACCGTCGGCGGTGTATTGCTTCGGCATCGGCTGACCGTCGGTCAGCGTCGGGCTCGACACGTCGAGCTTGCGGTTCGCACCTTGCGCGGCCCGCGCCTGTTTGAAGATGTCGGCAATCTCCGTGCTGCCGCTCATCGCGGCGAACATCCACGCCGTCCGGCCGTCCTTGTCGGCGATCGACATGTCCGCGCCGTGTTGCATCAGCAAACGTACCATGTCGGGATGACCGGCCTGCGCGGCTTTCATCAACGCCGTCCAGCCGTCACCGTCCTTCGCGTTCACATCCGCGCCGCGATCGAGGAGCAGACGGACGACGTCGACGCAATTTGCGCCGGCGGCGGTGAGCAGCGGCACGATCTGACCGTCGGCGCCGTTGACGCCGACGCCTGACGCCAGCGCAAGCGTGACGGCATCGGTATGACATCCCGCCGCCGCGAGCGCGAGGTCGCCCGCGTTCGGCTTCAAGCCCGCACGCTGCAGCACCTGCATCACGGCCGCGTAGCCTTCGGCCGCCGCATACGTCATCGGCGATCCGTGACCGGCGTCGGTGGCCGTCGCGTCAGCGCCGGCCTTCAACAACGTGTCCACGACCGCGGCGTTGCCGCTCGTGGCGCCGGCCATCAAGGCGGTTCGGCCCTGGTTGTCCTTCGCGTTGGGATCCGCTTTGTTCGTCAGCAACGCACGCACCGCATCGGGATAGCCGCCGAAGGCGGCGACCATCAGCGCCGTCATGCCGCCGTTGTTCTTCGCATTGACGTCCGCGCCTTTCGACACGAGCAGCGCCATCACGTCGACGCGATTCGCGGAGGCGGCGCGCATCAACGCGGTCGTCCCCTCACCGCTCGCCTGCTTCACGTCAGCGCCGGCATCGATCAATGTTTTCGCGATCGCCGTTCGTCCCTCCGACGCGGCGATCATCAACGGCGTCATCCCGGTCTCGTCCATCTCGTTGACGTTCGCGCCTTTCGCGATCAGCGTCTGGACGGCTTTGGCATCGTTGTAGAGAACGGCGTCGCCGAGCGACTGCCCCTGCAACTGCACACTGAACAAGATCGCGATCAGGATCACGAGTTTGCCTTCCTCAATTCGGCGGCGCCCATCGCATCGACGTTGTGGATGGTCTTCGCGAACACTTCGATCTGCGCGTGCATCAACTTCGAGCTCATCTTCGAGATGCACATGTCCGCGGGCGCCGCGAGGAGGTAGTTCGGCTGCGGGATGTAGCCGATCGTCGGGACACCGGCGCGCGACAGCGAACTGCCCTCGCCGAGGAATCCGCCCTTCACCGGGTTGACGAGCCCCGTTCGGCGATTGGCGGTCCCTTGCAGCGCGTCCAGCATGGCGTCGGCCATCGGCTTCGACGGCGTGGTCGCCACGCTCCACTCTTCTTTCCCGGTCGCCTTGTAATTCATCTGCGCATCGTCCATCCACTCGAGGCAGCCGAGGTGTTCGACGGTGATCGCGGCGACCGATCGCTTGATGATGTCCGGCGACTTCTGGATGAAGCCGCGAATCGATGGCACCCACGGGCTCGCGAAGTGACCGGTGGTCATCGGGCAGACGATCGTTCGGCGGCGCTCGCTTTTCGGAATCTTCGCGAAGTACTTCATCAGCGCGAGAATCCCGAGCGCGCCGTTTTCTTCGGTCGCGTTCGGACCGTCCGTGTGCGTGTTGACGATGATCACCTCGTCCGTGGACCCAGGGAGCGTCGCGATCACCGTGTCGGTTGGCGTATCTGCAATCGTGTCCGCTTCGAGTACGATCGTCGCCGGCGCACCGGCCATCGACTTCAGCTTCGCGCCGGTTGCGCGGCCGACATACAAACCAGGCACGCCTTGCGGCGGACGCGAGAACGGTGAGTACTGATCCGCCGCGTTCGCGTCGGAGATGTCGGTCCACGCGAGGATGACGCCGACGGCGCCCGCCTTCGCGAACTGGGTCAGGTCGTTGACCGACCCGCGAGCGGGCTTGATCGACTCGGGGAATTTTTCAGACGAAGGATAAATTCCCCAGGCTTGATATTCATCCGCCCAGTTGCGCACGTTCGTCGGGCATTCGACGAGCGAGATTTTGCCCTGCAGGTTGCTGAGATCGAACTTCGGATTCGTGCCGGCGAACACGATCTCACCGGTGATGCCGCTCGCCGGCGTCTGCCCCGAATACGGAAAGTACGACGTCGTCGGCACCATCGCGCCGTTGACGCTGAGACTCCACCGCTTCGCGTCCCATCGCGGGAACGTGTAGCGCTCATGGCTGACGTCGAGACCGATCTTCTTGCACTCCGTCGCGAGAAACTCGACGAACTCGGTGTGCGCGTTGTTGCCGGTGTATTTCGGACCGAGCTTCGCCATCCAGAGCTGCTGATCCCAGACTTCTTTTTCCGACGGCAGCAGATCGGATCGAAACGCCGTCTTCGCTCGCGCAGGCGCGGCGATGGCCCACGCGGACATGGCCGCGGTCCATTGCAGGAAACGTCGTCGTGACAGTGACATCGGTCCTCCGGCGAGGCGTACACTATCACGCCAGGAGGGCTCGAATGCGCGCCGTTCGTCTGGTGATGGTGGTGGTGATGGTGTTGTCGTTCGCTCGAGTTGGCCGCGCACAACAGGAACCGAAGATCGGTCTCGTGATGGGATATCCGGCCCAGGTCGGCGTGTTGTGGAACGCGTCCGATCGCATCGCGCTCAGACCCGAGTTCGGGTTCACCCACGACTCGAACGACTCGACGAGCCTCACGACGCAATCGC
>DASREL010000054.1:0-8400 GCA_035652075.1 Vicinamibacterales bacterium
CCAAATGAACGTGCCGGTGCAGATCGCGTTCGAAGTGGCTCAACTCGCCCAGAGTGACCGCATACGTTGAGCATCCGTCGGCGGGTTGGGCATAGTCCTGCGTTAGTTCCCGGATGATGCGCAAGCCGTCGGCCGCTTCACGATGCTCGCGCTCCATCATGCGAATCGGATTCTCGACGGTGCCGAACGGACTCATGAGTCGCCCGCAAGGCTTCTGTTGATCGTGAGCACAAAGTTCCTGGATATATGAAAAGAGGATCTGCTCTTCCTTCCGTAGATGAGATGAGAGCTCGATCGCGATCTCGTCGAACACGTTCGCCACGCGGGCGAGCTCCGGGTGGCGCTCGCCGTGTGCCTCACGCATTTTCGCGAGATGCTGTGCGATGACTGGGGCCGCAGCGCGGATATACGCGTGGTGTGTCTGGACGATGTAGTCAATCAAGCGATCGAGCGGCCATCGGCTGACGTCATCGGCAGCCTGATCGGCGGGTGGCAGCGCCTCGAGCGCCTCGATTACCGTCGCAAGGTCGGCCGACACCCGTTGGCAGGCGTCGAGAAGCGAACGTCGCCCGCCGCAACAGAAATCGATCCCGAACCCTTCGAAGACCTCGGCCGCACGAAAATCGGTCGCAACAATCTCGCCGATGGGTGTGTTCTCGCGTGGCTCGATCATGAGGCCTCCCGAAATAATAACTGCGCTACAAGTCGCGGCGAGCAAGAGCGAGCGTGGCAACGCCGAGCGGGATGGCGATCCACGCTGCTATCGCGACTGTTGCGGCGACGATCGCGCGCCCTTCGCCTCCGAGGAATCGCAGCCACGCTTCGCCGGCGGCGCCGAGGACGCTTGCCGTTCCGGACGCGAACAGCATCACGACGCGGACAAGGTCGGCTGGGTTGGTGAACACGGACCCAAACAGGATCCGGCCGCCGGCCATCCCGGTGAGCCAACCGGCCACGGAGAGCGCCACACCATCGTAGAGGAGGACGAAGAAGAACCAGACGAATGTCGCGATGCCGAGCGCCACGATCCGTTTTTCGGTCGCTGCCGCGATCGTCGCCGCAATCGAGAGAAAGATTGCCGCGAGCAGGACCGCCGATGCCACGAACGCGGCGAATCGGGTCGCGCCTCCGGCACCCGCGTTCATCGCGATGACGACCGCACCGCTCGCAAATCCGAGGACGATCGTCCCCGCAAGGGCGGCCAGCTCGCCCAGCCACCGTCCGATCAGCACCGACGACCGACTGACCGGCTGGCCGAAGAGAAACGGCTCGCTGCCGGCTTCGGCAGACTGACCGGAGACGCCCAGAATCATCGCGGCGAGCGGAATCAGGATCAACGCCGCCGGCATCAGCGCCATCGTCGTGCGTGGAAAGGTATCGGCGCCGACCAGTTCACCGGCCGCGCCGGCCGAGTACGCCGCCGCGGCGGCAAGCAGCGCGAACGCCGCCGTCAGGAGCCGGACCCACTTCAGGCGAACGGCGGCAACGAGCTCGAGCTTCGCGATGGTCATCAACCCGCTCATCGGAGCACCTCGTTCCAGGCGAGCGCCTGCCCGTCGCGATCGGCGGCTCTCGCTTCGTCCACCGTCGCGTACGCGACCAGGCCCGAACCCATCGCCGTCCGCGCCGCTGCCGGATGCGCGAACCACACTCCGCGCGCATCGGTCCAGCCGCTGGTCAGCCGAACGAACGCCGTCGCCGTGGCGCCGAAGGCCGAATCGGACTTCGTCTGATGTGCCCAATCGGCAGTCAGGCAGCCCAGATCGTCGTAGAACCGCGTCTCCTGGCGAGACGAAACAATCTGCCCTGCGCCGACCTCGCTCGACACGAGCATCCGGCAGCGCGCGCACTCGACCTTATCGACCGGCACCGGTTCGGGCGACCGCGCTGGCGCCGCGCAGCCGGCCATCGACAGCAATGCGATCGTCAGTGCGAGTGTCTTCATGATCGTCTCCCCACAGATCGTGTTCGAGCATCCGCTCGTACCGCCGCAACTCGAATGCCCCCGCCGCATCGGACTCGATGCGGCCGTCGCGCAGCAACACGATGCGCGTTGCAAGATTTCGAACGTCGGCCGGCACATGCGTCGTGAACAGCAGGGTGCGGCCCTCGGTCTGGAGGCGACGCGCACGTTGAAACAGGATGCGCGACGCGACCGGATCGAGATTCGCGGACGGTTCGTCGAACAGGTACACGTCCACCTGCGGCAGGAACGCGACCGCCATCGCCAGGCGCTGCCGTTCACCGCCAGACAAGTGACCGACGGCGCTCTCGGCGAGTTTCGATAGACCGCACATCTCGATCTCGCGATCGACAGCGCTCGGCGTCACGTGCCGTAACGTCGCGACGAGGGCGAGCGTTTCGCGCACGGTCAGCGTCCCTGGGAACTCCGATTTCTGCGGCAGGTAACTGAGGCGCCGGCGCGCGCCAACCGGGTCGCGGGCCATGTCGATGCCGCCGACGGCGATCGATCCGGCGTCCGGCCGTGCCAATCCGACGACGCATCGAAGGGTGGTCGTTTTGCCCGAGCCGTTTGCGCCGAGGAGCGCAACGCTCTCGCCGGCAGCGATCCGCAAATCGAGTCCTGCAAGGACGGTTCGGCCGCCGAAGGACTTCGTCACACCGGTCAACGTGACCATCGTCTTCTCCGTTCGCCGCGGTAATACGTCGTCGCACCCACGACGGCGACGCCGACGAGCAGCAGCAAGGCGGTCGGCCGAATCTTCGTCCGTCCGGCTCCGCCGGGTTCCTTGACCAGCGGCCGATCGTCCAGGCCGTCGCTCGCAACTGTTCCGCTCAGACGCGCCGCAAGCTCGAGGCCGGCGGCCGCGGGGCTCAGGAGGAACAGGCGCACGCCGGCGTTCGCACCTTCGATCCGCTCGAACGCGCCGACGACGGGATGCGGCGCATCACCAATCCCGTCGCCGTCGAAGTCGAAACCGGTGTACCGGCGCCAGAAATTGCCGCGGCCGCCGATCGACCAGTGCGTGCCGCCATCTCGGCCGCTCAACACGACGTCGCTCCAGTTGTCGGCGAAGGTGTTGCCGCCAAACGCGTTCTGTTCGGCGCTCGAGAACAGCGTCGCCGCGGTGTCGTTGTTCCGAAACGTGTTCTCGACGAACCGGTTCTGCGAGGAACCATCGAGCAGCAGGCCGCGCGCGTTCTCGACAATCGCGTTGCTGCGGATCGTCGAGTCGTCGCAGTCCTTGAGCGTCAGGCCGATGCCCGGCACGCCATGGTTCCGCAGGATGCGGTTCCCTTCGAAGCGAATGCGCCGGGAGTTCATGATGTTGGCACCCACCGCCGAATCGGCAAATGTGTTCCGGGCGATGATCGTGTCGTCGGAAAACATGTCGTGCAGCGCGTACCGCGAGTCGACGGCGACGTTCTCGACCGCGCGGCCGCGGGGCGCATATTGAAAGTAGATCGCGTCGCGCTCGCCGCTGACATGGTTCCTGGCGACGAAGTTCTCCGGCGCCCGGTACAGGTAGATGCCGTCGCCCCGCTGACCGAACGGCAATTCCCGAAGCCCGTGGATCTCGTTACCGGTGATCTCGTTGTGCCTCGCGTTCACGACGACGATGCCGTAGAAGACGCGTCGCAGGACGTTGTCGTCGACGCGGTTGGCGTCGGACGAGATCTGAATGCCGGCGTCCATGTCGTTCGACTGACCGGTGCCGCTGCCCTCGATGACGAACCCGCTGATCTCGCACTGCGCGGCCGTCACGGTGACGACCGTCCCGATGCCCGTGCCCATCAGCAGCGGGCGGCCGATACCGACGAGCGTCAGCCGCTTGTCGAGCCGGAGATCCTCACGGTAGACGCCTGCATGCACTTCGATGATGTCGCCATCGGCGGCGGCGGCGATGGCCGGGCTGATGAACGGAAAGTCGGCGCCGGCGCCCACCGTCCAGGTCCGCGCATAACCGGGCGCGGCGACGACGGTCAAGAGCAGGGCGAGCACCGGCGCGACACGAGTCATCACGCTGCGCCCTTTCGGACGAGATCCGACAACCGTCCGTCGCTGCGCTGGATGAAATCGCGCGTCCCTCTGAGGCCGAGGACGGAGAGACCGAACGCGGTCAGCAGCATCACCGCCCCGAGGTGCGGAAACGACCAGACCGTGAAGTTGCCGACTTTGACCGGTCCGACGAGCGGCGGCGTAAAGTCGTGGACCGCACGAATCGGCGCGTTGCGATCGCGTTCGTGCCCGACTCGATAGAGCCGTTGCTGCATCGCGACGGCGGACGCGAAAAGCAGCAGGAACACGGCCGCCGCGCAGAGCACGCGATAGGCGCGGCCGAACGGCGTCGACGGCGTGAACGCCGCGAGCAGGAGCAGGGCGACGAGCGTCGCGATGCCACGCGTGGCCCACTTCAGCTCCGGGAGATCCGTCGGAAACCGAACGCCGATGTACTGCTGCAGCGTCTCGACCTCATGCACGTCGCCGCCGATGCCGGTCCTGGCAATCTGGAGGTGCAGCGTTTCGTCGGGGTATTGCGGCGCCGACATCGCAAAGCCCCACAGCGGCACGGCGAGCGCCGCCGCCGTCAAAGCGGCGGCGGTCAGATACAGCGCCCGCGTCTTCACTGCTTGTCTCCCGTCGACGGGACGCCCGCGACCACCTGCCCCTTCACATTCTCGGCGGCGTGCCAATCGGTCAGCGTGACGGTCGCATCCTTCGGCTGAACGACCATGCGACCGCGCATTTCGAGATGCAGCGCGCTGCAGAAGTTCGTGCAGTAGTACCAGTACACACCCGGCTTGCCGGCGTCGAACGTGATGGTCTTCGTGTAGCCGGGTGGCAGCGCGATGTTCAGATTGTGGTCGGGCAGCGCAAAGCCGTGAATCATGTCGCGAATGGTTTCGACGTTCGTGACCTTCAGCGTGACGGTGTCGCCTTCCCTCACCTCGAAGCTGTCCGGGGTGTATGCGCTCCGAATCAGAGTCATGTTCACTGCCACCGAATGCGGCCCCGTCCGTACCACGCTCTCGCGACCGGCCTGCACCGCATCGTCGGTCGGCGTGTAGACCTGCTTGACGATCGGTTTCAGCACCGAGGCGGCGATGAACGTCGCGTCATGTGGCTCGGGCGGCGTCGGGAACGACGCGAGCATCTTCATCTTCTCGCCGGAGATGTCGATGAGCTCCTGGTTCTCCGGCATGTCCGGACCGACGGGCACGTACTGATCCTTCGAGAGTTTGTTCAAGGCGAGCAGGTAGTCGCCCATGGGATGCACCGTGTCGCCGCCCACGGCCTGCAGGTGTCCGATGTTGTAATGCACGTTGATGCGGTCGACGATGTAGTCGGACGCACCGCCGACGGCTTTCGCGATGTTCCACTTGACGACCTGGCTGTCGAGGAAGAGCGACGTAAACGCGTTGCCGCGATCGTCGAACGTCGTGTGCAGCGGTCCGAGGCCGACTTCCGGCTCGGCGACGATCTTCAACGTATGGGCATCGATGATCGTGACGGTCGGCGAGAGTTTGCCGGCGGCAATCGCGTACTTCCCGTCGGGCGTCACGTTGACGCCGTGCGGGTTCTTCGGGACCGGAATCAGCGTCAGCAGACCGGCGTGCTCGGCGGGGTCGAGGATCGGCACTCCGTTGCGGACCGTCCCCTTGCCGGCGGCCGCGAGCGTCTCCGCCATCGGGATGTCGATCGCGGCGACGGCGTCGCGGTCGTACTGGATCATCGATCCCATGTCCTTCCCCTGTTCGAGGTTGTACACGGTCGAGAACGAGTACCGCCCATCCTTCGACGTGTCGGCAATGTCGATGTTGCCGTTGACGCGCACCTCGAACTTGACCTCCATCGATTCGGGATCGACGTAGGCGACGACCGACGTGTACGGCGCGGGATTCGTGACGAGTCCGTCGGTCGGCTGCTCGAACTCGCCGTTGACCACGATGTACTTGGTATCCGGCGAAACGACGGCGATGCCGTGCGCACCCTGCAGATTCGGAATCTTGATGATGCGATCGGCCTCGAAATAGTCGAGCCGCACGCGCGCGAGCCGCGCGTTCGCCAGATCGTTGATCCACAGGTAACGACCGTCGAACACGCCGTTCTTCTCGGACAGCATGGGGTGGTGCGTATCGCCCCACAGGCCCCCGGTGTCCTCGAGGAGCTTTCGCCGCGGATCCGTTTCGTGGACCGCATACCCGTACGCCGCGCGGGGCTCGAAGATCGGAATCTCCCGAATCAGCCGTCCGGATGGAATGCCGACGACGAACACCGATCCGCTCTGGCCGCCTGACAGGAACGCGACGTACTTGTCGAGTTCGCCCGGCGGGACATACACCTTCTCAGCAGCGATCGATCGCGCTGAACGAGCGGCGCCGCAGCCGAATGTCTGCACCACCGCAACGGTCGCGGCGACGGTGACGAGGACGAGAATGAACGGATGACGTTTCATATCAATGCTCCTACTCGACCACCAACACGCCGTGCATGTGCGGGTGAAGCTCGGTCGTGCTGCATTGCGTCGCGCAGTAGAAGTTGTACCGCCCCGGCGCATCGACCTTAAATGTCACGGACAGCGGCGCGCCGACCTGGGCGCCGTTGATGAACACGGATTGATCGAGACCATCAAGCGCGAAGCCGTGGCCCGCGCCGAGGCCGTTGTCGGTCGTCGAGAAGTCGATGCGGACGACCTCACCGCGCTTGACGTGGATTTCCGAGGGCTCGTACTTCCACGCGTGTTCGCGCAACGCGATGACGCGATCAGGTTTCCCGAGACCCTCCATGCCTTTCGCCGCCTGGCGTTTCTGATTGCCAGAGCCGGCCTTGGCGAGCGACATCACGTATGCGATGAGGTCGTGCTCTTCCTGATTCGACATCGTGCCGGAATACGACGGCATGGGGACCCCATTCATGCCGGTTTCCAGGGTTCGGAGGATCTCCTTCTCGGTCCAGCCGGTGCGGAACGCACCCGGCTGCGTGAAGTCGCGCGCGTTCACGTGACGGTTCTTCGCGTCAACCATGGTCGGCGACGAGGGGCCGACGCCACGGCCGTCGTCTCCATGACATTTCGCGCACTGCATCTTCGCGAACACGTCTTTGCCGCGCGATGCGCTCGCGGATTTCGGCGATGCGCCCGGCAGCGGCATCGGCGTCAGGTGCCGATTGCGTTCTTCGGCAAACCGCGGATCGAAGGTTTTCACGTAATCGACCAGCGCCCAGCGGTCTTCATCGGACAGCAGGTACTTCCACGGCGGCATGCCGGTTCCGTTTGCCCCGCGCGAGATCGTTCGAAAGAGGTCGTCGTCGGTCGGCAGGAGCCCTGAGGCCGTCGTGCGGAACTTGAACTGGCCGCCGCTGAAATCGCGTGGGGGCGGGACGAGAAACGGCGCGCCGTACCCGTCGCCTCGTCCGCTGGCGCCGTGGCATTGCACGCAATTCGCGTCGTAGACCTGTTTGCCGCGCGCGATCGTCGCCCCGCTCGTGGCAGGCCGCGGCGCGACGGGCGTGTCGAGAAACGGCGGCGTGAGCGACGCGGTCTCTTGTGGCGGCTTCGACGAACATCCCGCGATGACCGCAGCCACGGAAACAAGCAGCACGAGTGCTCTCATGGACAGTCTCCCTCTCGAGCGTCAACGTCCGTCGGGCTCATCGTGGTTGACTGTAAAGCGGACTCGAATCGTCACCTATGACGGCCGTCATACGACCGCCTCTCGAAGGTGGAGCTGGGCTCGAATTCGGTGTGACGCTCGGCTAAAGCCTTCGCGCTACTGAGATCTCGAAAACGCACGCGACATTCGAAGACAACCCGCGACCGTTGCGGCGCGCCGCTGCGATCGCGACCGGACGCGTCAAGACACGTCAGGTCGCGAGTCGTGGATGTCCTATCTCCGCCTGCCTGGAATACGATCATCGGCGCCTCGACGAGGTACTTCCTGACGTCGAGCGCCCTGTCGTGGAATTTCGCCCGCGGCCGACGCTACCCCGCTGCCCGCCTTGCCACCAACGCGTGGGCCATACCGACGATCGCGAGCGACCACGCCACGATCGCGATCCACACGAACACGCGCGGCACCGCGAAGAGATACGGCGCATCGATCGCTTGCGCGAGTCGGAACGTCGAAACGGTGTACATGCCGAGCGGGAAGACCGCGCCCCAATACAGCGGGTCGTAGCGGAGCGGAAAGCGGCTGTAGACGTGACGCCACACGCCGAGAATCACGAGCATCGGGATCCACCACGTCGCCGTTGCCCAGAACATCAGCGTCAGGCCCTTGATGAACGGCAGGATCTCGCGCACGACCGGCGACGCCGGCGCCGCCAGGACGAGCAGCGATCCGGCAAGCGTCGAAATCGCGACCGCACCCATGTTGATCCAGTACGGCGGCGCCAGGTCCGACGGGTGCATCGAGAAGAAGGTGTAGCGATAGAAGATG
>DASREL010000055.1:0-2673 GCA_035652075.1 Vicinamibacterales bacterium
CGGCGCCGCGCGCGGCGATCAGATTTCGGTGACGTCTGGGCTGAAGCCGGGCGACGAAGTCGTCACGTCAGGCGTGTTCAAGCTGCGCAACGGCGCCGCCGTGCAGATCAACAACACGATCCGGCCCGCGAACAGCCCGAAGCCGAAGCCGGAGAACAGCTAATGAGACTCACCGACATTTTCGTCAAACGGCCGGTCCTCGCGATCGTCGTCAACGTCGTCATCCTGATCGCGGGGCTCCAGTCGATTCGATCGCTGAGCGTCCGCCAGTACCCGCGCAGCGACATCGCGGTCGTGACGGTGACGACGGCGTACGTCGGCGCGAACGCGGACCTCGTGCGCGGCTTCATCACGACCCCGCTCGAGCGTGTGATTGCGAGCGCCGACGGCATCGACTACATGGAATCGTCGAGCGCGCAGGCGGTCAGCACCATCACCGTCCACCTGAAGCTCAACTACGACACGAACGCCGCGCTCACGCAGATTCAGGCGAAGGTGGCGCAGGTGCGAAACGATCTGCCGCCCGAAGCCGAGGCGCCGATCATCGATCTGCAGACGGCCGACAATCAGTTCGCGTCGATCTACCTTGGGTTCTCGTCGAAGGATCTCGATCCGAACCAGATCACCGACTACCTGACGCGGGTCGTGCAGCCGAAGCTGAGCGCGATCAACGGCGTCCAGCGCGCCGACATCCTCGGCGCGCGGACGTTCGCGATGCGGATCTGGTTGAAGCCCGAGCGCATGGCGGCGCTCGGCATCGCGCCGTCGGCGGTCCGCGACGCGCTCGCGAAGAACAACTACCTGTCGGCCGTGGGGCAGACGAAGGGCTCGATGGTGTCCGTCAACCTCGTGGCGAACACCGACCTACGCACGCCCGAGGAGTTTCGTCAGCTCGTGGTGAAGCAGCAGGACGGCGTCGTCGTACGCCTCGGCGAGATCGCGGACGTGCAACTCGGCGCCGAGAACTACGAGCAGGACGTCCGCTTCAACGGCGAAGCGGCGACCTTCATGGGCGTGTGGGTGCTGCCGACGGCGAACACGTTGGATGTCGTCAAGCAGGTGCGCGATGCGATGCCGCAGATCCAGGCGCAGTTGCCCGCGGGCATGAAGGTCGGCATTCCGTACGACTCGACCGAATACATCAAGGACGCGATCAACGAAGTCCTTCGGACGTTGATCGAAACGCTGCTGATCGTCATCGTCGTCATCTTCCTGTCCCTGGGATCGTTCCGATCGGTGCTGATTCCGATCGTCGCGATTCCGGTGTCGCTCGTCGGCGCCGTGTTCCTGATGCTGGTGGCCGGATTCACGGTCAACCTGCTGACGCTGCTCGCGATCGTCCTGTCGGTCGGACTCGTCGTCGACGATGCGATCGTGATGGTGGAGAACGTCGAACGGCACCTGCACGAAGGCAAGCGGCCGGTGCAGGCGGCGATCGACGCGGCCCGCGAGCTCGTCGGCCCGATCATCGCGATGACGATCACGCTGGCGGCCGTCTATACGCCGGTCGCGATCCAGGGAGGTCTCACCGGATCGCTGTTCCGTGAGTTTGCCCTCACGCTTGCCGGGGCGGTCACCGTGTCCGGCATCGTCGCGCTGACGCTCTCACCGATGATGGGCGCGAAGCTATTGCGCGCAGGCGACACGGATCGTGGTTTCGCCGGCTTCGTCAATCGCCGGTTCGACGGCGTGCGCGGCGGCTACACGCGCGCGTTGGCGTCCACGCTGAAATACCGCCCGGTCGTGCTCGCGGTGTGGGTCGCCGCCGTGCTGCTGATCGTGCCGTTCTACCTGTTCTCACAGCAGGAGCTGGCCCCGTACGAAGATCAAGGTTTCTTCTTCGGATTCGTGCAGGCGTCCGCGAATTCCACGCTCGAACAAACACGATTGTTCACGTCGCAAATCCACGACGTGTATCGCTCGTTCCCGGAGAGCGGCAGCATCTTTCAGATCACCTTCCCGAACGGCGGCTTGGGCGGCATGACGGTGAAGCCGTGGAGCCAGCGGACCAAGACGACGCAGCAGCTGCTGATGGAGTCGATGGGGCCGCTGTCGAAGATCGCCGGCATCAGGGTGATTCCGCAGGCGCCGCCGCCGCTCCCAGGCGGCGGCAACTTCCCGGTCGATCTGGTGATCGCGTCGGCTGCCGAGCCGCAGCAGTTGAACGACATCGCCAACCAGTTGGTGAAGAAGGCGTTTGCGAGCGGATTGTTCATCTTCGCCGACTCGGATTTGAAGTTCGATCAACCGCAGACGGAGATCGTGTTCGATCGTGACAAGCTGCGATCGCAGGGAGTCGATCTGCAGCGGGCGGGCCAGGACCTGTCGGCGCTCCTCGGCGCGAACTACGTCAACCGGTTCAGCATCGAGGGGCGCAGCTACAAGGTCATCCCGCAGGTGGAACGCGTCGAGCGCCTGACGCCGGATCAACTGTCGCAGATCTACGTCACCGGCTCGCAGAACAAGCTGGTGCCGCTCTCGACATTTGCCACGCTGCGAACGTCCACCGAACCGCGCGAGCTGAAAAAATTCCAGCAGCTGAATGCGGTCAGGATTCAGGGCGTCATCCCGCCGCCGGTCCCGCTCGACAAAGCGCTGTCGTTTCTCGAGAACGAAGCGCGGACGATGCTGCCGCAAGGCTTCAACATCGACTACGCGGGCGAGTCGCGTCAG